>JAYOEY010000001.1:0-427144 GCA_038116945.1 Rhodospirillales bacterium
CCGCGAAGGCGGACGTACCGTCGGCGCCGGCGTCGTCTCATCCATCAAAGAGTAAAGGTGAATGCCGGACGCCCACGGGCGTCCGGTGATAATTCGAGGTAACGGAAATGGACAGTCAGAATATACGCATCCGGCTCAAGGCGTTTGACCACCGCGTGCTCGACCAGTCGACGCATGAGATCGTCAATACCGCCCGGCGGACCGGCGCCGAGGTGCGCGGACCCATTCCGCTGCCCACAAAGATCGAGAAGTTCACGGTCCTGCGGTCGCCGCATATCGACAAGAAGTCGCGTGAACAGTTCGAAATCCGGACGCACAAGCGTCTTCTCGATATCGTCGAACCAACCCCGCAGACGGTCGATGCGCTGATGAAGCTCGACCTCGCCGCGGGTGTGGATGTCGAGATCAAGCTCTAGGAATCCGATCATGAGAACCGGTCTTATTGCGCAGAAGCTGGGAATGACCCGGGTGTTCACCGATGACGGCGAGCACGTTCCGGTGACCGTCCTTAAAGTCGACAGCGTTCAGGTCGTCGACGTGCGCACTGAAGAAAAGAACGGCTATACGGCGGTTCAGCTCGGCTGGGGCGCCGCGAAGGTGAAGAACGTTTCGAAGCCGGTGCGCGGTCATTTCGCCCGGGCGAAGGTCGAACCCAAGCGCAAGCTCGCCGAATTCAGGGTCAGCGAAGACGCCCTGCTGGATGTCGGGGCCGAGGTCCTGGCCGATCATTTCGTGGCCGGACAGCATGTCGATGTTGTCGGAACGAGCATCGGCAAGGGCTTTGCCGGCGGCATGAAGCGGCACAATTTCAGCGGCCTCGAAGCCAGTCATGGCGTTTCCATCAGCCATCGAAGCCATGGATCGACCGGCAACAGCCAGGATCCGGGCAAGGTCTGGAAGGGCAAGAAGATGGCGGGCCATATGGGCGATGCGCGGACCACCGTACAGAACCTTAAGGTCGTGTCTTCGGATGCGGACCGCGGGCTCATCATGGTCCACGGCGCGGTTCCGGGGTCCAAGGGAGGCTTTGTCCTGGTTTCCGATGCGATCAAGCACGCCCTTCCCGACGGCGCTCCCTTCCCGGCGAGCGTCAAGGGCGCCGCCGCGGGAGCTGCGGACGATGCTGCAATGCCGGCGGCGGATGCGCCGGCTGGCGATGCCGCTAACAGTGAAGAAGATAAGAAGGACTGATCGCCATGAAGTGCGACGTCGTAACGCTTGAAAACAAAGCCGCGGGGTCCGTCGATCTCGACGACGCTGTGTTCGGCGCTGAAGTGCGCGCCGACATAATAGCGCGCGTGGTCAACTGGCAGCTTGCGAAGCGGCGGTCGGGCAACCACAAGACCAAGACCATCAGCGAGATTTCAGGAAGCACCGCCAAGCCGTGGCGCCAGAAAGGGTCCGGACGCGCGCGTCAGGGCAGCAAACGGGCGACACAGTGGGTCGGCGGCCAGACGGTGTTCGGTCCGGTCGTTCGGTCGCACGCGTTCCGGCTGAACAAGAAGGTCCGCAAGCTTGGCATGCGAGCTGCGCTGTCGAGCAAGCAGGCTGAAGGCAAGCTGATCGTAATCGATGACGCGAAAACGGCGGAGTCGAAGACCAAGACCATAGCAGCCCAGCTTTCCGCGCTCGGACTGTCGTCCGCGCTGATCGTTGCCGGACCGGAGGTCGATGAAAACTTCCGCCGCGCGGTCGCCAACATTCCGCGTATCGACGTTCTGCCGCAGCAGGGTGCCAACGTTTACGACATTCTGCGCCGCGATACGCTGGTCCTGACCAAGGATGCGGTCAATCACCTGGTAGAGAGGCTCAAATGAGCGCGCGTGCCTACAAACCGGTTTCGGTTTCGGAAATTCGGGCTTACGACATCATTCGGTCGCCCGTGGTGACGGAAAAGTCGACCATGGGTTCCGAGCACAATCAGGTCACCTTCAAGGTGTCGATGGATGCGACCAAGCCTGAAATCAAGGCCGCGGTCGAGATGCTGTTCAAGGTCAAGGTGACCGCCGTCAACACGTTGCGTCAGTCCGGCAAGATCAAGCGGTTCCGCGGCATCAAGGGCAAGCGACCCGATTTCAAGAAGGCGATTGTTTCTCTGGCCGAAGGCCAAAGCATCGACGTCACGACGGGACTCTAGGCAGGAATTTAGATCATGGCGCTCAAGAATTTCAAACCGACGACTCCGTCCCAGCGCGCGCTTGTGCTGGTTGACCGGTCGGAGCTCCACAAGGGCAAGCCCGTAAAGCAACTGACCGAAGGCCAGAGCTCGAAGGGCGGGCGCAACAATCACGGTCGCATCACCATGCGGCGGCGCGGTGGCGGGCACAAGCGGCGCTACCGGATCGTGGATTTCCGGCGCAACAAGATGGGCATCGCTGCCACCGTCGAGCGGCTGGAGTACGATCCCAACCGGTCGGCGTTCCTGGCGCTTCTGAAATACGAGGACGGCGAGCTCGCCTATATCCTGGCGCCTCAGCGCATCGGCGCAGGCGATACGGTGATTTCGGGCGAGCGGGCCGACATTCGTCCCGGCAATGCGATGCCGATGGAGAACATTCCCGTTGGAACGATCATCCATAACATCGAAATGAAGCCGGGAGCCGGCGGACAGATCGCCCGTGCGGCGGGCACCTACGCCCAGCTTATCGGCAAGGATGCCGGGTATGCGCAGCTTCGACTGAATTCGGGCGAGCTTCGCATGGTGCCCGCGCGCTGCATGGCGACCATCGGGTCCGTGTCCAATCCGGACAACAAGAACACCAATATGGGCAAGGCGGGCCGCAATCGCTGGCTCGGCAAGCGCCCGTCGGTGCGCGGTGTGGCGATGAACCCCGTGGATCATCCGCATGGCGGCGGCGAAGGCCGTTCCTCGGGCGGTCGCCATCCGGTGACGCCGTGGGGCGTGCCGACCAAAGGAAAGCGTACGCGTGGCAAGAAGCCCAGCGACAAGTACATCATGCGTCGCCGGAACAAGCGGTAGGGAGAGAGTTAGGTGACTCGTTCAGTCTGGAAAGGTCCGTTCGTAGACGGGTATCTGCTGAAGAAGGCGGAAGCTGCCCGGTCCTCGGGACGGAAAGACATTATCCGCATCTGGTCGCGGCGTTCGACCATTCTGCCGCAGTTCGTCGGACTTACGTTCGGAGTTCACAACGGCCAGAAATTCGTGCCGGTGCTGGTGACCGAAAACATGGTTGGTCACAAGTTCGGAGAGTTTTCGCCGACGCGGACGTATCGCGGCCACGGCGCCGATAAAAAGGCGACCAGGCGTTAAGGACGGCAAGGAACGAAAGATGGGAAAAAGAAGCACTCCGCGCCGGCTCAACGACAATGAAGCAATGGCGTATCTGAAGTCGGTGTCGACCAGCCCTCAGAAGCTGAACCTGGTTGCCCAGCTTATCCGTGGCCGAGACGCGGAAGCGGCGCTCGCCGACCTGGCATTCTCGCGCAAGCGGGTGGCCGGCGACGTTCGCAAGCTCCTGCAGTCGGCGATCGCGAATGCGGAAAACAATCACCAGCTCGACGTGGACCGGTTGTATGTCGCCGAGGCCACTGTCGGTCGGACCTTTGCGCTGCGCCGCTTTCGGGCCCGGGCCCGGGGACGGGTCGGCAAGATCACGAAATCCTTCAGCAATCTGACGATCGTCGTTCGCGAACGAGAGGAAACAGCCTAATGGGACAGAAGGTCAATCCGATCGGGCTTAGGCTCGGCATCAACCGGACCTGGGACTCGCGCTGGTATGCGGACAAGCAGTATGGCGATCTCTTGCACGAAGATATCCGCCTTCGGCGCTACCTGTTCGACCGCCTCGGCCAGGCAGGTGTGTCGCGGATCGTCGTGGAACGTCCGGCCAAGAAGGCGCGGGTGACCATTCATACCGCTCGTCCCGGCGTTGTGATCGGGAAAAAAGGCGCGGATATCGAGAAGCTGCGCTCCGATCTTTCGAAGATGACGGGTAGCGAAGTTCATCTCAACATCGTCGAGATCCGCAAGCCGGAAATCGACGCCAAGCTGGTGGCAGACAATATCGCGCAGCAGCTCGAACGACGCGTCGCTTTCCGTCGCGCCATGAAGCGCGCGGTTCAGTCGGCGATGAGGCTCGGCGCGGAAGGCATCCGGATCAATTGCGGCGGTCGTCTTGGCGGTGCGGAAATCGCGCGCATGGAATGGTATCGCGAAGGCCGGGTTCCCCTGCACACGCTGCGCGCCGATGTCGATTACGGCACCTCGACCGCGCAGACGACCTACGGGGCTTGCGGGGTCAAGGTCTGGATTTTCAAGGGCGAAGTGCTGGCGCACGATCCCATGGCGCAGGACAAGCGCGCCATGGACCAGCAGCCGACGCGTTAAGGGACGGAAGAGGGAAGAGGGCGTAAGTCATGCTGTCGCCAAAGAGAACGAAATACCGCAAGGCCCACAAGGGGCGCATTCACGGCAATGCCAAGGGCGGCACGTCGCTGAATTTCGGCTCGCATGGCCTGAAGGCGACGTCGCCGGGCCGTATAACGGCGCGCCAGATCGAGGCGTCGCGACGGGCGATTACCCGCCATATGCGCCGGGCCGGCCGTGTCTGGATCCGTATTTTCCCGGATGTGCCGGTGTCGCAGAAGCCCGCCGAAGTCCGTCAGGGCAAGGGCAAGGGCGCGCCCGAATACTGGGCGGCGCGTGTCAAGCCGGGCCGGATCATGTTTGAAGTTGATGGCGTTACCGATGCGGTCGCGCGCGAAGCGCTGGCGCTGGCGGCCGCGAAATTGCCGTGCCATACGCGGGTCGTACAGCGGCTTGCGGCGGAATAAGGGCGGCGGAGTAAGGATAAGACGATGGCGGATGCTGCCGATCTCAGGACAAAGACCGATGACGAGCTGCACGATCAGCTTCGCAACCTCAAGAAGGAGGCGCTCAATCTGCGCTTCCAGCGAGCCAGCGGCCAGTTGGAAACGACAGGGCGGGTCCGTCAGGTAAGGCGCGATATCGCGCGGGTTAACACGGTTCTGGGCGAGCGCGCCCGCGCCGCGAAGTAAGGACAGGACAATGCCAAAACGAATCCTTCAGGGCGTCGTGGTTTCCGACAAGGGAGACAAGACGGTTACGGTGCGAGTCGAGCGCCGCGTCATGCATCCGCTCTACAAGAAGTTCATTCGCAAGTCGAAGAAATATGCGGCGCACGATGCGGATAACCGGTGCAAGGAAGGCGATGTCGTTCGCATTCAGGAATGCCGGCCGATCTCGAAGCGTAAAACCTGGGAGGTTCTGGCTGACAACGCGTAACGCCGGACCAGTTCGAAAGTTCAGACAATGATTCAGGTACAGACAAATCTCGATGTAGCCGATAACTCCGGCGCCCGCCGCGTGCAGTGCATTCGTGTGCTGGGCGGCAGCCGGCGTCGTACGGCTTCGGTTGGCGATCTTATCGTCGTTACCGTCAAGGAAGCCATTCCGCGCGGCCGCGTTAAAAAGGGCGATGTCCATCGCGCCGTCATCGTCCGGACCGCCAAGGAAATTCACCGTGCCGACGGAACCTCGATCCGTTTCGACAAGAATGCGGCCGTGTTGCTGAACCAGGCGGGCGAGCCGATCGGCACCCGTATCTTTGGCCCGGTGACCCGCGAACTTCGTGGACGCAATTACATGAAGATCATTTCCCTCGCCCCGGAAGTTCTGTGAGGCAGGAGCAGGATCATGAGTAACGCTAAAAAGCAGAACAAAATCAAAAAGTTCCGGAAAGACGATGAAGTGATCGTTCTGACCGGACGGGACAAAGGGAAAACCGGCAACATCCTGAAGGTGTTTCCGGTCGAGCAGCGTGTCATCGTGCAGGGCGTCAACATGGTGAAGCGCCACAATCGCGCCACCCAGACGACTCCGGGCGGTATCGACGAACGCGAAGCCGCGATCCATGTCTCGAATATTGCCCACGTCGATCCCGATGGAGGCAAGGCCACGCGCGTTGGCATGCGCATCCTCGAGGATGGCCGCAAGGTGCGCGTCGCCAGGCGCTCCGGCGAAATGATCGATTGAGGATATCGATATGACTCGGTTACAGGATCATTATAACAATTCCGTCCGGCAGAAGTTGAAGGCTGAATTCAACTACCGGAACGACATGGAAATCCCGCGCCTCGAAAAGATCGTCATCAATATGGGGGTCGGCGAAGCGGTAACGGATTCGAAGAAGGTGGATGCCGCGGCCAACGAAATGGCTCTGATAACCGGTCAGAAACCGGTCGTCATCAAGGCCAGGAAGTCGGTGGCGACGTTCAAGCTTCGCGAAGGCATGCCGGTCGGTTGCAAGGTCACGTTGCGTCGCGACCGCATGTATGAATTTCTCGATCGTCTTATCAATGTGGCTTTGCCGCAGGTGCGCGATTTCCGCGGATTGTCGGGGCGCAGCTTCGACGGTCGCGGCAATTACGCGATGGGCTTGAGGGAGCAGACCGTATTTCCCGAAATCGATTTCGATGCGGTCGATGAACCACGCGGCATGGATATCATATTCGTGACCTCGTCGAAGTCCGACGAGGAAGCGAAAGCCCTTCTCAAGGGCTTCAACATGCCGATTAACTGATTTCTGCGGAGGAATCGCATGGCTAAAACGAGCGCCGTCGAAAAGAACCGGAAACGCATGCGGCTCGCGAAGAAGTACGCGGCTAAACGGGCGCGCCTGAAGGCGACCGCGAACGATAGTTCGTTGCCCGCCGAAGAGCGTTTTGCCGCAAGGCTCAAATTGGCGGAAGTTCCGCGCAATTCGGCGCCATCGCGGATTCGCAACCGGTGCGAGGTCACCGGAAGGCCCCGCGGTTTCTATCGCAAATTCAAGATTTCCCGGATCGCGCTTCGCGACCTTGGGTCGAACGGCCAGGTTCCGGGCCTGGTCAAATCGAGCTGGTAAGGAGTCCGTTCATGACGATGACCGACCCGATTTCAGATTTGCTAACCCGCATCCGGAATGGACAGCGGGCGAACAAATCGTCGGTGATGAGCCCCGGATCGAAACTCCGGGCCAATGTCCTCGATGTTCTGAAACGCGAAGGCTATATCCGCGGTTACGAATCCGATACCGATGATCGTTCGTTGCCGGTTCTGAAAATCGAACTGAAATATCACGAAGGCGAACCGGTCATACGCGAGCTTCATCGCGTCTCCAAGCCGGGGCGTCGGGTTTATTCCAAGATCAAGGATCTGAACCCGGTCTATAACGGTCTTGGCATATCGATCCTGTCGACGCCGCGCGGCGTGCTCTCGGATGGCGAGGCGCGGGCGCAGAATGTCGGCGGCGAAGTCATTTGCACGGTGTTCTAGGAGATCGAGATGTCACGAGTAGGCCAGATGCCGGTTACCGTGCCGGACGATGTCGATGTCAATATTGCGGGCAAGCTGATTACCGCCAAGGGAAAACTTGGCGAGTTGAGCGTGACGCTGGTCGATGACGTCGAAGTAACGCGGGAAGAAAATCAGCTCCTCGTGAAACCGCGTGGAAATTCGCGGCACGCCCGTAACATGTGGGGGACCACGCGGAGCCTGGTACAGAACATCGTTACCGGGGTTGGCGAGGGCTTTACGATCAATCTCGAAATCGTCGGCGTCGGTTATCGCGCGGCGGTGGATGGCAAGGATCTCGTTCTTCAGCTTGGCTTCAGCCACGAGGTGCGCCATCCGATCCCCGACGGGATCGCTGTTCAGTGCGAACGGCCGACCGCGATATCGATCAGCGGAGCGGATCGGCAGAAGGTCGGTCAGCTTGCGTCGAATATCCGGGGATACCGTCCGCCCGAGCCCTATAAAGGCAAAGGCGTCAAATATCAGAACGAATATATCCTCCGCAAGGAAGGTAAGAAGAAGTAGGAATCGGCCATGCAAAGAGTGAATTCATTACGCGCGCGCCGGAGACAGCGGGTACGCTCGACGATCCGCAAAACGGGCGGCCAGCGTCCGCGCCTGTCGGTCTTTCGGTCGAACAAGAATATTTATGCGCAGATCATCGACGATCGCAGCGGAAACACGCTTGCTGCGGCCTCTTCTGTCGAGAAGGATCTGAAAGCATCTCTCAAATCGGGCTCCGACAAGGATGCTGCCGCTGTTGTCGGCAAGCTTCTTGGAGAGCGGGCGGTTGCCAACGGCGTCGCCGAGGCGGTGTTCGACCGCGGATCCTATATTTATCACGGCCGCATCAAGGCGCTCGCGGATGCGGCGCGTGAAGCCGGACTGAAATTCTAGGGAAGGACTGAAACATGGCACGAGCGCCGGGAGGCAATCAGCGCGAGGGCGGACGTCGCCGCGGTCGCGGCGGTGAAGAAGCCGAACAGTCTGATCTGGTCGACAAGCTGGTCAGCATCAACCGCGTCGCCAAGGTCGTAAAAGGCGGGCGCCGGTTCGGGTTTGCCGCCCTTGTCGTGGTCGGCGACATGAAGGGCCGGGTCGGGTACGGCTCGGGCAAGGCGCGCGAGGTTCCCGAAGCCATTCGCAAGGCGACCGAGCAGGCAAAAGGCCAGATGATTCGCGTTCCCCTGCGTGAAGGCAGGACGCTGCACCATGATATCGAGGCGAGATTCGGGGCGGGAAAGGTAATCTGCCGCGCGGCGCCGCCCGGCACCGGCATTATCGCAGGCGGACCGATGCGCGCCGTCTTCGAAACACTTGGCGTGCAGGACGTCGTCGCGAAATCGAACGGATCGCAGAACCCCTATAACATGGTCAAAGCGGCGTTCGAGGCGCTGAAGCTGCTGCAGTCGCCGCGCTCTGTCGCGGCGCGGCGCGGCCGCAAGGTTTCGGACATCCTTGGACCGCGCGGCGGCGAAGCGGCGAATGCCGCTCCGGCATCGCAGCCCGAAGCGATGGAGGGGGCCGATGGCTGACGGAAAAATCCGGGTTACCCAGATAGGAAGCCCTATCGGCCGGCCCGCCGACCAGCGCGAAACGCTGATCGGGCTCGGTCTCAACAAGATGCATCGGACGCGGGAGCTGGAAGATACCCCGTCTGTCCGCGGCATGATTAACAAGGTCAGCCATCTCGTTCGCGTCGAAGAAGCGAACTGAAGGCGAACAGGAGCGTAGGGTCATGCGGTTGAACCAGATTTCCGACAATTCCGGCGCCACGCGGTCGCGCAAACGCGTCGGACGCGGGGCGTCGTCGGGGCTCGGCAAGACGAGCGGCAAGGGCCAGAAGGGCCAGAAGTCGCGCAGCGGCGTCGCAATCCGGGGTTTCGAAGGCGGCCAGATGCCGATCTATCGCCGGTTGCCCAAACGCGGATTCAATAACATTTTCCGCAAGGACTACCGGGAAATCAATCTGGGCCGGCTTCAGGCTGCGATCGACGCGGGTAAAATCGATGCCGGCAAGCCGATCGATGCCGATGTCCTGGTGGCTGCCGGAATGATCAAATCCGCGCGAGATGGAATTCGCCTCCTTGCCACAGGCGAGTTGAAGGCCAACATCAATATCACCGTGGCCGGCGCATCGAAGGCGGCGCTCGCGGCTGTTGAGGGCGCGGGCGGCACCGTTATCGTGACGGCGCCTGCGAAAGAACGAGCAGAATGATCAGGTTGCCGGTACGGCGGCCGACGATGGGGACGCGGCAGATTAAAAGCCGCGCCGGAAAGTAAATGGCATCAGCCGCAGAACAGCTCGCTGCCCATATCAATTTCGGGCAGCTTTCGAAAGCGACGGAGCTTAAGAAGCGTCTGTGGTTTACGCTGGGCGCGCTCATCGTATACCGGTTCGGCACCTATATTCCGCTGCCCGGCATCGATCCCGCCATCCTGAAGGAAATTTTCCAGCAGCAGGCCGGCGGCATTCTCGGCATGTTCAACATGTTCGCCGGCGGCGCGTTCGGACGGATGACGATCTTTGCGCTCGGCATCATGCCGTATATCTCGGCCGCCATCATCATGCAGCTGCTGAGCGCGGTTCATCCCTATTTCGAGCAGCTCAAGAAAGAGGGTGAGCCGGGTCGCAAAAAGATCAACCAGTATACGCGCTACGGCACCGTCCTCCTGTCGCTTGTCCAGGGGTACGGGATTGCTGTCGGTCTCGAAGGAATGTCGGGATCGCAGGGGAGCGCCGTGATCGATCCGGGCGCGTTCTTCAGGGCGGCGACCGTCATCACGCTTGTCGGCGGGACCATGTTCCTCATGTGGCTGGGCGAACAGATTACAGCGCGCGGCGTCGGAAACGGGATTTCCCTGATCATTTTCGCCGGCATCGTCGCAGAACTGCCGTCCGCACTGGCGGGGACACTCGAACTTGGCCGGACAGGCGCGCTGTCCGCTCCGCTGATTATCTTTCTGCTGTTGATGGCAGTCGTCGTCATTACGACAATTGTCTTCGTCGAGCGGGCGCAGCGACGGGTGGTCGTGCAGTACCCGAAACGCCAGGTGGGCAACAAGATGTTCGGCGGCGACAGCTCGCATTTGCCGCTCAAGATCAATACCGCCGGCGTCATACCGCCGATCTTCGCCAGTTCCCTCCTGCTGCTGCCGCTTACGATCGCTGGCTTCAGCGCGGACCAGGGACCGGAATGGCTTGGCCAGGTCACGGCCTATCTGGGACATGGCCAGCCTGTATATTTGCTGCTTTATACGTTGCTGATCGCGTTCTTCGCCTTCTTCTATACGTCCGTTGTGTTCAACCCGACGGAGACCGCCGATAATCTGAAGAAGAACGGCGGATTCGTGCCTGGTATCCGGCCGGGCAAGAACACGGCCGAGCATCTCGATTATATCCTGACGCGTATCACCGTTTTCGGCGCCATTTATCTGGTTGCGATTAGCATTCTGCCCGAGCTGCTGATCTCGCAGTACGCGGTTCCGTTTTATTTCGGCGGAACGTCGTTGCTGATCGTTGTCACGGTTACCATGGATACTGTCGCGCAGGTGCAGTCGCACCTTCTGGCACACCAGTATGAAGGGCTGATCAAGAAGTCCCGTTTGCGGGGGCGGCGTGGATGAGGCTGATCCTGCTGGGACCGCCTGGCTCCGGTAAGGGTACGCAGGCTCAGGAACTTGAGCGTCGTTATGACCTGATCCAGCTCTCGACGGGCGAAATGTTGCGGGACGCAATCGGCTCCGGCAGCGAACTGGGTAAGAAAGTAAAGGACATCATGGAATCCGGCTCTTTGGTTTCCGATGAAATCGTAGTGAGAATGATCGCCGACCGTATAGCGCATCCGGATTGCGAGAAGGGTTTCATTCTGGACGGGGTGCCGAGGACGACCGCGCAGGCGGAAGCCCTGGAAACGATGCTGGAAGAGACCGACAGGCCGATCGACCACGTTATTGCATTCGATGTCGATAAGGACGTTCTGACCCGGCGTATCAGTGGACGTTTCAGCTGCGCCAAATGCGGCGCCGGTTACCACGATGAGTTCAAAAAGCCGGAACGGGACGGCACATGCGATCTTTGCGGAGGAACGGATTTTTCCCGGCGTTCCGATGACAATCCGGAAACAGTGCGCGCGCGTCTTGACGCCTATGAGGCCCAGACCGCTCCGCTGCTTCCATTTTACCGGGAAAAAGGGCTGTTGCGCAGGGTGGACGCAATGGCGGAGATAAAGGACGTTACGGCTGCGATCGAAAAGATTCTGGCCAGCGTGTGATTGTTGACTTGAGGACGGCAGGACCTATAATCCCCGACCTTCGGGCTCAGGTGAAAATGACGGAAAAACAAGGCGGTTGCCGCCAATTCGAGGAGAATCCGGCATGGCGCGAATAGCGGGTGTCAACTTACCGAACAAGCCGACATGGGTGGCGCTGACCTATATTCATGGGATCGGTCCGACGTCGGCCAAAAAGATATGCGAAGCGACCGGCGTCGAGGCGACGCGCCGGATCGACGAATTGAGCGATGACGAGCTCGGTCGGGTTCGCGAGCTGATCGATCAGAGCTTCAAGATCGAGGGCGAACTTCGCCGCGAAACAGCCATGAATATCAAGCGATTGATGGACCTTGGCTGCTATCGGGGGCTGCGTCATCGTCGCGGCATGCCGGTTCGCGGCCAGCGTACCCACACCAACGCGCGCACCCGCAAGGGCAGGGCGCGGCCGATTACCGGCAAGAAATAGACGCCAGCGAAAGACAGACGGGAAAAATCATGGCACGGCAAGCAACCACGCGCGTTCGGCGTCGCGAACGGAAGAACATCACATCGGGTATCGCGCATGTAAACGCGACCTTCAACAATACGATGATCACCATCGCCGATGCCCAGGGCAACACGATCGCCTGGTCGTCCGCCGGGTCGTCGGGTTTCAAGGGGTCGCGCAAATCGACTCCCTATGCGGCGCAGATGGCGGCGGAAGACGCAGGACGCAAGGCCATGGAACACGGAATGAAAACCCTTGAGGTCGAAGTCAAGGGGCCGGGTTCAGGGCGTGAATCGGCGCTTCGCGCGCTTCAGACGGTGGGATTTACCGTGACGTCGATCCGCGATGTGACGCCGATTCCGCACAACGGATGCCGTCCGCGCAAACGGCGCAGGGTATAGCAGAGCAAAAAATCGATCGGCCGCCCCGTCGGCGGTTGAATTAGGAAATTTGGCGCGCCGTCACCCGACGGCCGAGCAGAATGAGGTTATACCGGTGATTCAGAAGAACTGGCAGGAACTGATCAAACCCAACAAGCTTGAAATTACGCCGGGCATGGATGCGTCGCGCAGTGCGACCATCGTCGTGGAGCCGCTCGAGCGTGGATTCGGCATGACCCTTGGCAATGCGCTTCGGCGGATACTTCTGTCGTCGCTGCAGGGCGCCTCGGTAACCGCGGTCCAGATCGACGGCGTACTGCATGAATTCTCGTCGATCCCGGGCGTCCGGGAAGACGTGACCGATATCATCCTGAACCTGAAGGGGCTTGCGCTGCGCTATCACGGGGATACGCAGCGCCGCATTTCCCTTACGGCGTCGGGACCGGGCGAAGTTACCGCCGGCATGATCGACGCATCGCACGATGTGGAGATCGTCGATCCGGATCTGGTGATCTGTACGCTCGACGACGACGCCAAGATCAATATGGAAATGACGATCACGACGGGCAAGGGATACGTTCCGGCCGCACAGATGCGTGCGGAAGATGCGCCGATCGGCCTGATCCCGATCGATGCGGTATACAGCCCGGTTCGGCGGGTCACCTTCCGCGTCGCCAATACGCGCGTCGGCCAGGTGACGGATTACGACAGCCTTTCGCTGGATGTCGAAACCGACGGAACCGTGACGCCCGATGACGCCGTGGCTCTCGCCGCCCGTATCCTTCAGGATCAGCTGCAGACCTTCATCAATTTCGAGGAGCCGACGGCAAACGTCGAATCGGAATCGATGGCCGAGCCGATGTTCAACAGGAACCTCCTTCGCAAGGTCGACGAGCTTGAGTTGTCGGTGCGTTCGGCCAACTGCCTGAAGAACGACAACATTATCTATATCGGCGACCTGGTGCAGAAGTCCGAGCAGGAAATGCTGCGGACCCCGAATTTCGGCCGGAAATCGCTGAACGAGATCAAGGAAGTCCTGTCCCAGATGGGGCTTCACCTCGGCATGGAAATCACCGAATGGCCGCCCGAAAACATCGAGGAAATGGCCAAGCGGCTGGAAGAACCCTACTGATCGACTGGAACGGAAGCCGGACGCGATCCGGACGAACGGGAGCACTGAGTCATGCGTCATAGACTAAGCGGCCGCAAGCTGAACCGCACGACATCGCATCGGAAAGCCATGTTTCGCAACATGGCCTGTGCGCTGATCAAGCACGAGCAGATTACCACGACCCTGCCCAAGGCAAAGGAACTGCGGCCGGTGGTTGAGAAGCTGGTCACGCTGGGCAAGCGCGGCGGGCTGCACGCGCGCCGGCAGGCGCTGAGCCGCCTGAACAATGATCCCGCCATGGTCGAAAAGCTGTTCGGCACCCTGGCGGAACGCTATTCGGAACGCGCCGGCGGCTATACGCGCGTCATGAAGGCGGGTTTCAGATATGGCGATAACGCGCCGATGGCGGTGATCGAGTTCATCGACCGCGATGCGGACGCGAAAGGCCAGGATTCCGGTCCCCTGCCGGAAATGGCGGAGGAAGAAGAGCGGATGGCGGCGGCAGCGGCCTGATCCATCCGGACCAGATGGAGTATTCGAGGCGGCGGCAACGCCGCCTCTTTTGTTTGTCCGGATTCCCGGACATCGATTACTATGCCCCTTTCTCGATGAAAACGGATGCGGACCGGCCGATGCAGGCGAAAATTCTGTTCCTGTCCCTGATGCTTGCTGTTCTGACGCTATCCTCCTGGAGCGACGGCGCGCGGGCTCAGAAACGGATTCCGGATACTCGCACGCAGATCACTCTTTCCTATGCGCCGCTGGTGAAAAAGGCCGCCCCGAGCGTTGTCAATATCTACACCAAGCGCGTCGTGCAGACCCGCCGGTCGCCTTTTCTCAACGATCCCTTTTTCCGCCAGTTCTTCGGCGATGCCTTTAATTTCGGGGCGCCGCGGAAACGGGTGGAAAATTCTCTGGGTTCGGGAGTGATCGTACGGCCCGAGGGCGTGGTGGTTACGAACCACCATGTGATCGACAAGGCGGATCAGATCGTCGTCGTCCTGTCGGACAGGCGCGAACTCAAGGCGAGCGTCGTTCTCTCGGACGAGAAGACAGACCTCGCGATTCTTCGCGTCGACGCGGAGGGGGAAGCGCTTCCGCACCTGGAACTGCATGATTCCGACGATCTGGAGGTCGGCGATCTCGTTCTTGCCATCGGCAATCCGTTCGGGGTGGGACAGACCGTGACTGGCGGCATCGTGTCGGCTCTCGCCAGAGCGGCCGAGAACATCTCGGATTTCAGTTTTTTCATTCAGACGGATGCCGCCATCAATCCGGGAAATTCCGGCGGAGCCCTGATTTCGATGGACGGCCGTCTGGTCGGCATCAATACCGCGATCTATAGCCGAAGCGGCGGTTCCCAGGGCATCGGTTTCGCCATTCCAGCCAATATGGTGGCACAGGTCGTTGAAAGCGCGGTAAAGGGGACAAAGATCGTCCGGCCCTGGTTCGGCGCCACGGGCCAGTCCGTGACAAGCGATCTCGCGGGGGCGCTGGGGCTGAAACGGCCGACCGGGGTGCTTATTTCCGATATTCACCGGCTTGGGCCGGCGCGAAAGGCCGGCATAAAAGCCGGAGACGTCATTCTTGCCATCAACGGCAAGGAAGTCGTGGACCCCCGGGCGCTTCGGTTCCGTATCGCCACGGCCGCGGTTGGAAAGACGGCAGAGCTCAGCGTTTTCCGAGCCGGCAGGAAGGTGCGTCTGACCCTGCCGCTCGAACCGCCTCCGGAGATTCCGCCCCGGCGAGTCACGCGCCTGAAGGGCAAGCATCCGCTCTTCGGCGTTACGGTCGCCAACCTGTCCCCGGCACTCGCCGAGGAGCTTTCGGTCGATCACGGGCTGGATGGCGTCATTGTTCTCGAGATCGGGCGGCGCAGTCCGGCGCGCCGCTTCGGCCTGCGTCCCGGTGATATCCTGTCGAGCGTCAATTCCCGAAAGATCGACAGTGTTGCGACCGCGATCGCAGCGCTGCAGGACACGCAGGCGTCGTGGCGGATTTCGGTCAGGCGAAACGGGCGCGAACTGACGGTGGTGATCGATGGCTGACGCCGCTGCGACCGGCAACCTGTTCGAAGCGCAGGCGCCCCGGCCTCTGGCGGACCGGCTGCGTCCGGACACCCTGTCGGACGTCGTGGGGCAGGGGCATCTGCTCGGCGAGGACAGGCCGCTTGCCAGGCTGGTCAGGGCGGGTGCGCTGGTTTCGATGATTCTGTGGGGCCCGCCGGGAACGGGAAAGACGACAATCGCCCGGCTTCTTGCCGAATGCTCGGGGCTCAGGTTTGTCATGCTGTCGGCGATTTTTTCCGGCGTAGCGGAGCTTCGAAAGGTATTCGACGAGGCGCGCACGGCGCGGGCCGCCGGGCAGGGAACGCTTCTGTTCGTCGACGAAATTCACCGCTTCAACCGCGCGCAACAGGATGGGTTTCTGCCTCACGTCGAGGACGGTACGATAATCCTGATCGGCGCGACGACGGAGAACCCGTCCTTCGAACTTAATCCGCCGCTGCTGTCGCGCTGTCAGGTGTATGTCCTGAACCGGCTTGACGATGCCGCGCTCGAGGCGTTGCTGCAACGGGCGGAGCAGGAAACCGGCGGCGGTCTTCCGGTTACGGAAGAGGCGAGATCCGCGTTGCGGGCGATGGCCGATGGTGACGGACGCTATTTGCTGAATATGGTCGAAGCGCTCTGTCTGCTTGCGCCGCCATCGCCCCTGAATGTCAGGGAACTGGCAGAGGCGGTACAGCGACGCTCTCCGCTTTACGACAAGGGGCAGGAAAGCCATTACAACCTGATCAGCGCGCTGCATAAATCGTTGCGGGCTTCGGATGCCGATGCGTCGCTTTACTGGCTCGCCCGGATGCTCGCGGGCGGAGAAGATCCTCTGTATGTCGTTCGGCGCCTGGTTCGTTTCGCGTCCGAGGATGTCGGCCTGGCTGATCCGGCAGCGCTTCAGCAGGCCCTTGCCGCCTGGGACGCCTACGAGCGGCTGGGGTCGCCGGAAGGCGAACTGGCCATCGCGCAGGCGGTTCTCTACCTTGCGACCGCGCCGAAATCGAACGCCGCCTATCGCGCCCTCGGAGATGCGATGCGTTCGGCGAAGAAATCGGGATCGCTGACGCCGCCCAAGAACATTCTGAATGCTCCGACCGGTCTGATGAAGGATATCGGTTACGGCGAAGGCTATGCCTACGATCACGATGCGCCCGACGCGTTTTCGGGCCAGAACTGTTTTCCCGATGAGCTGCCCAGGGAGTCGTTTTATCGGCCCGTCGATCGCGGATTCGAGCGCGATATCGCGAAGCGGCTCGCCTGGTGGGCGAAACGGCGCCAGATTCGGGAAATCGACGGGTAAGGGCGCCTGGATGAGCATGATTTTTTCGATCGCGGCGGGCGGAGCAATAGGCGCCCTGGGCAGGCACTGGATCGCCGGCGGCATTCAGTCTTCTCTCGGTCTTTCCTTTCCGTTCGGGACGCTGGCTGTGAACGTGATCGGTTGCGCCGTCATGGGCTCGCTTGTCGTCTCCATGGCCCAGTTCTGGTCGCCGACACAGGAAGTGAGAGCCTTTCTGACCGTCGGAATGCTGGGTGCGCTGACGACATTTTCGACTTTTTCCATGGAGGTCGTCCTGTTGACGGAACGGGGAGAGCTCCTGCAGGCAGGTCTTTATGTCATTGCGTCCGTAATCCTGTCCGTCGGCGCCGTATTTGCATCCATGGCGGCAATGCGCTGGATTCTGACATGAGCAACGTCTCTGCGGTTACGATCGGTGAGGACGAGGCCGGCATCCGGCTCGACCGCTGGTTTCGGCGGCACTATCCGAACCTGACGCATGGACGCCTCGAGAAACTGCTGCGTACCGGTCAGGTCCGGCTGGACGGAGGTCGGGTGAAGGGAGCGACCCGGCTTGAGGCCGGGCAGACCATCCGTATACCGCCAATTGACCCCGCTGAACGCCTGTCCCGGGAAAAAAAGCGTCCGGTCGACCCCGAGGACGCCGATTTCGTCCGGTCGCTGGTGATTCATCGCGACGATCACGTCATCGCGTTGAACAAGCCGCCGGGGATCGCAGTACAGGGGGGTAGCAAGGTGTCGCGTCATATCGACGGCATGCTCGATGCCCTCAAATTCAAGGCGGCAGAACGGCCGCGCCTCGTTCACAGGCTGGACAAGGATACAGGCGGGATACTGCTTCTGGCGCGAACCGCAGCGGCGGCTGCAAGTCTTGCAAAGGCCTTTCGCGGCCGGGATGCCGAAAAGACCTACTGGGCGCTTGTCGCGGGCGTGCCGAGTCCGCGACAGGGGCGCGTCGATCTTTCGCTTGCCAGGGGTGGCGGTCCCGGTCGGGAGCGCATGCATATCGAAGAGGATCGCGGCCGGTGGGCGATCACCGATTACGCAATCGCGGACACCGCAGGCAACAGGATTTCATGGCTTGTGCTCAAGCCGCACTCGGGCCGTACGCATCAGTTGCGCGTTCATTGCGCCGAGATCGGCACCCCGATCGTGGGCGATCGCAAATACGGCAACGAAGCCAGCCGCATCGATGGTCTATCCTCGCGTCCGCTGCTGCATCTGCACGCAAGGGAGATCAGGATTCCCCATCCGGCGGGTGGCGTCCTGTCCGTAACGGCACCGCTCGACAAAACGATGGCGGAAAGCTGGCGTTTTTTCGGATTCGACCCGAACGATTCAGTGGCGAAGGATTTGGCCGATTCCATGGCGGACCTCAGATGACGCATGCACCTGCGAAGCGCCTTGCGGCTTTCGATCTGGACGGCACGTTGCTGGACAGCGCGTCGTCCATCGTTGCGGGGGTTCTCGACTGCTGGCGGGCATGTGGCTTCGAATTGCCCGAACCCGGCGAAATCCGGAGGATAATCGGCCTTCCCTGGGAGCAATCGATCATTGCGCTTCTTCCCGGCGCCGGCGAACGGGAATTTGCCATGATCCGCAATTATCACGACGAGGTGGCTCGTGGCGAGCGTACGAGAAAGGTTCCCGAGCAGAAGCTCTTTGACGGCGTCATCGACCTGCTGGACGAGCTGGACCGTAAGGGGTACCTGCTGGCGATCATCACCAGCAGGAATTCCCACCGGCTCGATGAACTCCTGCACCGGCAGGGCATCGCAGACCGTTTCGTGTCGCTCAAGACGGCGGACCATGGTCCCGGCAAGCCGAACCCCGACTTGATGCTGCAGACCCTGTCGGAAGTCGGGATCGCTCGACATGATGCGGTCATGATCGGAGACACCACGTTCGATATCCAGATGGCCTGCGGGGCGGGTACATCTGCGATCGGCGTCGAGTGGGGCGTCCACGATGCCGAGGAACTTCTGGGGGCGGGGGCGCATCATATCGCGGAAGCGGTTCATGAACTGCCCGAGGCGATCGACCGCCTGACAGCGCGCTAGTCCGTCCATGAAAAGGTTCTACGAGTCCGCGTCATGCGTCTCCGACGGGCGCGGATGGCGCGTTGTGCTGGACGACCGTCCTGTCAGGACTCCCAGCGGGCGAGACCTTGTTCTGCCTGCGAAGGCGCTTGCCGAGGCGATATCGGCCGAATGGGAGGCGCAAACAGGAGAGATTGCGCCCGTCGGCATGCCGTTGACCCGTCTCGCCAATACCGCGCTCGACCGCACAGCTTCGCTCCGGGAAACGATCATCGAGGAAATTGCGGGGTATGGCGGAAGCGATCTGCTGTGTTACCGGGTTGCCGAACCGGAGGATCTGGCGGTGTTGCAGCGCGAACAGTGGGATCCGTTGCTGGACTGGGTCGAGGACGCCTATTCGGCGCCGTTGTCAGTTACCGTCGACCTGGCGCCCGTGGAACAGGCGAACGGGTCGCTTCTCGCAATCTACAGTGCGGTTGCGCGGCAGAACGATTTCGTCCTGACGGGGCTGCAGGCCGCGACCGGCCTGTGCGGCTCCGTCGTACTGGGGCTTGCGCTGGTCGACGGCCGGATCGACGCCGAAGCGGCCTCGCGATGCGCGCTTCTGGAAGAGATGCACCAGGCGGAAAGATGGGGGGCGGACGAGGAGATTGAACGCCGCTGGCGGGCCATTCAGGACGAACTTGCCGCGGCGGCGACGTTCATGTCCCTGTCTCGCGATTGAATACGACCGTGAATGCCTGTTTGAGCGCAGCAGCGCCCTCGTCCATCGTTACCGGCAGCCCGAGATCGACCAGCGACGTGATGCCGTGCTCCTTTATGCCGCACGGAACAATGCCGGCGTAGTGTTCCAGGTCCGGCTCAACGTTGAGCGCAATGCCGTGATAGCTCACCCATCGGCGGACGCGGACGCCGATTGCGCCGATCTTGTCCTCCCGACCCTGGCCCCTGTCGATCCAGATGCCGACGCGGCCCGTCCGTCGTTCGCCGCGGATGGCGAAACCAGCGAGGGTCGCGATGATCCATTCCTCCAGGTCGCGGACGAAACCCCGAACATCGCTGCGCCGCCGAGTCAGGTCCATCATGACGTAGGCTACGATCTGGCCGGGCCCGTGATAGGTGTACTGGCCGCCGCGGCCCGTCCTGTAGACGGGGAAGCGGTCGGGGACGAGAAGGTCGGAGTCGCTGGCGCTGGAGCCGGCGGTATAGAGCGGGGGATGTTCGAGCAGCCACACGCACTCGCGGGCGCCGCCGTTGCGAATGGCGGAGACACGGGCTTCCATCGTTTCCACCGCCTCGGGATAGGGAACCTTCCGGTCGAGCGTTACGCGCCATTCGACCGGCTCCCGAAGGTTTTCTTCCGCCGCACTGGCTATCGGTCTTGCGGTTCCCATGGCAATTTGCTATCTCCGCGACATTCCTTATTGATTGGTATATAACAGTTTTCAACAAAACATGCGGTCGTGGCGGAACTGGTAGACGCGCAGCGTTGAGGTCGCTGTGGGAGAAATCCCGTGGAAGTTCGAGTCTTCTCGACCGCACCAATTTTCGGGTCCGCTGCCAAGGCAGTCGGACCCGAAAATCTTTGAATACAGGTTTTCAGGAACCCTTGAATCGGGAAGGAGGAACGGAAGATGGCGGAACCGTTGCTCACCGAAGAGATTACGCCGATTCCGGCGGAAGAGCTGCTCGGGCTCAGTACCGATCTGATCGGCGACCTTTCGCTTGCGCTTGAGGAAGAACGCCGGTTCGATGCGCGTCTTCTTGTCGAAGCGCTGCGCGCGCCGGAGCTCGCCGACATCCTGCAGCTTTTGCGGCAGGATCTCCGACATCGGCTGATCGAATATCTGAGGCCCGATTTCGATCCCGAAATTCTGCCCGAACTCGAGGACGATATTCGCGACGAGGTCGCGGATCAGATGGGTACGCGGGCGCTTGCCCGCGCAATCGCCCGACTGGATTCGGACGATGCGCTGTCGCTGATTCTCACGCTGGAGGAGAACAAGCAGCGTCGGGTGCTTCATGCGATTCCGGAAGAGCTCCGAGGCATCCTCGAAGAAGGCCTGGCTTTCCCGGAAGACAGTGCCGGACGCCTCATGGATCGCGATTTCGTAGCGGTGCCGTCTTTCTGGTCGGTGGGCGAGACGATCGATTACATGCGCGAGGCGGACGATCTGCCGCAGGATTTCTACGATCTTTACGTTGTGGATCCCCGCCATCGGGTTGTCGGCCGGGTGTCGCTCAGCCACGTGCTTCGGAATCAGCGGCCGGCGAAAATAGGCGATCTGATGGATGCCGAGATCGTAAGGGTTCCTGCCGTAATGGATCAGGAGGAGGTTGCCTACCTGTTTGCACAGCAGAATATCGTATCGGCGCCCGTGGTCGACGATTCCGGACGTCTGATAGGGGCCATTACCGTCGATGACGTTCTCGACGTTATTGCGGAAGAGGCGGAAGAGGACATCATGCGCCTGGGCGGCGTGCAGAACGACGACCTGTATTCTGCGGCTTTCGCAACGGGGCGCTCCCGTTTCTCCTGGCTGTTCGTCAATCTTTTGACGGCGGTATTCGCCTCCGTGGTGATCGGGTTCTTCGAAGGAACCCTCGAGCAGATCGTGATGCTTGCCGTGCTGATGCCGATCGTTGCGTCGATGGGCGGCAATGCCGGCACGCAGACCATGACCGTGGCGGTGCGGGCTCTCGCGACGAAGGAACTGACGGCGGCCAACGCGATGAGGGTGACCGGCAAGGAAGTGCTCGTCGGGTTTTACAACGGCGTCCTGTTCGCGTTCCTGATCGGAGGCATCGCCTGGTTCTGGGCGGATTCCCTCGCGATCGGAGCGATCATGTCTGCGGCGATGATGACAACGCTCATTATCGCGGCCCTGGCCGGCATGGCGATTCCGCTTGCCCTTGCGCGCACCGGAATCGACCCTGCGGTGGCATCGGGTGTGATCCTGACAACGGTCACCGATGTCGCCGCGTTCGCCATATTTCTTGGTCTGGCAGCAACGTTGCTGTTGTGAGGATTGCGCATTCCATTGCCGCGCTGGCGACTTTCGCAGCGGCGGCTCTGATATTGTGGTCGTATATCGGCGACGATGCGGGGATTAAACTGCGCGCGGCCGGGGTCGTGACCCTCACAATCGGACTTCTGGCCACGGTAGCGCTGCCGGAATTTCTGACCGCGCTGATCTTTTTCTTTCTCTGCGTCGTCCTGTCCGTGGCACCGCCCGAAATCGTGTTTTCCGGCTTTCACTCGGGCGCCGTCTGGCTCGTGTTCGGGGGGCTTATGATTGGTGCGGCCATCGATTCGACAGGGCTCGGCAGAAGGGTCGCAGGCGTCCTGGAACGGCGTTTCGCGGGCAGCTATTTCAGGGCGGTTGCCGGTACGGTGCTCATGATGCTGGCCCTGTCCTTTCTGATGCCCTCATCCCTGGGCCGTATTACGATCATGCTGCCTATCGTCATGGCGCTGGCCGACCGGCTTGGTTTCGTATCCGGAACGGCGGGCCGCACTGGTCTCGTCATGGCGGTCGCGATGGGCGCGCTGACGCCGACATTCGCGATTTTGCCGGCATCGGTTCCGAACGTCGTGCTGGCGGGGGCCGCGGAGGCAATCCATGAAATCCAGTTCACCTACAGCGACTATCTCCTGATTCATTTCCCGGTGATCGGCGTCTTCAGCACGCTGGCATTGCCGGTGGCCATTTGCCTTCTGTTTCGGGACAGGGTGCGGCCGCAGCCTGGCGGGGATGCCCCCGAGGAACTCGGCTCATCCGAGAGACGCCTGATCGGATTCCTCGGCGCCGCCCTTTGTCTCTGGGTTACCGACAGCTTTCACGGGATCGCTCCGGCATGGGTCGCGCTCGGCACGGGAATCGTGTGCGTCCTCCCGGGAGTGGGGGTGATGAAGCCGGTCGTCGTGTTGCAGAAAGTCAGTTTCGGCCCGATCCTGTTTCTGGCCGCGTTTGTTGGTATGGGAGCCGTCATCGCCCATGCTGGACTCGGCGAAGCGCTCGGCGGATGGTTGATCGAACGGCTTCATCTCAGCGGTGAAACGCGTTTCACCGATTTTGCCTCAATGATCGGGCTTGGAGTGGTTCTGCAGCTTGTTACGACGTTGCCGGGGCAGCCGGCTATCATGACAAGTTTTGCCGAGACGCTGGCCGGCGCTACCGGCTGGCCGTTGCTGACAGTCCTGATGACCTCGGTTTCGGCCTGGGCGCTGGTCATGTTCCCTTATCAGGCGCCGCCGTTGGTTGCCACGCGCGCGCTTTCCGGTCTGCCGGTCAGCGCCTTTATCCGCCTTATGTTTCCCATGGCCATTTTCGGCTGGCTGGTGATGGTGCCGTTACAGTTCCTGTGGTGGCGGTTTCTGGGGATGTTTTCCTGAGAGGGAGCGCAAAATTCCTTTCTCCGGTCGCGCCTTTAACAAAAATTTAGGGGCGTTGGCACGAAAATGGGCCACTCCGAAAAACGCGCCAGTCGTACGCCGGACAGGCGTTCGCTGCGCCGAAGAGAAGGGGGGAGTGCCCGATGCCTAACGGATCGCGATATTCGCTCGACAATCTTCACGTCCTGGCGATCGATGACAACCGGCATATGAGAATGCTTCTCCAGTCGATTCTGAACGCGCTGGGGGTCGGAAAAGTCACCGAAACCGGAGATGCTACGCAGGCGTTTGAAGATCTGGCGGAGATCAACCCCGACCTCGTGATCGTCGACTGGCACATGGAGCCGCTCAACGGGATCGAGTTCGCCCGGAAAGTCCGGACCTCGAAGGAGAGTCCGAACCCCTATCTTCCCATCATCATGCTGTCCGGCTACTCGGACCTGGACCGGGTGACCGAAGCGCGCGATGTCGGCGTCAATGAGTTTCTCGGCAAGCCGGTGTCCGGCAAATCGCTGTATTCTCGGTTCGTTACGCTGATTGACAATCCTCGTCCTTTTGTGCGCACCAAAACCTATTTCGGCCCGGACCGGAGGCGCCAGAAGCTGGGGCCGCCCAACGGAACCCCGGAGCGGCGCAAGGAGTCGGCGGTGTCATCCGGTCGGGGAGACGCGCCGGGGCGGCAGGAACAGCGTTCGCGGCTTTCTGCCAGATGACGGCTGCCGATCGTCGCGATGCATCGGTTCTCCGCGTTGTCGGGGAGCTTCGCGGGCTGCTTGACCGGTTGCATGATCCCGTATCCAATCGCCGCCGGGAAGCGGACGACATAAGGACGGCGCTGCAGATTCTGTGCCGTGTGTCGGAGCATGAGGCGATAAGGAAAATCTGCGCGCTTGCATCCCGCATAATCGAGAGCAATCCCGATCCCGACGACCGGATCCGGAGGGCATTAAAAGCCCATGTCGACGCGCTTGAAATCTTCTCGACTTTCGACCTTGCGGGCGATGGCGCAAGCCTCGACTCGAAAATGATCGACGGGCTCGAAAACCTCGCGAAAGCTGCCGCCCGGTAGGTCGCGTTTTTCGAATCCCCGGGGTGGATCGTCATCCCGATCCGTTCCATATTTACGACATGTTTCCGGCAAGCAAGATGGATTTCGAACGCTCGTGACGGTACATCTCGTCAAGATGGCGGTCGGGATCGAGAGCCTCGACCATCTGCGTCGCGTCCAGGCCGAACGGATCAAGGGGGCCGGGAAGCTGCGCCACCTGACCAGGAACCGGCCGCGCCGGGCCGACGACGTGCTGGATGGCGGTTGTATTCACTGGATCATCAAGGGATATATTCGCGCGCGCCAGAGAATCATCGATTTCGAGGACGCGGAGGGGCGCGATGGCCGCAAGCGTTGCGCGTTGATACTAGATCCGAATCTGGAACGCACGGCGCTTGTTCCGCACAGGCCGATGCAGGGCTGGCGGTATATGGACGAGGAGAGCGCGCCGTCGGTGGCCGACGGGAATTACGCCGAGGCGGTGGAAAACCTGCCGCAGGGTATGGCGGAGGAGCTTCGATCGCTCGGGCTGATTTGATTCCGGGCAATCGTTTGTTTTGATTAATATCATTTGATAATTTAAAATCGAGCTTTCCAGGACGGGCCAAACGACTGCATGGTTGAAAAGATTCTGATTGCCGGCGCCGGTATTGGCGGTTTAGCGACCGCTTCCTGCCTGATGAAGGCCGGTTACGACGTCGAGATGTACGAGCAGGCGCCGGAACTGACAGAGGTTGGCGCAGGTATCCAGCTCGCTGCCAACGCCATGCATGTGCTCAACGATATTGGGTTGGGCCCGGCAATGGCGGAGAACGGGGTAAGA
Source organism: Rhodospirillales bacterium (assembly GCA_038116945.1). GTDB lineage: Bacteria > Pseudomonadota > Alphaproteobacteria > MPNO01 > UBA2964 > JAYOEY01. The sequence goes on from JAYOEY010000001.1 coordinate 25,228, forward strand.
CCCGGCGCCTATGTTTTCCGACTTCATGACACTGGAGAGGAAATTGCCCGCTTCGCCCTGTCCAGGGAACACGAGGAAATGCACGGCGCGCCCTATTACCAGGCACACAGGGCCGATCTGCTGACTCACCTGGTTGCCAAGGCTCGGGAATTCAAGCCGGACGTTATCAATCTGAATAGTACCGTCACGGGCTTCGAAGAAGATGACGACGGCGTGACGTTGCTGCTTGCCGACGGTCGCCGGCCGCGTGGCGACATCCTGATCGGGGCGGATGGTCTCAAATCCGTCATCCGGGCGCAAATCGCGGGGCGGGCGGCACGCGCTGACTATACCGGCGATGCAGCATGGCGGATCGTCGTGCCGGTCGAGAAGCTGCCAAAAGATTTTCTCGAACCCGTCATGTACGTTTTCATGGGGCCACACCGGCATTGCGTTTGCTATTTCCTGCGGCGCGGGACATTGCTGAATTTCGTCGGCATCGTCGAAACCGAGGAGGTCTCCGAGGAAAGCTGGACGGCGAAGTTCCCATGGGAAAAGCTGAAAGCCGATTTCGAAGGGTGGCATCCGGCAATCCAGACAATAATCGACGCCGCCGACCGGGATGCCTGCTTCCGTTGGTCTCTGCATTATCGTAACGCCAGCACTGCCTGGAATACGAAGCGCGTTACCATCATGGGCGATGCAGCCCATCCCACCCTGCCGTATCTCGCGCAGGGGGCCTGCATGGCGATCGAGGACGGGGCGGTGCTGACCCGCGCGCTCGGGATGAGGGACGACCCGGCGGAGGCCCTGGACCTGTTTGCCAGGAACCGGATGGACCGCACTACGCGGATTGTCGAACAATCGACCTATAACCGCGAGCTGTTCCATCTGCCCAGTGAAGACGAAATCCGTGCGCGGTTTGCCAATCGCGACGAAGGCAAAGACCGCAACGCCTGGCTTTATTCCTATAACGCCCTGACGGTTCCGCTCGAGTAGTCGCGGGCCGCTTGCCCTGTCACCCCGGCGGCGGTAGCGTTCTCCATCGAATTTTCTGTTTCGGGGAGAGACAAGATGGCGACCGCTTTATACGAACTGGTGGAAGAAGAATCGCTGCGGGGCAAGGTCAGCGAGGCGGAATGGAACGCACGCGTGGAACTCGCCGCCGCGTTCAGAATCGCGGTGTCGCGGGGATGGAATCGTTCCACCGCCAACCACATGACGGCGCGGGTTCCCGACCAGCCCGAATATTTCCTGATGAACGCATCGGATTTTGCCTGGGACGAAATCACGGCGTCGAACCTTCTGAAACTCGATCATGACGGCAAGGTGGTCAGCGACACGGATCGCAAGCCGCGACCGGCGGGTCTCAACTTTCATTCGGCCATCCAGCGGGAAATGCCGCATATCGGCTGCACCCTACACTGCCATCCGGGCGCGGGCGTCGTCGTGTCGGCGTGGGAAGAAGGGCTCCAGTTCTTCGATCAGGGTTCCTGCGGCGTCTACGGGCAGGTCGCCTATCACGATTTCGAAGGGCTGGCGCAGGAGGCTGATGAAGCGCCGCGCATCCTCGCCGATCTCGGCGACAAATACACCATGATCATGCGCAATCACGGCCTGCTGAGCGTCGGGCGCACGGTGGCGGAAGCCATGGCCTATATGGACAGGCTGGTGAATGCCTGTGCCGCGCAGGAACGTATTCTGGCGACCAGCCACGCGACGCCGAGGCCGCTGTCGAAGGAAGTCTGCGAATGGACCGTGTCGCAGATGAACGAGCGGGCGCAGAACAAGCCGATCGGCGACGTGGAGTTCAATTCGTGCGTCCGGCGCGAGCTGCGCAACGATCCGTCCTTCGCCCGCTGAGGGCGGCGGCATGACGATCGATCCCGTCCTGGCCGAACAGATCGGCCGGTATCTGATGGTCGTGCTCTATCTCGGCACGGCAATCTGCAATTCCACGATGAAGGTGAAGCAGCATCAGGACAGGATTGCCGCCGCCGGCATCCCCACCGCCGGCGCGGTGCTGTGGTTCGGATTCGCGCTGCAATATGCGGGATCGCTGATGCTGCTGTTCGACTGGCACAAGCAGATCGGCGCGGCGCTCCTGATCGTCTTCACCGTCGCGGCGACGGCGATCTTTCACCGCTGGTGGCTTGTGACGGACGATCCGCTGCGGCGTCACATGCATTTCTCGTTCGTGTTTTCCAACACCGGCCTGTGCGGCGGGCTGGTCATGCTGATGGCGGGGTAGGAGGGGTCCATGGAAAAGGAATTCTTCGCAGGCACCTGGCAGAAGAACCGCGCGTTCTCGCCTGTCGTCTCAACCACGGGCGGGCGGACGGTCTGGGTTGCCGGCCATGGCGCGCCCCATGATGCCGACGGCAATTCGCTGGCCGGCAATTTCGATGCCCAGGTGCATGAGAGTTTCCGCCTGATGGAGGCCAGCATGGCCCGCGCCGGCGCAAAACTGGCCGATCTGGTCACCATGACGGTGTTCATCTCGGACGCGCGGCACGGCAACCGCTTCGTCGAACTGCGCGCCGGCTATTTTCCCGACGGAAACTTCCCGGCCAGCGCCATGCTCACCGTTGCCGGCTTCGCCCAGCCGGAAATGATGGTGGAGATACAGGGCGTGGCAGTGGTGGCGGAGTAGGGGGATGAAACGAGCGCCGTCCTGGCCGATGAAAGCCGGCCATGACGAATTTTTTGCCGTGCAGATTACAGCCGTATTTCGTCCAGATACACGCTCTCGGCCAGCGTCACGTCCACGTTCTTCTCTGCAAAGCCTTCAGCCGCGATCTTTACCGAATAGACGCCGCTGTTCTCTTCCAGCCGGTCGAACTTGAAATCGCCGTAGACGTCGGTGGTGGCTTCGGCAACTGTCGCCCCATCCTTCGACAGGATGACCGTCGCACCCTCGACGCAATCGACGATGCCGTTCTTTTCCATTGAGACGCTGCCGCCGATGAAGGCCGTGCTATAGCGCCACAGGTTCTTGTACCAGACACGCGGCTTCGTGCCGTACTCGGGGTTGAGGACTTCGAGCCCTTCCGCTTCCGCGCGGCGGGCCATTTCGTCGTCTTCCTCGCAGACGACCTGCATTGCGGCCGTCGGGCAGGATTGCGATCCGCGTGTCTTGGTCCATCCCTGATCGATCAGATGCGCCTCGAACGGCCAGGCCTGGGGGATTTCAAGCTCTTCGTTCCACCAGATATGGCCGTAGGGACAGCTGTCGACGAGATCCTTGCGGCCCTTCGATTTCTCCGGGTCGATAAGCACGATGCCGTCCTCGCGCTGGGTAATCTCGCCGCCCGTCGCCGCCTTGACGCAGGGGGCGTCGGCGCAGTGATTGCACATGGTCGGCACGTAGGCGAGATCGACGACAGGGATCTGCCCGCGCTCCTTTTGCAGGATCTTTATCCATTGATGGCCGTGTCGCGGCATGGGGGCGGCATATTTGCCCCAGTCGTTGCCGACATATTCGTCCATCGTCGCCAGCGTGCAGAGATTGCAGTTGGTGCACTCGGCCACGTCGATGACCACGTTCCATTTCTTAGACATCGGCGTGCTTCCTTACTCTGCCGGAACCGGAACGGGCTCGGCCGCAGTTGGCGCTGACGGTTTCGCCTCGGCATAGGCTTCCGAGATGTACTCGGTGCGGCCGTCCCACTTGACGATTTCGACCAGCGCGTTGGCGCCTGCCAGCGAATGGGTGGTTTTCGTCTGGGTGCGGTGCGGGGTCAGCTGATTGAGGCAGCCGCCGCGGTCCACCGATTTGCCGGGCTCTCCCATGGGCTCGTACAAAGCGGCGGATTCGAAGCCGTGGCACACGCCGCGCGGCAGGCGCTGGGTTGGCAGCGCGGCGCAGATCACCGCACCCCGGGCGTTGTGCACCATGACGAGGTCGTCCTTTCCGATCCCGCGCTCTTTCGCATCGTCCGCATTCATGCGGATGATCCAGTAGTACCAGCCATCGACCAGCACCCTGTGATCCTCGATGTTCAGCAGGAAGCTGTCCTTGCCGTCACCCTGCGTGTGGAACGAATAGCGCGAATGCGGCGTCAGCATCTGCAGCGGATATTTGTCGTACATGTCGCCGGAATGCGGGCCTTCCCAGGCGGGTTCGTACTTGACGATGGGCGGGCGTTCCGGGTCGTGGAAGCGCTTGAGGCTGTTGCATTCGAATTCGAGCTTGCCCGACTGCGTCTGGAGCCCCTTGAGGAATTCCTCTGTGTAGTCGGAGGGAAGGGGGTGCGGTTCGGGCACGTCCTTCTTGCGGTTTTCCCAGAACCAGCGGAACGAGACAGGGGCGCGCAGCTTTTCCTTTTCCGCCGGTACCACGAAATAGCCTTTGCGCAGGAAATCCTTCCATGAAATGTGCTGGGGCAGGTCGGAGGCGTCGAACATGCGCTTGACCCAGTCGATCTCGTTCACCCCCTCCGAGAAATAGTTGGCGAGACCGAGCCGCTTGCTGAGCTCATTGAATATCCAGTAATCCGATTTCGATTCGCCCATCGGCTTGATTGCCGGAGCCTGGAAGACGATGACCCGGTGGTTGAGCTGCTGCTGGCCGTGATGGCCGTATCCGCCGAGACCGGCCCATTCGCTGATATCGACCCGCTCGAAATTGGTGCAGGCAGGCAGGATGATGTCGGCGAACTTGGCCTCGCCTTCCCGCCAGATCGACTGGTTGACCACGAACTCCAGATTTTCCGACTGGTACATCTTCACCCAGCGGTTGGTGTTGTTCATGGTCGCGAGAATCGATCCGCCATACTTGTACAGCATCGACACCTTCGCATGACCGGGGGCCGGATAGCCGAACTTGGCGAACTGGATTTCGATCGATTTGCCGACCCAGGGATAGCCCTCGGTCTTTCCGTCGATGACCGCCTCGGGCATTCCGATGCGCGGGATTTTCTGGTTCGGCGTGTTCATGGTGGGGAGCTGCGGCATGCGCTGATACAGCTCTACCGGCATGGCGGTGCCTTCAAGATCGCCCGACATCCCGCCGTCGGCGTAACCCGGGAAGTAGAAGTTGAAGTCGATCGGGCAGCCCCATTGCAGGTTGCCCATGTTTACGCCCGGCTTGCCCAGCCCCTGCATGGCGACGAGGCAGACCATGACGCGCGCCCACTGGATTCCCGTCTGGTTGCGGCACGCACCGCCATGCCCGTTGCCCCATCCACCGGGCGCCAGATAGACGCGCTTGCGGCCCCAGTCGCGTGCCAGGGCGCGGACGTCACGCGCCGGAACGCCGGTTTCCTCTTCCTGCCATTCAGGCGTTTTCGGAATGCCGTCCTCTTCACCGAGCAGGTACGACTTCCACGCGTCGAATCCCACCGTATGGGTTTCGACATATTCCTTGTCGTAGAGCCCTTCCTGGATCCAGACATATGCGATGGCCATCGCCATTGCGACCGAGGTGGTGGGTTTCGGCGCGAACCACTTGCCGCCGAGGAACTGGGCGGACTGGTTGTAGTAGGGATCGACATGAACCACGTCGATGCCGAGTTCCTTGTTCTTGAGCCATTGCCGGCGGACGGTGCCTTCCTGGGCGCCATAGGATCCGGAGGTGGTTTCCGGGTCGGCGGACCAGAACACGATCATGTCGCAATTCTGCAGGCAGTCCTCGACCGTGCCGTAGGTCTCCGACTGGCCCACGCGAAGCGTGTGACCCCAGTGATGCACGGCGCCCCAGTACCAGCCTTCCCAGCTGTCCGGGTTGTGATGAACCGGCGTGTGGCCGACCGCGTTGCGGAAGCGGTAGAGCGCCGACAGGTAGTAGCCGATATTGCCCCAGGTATGGTGTGAGCCGTGGCTGACCGCCATGGCGCCGGGCCCGTGCTTGCTCTTGGCGCGCTTGATTTCGCTGGCGACGATGTCGAGCGCCTCGTCCCACGAAATCTTCTCATATCCGGAAACACCGCGGTTCCGGGTGTTGCGCTCGCCGTTCGGGTCGAAATCGACGCGCTTCATCGGATGGAGCAGCCGTTCCGGGGAATAGACGATGGATTTGGCGTTCTGCCCATGGGGAGCCAGCGTGGTGCGGCGCGGCGGGGTGAATTCCATGCCGCGCGCCTTGATTGTCCAGGGCTGCGGGTCGGTTTCGTCGAAATCGATCGGCGTCATGCGGATGATCTTGTCGTCCTTGACGTCGACGAATACCGGACCGCCATTGGTCATGTTGACCGTGCGCGTCACGCCGCCGGGCATTTCCTTGCCCCATTTCCACCCGATCGACTGGGTCATCATGACGGTCTGGGCGAACCAGTTGGTGAGATCTTCGGTGCCCTCGACCGAAATGTTGAAATCCTTCTGCGCGTTGATCTGGTCCAGCCAGTTGATAGGCGGGCGCAGCAGTTTCGACGCGATCTTTGCATTCTTGAAGGCGAGCTTGATATCGGGCTCGCCGTGCAGCCCTGCCTTCGACGACACCTTGCCGTCGCTGAAGGTAAAGGTCCGTCCGATTTCCTCGTCCTTCGCCAGGATCTGGGCGGTCAGGTTCCGCTCCTTCAGCCGTTCGCGGAATTCGGGATATTTCGATGCGGTAAAGCGCAGGATCTTGTCGAGACCGAAAAGAATTAATTGAAATTGCATGGCGTTTCCCCGGAATCCGGCAAATCGTTAAGGGTGTGCAGAATAAAGGAATCCCGCCCGTGCCGAAAGCCTGCTAAGGCTCCTATTCGGCCTGCATTTTAGCGTTTCAGGCGATAGGGAACGTCTTCCGGCGGGTCGCAATCATACGCATTGGTCGTCAGGCAGGTCATGGAAAACTGGCCGATATTGCCGATCAGGCAGACCAGTTCCTTCCCGTCGAACAGTTCTGCCGCCCGGGCGAAGGTCGCGTCGCTCAGCTTTCGGGCGTCAAGGAGTTCTGCGGTCAGCTCGTAAGCCGCTTTTTCGCGCGGATCGCCGAGCGCCGGTTTGCGCCCGTCATTGATGGCATCGATAATTTCCCGTTCTACGCCGGCGGCAACGGCGCCCCGCTCCTGGACCGCCCATGGAAATTCGGCGCCCCAGAATCGCACGACGGCGAGGACGACGATCTGCCGTTCGCGCCGGGTCAGGCCGCCCTCTGCCAGGCACACCGACTGGTTGCGTGCCTCCCGCATGAATTGAGGGTAGTGGATATAGGCGGAGTAGGGGCCGGCGAGCGGCGCGCCTTCCGACGCCATCTCGTCGTAGACCCGGCCCTGCTCCTCGTTCATTTCCTCGCGTGCAAGCACGCGCCCGCGGGTCACGGCGCCTAGTGCTGCAGGCGGTGGGGGACGTCGTCCGGCGGCGTGCAGTCGTAGGCGATGGTCGTCAGGCAGGTCATGGAAAACTGGCCGATGCTTGCGATCAGGCTGACGAGCTCCTTCTCGTTGAACAGGCCCGATGCCCGGTCGAACGTTTCCTGGCTGAGCTTGCGGTTGTTCAGCAGCTCGACGGTCAGGTCGTACGAAGCCTTTTCGCGCGGGTCGCTGAGGTCCGGCGTGCCGCCCGAATTGATGGCGTCGATAATCTCCTGTTCCAGACCGATATTGAGAGCGCCGCGCGTCTGGACCGCCCAGGGGTACTCGGCGCCCCAGAAGCGAATAATGGCCATGACCGCTATCTGCCGTTCGCGCTTCGAGAGGCCTCCCTGCCCCAGAACGTTGGAAATGTCCTGTGCCTGACGCATCAGCTTCGGATAGCGGATATAGGCCCAGTAGGGCCCGCCCAGCGGTCCGCCTTCTTCCTTTACGGTGTCATAGAGCGTTCCCTGTTCTTCGTTCATCTCGTCGCGCGAAAGCACGTGAATGCGTGTCATCGGAATCTCCCTGTCTGTGATTGCAGTTCGGCGATTTTAGACGCGGGCGGGCTGACGCGATACTGCTGGAGGGGTAGAATTCCGGAAACGCAGGGAGGACGACATGTTTCAGTACTGGACCGAAGACACGCGCGAGTCGGTCGTTTTTTCATTCCACCTGGTGTGGCTGTTTTACGAAGCCGTTCAGGGCGGGGCCGATACCAACGAGCTGTTTCACGCCGCGCGGAAAATCCGGTCCGGCAATTCGGAGGACTGGCATGATGCGTTTTACGAACTCGGCGACCGGATAAAGGCGATCGGGGACGAGGCGGACGCTGCCGGGCACGATGTGACGGCGGGACAGGCCTGGTGGCGGGCCTTCACCTATTACCGTTCGGCTGAACGCGTTCTGGCGGGAAAGGATCCTCGCAAGCTGCCGATGTACGAGCGTTGCATCGATTGTTTCTATAAGGGCATCGACCGCACGCCGCATGTCTACGAGCGGATTGCCATCCCGTTCGACGGAAACCAGCTCGAAGGGCTTTTCCTGCCGCCGCGCAGCGACCGGCGCGGCACGCCGGCGCCGGTGATCATTTTTCCGACCGGCGCGGACGCTCTGCCCGAGGAGCAGCTGTTCCGGGGCGCGCAGGAGATGACGGCACGGGGTGCCGGGGTGCTGGTATTCAACGGGCCGGGGCAGGGGAAGTCGATCCGGGTGCTGGGCCTCCCTACCATTCCGGATTACGAGCGCGTGTTCAGTGCGGCGGTGGATTACCTGGAAACCAGAAGTGACGTGGATCACGACCGGATCGGGCTGATCGGAGGCTCGATGGCGGGATACTATGCGCCGCGCGCGGTCAGTTTCGAACACCGTATCAAGGCCTGCGTCGTCTGGGGTGCGCTCTACGACGTGCTGCGCGACTTATACGAACCTTATCCACCGCTCCATGAACAGCTTCAGTGGATAACCGGCACGGGGTCGGATGCGGAGGCGCGCGAATATCTCTCCGACTTCAATCTCGAAGGAAAGCTGGCCAATGTTCGGTGTCCCATGCTGGTGACGCACGGCGCGCGCGATCACATGGTGCCGGCATCGTCGGCCCAGCGCCTGTTCGACGAACTGCCGGTCGCCGACAAGACACTGCGGATCTATGACGACGAGATTGGCGGTTCCGGCCATTGCAGCGTCGATAACTGGACGCAGGTGGTCGCCTATCAGATTGACTGGGTGCTGGACAAGCTGGGGTGACCATCCCGGTTCGGAACCGGGCCGGTACGGGTTTAGCCCCGTGCCTGAACGCGTTCGACGGGAAGTCTAGTCGTCGGCCTCGGACTGTACCAGCTTCCAGATCCGCCAGATCGGGCCGGGATTGCCCATCAGTTCGGGCTGAATATCGGCCATCTCGTCTTCCGTAAGCGTTTCGAACTTACCCATCGACGCCGCGATCTGGGTGCGTTTGGCGTTGTCTTCCATGATGAAAACGCCGCCGGTCATCCATTCGATCGTCGGGCCGGTGACCACGATGCCGTGCGCGCGCAGCAGCAGGCCGCGGTGGTCGCCCAGCGTTTCGACCATCGCCTTCGCGCGGTCTGCCGTCTTGATCAGCCGAGAGTCATGGTGGACGGGGATGCCGTCGCGGAAGATCGACGCGAGAAAATAGGTCGGCTTCAGATCGTGTTCCGACATGGAAAACGATGTGGCGTTGTGCGGATGGAAATGCGCCACCGCGTTGACGTCCGGCCTTGCCTTGTAGACTTCGAGATGGATCGGCAGCTCGCCCGGCATCGGAGCGTCGGTGCCGAACTGGTTTCCGTCGAGATCGATCTCGACGAAATCAGACGGTTTCGAATCCGCCGTCAGCTCGTGGGGCGAAATCAGAATTCGCTCGGGGTTCTGGGTCCGCGCGCTGATATGGCCGAAACCGTCGACGAAACCGCGCTTGAAGAAGAACTTCCAGGCCTTGTTCAGCTTTTCCTGGAGAACCGGATTGGAATCGACCATTGCGGCCCTTTCTGTGCGGATGATCAGCCCTTGAGCAGGGCCTGAAGCTTGACGTCCGGGTTGGCGAGATCGTCCGCGGAGACCTCCTTGCCGGCCTGCATCAGGCGCTTGGCCATACGAATGTCGCGCGGATTGTTGACCGAAATGGCGCCGTCGATCTTTCCGTTCTTCAGATAGAAGGTGATGAATTCGCCGTCCGCCGGGTCGCCGCGCGTGGCAAGCTGTTCCCAGCTCTTGGGCATGCCGATCATCTGAATGTTGGCATCGAACTGGTCGGACCAGAACCACGGAATTTCCGCGTACTCTTCGCCCTGATCCGCCATCGCCTTGGCGGCGGCGCGGCCCTGGTTCTGCGCGTTCTCCCATGATTCGAGCCGGATTCTCCGGCCAAGGAGGGAATTCGGATGGTTGGTCAGGTCTCCCGCGGCGAAAATGTCCGGGTCCGACGTCCGGCCCCGGTCGTCGACCACGACGCCATTTTCGATGTCGAGACCGGCCTGTTCGGCGATTTCGCTGTTCGGTACGACGCCGATGCCGACGATCGCGAGCGTGCACGCGACGGTTTCGCCGCCGGCGAGTACCGCGCCTGTCAGCCTGCCGCCGTCGCCGGTCAGTTTTTCGACGCCGGTATTCAGCCGCACGTCAACGCCCTTGCCCTGATGGAAGGAAAGGAGCCAGTCGCTGATTTCCGGCGGCACGGCGCGGCCGCACAGCCGGTCCGCAACCTCGATGACGGTTGCCTTGCAGTTACGTTTGGCGAGCGCGCCTGCGACTTCGAGGCCGATCCAGCCGCCGCCGATGATCAGCGCCGACCCGCCGTCCGGGATGTCCTTCTGGATCGCCAGCGTATCCGCGATGGTGCGGAGATAATGCACGCCGGCGAGATCGGCCCCCTCGACGGGCAGCAGCCGGGGGCGGGTGCCGGTCGCCAGCAGCAGCCGGTCGTAGGAGACTTCCGTGCCATCCGTCAGCATCACCGTCTTTGCCGCCCGGTCGATCGATTGCGCCGCGACGCCCAGCCGCATGTCGACGTTCCATTCGTCGTATTTCTCGCGCGGCCAGAAATAGGCGTCCTCGACGCTGGTATCGCCGAGCATCGCGCTCTTCGACAAGGGCGGGCGTTCATAGGGGATGTAGTCCTCGTCCCCGATCAGGACGATGTTGCCCTCGAACCCGGCCTCGTCGCGCAGGGCATAGATCGCCCAGGCGCCAGCCTGTCCCGCGCCGATAATGACGAACGTACGGTCGTCGCTCATGCGCCCTTACTCGGACGCGACGCCGACGAAGATTCGGCCGTTTTCGACTTTAACGGGGAAAGTCTGGAGGTCGACGCTGGCCGGGGCCGTCAGGGCCTTGCCGGTCTTGATGTCGAAGCAGGCGCCGTGCAAAGGGCACTCGATCTGGCCGTCGTCGATAAACCCGTCCGCCATGGAGGCGTAGGCATGGGTGCAGAGATCGGCTGTCGCGAAGATTTCGCCGCCGAGGTTGTAAAGCGCGATGTCCATCTTGCCGACCGTTACGGCCATGGCCTCTTCGTCGCCGAGGGCGTCAGCGGCCGCTACATCATGGAATTCAATATTGTCCGACATGGTTTCCGTTCCCGTTATTCAGTTTCGATGCCGACATAGACCGTATCGCCTTCGACCTTGACCGGGTAGGTCTTGAGATCGACGGTCGCGGGCGGGTTACAGGCCTTGCCGGTCTTGATTTCGAAGCATGCCGCGTGCAGCGGGCATTCAATGAGGTCGCCATCGACGAAACCGTCGGCGAGACCGATATTCTCGTGCGTGCAGATGCCGTGGGTTGCGTAGAATTCGCCCTTCAGGTTGAAGAGGGCGATTTCCTCGTCGCCGATCATGACGCTCATGACTTCTTCTTCGTCCAGGTCGCTGGTCTTGGCGACCTCGTGATATTCGATGTTGCTCATTTACCTGCTGTTTTTCGACTTTGTTCGTATCAAAAAAGGGCGAAAATTCCGCCCGTCAATGGGCGCGGGATACTACACGCAGGGTCATCCTGCTGCAAACCCGTCAGGCTTCCAGACGAAACGCTCAGCCGGCGACCGAGAAGCCGGTGAAGCCCAGCTCCTGAACCACGTTTCGGACCGACATGCCCGGCGCCAGCGCCTCTGCGGCCGTTGCGCCGCCTGCCATGACGATCCAGCCCGCCTGGAGTGGCTCGCCCGCTTCGGATGACAGGCGCGCGGCCGCGGCCAGCGACCGGATGGGGTGTCCCAGTATGGCCGCGGACGATCCGATCTGCGCCGGACGCCCGTTGACTTCGAGGATCATGCCCAGATTGCTCAGGTCGGCATCCAGATTCTGCCACGCGCCGAGAACGTAGCCCGAGGAAGAGCAGTTGTCGGCGACCACGTCGGCCCAGGAAAACTTGAAGGCCTTGTAGCGGCTGTCGATGATCTCGATGGCGGGCGCGACGGCCTCCACCGCCAGCATCGCCTCGGCGGCGCTGACGTTTCCTTCGAGCGGGGCGCCCAGCAGAAAAGCGACTTCCGGCTCGGCGCGCGGGTGAACGTAGTTTGAAAGGTCGATCTCTCCGCCGTCCTCTACCAGCATGCCATCCGACAGGCGGCCCCAGATCATGTCGTCGACGCCCATCTGGATCATCTTGGCGCGGCTGGTAAAGCCCATCTTGACGCCGGTCTGGGTCTCGCCGCGGGCGAGACGCCGCTGAAAGGCCGCGGCCTGGATGGCGTAGCCTTCCTCGACCGTGATCGGGGTCTTGTCGCTGATCTGCGGAATTGCTTTGGCATTGCGGGCCGCGTCGTCGACGACCTGTGCGAGTTTGTTGATGTCGGTCATGGGATCAGGCTCCTGCCTCTTCGGATTTGCGCGCCTTGGCGAGATCGAGCGCCACGTCGACGATCATGTCTTCCTGACCGCCCACCATGCGCCGCCGGCCGAGTTCAACCAGAATGTCGCGCGTGTCGATGCCGTAAAGTTTCGACGCGTTCTCTGCGTGGCGCAGGAAGCTCGAATAGACGCCGGCGTAACCGATCGACAGCGTCTCGCGGTCGATGCGGACGGGACGGTCCTGCAGCGGCCGGACGACATCTTCGGCGACATCCATCAGCCCGAACACGTCGCAGCCGTGATTGAGGCCCATCCGGTCGGCCACCGCGATAAAGACTTCGAGCGGCGCGTTGCCTGCGCCCGCGCCCATGCCGGCGAGCGAACCGTCGATCCGGCTTGCGCCATGTTCGATGGCGACGAGATTGAATGCGACGCCGAGCCCGAGATTGTTATGGGCGTGCATGCCGGTCTGGGTCTTCGGATCGAGTATGTCGTTCATCGCCTTGAACCGGTCGGCGACCCCGTCAAGCAGCAGAGCGCCGGCGCTGTCGGTGACGTAGATGCAGTGCGCGCCATAGCTTTCCATCAGCTTGGCCTGCTCGGCGAACGGCTTGGGCTCGTTCATGTGCGCCAGCATCAGAAGGCACGCGACATCCATGCCGAGTTCCCGCGCGCACTCGATATGCTGCTTGGAGATATCGGCTTCGGTGCAATGGGTGGCGACGCGGACCGACCGCGCGCCGGCGTTGTAGGCGTTCTTCAAATCCTCGACGGTGCCGATGCCCGGCAGCAGAAGGACCGTAAGGACAGCGTTTTCGACCACGCTGGCGGCCGCTTCGATCCATTCGAGATCGGTGTGCGTGCCGAATCCGTAATTGAACGAGGTGCCGGCGAGCCCGTCGCCATGGGTGACCTCGATGCCGGAAACGCCCGCCTTGTCGAGCGCGCCGGCAATTTCCCTTACCTGTTCCGGCGTGTAGCTGTGGCGAATGGCGTGCATGCCATCGCGCAGCGTGGTGTCCTGAATGTAGAGCTTGCGGTTCGGATCCATGTCCATGATCAGGCTGCCTTCCTCAGTTGCACCAGACGCTCGGCGGTGGCGAGCGCGGCGGAGGTCATGATGTCCAGGTTGCCGGCATAGTTCGGCAGGTAATGCGCGGCGCCTTCGACCTCGATGAAGACCGATGTCTTGAGCCCGACGAATTCCCCGAAGCCGGGAATTTTCAGCGGGGTATTGTCGCCGATGCGTTCGAATTGCACTTCCTGCTTGAGCCGGTAGCCAGGAACGTAGGATTGAATGTCGGCAACCTGTTTTTCGATGCTTGCGCGGATCTTGTCGGTGTCGGCATCGTCGCTCAGCGTGTAGACCGTGTTGCGCATCATCACCGGCGGTTCGGCCGGGTTGAGAACGATGATCGCCTTGCCGCGTTCCGCTCCGCCGACTTCCTCAAGCCCCTTGGCGGTGGTCTCTGTGAATTCGTCGATATTGGCGCGGGTGCCGGGGCCGGCCGACTTCGAAGAGATCGAGGCGACGATTTCCGCGTAATGCACCTTGGCGACCTTGCCGACGGCTTCGACCATCGGAATGGTCGCCTGTCCGCCGCACGAGACCATGTTGATGTTCGGCGCGTCGACCAGCTTTTCGAGATTCACCACCGGCACCACATAGGGACCGATCGCCGCCGGGGTCATGTCGATCATGGTCTTGCCGTACTCGCGCGCGATCTTGTCGTGATATTTGTGCGCGCCGGCAGAGGTGGCGTCGAACAGGATTTCGATTTCCTTGAAGACGTCCATCTTGACGAGGCCGTCGATCCCTTCATGGGTTGTCGCGACGCCCATCCTGGCGGCGCGGGCAAGCCCGTCGGAATCGGGATCGATGCCGACCAGGGCGCCCATCTCGAGAATTTCCGAGTTGCGTATGATCTTGATCATCAGGTCGGTGCCGATATTGCCGGAACCGATGATCGCTACCTTGGTTTTTGCCATCGAATGTCGCTCCTACCCGGCGAAGACGGCGCGGACGGAACCGAGCCCGGAAATCCGGACCTCGATCACGTCGCCGTTCTTTACCGGCGCCATCGGACCCAGCGCGCCCGTCATGATCGTGTCGCCCGCCATCAGCGGCATGCCGACGGCGACCATCTTTCGGGCAAGCCACAGCGCGGCATTCAGAGGGTTGCCGAGACACGCCACGCCGGCGCCGATCGACACCTGGTCTCCGCCGTTCTCCATGACCATGCCGCACATGCGAAGGTCGAGGTCGTGCAGCCCGACCGGCTTCGTCCCCAGCACGTAGAGCCCGGAGGAGGCGTTGTCGGCGATGGTATCGAGGATGGTGATGTCCCAGTTGGCGATGCGGCTGCCCACCACCTCGATGGCCGGGAGGGCGTAGGCCGTTGCGTTGATCAGATCGACCAGGGTGAGCTGTTCGTCTACCAGGTCGTCGTCGAGCACCAGGGCGATTTCGCCCTCGACCTTGGGCTGCATCAGGCGCGACGGCGAGATCTCGTCACCGTCCACGACTTCCATGTCGGCATAGAGGATGCCGTAATCGGGCTGATCCACGCCAAGCTGGGTCTGAACCGACTTCGCGGTCAGGCCGATCTTGCGGCCGACGGGCCGGCGCCCCGCCGCGATCCAGGCATCCGTATTGGTCTGCTGGATGGCGTAGGCGGCATCGAGATCGCCCTTCTTGATGAGGTCGCGGATCGGCTTGCACGGCTTGCCGGTATCGAGCGCGTTGCGGATGCGCCGCGCGGCGGTTTTGATAGGGTCGGCTTTCGACGCTTTGCGGGCCATCGTCGTTCCCTTCGCTGGTAAAGTCGGACGTTATATAGAACACCGCCCGGCCAATGAAAACCGCTGGATTTCAGGCGTCCCCGGGGTGCCGGAAGTGAAAACGGCGGCCGCGAGGCCGCCGTTTCGTTTTATCGGCCTGATGCCGGGCGGTTACTTGCGTCCCATGATTTTTTTGACCCGGGCGAGGATCGGCGCCGGCGTTCCGTAAAGCTCCCTGAGAGAGGCCTCGACGGCCTCCGCCGGCTCGTAGATGACGTCAATGCCGATCTTCTTGGCGCGCGCCAGCAGGGCGGGGTCCGCGAGCGCCATCTTGAAGGCGGAGCGAAGCGCCGCAAGACGAGCCGCCGGCACGCCCGGCGGGGCGGCAACCGGTCTGGCGATCTCGGACTGGCTGAAGAAGAAATCGGCGACCTTGATATCGTCAGGTTTTTTGAGCATCGAGTAGAAGTGCGAGGCATTGTCGAGGTATGGATGCCTTTCCTTGCCGAACTGCACGACGACGCGGAAATCCCCGCTCTCTTTCTGGTTGCGGAAGGACGATTTCAGCGTCGATACGGCCATTGCGCAGGCCGCTGTGATCTCTCCCTGCTGCAGCGCCTTGCCGACGCCCTTGATGCCGCGATAGCCGAGTACGATCCTGATGTTTGCCCCGACCATCGACTGCAGGACGCGTGCATGCTGGTTTCCGTATGAGCTGGCGGACGACGCGCCGAACACGACCGGCTCTTTCGCGTTAATCACGTCTTCGAGCGAACGGATGCTCGATTCCTTGCGGACCGCACAGCCATGCGTGTCGCGATACATGTTGCCGAGCCAGCCGAATTTTCCGGCCTCGAATTTCGCGTTCTTGCGTCCGAGAAGCGGCTCGATGGCGACCGGAATCGAAAATACGCCGAGGTACGTGCCGTTTTTCGGCGCGACGTTATAGGTGTGGTTCGCGACTTTCATGCTGCCGCCGCCCGGCATGTTGGTGACAATCACGTCGGGGTTGCCCGGGATATGCTTGCCGATAACGCCGGCGAGCAGGCGGGTATAGGTGTCGTACCCGCCGCCGGCGCTGTATCCGACCGCGAAATTGATCTGTTTTCCCTTGTAGAAATCGGAGACTTCGTCCGCCGCGGCAACTGACTGATATAGCCCGAACGCCGCCGAGGCTGCGAGCAGCAGCCCCGCTGTCGAATTTCTGTACATGGTACCTCCTGTCTGAAGATCCGGATTCCTGGCCACGCCCGTCCGGCGGAGAAATCATGGAACTCCGCCGGTCAAGCGGCAAGAGGCATTAACAGGATTTACTCGGCGGCTGCCGCGACGTTTGTTCTGCTCAGGCGACAGCGGAGCCCGCGGGAATCCACCGATCCGGTGACCGGGTCGCACGGTCCTCCATAACGCATGGCGGCGTTGATATTGACGTCGAAAGCCCCGAAATCGGGGCCGTCGGTTTCGGGATACCACCAGCCCATGCCGGTCCGCAGGATTCCGGGTCCGATATCGTCGGTGACCCTGACCCGAAGGCGGCAGCGGCCGTCATGACCGGCGGTTTCAACCACGATCCACTCGTCCTGTTCGACGCCGTACGCGGCGGCTGTTTCCGGGTGCAGCTGTACCCAGGGATCGTTCGAGACCTTGCGCGCCCAGCCCTGATCGCGAAAGCGCGAATGATGGTAGGTCTTCTCGCGTGCGCCGGTCAGCAGGATCAGCGGATAGGCAATTCTCGTATCTTCATCGGCCGAATCCGCACTCGGCGGCACGTAGTCGGGCAGGGGGTCGAGGCCGAGCTCGGCGAGGCGCTCGGAGTAAAGCTCAACCTTTCCGGTTTTCGTTTTAAAGCCGGCCGGTTCGAAATTGCCGAGCCGGTACGGGAAGCTCGCATAGCCGGTTTCAAGCAGCTCTTCCATTCCGATAGGACCGTCGCCCAGCAGGAACTCGTTGAAGGCGCGCTTGTTCGCCCACGGGAAAAACCGGCGCGCCTCCCCGATGCCTTTGGCGTCGAGCCGCTCGATAATACCCAGCGCGATGTCGAAATCGCTGCGCGCCTCGCCCATCGGCGGGTGGGCGGGTTGGATGACGCTGAGGCAAGGGGCGTTGGCTTCGAGCGACACTTCCTCGTCTTCCAGTCCTGTCGTTTTGGGCAGGACGAGATCGGCCAGGGCGGCCGTCGGGTTCATCATGTGCGTCCCGACCGCGAGGAAATCGAGCGACTTGAGCGCCTCGACCGTGCGGCGCGTGTCGGGATAGGTAATGACGATATTGACGCCGGTGACGAACATCGCCCGGACGGGATAGGGCTTACCGGTCAGCACGGCTTCGATCACGCCCGGATTGTTGCAGGCGGTCTGCCAGCCCTCGGGACCGGCCCAGAGCGGGTACTCGTCCGCGCCGATGGTCTGCCGTTCGATGTCGAGCGGCAGACGGAATTCCGGCTTGTGCAGGACCTCGATGTAGTTGGTGAACCCCGGGGGACGTTTGCCGCGCCGGTTGCCGCCCTTCCGGTCCAGATTGCCGCTGATCGCGACGAGTGCGTGAAACGCGCGGAAGGTCTGTACGCCCGCGCTGAACGCGTCGATTCCGTGACCGGAAACGAAACAGGATGGCCCATCGGCATACCATTCCGCGGCGCGTTCCAGATCTGCCGCAGCGACGCCGGTGAGCGCCTCGACACGCTCCGGCGTAAAGGATGACGCGCGTTCGCGCAGCGCGTCGAAGCCGTGACACCATTTCTCGACGAAATCGGCGTCGTACCTTCCGTTCTCGATCAGCCATCGGACGAGCCCGAGCCCGATAGCTGCATCTGTGCCCGGTTTCGGCTGCAGCCAGAGGTCGGCGAGACGGCCCGTCTGCGTCCGGGCGGGATCGACGACGATAATCCTGGCGCCTTTTTTCTTTGCCCTTTTCAGCGCCAGCCATTGCGACGGGTCGGCGGCGGCCGGGTTGCGGCCGACGACGATCGCGCATCTGGCGTTGTCTATGTCCTCGCCGTTGCCGATGGCGAGACCGGTGATCCGGTCCGACAATCCACGGCACCCGCCGCACATGTCCTGGTTCATCATCCAGTTGGGCGAGCCCAGCGCCCGCATCAGCAGGGCCAGCGATACGCCCCGGCTGAAATGCGCGTTGCTGACCGCGCCGCACAGCGCGAGCGGGCCGTACTTTTCGCGTATCTCAAGAAACCGGCCGGTCATTTCGTCCAGCGCATCGTCCCAGGAAATCCTTTCCCACCTGCCGCTGCCGCGTTCGTCGATGCGACGCTGCGGATAGAGAATCCGGTCTTCGTGATAAGTCAGTTCGGGCAGGCCGCGCATGCCCTTGACGCAGAATGCGCCGAGCGATGCAGGATGGTCTGGGTTCGGAACGATCTTCGAGACCCGTCCGTTCTCGACGGTTGCGAACGCGCCGCAATGGGTGCTGCATTCCCAGCAGGTCGTCGGAATGACCGATTTGCTTTCCGTCATATTCGGATGATACTCCAGCCGCATCCAGTCCGCATTAATTGAGTTGGTTCCGCGCGCAGGGAGGAAATTCGATGAAACTGGTCCGATACGGGGAAAAAGGCGGCGAAAGGCCGGGGCTGATCGACGGTAAAGGCCTTCTGCGCGACCTGTCGGAAGAAATCGCGGACATCACGCCGGAAGCGTTGTCGCCAGCCGCTCTCGAACGGCTGCGCGCGCTCGATCCCGCGGCGCTGCCGGCGGTCGACGGCAAGCCCAGGCTCGGCGTCCCCGTCGCGGGCATCCCCAAGATCATGGCGGTCGGCCAGAACTATCTGACGCATATTCGCGAGATGGGATACACGCCGCCGAGCGAGCCCGTGCTGTTCAACAAGGCGATCAGTTCTCTGACCGGCCCCTACGATCCGATCATCAAGCCGAAGACCTCGACCGAACTCGATTACGAGGTCGAGCTTGCCTGCGTCATCGGACGGCGGGCGCTCAACGTTTCGGTCGAGGAAGCGCTCGATTACGTCGCGGGATACGCGCTGATGAACGATGGGTCGGAGCGCCACTATCAGCGGAGCCGCGAGGGCGGGACGACCAAGGGCAAGAGCGCCGATACGCTGGGACCGCTTGGGCCGTGGCTGGTGACATCGGACGAGGTCGGCGATCCGCAGACCTTGCGCATCTGGACGAAGATCAACGGGGAGCTGCGTCAGGACGGTCATACGTCGGACATGGTGTTCACCATGGCGCAGATCGTTTCCTATATCAGCGAGTTCATGTCGCTCAATCCGGGCGATGTGGTGACGACCGGTTCACCGCACGGCGTCGCCGCCGGGTTCGATCCGCCCAGATGGCTTCAGCCTGGCGATATCGTCGAGATGGGCATCGACGGGCTGGGCGAACAGCGCCACGAGGTGGTCGCGTATCCGGGGTAGAATTCCCCATCAGAGCCCGCGACAGCGGGGCGATCTCTCACCCCGCGATTTCGAAGATCGCCTCGATCTCCATGCAGAAGCCGCGCGGCAGTTCCGCCATGCCGACTGCGCTGCGGGCGTGCTGGCCGATCTCGGGCCCGAACAGTTCGTAGTATAGGTTCGATGCGCCGTCGATCACGGCGAACTGCCGGTCGAAACCGGGCGCCGAATTCACCATGCCGAAGACCTTTACGACGCGGGTGATGCCGTCGAGCGATCCGATCTGCGCCTTGACCGAGGTCAGGATGGTCAGCGCCGTTGCCTCCGCGGACCGGACGGCCTCTGCTTCGGAAACGTCGCCGCCGACCTTGCCATGGACCGGGACGCCCCAATCCTCCGGCGGCGGATGGCCCGAGCAGAACAGCAGATTGCCCGTTCTGACGCAGCCGGTGCGATTGCTGTTGGGGTAGACGAACGCCTGCGGCAGGGAGTGCCCCATGGCGGTGAGCTTTTCTTCGATCCTGTCCATGCGGGGAGCGTGCGGCTCGCGTGGAACCGTGTCAAGCGCGGGAGACTTTCGCGAACCGCTCTCCTGTCGTATGAGAACCAGGACGCAATTCAGGAGACAGAAATGGCCGACAGTAACGGGCCGCTTTCCGGCATCACGGTACTCGATCTCACGCGCATTCTCGCCGGACCTTACAGCACCCAGATCCTCGGCGATCTCGGCGCCGACATCATCAAGATCGAACGGCCCGGCAGCGGCGACGACACGCGCCGGTTCGGTCCGCCCTTTCTCAAGGACGACGACGGCAACGACACGATCGAAAGCGCCTATTTCATGGGCGCCAACCGCAACAAACGTTCGGTCGCCATCGATATCTCAAAGCCCGAGGGCCAGGAGATCATCCGCCGTATCGCCGCGAAATCCGATGTGCTGGTCGAAAATTTCAAGCGCGGCAACCTCACGCGCTACGGTCTGGGATACGACGACCTGAAGGAGACGGTGCCCGGGCTCGTCTATTGCTCGATTACCGGCTTTGGCCAGACCGGTCCCTATGCCGACCGTCCCGGCTACGATCCGCTGATTCAGGCGATGGGCGGGATCATGAGCGTGACCGGAGAACCGGACGGCGAGCCGATGAAGGCGGGCGTGCCGATCGCCGACATCATGGCAGGCATGTATGCGACGGTGGCCATCTGCGCCGCGCTGCGCTCGCGCGAGGTGACGGGCAAGGGGCAGTATATCGATATCGGCATGCTCGATACGCAGGCGGCGTGGCTGTCGATCCAGGCGATGAACTATCTGATCGGAGGGGAGAACCCGCCCCGGCTCGGCAACGGGCATCCGAACATCGTGCCGTACCAGGTTTTCCAGACCGAAGACGGCCACATCATGCTGACCATCGGCAACGACACGCAATTCCAGCGCTTCTGCGAATTCGCCGGCTGTCCGGAACTGGCGGCCGATGAGCGGTTCGCGACCAACGGCAAGCGGGTCGGGAACCGCGATGCGCTGATCGAACGGATGAAGCCGGTTCTCGCCTCGAAGCCGTCTTCCTACTGGCTTGAGAATCTGGAACGGCTCACCATCGGCTGCGGACCGATCAACAGGGTCGACCAGCTGTTCGACGATCCCCATGTCATCGACCGCGGCATGAAGATCGAAATGCCGCATGCGGCGGTGGGGGGACGCAGCGTCCCGCTGGTGGCCAACCCCATGCGGTTCTCCGAAACGCAGGTGTCCTATCGCCATGCACCGCCGGTGCTGGGCGCGGATACGGATGACGTCCTGGCGGAGATTCTCGGGATGGATGAGGGCGAGCGGGCGAAGCTGCGCGACAGCGGAATCATCTAGCCGGCGACGGGATTGCCCCGTCGTGCGATGACGAACGGCACGCTTCCGACGATCACGCTGATGCCGGTGGCTATGGAAATGACGGCGATCAGGGGTGCGGGCGTGCCGTCGGCAAGAAAACCGTAGATCTGGGTAAACATCGCCGCCCCCAGCATCTGGCAGAAAACGCCGATACCCGAAGCGGTCCCTGCAAGCGGTCCCGCAAGGCGGATCGCGCCAGCCTGCGTGTTTGGCAGCGCCAGCCCCTGCGACAGGGTTACCAGGAAACCGGGAATGAAGATCGAAAGCGGGCTGACATGCCCGGACAGGGTCAGGGCGGCGAAGCCTGCAATCGTAACGCCGAGAAGGAGGCTTCCGGCAAGCACCATCGTTTCTATGGCAACACGTCCGCTCAACCGGCTCGACGCCAGATTGCCGAGCCAGTAACCCGCCGGGAAGAGAATGAAGTAGAGCCCGTACTCCGAGGCCGGACGCCCAAGGTACTCCCGCATCAGAAGCGACGAACCCGTCGCCATGGTGAAAAAGACCCCCGAACAGAAACCCGACTGCAGCACCAGGGCGGTAAATCGGAAGTCGCTCAACAGTTTCACGTAGCCGGCGAGCAGGGTGTGCGACCGGCTCTGTTCGTCGCGGGCGGGCCGTGTCTCATACAGTACGAAATAACTCAGGATGCCGACTACTGCGCCCATGATCCCGGCGAACAGCTGAACGCTTCGCCAGCCCAGAGTATCGACCAGAATGCCGCCGATCGGCGGCGCGATCAGCGGGCCGAGGGAGTAGGCCATCAAGAGATAGGCAATGACCTTGACCAGCCGGTCAGTGCCGTAGACGTCGCGGGCGATGGTTCTGGCGAGCGACAGGCCGCAGGCGCCGCCAGCCGCCTGAATCAGTCTACCGGCCAGCAGCATCCAGATATTGTCGGCCGCTGCCGCGATGGCGCAGCCGCAAACGAACAGGATCACGCTGCCGAGCAGAACGGGTCGCCGGCCGTAACGGTCCGACAGCGAGCCGTATACGAGCGTCAGGAACGCCATGACGAACAGCGGGACGCTGGCGGTGAGCTGGACAAGGGCGTCGTCGACCCCGAAAGCCTGTTTCACGGCCGGGAGCGCGGGAAAGAAAAAATGCAGGGAAAGCGGCCCCAGCGTCGTAATGAGCGCCAGAACCGTCACGAACAGCCGGGTCGGCCGGTTCGCGGGTTCTTCGGAACTTTCGGTCAATATCCGCGATCCCTGTCGACCGGCATGTTCAACGGTTCGCCGGCCCGGAATCGTCGGATGTTCTCCACGGCGTGCGGGATGATCTGGTCGGCGCGCGGACGGCGCGCGGAATGCGGCAGAACGGTAATGCGCGGGTGGGTCCAGAAGGGGTGTTCGGCGGGCAGGGGCTCGGTCCGGAAGACGTCAAGCGTCGCCGAATGAAGATGGCCGCTGTCGAGCGCCGCGATCAGATCGTCGTCCACGATGGCTTCTCCGCGGCCGAGATTGACGATGCACGCGCCCTGCGGAAGCATCGCGATGGTTTCGCGGTTAAGGATGTCAGTCGTTTCTCCGGTTACCGCAAGCAGGTTTATCAGGATGTCGGTCCGGGCCAGAAAATCCGGAAGCCGGTCGTTCCCGAAATAGCTTTCGATCCCGTCTTCCCGCTTTTCGGTCCGGCTCCATCCCGCTGTCGGGAAGCCCTGATCCCGGATTCGCCTTGCTGCCGGGAGGCCGATGACGCCCATGCCCATGACGCCGACCCGGCGCTCCCCGGCCGGAACGACGCCGGGATTGATCCAGTCGCCGTTTGCCTGTGCCGCGATGAAGTCGGGCATGTAGCGGTGATGGCGAAGAACGTGCAGCAGCGCGTATTCCTCGATCATGCGGTTGCCGTCAGGCTCCTGGGCGCGACAGATCGGCACGCGATCGGGAAGGTCCGGGTCGGCGAGCACGTCATCGACGCCGGCGCGAAGCGCGACGACGAGCTTCAGATTGTCCAGACCATCGAAAATTTTCTGTCGCGGAGGCCCGACCAGAACGATTTCGATGTCGAGCGGATCGCCGGTTTCGGGCCAGCAGCGCACATCTTCCCCGGGAAACGCGGCGACGAGAGCTTCCCGCCACGGCGCCATGGGGCCGATTGTCGATGCGATAAGGAAGGACATGACCGGCTTATATCACGAAGTCCTCCGATTCCCGCATATCCGATGTCCGGATTGCCGGACGCCGGCTTCAAAGGAATCATGGCTCCTGACGCCGAATTCCCCTATCTTAACCGCGTGTTAACCATTGGTTAACCATTCGGGGCAAACTCTCCGAAATGCTGACCGGAAGAAAGAAGGGGAGGTCAGGTCTGGAAGTTCGACAAAGATCGATGCGGTCTGAGTTTTCGCGGTTTGGTAACGGCATTCACGGCCGGCTCCTGCTCGGCGTTGCGATCCTGCTCGCCGAAATGGTTTGTTTCGCGGTTGTCGTTGCGATCGATCACGACGGTTCCCTTGCCCGGATGGCCGGCATGCATCCGTTCCTGATTCTCGGCGCTCTTGTTGTCGTCGCGGCTGGCGTCTTCCTGATGGCCCGGATCCTGATCTTGTGGCGCACAAACGTCCACCTGCGGGCGCTGGCGGAAGAACGCGTCGGGATCATCGATTCCCTCATTGAGAGCGAAAGCCATCTTCAAAGCCTGACAGATATTTCTCCGGTCGGAATTCTTTTTATCGACGTAGACGGAATTTGCCTGTACGCAAACCGGCGCGCCGAGCTGATTGCCGGACGCTCTGCTGCGACAATTGCGTCGCAGGTCTGGTTGACCTTGCTGCATCCTGAGGACAGAGACCGGGTTGCAACCGTTTGGGAGAAAACGGGGAGCACCGCGGCGCCGGTCCTGTTCGAAGCGCGCGTGGCCGCGGATGGCAGGACAGCGACCTGGATCCTCGGGCAGGCAGTTGCACAGCGGGAAGAACACGGGGATGTCGTCGGATATGTTCTGACGATTACCGATATCACCGAACGAAAGAACATGGAGGAAGTGCTCGCCGAGCGAGATGCCCGCTTCCGCGCCTCGGAACGGATCGCCCGGATCGGACACTGGGAACGCAGCTACGTCACCAATCAGGTCTACTGGTCGGATCAGGTCTACGAAATCTACGGCCTGGATCCCGCGACCTATGTCCCCGATTTCGACGACATCTACGGCCGGATGCATCCCGACGACCGTGAGCGCGTTCGCTCGGCGGCGAGCAAGATATGGGACGGCGGCAACCGTTACGATGTGGAGCATCGCATTGTCTTGCCGGACGGCGAACCGCGATGGGTTCACGTCCAGTCCGAACTGATCCGCGACGAGGCAGACAATCCGCTCATGTTCCGGGGGACCATTCAGGATATTCACGAATTCCGTGAAACCCGCATGGCGCTAAGACAGAGCGAGGAAAGGTTTTCGCTGGCGTTCGAGGCCAGCGGGTCGGGATTTGCAATCAGCGACCTGCAGGGGCGGTATGTTCGGGTCAATCCCGCGTTCTGCGACTTGCTCGGCTATCGCATGGAAGAACTTCTCAGGCTCGGCCGGGACGATGTCACCCATCCCGAAGAACTTGAAATCAGCCAGCGCCGCACGGAAATGCTCGTTTCCGGCAGCGCAAACGCTGTTTCGCGGGAAAAAAGATATGTCCGCAAGGACGGCGGGATCATCTGGGCAGTGACGACGACGGTTGCCATGGCGGATCCGCAGGATGGCGGGACCTATCTGATCTCCAATATTCAGGATGTAACCGAACGGCGTCAGGCCCTCGACGCGCTCCGGATGAGCGAGGAACGCTTTCGAAGCGCTTTCGAGGCGAGCGGGACCGGGGTGACGATTACCGACAGGCGCGGGCGGTATCTGCGCGTTAACCCGGCCTTCTGCCGGCTCCTGCGCTATGAGGAAGCCGAGCTGTTAAAACTTTGCAGAAAAGACGTCGCTGTCGCCGAGGACATCCCGAACATTGAATCCGTTTACGAGGAACTGTTTGGCCGGAAAACCGAATTTCATTCCCGGGAAAGCCGGTACGTCCGAAAGGATGGATCCGTGCTGTGGGGGATCGTCACCTCCGTGCTTGTCGATCCCGCGGACGGGAGCGACCCGTATCTGATCAACAATCTCCAGGACATTACCGAGCGCAAGGAGGTTGAAGAGGCGCTCGCGCAAAATCAGGAAAGACTGATCCGTGCGCAGCGGATTGCGGAGCTGGGGGACTGGGAACGCGATGTGAAAACCGATCTTGTTACCTGGTCGCCGCAGACGCCGCGGATGCTCGGACTGGAGAATGCGGAAGCCGGTGTTTCGTTCGAACGGTTTCTTGAGGTCGTTCATCCGGAAGATCGTGAAATCCTGACTTCCAGGACGCACCGGCAACATTCGGGAGAAGACAAGTCTACCTGGGAATATCGGATCATTCGCGCCGATACCGGTGAAATTCGCTACGTTCGTTCGGAGGCGGAAGTCGACCGGGACGCGGACGGTCGTCCTCTCAAAATCGCCGGTACCCTGCAGGATGTCACACGGCTTCGCCGGACGGAGACCGCCTTCAGGGAAAGCGAAGCGCGATACAGGGGTGTTTTCAACGCCGGCGCGATCGGCATCGTGGTTACCACCCGGAAGCTGGGGATCGTCGAGGTCAATAAGGCTTTTGAAGATTTCGTTGGCTACCCGCAAAAGGATATTCTGTCGAAAACCCCTCTCGATTTCGTCCACGATCAGGAACGCGAAGAAATCATCAAGAACCGCGACAGGCTTTACGCCCGCACGGTTGATCGCATTTATTCCGAGCGCAGGTTTATCCACCGCGACGGAAATGTTCGCTGGGCCAATCTCGGTGTATCCGTCCTGGAAACCAGCGGAGACGATCCGGTTTCGATTATCGCCGTTCAGGACATCACCGACCGAAAGAAAGCGGATGAGGCGCTGTTGCGTACGTCGAAGATGCTCGACCTGGTGCGCGAAGTTGCGCTTGCCTCCAACCGGGCGGCCAGCGCGGACGAGTTGATCCGGTTCTGCCTGAAACGTATCTGCGAATTTCTGGGATGGCCGGTCGGGCACGCTTTCCTGATCAAGGAAAAACAAAAGGACAGCGTCATAGAATATTCGCCGCTCTGGTATCTGGCGGATGAAGAAAAGTACGCGCCGTTCGTTGAGTTGAGCGAGAGCGTGAATATCCGGCGCGGCGTTCAGCTGCCCGGCGAGGTCTTTGAGAAGGAAGCTGTCGTCTGGCGGGAAAAAATTCCGAGACGCGAACATGGCAATGGCTCAAGAGGACGGGCTGTTCGCCAGGTGGGGCTGAAATCCGGTGTGGGCATGCCGGTCCTCGCCGGAAACGACGTCGTTGCGGTGCTCGAGTTCTTTTCGGATACACCCGCGGCCTGCGACGAAGACATTGTAAACGCAATGAACCAGATCGGCACCGAGATCGGGCGCGTTTTCGAGCGGGACCGGGCCGCGAAGCAGTTACTCCACAGCGAACAGCAGATGCGCCAGATCATCGATAATTCGCCGCTCTGGATATATGTGAAAGATTCCCAGGGAAGGTACGTCCTGGCGAACGAGGCGATTGCATCGTTTTACGACATGACGGCGTCGGAACTGGTCGGGAAGCGGCAGGAAGACGTCTATCCGTATCCGGAAATTACAAGACGGATCAAGGAGACCGATCGGGAGGTTGTGGAAAGCCTTCAATCGAAGATTTTTCCGGAATGGCCAATCAAGACCCGGGACGGCGACGAACGGATCATGCGCCTCGTGAAGATGCCGTATACGATGGAGGATGGCGGAATCGGCGTTCTCGGGATTTCGCTGGATATTACCGACGAGAAGAGGGCGGAAGCGGAGCTTCGTCAGGCCCAGCGAATGGATGCCCTGGGACAAATGACCGGCGGCGTTGCCCACGATTTCAATAATCTTCTGACGATCATTCTGGGAAATCTGCAACTGCTTCAGCGTCAGATTGACGACCCTGCGCTGATAAAGCTGACGGCGGCCGCGGAGCGCGCGGCGCGACGCGGCGGGGACGTAACCGGTCGGTTGCTTGCTTTCGCGCGCAGCCAGCCGCTTGAGCCGCGGCCGGTGGACTTGCCCCAACTGGTCCGGGAGGCAACGCCGCTTATCGAACGAACCGTCGGGCCGGGCGTTGAACTGGTTGTCCGCAGCGCAGCCGATCTGAAGAACGTGCTTGTCGACCCGGGGCAGATCGAAAGCGCGCTGATCAACCTCACGGCAAACTCCAGAGACGCGATGCCCGAAGGCGGCCGGATTACCATCGAGATGGAAAACGTAATCGTCGCGAGGGGAAATCCCGACAACCTCCCGCTGTCGCCTGGCCGCTATGTAAGGCTTGCGTTCTCGGATAGCGGACTCGGCATGGATGCCCATGTCGCCGCGCACGCGGTTGAGCCGTTTTTTACGACAAAGTCAGTCGGCAAGGGGAGCGGACTGGGGCTGCCCAGCGTATACGGGTTCGCTGAGCAGTCGGGCGGCGGCGTCACCATTGAAAGCGAGCCCGGGAGCGGCACATGCGTGTCGATCTATCTCCCGCAATCTGAGACGGGTGTCGAAATCAATGAGAGCGCCGGGGATATTCCGATTGATGGGCGGCAGGCGATTGTCCTGCTTGTCGAGGACGAGCCGGATGTGCGGGAATATGCGCGAACGATTCTTGGTAACCTGAACTATCGCGTTGTCGAGGCGGAGGACGGCAGGCAGGCCATCGCTGTGCTGAAAGGCGATCAATGGCTCGATCTTGTTTTTAGCGACGTGATTCTGCCGGGAGACATCGACGGGGGGGCGATCGCGGAGGCAGCGGGAAGGCTGCGTCCCGACCTGAAAGTAATTCTTACCTCCGGGAATTGGGACATCGCGTCTTCGAAAGGCGCCAGCTCTTTCGACGGCGTTGCCATGTTGTCAAAACCCTATACAGAAGAAGAACTTGCGGGTATAATTCGAAAAACTTTGACGAAGCGTGACGCAACGCTCGTCGGGGAATGATACGGTGGAAGGCTTTTGAGCGAGGGGGGGTGTGGCCGAACGTCGACTGCTTGTGATTGATGACGAACCCGATATCGCCGAATACATCGGGCAGGTCGGAAAGGGTCTTGGGTACGACGTACGCGTCTCCAGCGACGTGGAAACGTTTAAGGCCTCGTTCGAAGGGTTTTTCCCCGATGTCGTCGTGCTGGATGTCATCATGCCTGAAATTGACGGCATCGAACTCGTGAAATATCTCGCAACCTGCGGGTGCGAAGCCAGGATTCTGGTAATCAGCGGATACGCGCAGCGTTATCTCGACAATACGAAAGCTCTTGGCGAAGCTTTCGGGCTGCGGTCCGTGACCGCCATGGCCAAACCGATCGAACTGCCGAAGCTGGAACGGTTTCTGGTCGCCGCATAGGCGTCGCCGATCGCTCAGCGCTCAGCGGGTTCGCAAAAAAGACGTTTCATTCCAAATGATTGCCGGCTGGAGCGGGTGAAGGGAATCGAACCCTCGTCACTTGCTTGGGAAGCAAGAGCTCTACCATTGAGCTACACCCGCGCAGGATACGAAAGACGTATCGGGCGCGCGGATTATATCGGGACGGAACGTCTCCGCAAGCACATCGCTTGCATCCAGGTGACATTTGAATAGTCTCGCCTTCCGCAAACTGAAAAAGGCTGGCGGACTATGTCCGATACGATCCTATCGATCAGCGGCGTTCTTGCGACCGGAGTGGGGCAGGCGACGGGTTTTACCCAGCTGGACTGGGCGCGGGCGGCTTTTATCGAAAAACTCAGCATGGACCCCCATCCCGGAACGGTGAACCTGATCGTTGTCGAGGACGAGTGCCGGGCAGCCTGGCGTCGGCTACGAAATTCGCCTGCCATCGTGATCCATCCGCCGCGCACCGACTGGTGCGACGCGAAATGCTACAAGGCGAGGATCGTTCCCGTCGAAGGAGCGGCTGTCCCGGCAGCCATCGTACTTCCCGACGTGACCGGTTATGCCGACAACCAGATAGAACTGATCGCTCCTGTTGCCGTAAGGGCGACGTTCGGTCTTGCCGATGGCGACACGGTCCGGATCGAAGTCATGTTAAAGGAGGCCGAGAGTGCGTCCGACTGAAAGAAATGTGCTCTCCCACGGACGGGCCGAGCTGTGGCGATTCCCGCTCGCGGGAGCGACTGGCGGGTCCGGCATAACGGCGGTCGACGTGGTCGTTGTCGAACTCGAGGACGCGCAGGGCAGAACCGGTTCCGGTTTTTCGTACGTTCTGGGCGGCGATGGCCACGTTGCCCGGGCATGCGCGGCGGAGATGCTGCAAAAGTTCGTTGTCAATTCGGACATGGTTCCGCCGCCCGCGCTGTGGCGGCGTCTCGCCGCATCGCTCAACCGGACGGGGAGGGGAGTCGGATATCTTTCGATGGCCGCGATTGACCTGGCGGCGTGGGACCTCTGGTCGAAGCAGCTCGATATGCCCTTGTATCGGGCGATGGGCGGCGAAGCGCGGTCGATACCGGTATACGGAAGTGGCGGGTTCGGTCCGGCCCAGGATCCGGACGCTGCGGTGGAGCGGGCGCTCGCCTATGTCCGGATGGGGTGTTCCGCAGTGAAATTGCGGTTTGCCGGGAATGCGGACGATGTGACAAGGCTCCGCGCCGTTTCGGACGCCTTGCCGCCTGCCATACGGATCATGGGCGATCTGAACGAAAAATGCGACCTGGCGGGCGCCCGGTGGCTGGCCGGCGAGTGTGCGAAATTCAATCTGTTCTGGCTTGAGGAACCCTTGCCGGCAAGCGATGTCGCGGGGTATGCGGCGCTCGCGGCGCATTCGCCGGTGCCGATCGCGACCGGTGAGCACCATCAGGGACTCGTCGAGCTGGGGCCGTTTTTCGAGTCCCGCTCCTGCGACGTCGTTCAGCCGGATCTCGCCATGATCGGCGGGCTGACCGAGGCGATGAGGGTTGCGACCGTTGCACAGCATTACGGAATTTCGGTCGCCCCGCATTTCCTGCCGGCGCTTTTCGTGCATCTGGCGGCGGCCTGTCCTTCGGTGCAATGGCTGGAACATTTTCCGTTGCTGGAGCCTCTTTTCGAGAATCCGGTTGAAATGGATGAAAACGGGAAAATGGCGCCGCCGGAGATTCCGGGGCACGGCCTGGCATGGGCTCCCGGTGCGAGAACCGAATTTTCGGTCTCTGGCGGAACGTAAGGTACGGTCTCCGTCTCTGTGTCCGATTTTAACGATAAAACAGCAGCTTATCGGCCAAATCGGACGTTAATTGTTGCTTTATGGTTAACCGGCAGGATAGGTTATGCGCCGGTTCGGGGGGAAATCCTGCAGCGCAGCAACGCGTTCGGGCCGGATACCAAATCAGCGCGGTCGTGCCGCCTGCAATGGGAACGGAAAGTTTGATGCGAATAATCGATGCGGTTACGCGAGCGACCGAACCGCGTGAAATCATGCTGTACGGTGGCGGGAATGTTCGCCACATCAGGATTCCCCGATGGGTTCAGGTGCCCGGCGCGCTGGCGATCGTTGCCGTCGTTGGGTGGTTCGCTCATGTAACCTTCGTGTATTTCGGTTTCGACAAGATCATTCAGGCCAAGAACGAAGAAATCGCCAAGGTGATCGAGGAAAATTCGGCCCTGTCGAGCCGGCTATCGAACATGCGGGACGATATTACCGATGTCGCCGGGACGCTGAAGAAAAGTCACCATAATCTCGTCGGGCTGATCAATCAGAACGACGCCTACAAGGCGGAGATCGAGAGCCTCCGGAAAGCGGTCAGTCTTTCAGAAGGAAAGCGCGGGGAGCAGCTCCGCCGTCAGGCAGCGCTGGCGGCCAAGCTCGAGGGGCTGGAGAAACAGCTCGACAAATCGGAAAAATCTTCGCAGCGGGTTACGCAGAGGCTGGAGGACACCAAGCAGCAGCTCACTACGGCGCTCGTTGACCGGGGCGCCTTCGCCAGCGCCCGTGACTGGCTGCAGAAACGGGTGGAACGGCTTGAGCAGCGTGTCGTGTTTCTGCGTCAGACACAGAAGACGGCGCTCGCCAAGGTAAATGCCCGGACCCTCAAGGACATCGAAAAAATCGAAAAAATTATCAAGGCCGTCGGGCTCGACCCCATCGACCTCCTGCGGGCGAACAATCCGGACCAGTATGCCAGCGGAGGGCCCTTCGTCCCGGACAGCTCGGCTACTACGGGTACCATTGAAGACGAAGACGCCGTGCTGGAGAAGCACATGGCCCACTGGCAGGAGCTTCAGAAAATTCTGACGCATCTGCCGCTTATCGCACCGCTCGACCATTACAGGCTGGCCAGCGGATTTGGCCGGAGGCGCGACCCCGTCAACCGGAAATGGGCGAGCCACGAAGGCATAGACCTGGCCGCCAGCCTGAGATCTCCGGTAATGGCGACGGCCGAAGGCAAGGTCGTCTTCAGCGGCTGGAAAGGTCGCTATGGGCGGACGGTCGAAATCGATCACGGAGGCGGAATCAGGACCCGGTACGGCCATCTCCGCCGGACGCTGGTTAAGCCGGGACAAACCGTGAGCCTTGGTGATATCATCGGACAGCTTGGCTCGTCCGGTCGCAGCACCGGCCCGCACGTTCACTATGAAATTATCGTCGACGATAAACAGGTAGATCCCGAGAGATTTATCAAGGCAGGGAAAGATGTTTTCAAAGGATAAGAAGGACGGCAAGCGCCGCGTTGGTGCACCGACAATCATCAGCGAAGGGCTGACCGTCACGGGCAATCTCAATGGTGAAGGTGAGGTCCAGGTCGACGGTTTGGTAGAGGGCGATGTCAAAAGCGTTCGCCTCAGCATCGGCCAGAACGGTCGCGTCCTCGGCGCGATCCGCGCGGAAAAACTGCTTGTCCGGGGACGTGTCGATGGCGAAATCCGTGCCCAGGAAGTCACCCTGACGCGCACGGCGCGCGTCAAGGGCGATATCCATCATGATACGCTCAGCATTGAGCCGGGCGCGCAGCTCGACGGGCATTGCCGCAGGCTGAACGCCGTCGAAGATGGCGAAACGTCCAATATCAATCTTGTCGTCAGCGACGGGAAGCCGACCGGCGCTTAATCCTTCGCGGCGTCCAGCGCCTCTGCGAAGACGTCCGGATCGACATTGCCGCCGGACATGACGATGGCGGTCGTCTTGTTGCGACAGTCGGCCAATCCACCGAGCGCGGCCCCGAGAGCGATCGCGCCGCCCGGTTCGGCGACAAGTTTCAGGTACCGGAAGGCGAAGGCGATGGCCTGACGCGTGACGTCGTCGGGGACAGCGATGCCGCCCGCCAGAAGAACGTTGTTCATCGAGAAAGTGAGCGCGCCCGGCGTAGGCACGAGCAGGGCGTCGCAGATCGACGGGGCTTTCGCCTCCGCTGTCTGACGGTCGCCCGCCGCGAGCGATCGCGTCGTGTCGTCATAGCCTGTCGGTTCGACGGCGAACACGGCACATTGGGGAAATCTCGCTTTTACGGCTGTCGCGATGCCGGCGATCAATCCTCCGCCGCTGCACGGCACAAGCACCAGGTCGGGCGAGACCCCCATCGCGTCGAGGTCTTCCGCGATTTCGAGCCCGGCCGTTCCCTGACCGGCGATGATCCTCGGGTGATCGAAAGGCGGTACCAGAGTAGCGCCGCTTTTTTCGATCAGCGCTTTCGCTATTTCTTCCCGCGATTCCAGAATGCGGTCGTAGAGGACGATTTCCGCGCCGAATGAACGGGTCGCATCGACCTTGATCGAGGGTGCGTCGCTGGGCATGACGATTGTCGCATCCACCCCGAAACGGCTGGATACCGCGGCAACCGCCTGTGCATGATTGCCCGACGAAAAGGCGACGACTCCGCGCCTGCGCTCGTCCTCCGTCAGTCGGCTGATGAAATTGAAGGCGCCGCGAAACTTGAACGATCCCGTCACCTGAAGCATCTCGGGTTTGATGAAGATGCGTCCGCCGACCCGCTCGCCGGCGGCGGCGCATTCGAGCAGCGGCGTCCGTACGGCATGGCCCTTCAGGCGGGAGGCAGCGTCTTCGATATCCGTCAGCGTGGGCGGGTGCGGACTCATTGCGGCGGGGCTCCTTCCGCCATCAGCAGAGGCGGCACTTCGTCGAGCGTATGAATAATGGAAGAGGGCCTGAACGGAAGCCTGTCGACCGGAGCTTCCGCCCGGTTGACCCAGGCCGTGGGGTATCCGAACGCCGCGGCGCCGGCGACGTCCCATCCGTTCGCGGAGAGAAAAAGAATCTCCTCGCGTTCGAAGCCGCCCGCGTCGATGGCCGTCATGTAAACGGACGGGTGCGGTTTGTACATCTTCACGATTTCGGCGGAGAGGAGAACTTCAAACCTGTCCCTGATGCCTGCCGCGGCAAGGCCTTCTTCCAGCATCTCAGGCGCGCCGTTGGAAAGCACGGCGAGCGCAAACCCGTCGGCGCGCAGCCTGTCCAGGGTCTCCGGAACTTCTGGGTAACAGTCCGGTTCGCGGTAGCAGTCCATGAGATCCTTTTCGAGGGTCTCGTCGGAAATCCCCAGCGCTTCGCAGGCATACCCCAGCGCCTCCGCCGTAACCTGCCAGAAATCGATATGGTGACCCATCAGGGTTCTCAGCCAGCTGTATTCGAGCTGTTTCCGCCGCCAAAGATCGGAAAGCGGGGCCGCCCGGTCCCCGAGCCGGTCGCTGCATCTTTCTACAGCGGCATTGAAATTCAGAAGCGTGCCGTAAACGTCGAAAACGCATGCCCGGACCCGGGCGAACCGTTCGTCTGTCATTCGATGAATTCCTGAAGTCCGGGAACAGCTAGCGTTGCAAATCCTGCTTTAGTGTGACGGCCGCCTTGCCTGCCTGCAAGCGGTGGCGGAAAACCTGGAGATTGCCCAGCACGCGCTGAACATAATCGCGGGTTTCGTTGAAGGGAATCAGCTCGATCCAGTCTATGGGATCCACGCCTCCTTCCCGGGGATCGCCGTTTCTCCGGAGCCAGCGCCCGACGTTATGCGGGCCGGCATTGTAGCTGGCGATGGAAAGTACGTATGAGCCGTTGAACCTATTGATCATCTCATTGAGGTAGTAACGCCCGAGCCGCACGTTGTAGACGTGATCGGAGATCAGACGGCTTCTTGAATAACCGATCTGGAGCCTCTGGGCGGCGCCGCGCGCCGTTGCCGGCATGAGCTGCATCATGCCGCGCGCGCCGGCATGGCTGATGGCCCTGGGATCGAAATTACTTTCCTGTCGCGAAACGGCCAGGAGCAGTGCGCGTTCGGGACCCCCGTCCGGCATGGGCACGAGCGGGTAACCGTGCTCAAGCATGACGATTCCGCGCCGCTGGGCGTGACGCGACACCCAGACGCCGAGGTCGGGGCGGCCGATTTCACGCGCCAGCTGGCCGATGAGGGCCAGTTCCCGCTCGGTCTGGGCGAGTTCGCCCAGCCGGAGCATGAACGGCCGAAGGCGTTTGTCCTGCCCGGCGCGATCCAGCAGCAGGACGGCCCGGACCAGTTCCCGTTTCCGAAATTCCTGCGCCTCCGGAAGGGTCGGCGAAGCAGCGACGGTGGGCAACCTCGGCGTCTCGCCGAGTTGCAGGGCGGCAAGCTGTCCGTGGTATGTCGTCGGATGCAGGGCGGCGCGACGGAACCATATAACCGCATCGCGAGGATTCTTCGCTGCTTGCGCCGCGCGTCCCGCCCAGTACGCGGCGCGTGCCCGGCTGACGGGATAGCGAACAGCGCCGTACAGCTTCTCGAACCGTCTGAATGCCTCGTTGTTCTCGTTCAGAAAACGCAGTGCGACCCAGCCGGCGAGCCACTCCGCTTCCGCATACGGTGCACGAAACTCCGGCGGTACGTTGTGGTCCTTGATAACCCGCCAGGCGTCGGTGACGCGTCCGCCGCCAAGCAGCCTTCGCGCCAGCCGCATGCGCGAAGCCACCCAGATCTCGGGGCGACGCAAATCCGCTCCTGGTGGCGGCAGCATCGCAAGTGCGTCGTCGTCCCGGCGTTTTCGGACGCGCCACCGGAAACGTTCGTAGACAAACCCGGGGTCCGACTGAAGGGATGGCGGGACTTGCCGGATCGCCCAGTCGACGCCGCCGCGGTTCCGGCGCAACCGGATCCGTGCCAGAGCAACGGCGCGAAGGTCCTTTCCAATCTCCTGCAAGCCGGCCTGCGCCGCCCGGGTGCGTCCCGACCAGAGGAGGTTGTCGATCCGCGCCCAGCGGTCGTCCTCGGTAATATGCGCTCGATGTCTGCGCGCGAAGTCGCGCGCTTCGCGCCGGGTAAAACCTCCCGCGACCCAGGCTCGGCGAAGCCACCCGGCGCCATCTTCGATCCTGCCCGCCGCGATCAGCGCCTGGCCGAGCGTTGCCATGCCGGGGCCGGTCAGCGGCTGCCGCCCTTCGAACCAGCGAATGACGGTTTCGGGCGAGACCGAACCGTCGATGGCCTCCTCCGCGCGCTGCTGAAGGCGCCGATGACCGGGCCAGTCGGGATTTGTCCGGATGAATGCCGCGATTTCGTTGAAGTCGGCGTCGGTGCCCCGCGCCGAATAGGCCATCCAGTCGACGATTTTACGCGGCAGCGGATCGCCGGCGCGGCGAACTCGATCGCGCGCCTGCTTCCATTGGCCCTTCAATGCCAGGCGGAGCGCTTCTCGAAAGTGGCCGCGGTCGCTTTCAGAAATCAGGGAATCCGGGGGAGCAGGCTGCGCGACGGAAGGACGGATATCCGACAAGACGGACGACAATCCAATGCACAGCGCCGCCGCGCGGGCGCGCCAGTTCGGTCCTGTCCTGACGAAGGCATCCATCGGTCGTGTCCTTTGCGGCGGCAATCGTATGACTTGCCGCAGACACGCGCCACTCATTCTCTTGCGATCAGTTGCGAAGGGAGTTTAAGTTAGGCTGGAAATTCGTATCCGATTTTTCGATGAAAAACAGGCAATTCCGGGAGGCGGCCATGTTTCAGGGGTCCATCTGCGCGCTCATTACACCGTTTCGCGACGGCGGCGTCGACGAGGCCGCGTATGAAGCCTTTGTCGACTGGCAGATCAGCGAAGGAACCGAGGCGCTGGTGCCCTGCGGCACCACAGGCGAATCCCCGACGTTGAGCCACGACGAGCATCGCCGTGTCGTCGAAATCTGCATCAGCATCGCAAACGGACGCGTTCCCGTGATCGCGGGAACCGGATCGAACTCGACGGAAGAGGCGATCGCGCTGACCCGGCACGCGAAGGAAGCGGGCGCCGATGGCGCGCTGGTGGTAACGCCTTACTACAACAAGCCGACGCAGGAAGGGCTCTACCGGCATTACAAGGCCATCAACGATTCGGTCGACCTGCCGGTCATCATCTACAACATCCCGGGGCGCTCGGTAATCGACATGTCGATCGACACCATGGCCCGGCTGGCGAAGCTGCCCAACATCGTTGGCGTCAAGGACGCGACCAACGACGTGGCGCGTGCGACGCGACAGAAACTCGCTATCGATGGCGAGTTTGTCCAGCTTTCCGGCGAGGACGGAACCCAGATCGGGTTTCTGGCGCAGGGCGGCGACGGATGCATTTCCGTGACGGCGAACGTCGCGCCCAAGCCCATGGCCGAATTCCACAAGGCATGGCGCGACGGCGACATCGCTGCGGCCCAGGCTCTGAACGAACGGCTCATGCCGCTTCACGTCGGCCTGTTCTGCGAGAGCAACCCTGCTCCGGTGAAGTACGCGGCCAGTCTGCTGGGAAAATGCGCGGAGGATGTTCGTCTGCCGCTCGCCGACCTTTCGGCGGATAGCCGGAAGACGGTCGAGGCCGCGATGAGATCGGCCGCGCTGCTGAACTGATAGCGCCATGGCCCGCTCAGACACAGAAGCCGTCCGGGTCGCGGCGCAGAACCGCCGGGCGCGACACGATTACGCGATCGAAGACAGCCTGGAAGTCGGAATTGTCCTGACCGGCAGCGAAGTCAAATCCCTGCGCGCCGGAAGGGCGACGATCAGCGAAGCCTATGCGGCGGAAGAAAGCGGGCAGCTGTACCTTATCAACGCCTATATTCCTGAATACAACGAGGCGGGAGACAGGAACCACGAAACCCGCCGGCCACGCAAACTGCTCGCTCACAGGCGCCAGATCGGCCGGCTTGCCGGCGCCGTGCAGAAGCAGGGCATGACGCTGGTGCCGCTGAAGCTCTA
This sequence comes from Rhodospirillales bacterium, assembly GCA_038116945.1. GTDB lineage: Bacteria > Pseudomonadota > Alphaproteobacteria > MPNO01 > UBA2964 > JAYOEY01. The sequence goes on from JAYOEY010000001.1 coordinate 62,971, forward strand.
TTTCAACGATCGCGGTATCGCCAAGCTGGAACTTGGCGTCGCCAGGGGCAAGAAGCTGTTCGAAAAACGCGATGCCACGAAAAAGCGCGAGTGGGAACGAGACAAGGCCCGCATCATGCGGGCGCGGGGCTAAGCGTGAGCGACGACGTCTCGGGGTCCCGAAACCGCGACAAGCTGATTGCGACCAAGGAAAAATGGGCGAGGGAAGGGCGGCTGCTGACCGGGGAGGAAGGCGATCCCGCCCGCGACCGCGTTCCGCCGGGGCAACGGGTCGTAACGGACTGGCCGGTGCTCGATCTCGGCGCGCTGCCGCGCTACGATACCGGGACGTGGAAGCTCAGGATCGATGGCGCGGTCGAAACCCGTCTTATCTGGGACTGGAAGGAGTTCTGCGACCAGCCGCAGGACCGCGTGACCAGCGACATGCATTGCGTCACCGGCTGGTCACGTCTGGATAATGTCTGGGAAGGCGTCTCCGCGCGCCGTATCCTGGAGCTGGTACGGCCAAAACCGGACGCGACCCATTGCATCTTTTACAGCCGGGACGGCTATACCACGAATGTGCGTCTCGACCGGTTCGCCTGCGAAGACGTCCTGCTCGCCCGAACCTGGGAAGGCGAGCCCCTGGCGCCTGAACATGGCGGACCCGTCCGCGTCGTCATGCCGCGCTGGTATCTCTGGAAGAGCGCGAAATGGCTGCGTCGCATCGAATTCGCCGTTGGCGACCGCCCCGGCTACTGGGAAATGCGCGGCTATCACAACGACGGCGATCCGTGGAAGGAACAGCGCTACGACGAATGCTAGGAGGAGGCGGTACGGAAATTCCGTTTCGCAAGGGCAGGAGACGGTTTGGCGAGCAGATCCCGAACTGTACCGAATACGTCGCGAAACATGTTTTCCGTTAGGCGCCCCGTATTCGTGTTGTAACGCGAGCAGTGATAGCTGTCGGCGAGGTTGAGGCCCGACGGCAGCTCATGCATGGCGCCGTGAGCGAATTTCCACGCGCTTCTCTTTTCTCCCAGCGCGGCAAGGACCGTGTTGTGCGACACCAGACCGAGCGAGAGGATTACCTGCAGGTTCTTCATTGAAGCGATTTCATCGGCAAGGAACGGTCTGCAGGCGTTGATTTCCGTGCCGGTGGGCTTGTTCTGCGGCGGTACGCAACGGACTCCGTTCGTGATCCGGCAGTCCCGCAGCCGGAGCCCGTCATCCGCGCGGCGCCCATAGCACCCTTCGGCGAATCCGAATTCGAGAAGCGTCCGGTAAAGTAAATCTCCGGCATAATCGCCGGTAAAGGGCCTGCCCGTCAGGTTGGCGCCCTTGAGCCCGGGAGCAAGCCCGACGATCAGAAAACGGGCTTCCAGCGAACCGAAAGCGGGAACGGGTGCGTTGAACCAGTCGGGGTTAGCGGAACGGTTCGACAGCCGATACTCGACGAGCCGGGGACAAATGCCGCAGTTGCGCTCAGGTTCCAAAAAGGGTCCCCGGAATCGTCCGGCGGTCAGGCCGGCTCCCGCACACGTTCGATTTCGTCGTCGTCATCGGGATAGATGTCGTCGTCATCGTCGTCGAAATCCGGATGGCTGCTATGGGGAAGATGCGGATGGCCGTTGTCATGGTGCGAATGGCGGGCAATCTTGGACTCCAGATCGCTCAGCTCGATGAACCGGTCAGCCTGACGCCGAAGCTCGTCCGCTACCATCGGAGGGCTGGACCGGTAGGTGCTGACGACGGAAACCCGTACCCCCTTGCGCTGCACGGCTTCCACCAGACGGCGAAAATCGCCGTCGCCGGAGAACAGAACTACGTGATCGAGGTGGTCCGCCATTTCCAGGACGTCGATGGCGAGTTCCATGTCCATGTTGCCCTTTACCTTGCGCCGGCCCATGGAATCGGTGAATTCCTTGGTGGGCTTGGTGACCATCGTGTAGCCGTTATAGTCAAGCCAGTCGACAAGCGGTCGAATGGGAAGGTATTCCTGATCTTCCATCAGTGCGGTGTAGTAATAGGCCCGGACGAGGTGGCCCTCCTGCGAAAACAGTTCGAGGAGGTTCTTGTAGTCGATATCGAAACCCAAGGCACGGGCCGCGGCATACAGGTTTGCACCATCGATGAACAATGCGATTTTGTCTTCTGGATAAATATTCAGCAAGGCGAGCCGGCTCCCTATAAGATCGTGCCGCCCGCTCTTGTCGTAAAGGTCACGCCGCCACCCACCGGACCTGGTTCAGGGAGACGACCATCAGCGGATTCTGACGTTATCGGCACAATGATGAAACGAAGTGTCTAAATAAAAAGATAGGTCCTTGAAACGGGTTTGCCAAGCGCAAGATTGGCAAAAAAACACTCAGTAAGCCCATGATTTATGTAGCGATAGGGACGAATTTGCCCCACCCGGAATTTGGCTCCCCGCTGGAAATTGCCAACGCTGCGGCTCAAATTATTGATGCAAACGATCTTTCGGTTATCGGGCGCTCGGGCTGGTATCGATCGGCGCCAATTCCTGCGTCGAATCAGCCTGATTTCGTAAACGGCGTTATTGCCGTCGAAACGGCGCTGTCCCCGACCGATCTGCTTGCCAGGCTTCACCGGATCGAGGACCGGTTCGGCAGGGTAAGGTCCGAAGCAAACGCCGCGCGAACGCTCGATATCGATTTACTCGATTACGGTGGGATGGTCCTGGCGCCCGGACGGGACGGGACTGGGCCGATACTGCCCCATCCGCGTCTGCAGGATCGCGCGTTCGTTCTTTTTCCGCTGCGCGAAATAGCGCCGGACTGGAGGGATCCCAGGGACGGGAGATCGATCGCTTCGCTGATTGCGGCCCTGCCGCCAGGGCAACTCTGCGAACCAATTCAGGCCTGACTTTGGTTGCGGGCAACGATGCCATTGATTTTATTATAGGATTCATGCCTGAAGAAGGCTTGATTTCGGAACGGCTGAACCCCTATATTGGCGCCGAGCCCATCCACATCCGCCCGGAATTTCAGGAGATTGCCGTATGGCCCGCGTAACGGTTGAAGATTGTGTCGAACGAGTCCCTAACCGGTTTGAACTTGTCATGCTGGCGGCGCAGCGTGCGCGGGAACTCTCCGTCGGCGCCGAACTTACTGTCGAGCGGGACAATGACAAGAACCCGGTAATAGCGCTTCGTGAGATCGCCGACCGGACCATTCAGCCGGAAGACCTCGAAGACGAACTGATTCGCGGCATGCAGCGCCACGCAGACACGGACGATCCGGAGGAAGAAGCGGCGGAATTGCTGGCGATGGAAGAGGAACTGTCGGCCAATGCGGACGCCGAAGCAGCGGGCGGCCTGGATGCAGGCGGCGAGGCAATGTTTGAAGACGCCGACGAGGCGATCCATGAAGTGGACATTGTCGATGATGCCGATGAGGAGCAGTCCTGATCGGGTTTCTCGCCCGGGAAACCGAAATCGGAGCAAATTGCCGGCGAAGAGAGTCGGCGGCGCTTTTTCCGCGTTGACTCCGGGCGCCGGCATTTTATTTGGCGCGGCGTCATGATCCGCCAGTACGAGCTGGTGGACCGGGTAAAATCCTACGATCCCAATGCGGATGAGGACGCGCTCAATCGCGCCTATGTTTTCTCCATGATGGCGCATGGCTCGCAGAAGCGGGCGTCGGGCGATCCCTATTTTTCTCACCCGCTGGAAGTCGCGGGAATTCTCACCGAGCTCAAGCTGGACTCCGATTCGATCGTTACCGGACTTCTTCACGATACAGTCGAAGATACTGTCGCAACCCTTCGAGAAATAGAAAACAATTTCGGCCCATCGGTCGCGCATCTTGTCGATGGCGTGACCAAGCTGTCGAGTCTGGAGCTTCAGTCCGCCGACAGCCGGCAGATCGAGAATTTCCGCAAGCTTCTTCTGGCGACCTCGCGGGACATCCGGGTGCTTCTGGTCAAGCTCGCAGACCGTCTGCACAACATGAGAACGCTGGAATTCATAAAGTCGCCCGAAAAAAGGGTGCGGATCGCCAGGGAAACCATAGATATCTACGCACCGCTCGCCGACCGCATCGGCATGCAGCGACTCAAGGACGAACTCGAAAGCTGCGCATTCTCGGTACTTTATCCCGACGCGCTCGCCACCATAGAAGCGCGGCTGGAATTCCTTCGAGCGGAAGCGAAAAAAGAAAAGATCATCGATGCGATTTCAGGCGAGTTGAACGAAGTGCTCTCCGAGGCGGGCATAAAAGCGGAACTGTCGGGACGAGAAAAGCGGCCCTATTCGATCTGGCGAAAAATGCAGACCCAGAACGTCGAATTCGGCCAGCTGGCGGATATCATGGCGTTCAGAATTCTCGTCGAAAACGTCGAGGACTGCTATCGGGCGCTCGGCGTGGTGCACAAGCGCTACCCTTATATCCCCGGCCGCTTCAAGGATTACATTTCAACGCCGAAGCGAAACGGATACCGGTCGCTTCACACCGGAATCATCGGGCCGGAGAGGCGGCGGACGGAAATACAGATCCGTACATACGAAATGCATGAGATCGCCGAATACGGCGTCGCCGCGCACTGGCAATACAAGCAGGATGTCGTGGGTGCCGAGCATCTTCGATATCAGTGGGTGCGGGAGCTGGTGGATATTCTCGAGCACGCCGAAGACCCGGACGAGCTCCTCCAGAACGCCCGCCTCGACCTGTTTCCCGATCAGGTCTTCTGCTTTACGCCCAAGGGCGATCTCATCGCGCTGCCGCAGGGCGCTACCCCGGTGGATTTTGCTTACGAGGTGCATTCGGAGGTTGGCGACGCCTGCGTCGGTGCGGAGATCAATGGAAATCTCGTTCAGCTGCATACCGAGTTGAAGAATGGCGATCAGGTAAAAATCGTCACCTCGGAGCCAGGCTCGCCGGCGCCCGAATGGGACAAGTTCGTCGTCACGGGAAAGGCGAGGGCGCGGATAAGGCGGTTCGTCCGATCGAAAGAGCGAACGGAGTACCGGCGGCTCGGCGGCGCCATTCTTGCGACGGCGTTCGAGGAAAAGGGATACGAGCTGACGGAAGGCGTTCTGGACGGAATTCTCGAGACCTTCGGATGCCAAAGAATCGAAGACCTGCACATCAGGGTTGGCGAAGGGCACGTGACCGCGGCCGAGGTACTTCGGCATGTGATCGGCCCGGATCAGTTTAACGGCGATATCAACGGTTCGGCCGGCAGAGAAAAGCCTGCAGGAAGCGTAAACGGCGTGTCGCGCGATTCCGTACCGATCCGCGGTTTGATACCGGGGATGGCGGTTCATTACGCCAATTGCTGCCACCCGCTGCCCGGCGACCGCATCGTCGGAATCCAGACGCAGGGAAAGGGCGTGGCGATCCATACGATCGACTGCCTGACGCTGGAGAGTTTTCACGACATGCCGGAACGATGGATCGATGTGTCGTGGGATATTGCGGCACGCAACGATGTCCGTCTCGTCGGAAGGCTTTCGCTTGTCGTGACCAACCGTCCGGGAGGGCTGGCGCACGTAACGACCGCCGTCGCGAACCATGACGGGAATATCAATAATCTCAAGATTACCGGGCGCAGCGCCGATTTTTTCGATATGACGCTGGACATTGAAGTCAAGGACAACAAGCATCTGAACGAGATCATGGCGGCGTTGCGGGCGGAAGGCGCCGTCAGCAGCGTCGACCGGATCGCGCACTGACGGCGCGGCGACAACCACAAGGGGGAATGGAAATGGGAGCAATCGACGCGGACGCGCATGTGCTCGAGACACCGGCAACGTGGGACTTCCTGGCAAAGGAAGACAGGAAATATACGCCGATGATCGTTTCGCAGACTTTCGGCGAGGACGTTGCGGCGAATGACGGCGTCAACATCCAGAGAAACTACTGGCTGGTCGGAAACCGGGCGATGGGCAAGGACAGGAACGTCGGGACGGAAATGTCCCGCGCCATCCGGGAGATGGAGGACATTCCCGGCCGTCTCGCCCACATGGACGAACTGGAAATCGAAATCCAGGTTCTTTATCCGACAATCTATCTGCGGCCGGTCACGGACGACGTTAATGTCGAACTGGCGCTGGTCCGGGCCTACAACCGCTGGCTCGCCAATATCTGGAAACAGGGAGGCGGTCGCCTGCGCTGGGTCGCCATCCCGCCGCTTCATTCTCCCGAGGCAGTTCGCCCGGAGATGGAGTTCGCCAAGGAAAACGGGGCCTGCGGAATTTTCCTGCGCGGTCTGGAGCGGGAACGCGATATCGGCGATCCGTCCCTTTATCCGCTGTACGAAATAGCCAGCGAACTCGATCTGTCGATCTGCATCCATTCCGGAAATGGCAGTTTCATTCACCATGATTTCTTTGAAACCGACACAACCTTCACAAAGTTCAAGCTGGCCGTGGTCGGCGCATTTCATACGCTGATCGAAAAGAAAATTCCGCAGCGCTTCCCGAAAATCCGCTGGGGATTCGTCGAAGTCAGCGCGCAATGGGTCCCGTATGTCCTCTGCGATCTGGAGGACCGCTACCGTCGCAAGGGTTGGGACTGGTACGAGGCCCCGCTCAAGGAAAACAACATGTTCGTCGCCTGCGAGAACACCGACGATTTGCCGTACATTCTCGATCGTGCGGGAGAGGACAATCTCGTTATCGGCACGGATTACGGACACCACGATCCGTCTAGCGAGGTCATGGCGATGCTTCTGCTGAAGAGGGACAACCGCATCAGTCCCGCGGTTGCGGAAAAAATTCTCGAGACCAACGCCCGCGTTCTCTACGGCCTGAACTGACGACGGAGCCCCCCCGGAATGACCGAAGATCGCCTGCGTCTCGGCGTCAACGTCGATCATGTGGCGACCGTCAGAAACGCGCGCGGCGGCGACCATCCCGACCCGTTGCGCGCAGCCCTTGCGGCGGAGGCGGCTGGCGCCGACGGCATAACCGCTCACCTTCGGGAGGACCGGCGCCACATCCGCGACGCGGATATCGAACGGCTGATGGACGGAATTTCGCTCCCACTGAACCTTGAAATGGCGGCGACGGCGGAAATGGTCGAGATCGCCAGGCGACACCGGCCGCATGCCGCCTGCATCGTGCCCGAAAAGCGCGAAGAGAGGACTACGGAAGGCGGGCTGGATCTCAAGGGCAATTTTCGGACATTGAAGTCATCGATCGGACGGTTGCGCGATGCGGGCATCAGGGTTTCGCTGTTCATCGAACCTGACCCGGCCCATCTCGACATCGCAAAGGAGCTTGGCGCGCCTGTGGTGGAGCTTCACACCGGTGCGTATTGCCTTGCCCAACCCGGCGCCGAACGCGACGAACAGTTCCGTCGAATCGCTGCCGCCGCCGCGCACGCAGGCGCCATAGGGCTGGAATGTCACGCCGGTCACGGGCTCGATTTCGACACCGTCGGACCTGTCGCGGCGCTTCCCGAACTGGTCGAACTCAATATCGGGCATTTTCTGATCGGCGAGGCCGTCTTTACCGGCCTTGAGGGTGCGATTGGGCGAATGCGGGCGCTGATGGACCGGGCCCGTTCCGGTTCGTCGAAGGGACGCGGCGCGTGATCATCGGGCTGGGCAGCGATCTGATCGATATCCGTCGGATAGAAAAGACGCTCGACAGGTTCGGCGACCGTTTTCTCGACAGGATTTTTACGGAAACCGAGCGGGCAAAATCCGACCGGCGCGCCAATCGCGTCGAGAGCTATGCGAAACGGTTCGCTGCCAAGGAAGCCTGCTCGAAGGCGCTGGGGACCGGTTTTCGGAAAGGCGTGTTCTGGCGCGACATGGGGGTCGTCAATTTGCCCGGTGGGAAGCCCACCATGGCGCTGACCGGCGGAGCTGCGAGGAGACTGGCGGAAATCCTGCCTGAAGGCATGGAAGCGCAGATTGACGTAACGCTGACCGACGAGCCCCCGATTGCCGAGGCCATCGTGATCATTTCCGCCGTGCCGGCAAAGGCGGCGAAATGACGCGCGTCTCGCTATTCGTTTGACTTGAATGGCTGACGGTGGCTTTATCTGCCCGCAATTCCACTCGCCGTAAATATTCCAGCGGTTTATCAATCAGTTAGACAGTTACAGCATGGCCGACGCCGATCCCCCCAAAAAATCCGAAGGGCTGTGGGAGACCGCCAGAACCGTCATTTACGCGGTGCTGATTGCTTTGTGCATCAGAACCGTGGCGTTCGAGCCTTTCAACATTCCGTCCGGCTCGATGATCCCGACACTTCTGGTTGGCGATTACCTCTTCGTCTCAAAATATTCCTACGGTTACAGCCGCCATTCCCTGCCGCTGAGTCCCGCCATTTTCTCGGGACGCATTTTCGAGACAGCGCCCGAACGCGGAGACATCGCAGTATTCAAACTGCCAAGCGACAACAAGACCGACTATATCAAGAGGATCGTCGGCCTTCCCGGAGATACCGTCCAGGTGCAGGGCGGGCGGCTGTATCTCAACGGAAAACTCGTTCCTCGGCGGCGTATCGACGATTTCGTGCTGCAGGATGCGCGCGACACTTTCCAGGCCGTCCCGCGCTATGAAGAGACGCTTCCGAACGGCGTACGCTACAACATCCTTGAAAAGGATGGCGACCGGGGCGGGCTCGACAACACGCCGCTTTACACCGTGCCGGCCGGTCATTTCTTTGCGATGGGCGATAACCGGGATAATTCCCTGGACAGCCGGGTGCAGAACGGCAGCCGTCTTGCGGCTGCTACGGGACTGGGCGGCGTCGGTTTCGTGCCGTTCGAAAATCTGGTGGGTCGCGCCGACGTTATTTTCTTTTCGACCGATGGCAGTGCCAGATGGTGGGAAGTCTGGGGCTGGTTTCATGCCATGAGGTACTCCCGCTTCTTCACGGGAATAGATTAGTGCCGGCCGACCGGCCGATTGAGGAACTTGCCGTCCGGATCGATCACGCCTTCGCACGGACCGAAATTCTGGAACGTGCCGTCACGCATCCCAGCAGTGCGGCAGCGGGGGAGAACAACCAGCGCCTGGAATTTCTTGGCGACCGGGTGCTCGGTCTGGTACTCGCCGACTTGCTGATCCGCACATATCCGGACGAGCCGGAGGGCGACCTGGCAAAACGTCTCGGCGCCCTGGCGGATGGCAGGACTCTCGCCGGGATAGCCGACGAAATCGCCTTGGCCGAATGGATCCGTGTAGGCGACGGAGAACAGGGGGCCGACATTGCCGGCAGTCGCGCCGTTCTGGCAGATGCGCTGGAGGCGGTAATCGGTGCGGTTTATCTCGACGGCGGGCTGGAATCAGCGCGCGGCGTGATCGAGCGGTTATGGCAACGGTCGTTGTCCGGTCAGGCGCGGCCGCCAATCGATTCCAAAACCGCGTTGCAGGAGTGGGTGCAGGCGCGATCATTGCCGCTTCCGGGGTATGCCGTGGTGGAGCGGACGGGCCCGGATCATGCACCCGTATTCACGGTTGAGGTCAATGTTTCAGGACTGGCGCCGGCGCGCGCCAGCGGCGGCTCCAAACGGGCCGCTGAACAGAAGGCTGCCAGGGAAATGCTCGATATGATCGGTGTAGAACAATGAATGACAGCCCCGAACCACGCTGCGGTTACGTCGCACTGCTAGGCGCTCCCAACGCCGGCAAGTCGACGCTGATGAACAGAATCGTCGGGGCCAAGGTGTCCATCGTGACGCCGAAAGTCCAGACCACGCGCGCGCGCGTCATCGGAGTAATCGTGCGCGACCGGACGCAGATCGTGTTCGTCGATACGCCGGGTATCTTTGCGCCCAGGCGCAGGCTGGAGCGGGCGATGGTGGCGGCGGCCTGGAGCGGGGCAGCCGATGCCGACCGGGTGGCCCTGCTGGTGGATGCAAAGGCCGGGCTCCGCGACGACACGGGCGCAATCGTCGAAGGGCTTAAAAAAGCAGGCAGGCAGGCGGTCCTCGTGCTGAACAAGATCGACCTCGTCCCGCCGGAAACGCTTCTCTCTCTGACGGCGTTGCTGACCGAAACGGGCATCTTCCCGGATGTTTTCATGGTGTCGGCGCTGAACGGCGACGGGGTTGAAGACCTCGTGAGGCATCTTGCCGTTTCCATGAAGGAGGGGCCCTGGCTTTATCCGGAAGACCACCTGACCGACATGAACGACCGTCTGTTTGCGGCGGAGATCACGCGCGAAAAGCTCTTCATGGCGCTGCGTCAGGAATTACCCTATTCGCTGACGGTGGAGACCGAGAACTGGGAAGAGCGCAAGGACGGCAGCGTCAGGATCGACCAGGTGATATTCGTCGAGCGCGCCGGCCACAGGGGCATTATCCTTGGAAACAAGGGGCAGCAGATCAAGCAGATCGGCGCGGATGCGCGGAAAGAGCTCGAAGAGCATCTCGGTCGCCGCGTCCACCTGTTCCTGTTCGTCAAGATCAGGGAAAAATGGCGCGACGATCCGGAACGCTACCGCGAGATGGGGCTGGAATTCGGCGATTAACGGTCTGGCGTCTTGCCGAATGTTCGAACGATGATTGTGGTCAATACAAGCGTAACCACGATCATGGGCCCGGCGGGTTGATCGGTGAAGGCAGATAATGTCACGCCGGTTACGATGGCGCCCACCCCGCAACCCACGGCTTTCCAGTCCTTTCTCGGCTCCATACGGTTAACCGCCAGTGCCGGGAGAATAAGACTCGCGAAGACCACATAGACGCCAACCAGCTGAACCGAAGAGGTCACGACGATCGCGAAAACCAGGAAGAACGGTAGGCCCGTTCTCGTCTTCTCTGTCCAGTACCACAGCGTAAATCCGGCCAGATAGATCGGCAGGAATGAAAAAAAGGCGGGCCACGAAACGAACAGGATCTGGCCCGACAGAATGTGCTGAATTTCTTCCCCTCCCTGGGGATGGTCGGCCAGTACCAGCAATGCCAGCGAGGCGGCCAGAATAAAGCAGCTTCCGATGACGGCTTCCTGCTCGCGGGGCAGTTTTCGTTCCACCCAGCGGAACAGGAAAGCCGCGAGGATGGCCGCTGCGACGGCAAATGTCTGGGTCGTCAGCCAGTCCGGTTCATGTCGCCATGTGTTGACCAGGACGACAGAAAGGCCGGCTATCTGGGCGATCGCGAGATCAATGAAGACGATGCCGCGTCGTAGAACCTCGATACCCATCGGTGCGTGGACCAACGCCACCATGACGCCCACGGCAAGTGGCGGGAGGACAATTTCCAGCAGCTCAGCGCCGGGCATGCGCCGATTCCAGCAATGTCAGGGTCGTCTCGAATAATTTGGCAAGATCGCCGGGCGAGGCATCGCGCGATACCGTGAAGGGCAATGTCAGAACGGGAATTCCCGATTTGGCTGAGAGCCAGTCCGCCGGTTTCGTCGAATCAAACGGGGTTACGATGATCGCCGAAACCGGGGTGGTGCGTGAAAGCTTCAGAAGGGATTCCAAATGTTGCGTTGTCGGCGGGATTCCCGGTTTTGCTTCCAGGGTTGCGATCTCTCGCAGCTTCAACCAGCGGATCAGGTATGACCAGGATTTATGGTGCACGATTACCGGCATTCCGGCGAGATGCTGCGCCCGCCGGTTCCATTCATTCAATTTCTGGCCCCATCCCTTGAGAAAAGCCTCCTTCCTTGCCGTAAAATATGCCGTCGAGTTCGGGGAAGTCGCTATCAGGCGCCGGGTGAATTCCTCTCCGATCCGGACGATGTTTTTCGGATCGAGATGGGCATGCGGATTTCCTTCGGGATGAACATCCCCCAGGCTTCGGTCTGTCGACGATGTTCGTTCGAGTACTTCCACATGTTCGATAGCCATAAGATGGCCGGTCTTGCCTGGTTGTATTACGGTTCGTCCGCCTCGTCTGAGGAGCAGAGGAAGCCAGCCAACTTCCAGCCCGCCACCGGAACAGAACAGTAGATCGGCGCGGCGAACCTTGGCGATCAGACTTGGCCGGGCGCGAATATGATGAGGGTCCTGTTGCGAACCGGTGGCGGAAAACGCTTCGATCCTGTCGCCGCCCAGCTCTCTCGCGAGCGCGGCCCATTCAGGTTCGCAGGCGAACACGTTCAATTGTGCCGCAGCTGGCGGCGGCGAAAGCAATTCCGCCGCCAGCACGACAGCCCCGATCACTGACGTTCGGGTCAGCATGACGAGGCCTTAGTATGCATGCGCGCCATGCGCGCCGATGCTCAGGACGTATTGTAGCGTCACTTGATGATCCTCTCTGTTTTCTGCCAGCTCCTCGAAATTGTATTGCAGTCTGAAGCGACCGAACTCCGAATTCGTCCAGTCGCCCATGATCGCTATGGCATACGGGTCGTGGTCAGCCGCGTCGAGCGCGCTCCCAGCGAGCCCGGCAGGCACGTCGGGAGAATGGAGCTGGCTGTAGCGCGCGCCAATCCGCCAGGAAGGGGCGAATTTGTACACTATCTGGGTGTACCAGCCGCTGCTGGCCTCGTTGTAGGCGACCCCCACAGCGTTCGCGTTGTTGTCTGAATACCGTCCATCTTCCGATCTGTGGAAGTATTCGGCCTGAAGGATCAGTTCCTGCTGCCTCGGATTGCCGGTTGGTGCCCAGATGTATCTCAGGTCAGCAGCGTAGAGGTTGGAGTCGCCATTGAATGTGACGGCGCCCTCATTGGTGGTTCGGGTCGTCGCGTTGCCGCGCAGGCTGTAGACGCCGAACCGCCAGCTCTGATTGTCGCCGATGTCGCCGCCGACGCGTGCGAACGCCGACCAGCTGTCGAAACCGCCCGTTGAACTGCCAAACGGAAAATCGCTGCCGCGAAAGATACCGCCGCCGATTTCTGAGTACAGTTCAGTCGGCAGGACGAATGAAAACTCCACCCCGTCGTCGTTGAACGATTTGTTCAGATACGCACGATAGGGAAGGGGCCGGTCCGCGAAATCGTCGGAGTGGGTGTGGTGTTCGTTCAGGTATCCAAGCGTCCAGAACGCACGTCCGGCTTTGATGCGAGCGCCGTCCGGCAGGCCGGCGTCCGGGAGTGTCTGAACATAGGCTTCTTCGAGTTCGACCTTGTCTTCGCCGCCTTCGCGGACGACGGCAAGGGTCAGGCTGCCGTAAAACTTGTCGTCGGCGTTCGCGGAGAAATTGAGCTCGGACTCGTCGACCGAAATGCCCTCTCGTCCTCGTTCTCCTTCCTCGCCGACCGCGAAACCGGCAAATTCCGATGAGTCTTCCGAGAAACTGCTGGCCCGGCCATTCAGGATCACGCCGATAGAAGGATTGAATGAACTGTCTCGGATGGATCGGCCTCCCGCAGTTCTCTGGACGGGATTAGATGCTGCCGGTTTTTTGCCGGCCTCCATCATTTTGATGCGGTTTTCAAGCTGGGCAATTCTGTTTTCGTAAGCCTCTTTCATCGCACGAATTTCCGCCCTGACGGCATCGATGTCGGTGCTGGACTGTGCCAGCGAAGGCGTATTCAGAAACAGGGCAATAGCGGTCGCGGCAGAAGCCGCGCTGGACAAGCGGTTCATGTCTCTTCTCCTGAGAAACGATTTCGATTTTCTGCGGCAAATGCCGCGGGTTTCTAGGTCAGGAAAAGGGCTGCGGAGGCGCTCGGCCGCGGAAGGGCGGATAGGAAGCGGAAAACGTTAGCAGGCCTGTGGATGGAAACGGAAAATTCTCGCCGACGGCAGGGCCGGGCAGGCCGGTTTTGGCGGGAGAGGGGGACGTAGCCTTGCCGGATTCCGACAGGATTTGGTAACTGCAGACGTGGCCGTCGTGACGATGGTATGGATCGTTAAACGAGGCGGCATGCAGGACCGCCGCCCATTGCGTCATCAGGAAGACGATGACGTAGAGAACGGTTAGCCGGAAGTTCCATTTGGTCGTTCTGCGCACGGCCCGACTTTTTCCCCCAGTGTCGGAATGATGTTGGCGATATCCAGACGAAAAGCAATCCCCGTTAATATCGTAAACTGTTTCAACTTGCCGGCTGCAGGGTCCGGCTGAACAGCGTTCTGTCGTTCAGGTCGCGGATTGTCGCGCGCAGCGAGCCGTTTCCGGCGTCGATCTTCACGTGTCCGAAATAGAGGAATTCGTCCAGTGGCGGCGCGTTGGAAATGGGCGGAACGGGCGTCCGGAACTCCCTCTCCGCGCCGAACGTGCGGTCGAAATGACGCACGCGACCGGGGCGGGCGTGGAACGGGCCGGATACGAATTCCCAGAACGGCATGAAATCCCGGAACGCCGCCCTGTTCGGGTCGTAACGAAACGCGGCCGAATAGTGAACGTCGGCGGCAAGCCAGACGGTGTTCTGAATGCCCTGTTTCTTGATGAATGACAGGAGATCGGCGATCTCGTGCTCGCGGCCGCGCGGGGCGCCATTGTCTGCGTTGGCCCACTGGTCGTAGCGGGGTTTCGGCGTCTTGGCGACATGGGCGATCGGCTGCGGGTTGGCGATGATTTTCCATACCGCCTTCGATTGCTGCAGGGCGCCCTTCAGCCATTCGATCTGCGCCGATCCCAGCATCCGCGATCCTTCGCTCGAGGCGCGTCCCTGGTTCCTGTCGTTCGGGCCCCGGTAGCTGCGGCCATCGAGCATGAAGACATCGGCCAGCGGACCGCACGGGATTTTCCTGTATATCCGGTCCGGATCGGCGGCGTTCCGGCGCATGGGAGTGAACTCGAAAAACGCCTGGCGTCCCCAGCGGACGAGAGCATCGGTGCTCTTGGTCCCGTATCCCTTGCGGTGCATCTCCTTCCAGGAGAGACGCCGCCCCGGCCACCAGTTATCCATGACCTCGTGATCGTCCCATGTCGCGATCATCGGCACTTCGGCGCAGAATTTGCGATAATGGCCGTCGAGAAAATTGTAGCTGTAATTGCCGCGAAACAGGTCGAGGCTCTCTGCCACCACCTTTTTGGCGGGGGTGACGAGATTTCGCCACCGTCGGCCGTCGGGAAGACGAATTTCGTCGTGGATGATCCGGTCGGCGTATATCCGGTCCCCCAGATGGATCAGAAAGTCCGGCTTCGTTTCCAGCATCGTCTTGAAGATGCGAAGCCCGCCCCAGTCCGGGTTGATGCCCCATCCGGCGCCGCACTGATCGCCGCCGAACACGAAGCTCAGGTCTCGTCCCGGTCCCGGCGTAACCAGCCTGCCGGATGCCGGAGCGGAGTGGCCCCCGTCGCGGGTTTCGAAATTGACCCGGTAGAATATCTCGCGACCGGAGGGCAGACCGTCGAGAACGAGATGCGCGCTGTTGCCGTTTCTCACCGTCGCGAAGGGACCGTCGACCCGTTTCGCATCCCGAAACTCGGGATCGAGCGACCAGTTCACGATCATCTTCGAGGTATTGCTGGTGCGCGACCATATCACGGCGCTTGTCGGCGTGACGTCTCCCGCAGTGATGCCATCGGCAATTGCGATCTGGGCGTGCGCCGGCTTCACCAATGACGGGGCAGCGGCGAATCCTCCCAACCCGGCGAGGAATTCCCTGCGACCAAGTGTCATGTAATCTCCGTTCGAAAGCGAATCATATCCAACACCATAACAAGCCAGACGCTATAATCCATCCATGGATTGGAAAGATGATGGTATTGTCCTGTCGGCGCGTCGCCATGGCGAAAATGCCCTGATCGTCAATTTGTTGACGCGCGAACATGGTCGCCATGCCGGTCTCGTTCGCGGCGGCGCCAGCGCGCGCAATCGGGGGATTTATCAGCCAGGAAACCTGCTGGCCGCAAGCTGGAGGGCGCGCCTCTCCGAACATCTTGGAAATTTCACGTGCGAGCTCCAGAAATCCTGGGCGGCGGCGCTGCTGCACCAGGCGCAGCCGTTGCTGGCGCTAAGCGCGGCGACGGCCCTGCTGGACAGTGCCCTGCCCGAACGGGCGCCCGTTCCCGAACTGTTCGATTCGCTGGAGGAACTGATCCGTTCGCTCGACGAACCGGGATGGCCTGAGCGTTATGTCAGGTGGGAAATGGGGTTGCTGGCCGAGCTGGGTTTCGGGCTCGACCTGTCGGCCTGCGCTGCGACCGGCGAGGTCGAAAACCTGATTTACGTGTCGCCCAAGACCGGTCGCGCGGTGTCGGAGGCGGCAGGCAGGATATACAAGGACCGGTTGCTGGCGCTTCCCGGATTTCTGGTTCGGGCCAGCGAACCGGAAGGGGATGCCGATTTCGCCGCCGGCCTTTCGCTTACCGGATATTTTCTTGCACGCTTCGTGCTCGGGGACAGCCGGGACGGTCTTCCCGCCGCCCGCCAGCGGCTGGGAGAAAGTTTTCGGGGCGTGCAGCGGGAAGCCAGATAGATGCCTTTTGCGACGGGGAGTGCGCGATTCCTGAGGTGGGTAAGGAGGTCGTGCCGATATCTGCCCGTCCGTTATCTGCCGGGTGCAGCGTTCGTTTTCTTCTTACCGTTTCATGCCGCTGCGGCACCGGCGGTTTCCGGTCCTGTTACGGATGCTGACGGACTTTTGTCCGTCGAAACGCGTGGCGTTGTCGCAGGATCTGCAGCGTCCTTCCGCATGGCCTCAGGTAAATGGATGGTTGTGGTCGTCGCCCCTGAAACCGGGGATATCGATCGGGCAACCCTATTGGGAATCACGACGGCGCCATGGAAAGGGGCGGGGGCGGGCGAGCCTGTCGGCATCGTTTATATCGCATCGCCCCGGAGTGCCGGCGGCGAACTGCTGGTCGTCGATCCGGACTGGCGAAAGGTTGCCGGCAAGTTGTGGATCCCGCTGTTTCCGGAGAGGCTCGCACAGAAATTCGGCGCCTTGCCGTTCGAACAGCGTCTGATCGGAAGCGCCGCCTACCTGGCGCAGCATTTCCCCGGGAAAATCGAGTTTCTGATGCCGGAGACGCGTCCCGTTAACCCCGATGAACTGGCAGTGGCCGGGTGGTTACGTCTGGCGTTCGACTGCCTGTTCGCCTTCGTGATGCTTTACACCGTTTTCCGGACCATCTGGCCGGCCCGGCTGAAGCCCACGGATGTCGATCCACAGAGTCAGGAAATCAGGAGGCTGACGAAAGAGCCGTTCCGTTGGTGATGTTGCGCGAGGCGCGATTCGTCGCCGCTTCGTGTATATAGGCGGATCATGGCCAAAGGTACCGCAACTCCGAGCGTTCCGACCGATGTGAGCCTGGAATCGGCTCTGTCGGAGCGTTATCTCGCCTATGCCCTGTCCACCATAACCTCACGGTCGCTGCCCGATGTTCGGGACGGTCTGAAACCGGTTCACCGGCGCGTCCTGTATGCAATGCGCCAGCTGCGGCTCGATCCTAACCAGGGCTTCAAGAAATGCGCCCGTGTCGTCGGCGATGTCATCGGTAAATACCATCCGCATGGCGATACCGCGGTCTACGATGCGATGGTGCGTCTCGCGCAGGAATTCGCCGTGCGTTATCCGCTGGTGGAAGGGCAGGGCAATTTCGGCAATGTCGACGGCGATTCCGCTGCCGCCATGCGCTATACGGAGGCGCGTCTTACCGACTATGCGCTCGCCATGCTTGAAGGGCTGGACGACGACGCAGTCGATTTCCGGGAGAATTACGACGGCAGCGAAAAGGAGCCGGTTCTTCTGCCGGCATCGGTGCCGAATTTGCTGGCCAACGGCGCATCAGGCATCGCCGTCGGCATGGCGTCGTCCATTCCGCCCCATAATCTGGACGAAATCTGCCAGGCGCTCGCGCATCTCATCAAGTACCCCAGGGCGACCGTCGACAAGCTGCTGTCCTTCATGCCCGGGCCGGATTTCCCGACAGGCGGCGTACTGGCGGAAACGCCCGAAAATATCCGGACGGCCTATTCCACGGGCCGCGGCTCGCTGCGGCTTCGCGCACGCTGGGAGAAAGCGGAACTCGGCCGGGGGCAATGGCAGATCGTCGTCACCGAGATACCCTATCAGGTGCAGAAGAGCCGCCTGGTCGAAAAGATCGCCGAACTGATGCAGGCAAAGAAGCTGCCGCTGCTGGAAGACATTCGGGACGAGTCGGCTGCGGATATTCGCCTGATTCTGGAGCCGCGCTCGCGTTCGATCGAACCCGACATGCTGATGGAGATGCTGTTCCAGCATACCGATCTTGAGTCGCGGTTCGGTCTGAACCTAAACGTCCTGAACGCCGATATCGTTCCGGGCGTGATGGATCTGCGCACCGCGCTGCAGTCCTATCTCGATCATCGTCACGACGTTCTGGTCCGCCGATCGAAAAACCGGCTGGAAAAGATCGCGCACCGGCTCGAAGTTCTTGCCGGCTACATGATCGTCTATCTGAATCTGGACGAAGTCATCGCCATCATCCGCAGCGAGGACGAACCCAAGCCGGTCCTGATGAAGCGCTGGAAGCTGACCGAGACGCAGGCCGAGGCCATCCTCAACATGCGGCTGCGGTCGTTGCGGCGGCTCGAGGAAATGGCGATCCGTCAGGAAACCGAAGCGCTGGAGAAGGAGCAGAAGGAGCTCAACCAGCTGCTCAAGAGCAAGGACAAGCGCTGGGCCCGCATCGCCGATGAAATCGCCGATATCCGCAAGAGGTTCGGCAAGAAGACAGCGCTCGGCGCGCGCCGCACGGAAATAGGCGAGGCGCCGTCCGCGACCGTGGTGCCGATCACCGCGATGATCGAGCGCGAGCCGATTACCGTCATCTGTTCGCAGAAAGGGTGGTTGCGGGCTGCGAAAGGCCACGTTGAGGATTTGTCGACGCTAAAATTCAAGAACGGCGACCGGCTGGCCCATGCGCTGCATGCGCAGACCACGGACAAGCTTCTTGTGTTCGGGACCAACGGCCGGTTTTACACCATCGGTTGCGACAAGCTTCCCGGCGGGCGCGGGCAGGGGGAGCCTGTGCGGCTGATGGTCGATCTCGGCAACGAACACGATATCGCGCACCTGCTGATCCACCAGCCGGACCGGAAACTTGTCGTCGCATCGTCAGACGGGCGCGGGTTTGTCGTTCCGGAGAACGAGGTCATCGCACATACCCGTAGCGGCAAGCAGGTTCTCAACGTTTCGGGCGATACAGAGGCAAAGGCCTGCTGCACGGCGGAAGGAGATTCGGTTGCCGTGGTGGGCCAGAACCACAAGATGATCGTCTTCCCGCTTTCCGAGTTGCCCGAGATGACGCGCGGGCGCGGCGTCAAGCTGCAAAGCTACAGGGATGGCGGGCTTTCCGACGTCAAGGCGTTCACTCTGGCAGACGGGCTTTCCTGGAAAAGCGGAGACCGTACCCGGACCGAGGCCGACCTGCGCCCATGGCTCGGCAAGCGATCGCAGGCCGGCCGACTCGCCCCCAAGGGCTTTCCGCGCTCGCACCGGTTCGGGTGAACGGGCTCGCTTCCTTCGTCAGGTTTGTCGACCGTCTGAATGACGCGGTCGGGCGGGGCGTCGCCTGGCTGACGCTGCTCATGGTGATCGTCACTTTTGCGGTGGTGGTGCTGCGCTACGTGTTTTCGGTCGGCTGGGTGGCGATGCAGGAGAGCTATGTCTGGCTGCACGGCATCGTTTTCATGGCGGGCGCCGGTTACACCCTGCTCCATAACGGCCATGTCCGGGTGGATATCTTCTATCGGCCCGGGTCCGAGAGATTCAGGGCCTGGGTGGATCTTCTCGGGTCGCTGTTCCTGCTGTTGCCGGTGGTCATCCTGATCGTCTATTCGAGCTGGGGTTACGTTCTGACGTCATGGATCAAGCTTGAGGAATCGCGCGAGGCGGGCGGATTGCCCGCACTGTTCCTGCTCAAATCGGTGATCTGGGTTTTCTGCGTGCTGATCGGACTTCAGGGCCTGTCGCTCGCGACGCGAAGCCTTCTCGTCCTGAGAGGATGGGCGTCTCTGGTTCCGCCGCTGCCCGGTGACGAAGGCGGGCACGCATGAGCGTGGGGGCAGAAATCCTTGCGTTGATGATGTTCGCCACGACCTGTTGCGTATTGCTGACGGGTTTTCCGGTGGCCTTCACTCTGGCCGGTGTGCCGCTGGCCTTCGCGGTGGTCGGCGCCGGTTTCGACCTGTTCGACCTGCGGCTTCTGTCGGCGTTACCGAATCGCTATTTCGGCGTCATGTCGAACGAGGTGCTGGTGGCGGTGCCGCTGTTCGTCTTCATGGGGGTAATGCTGGAACGATCCCGCATTGCCGAGGAATTGCTGGAGACGATGGGCCTGCTGTTCGGACGGATGCGGGGCGGCCTCGGTATTTCCGTTATCGCTGTGGGGGCGGTTCTGGCGGCGTCTACCGGTATCGTCGGTGCAACCGTCGTCACGATGGGGCTGCTGAGCCTGCCGGCGATGATGAAGGCCGGCTACGATCCGAAGCTGGCGACCGGCATTATCTGTTCTTCCGGGACGCTGGGGCAGATCATTCCGCCCTCGATCGTGCTTGTCCTTCTCGGCGACATACTGCAGGGCGCCAATACGCAGGCGCAGCTTGCGAAAGGGAATTTCGCGCCCGATCCGGTTTCGGTGGTCGACCTGTTCGCCGGGGCGTTTATTCCCGGACTCGTGCTGGTCGGACTCTATGTCGGCTGGGTTCTGGTCAAAGCGGTCATCGATCCCGAATCATGCCCGGCTCTGGTCGATGAGGGCGGGCGGCCGGACGATTTCGCCGCGCGCGTCTTCCGGGTTCTGCTGCCGCCGGCCGCGCTGATCGCCCTGGTGCTCGGCTCGATCCTTGCGGGCGCGGCGACGCCGACCGAATCTGCGGCGGTTGGCGCTGTCGGCGCGATGGTGCTGGCCGCCATGAGACGTCAGCTGGGTTTAAAGGTCCTGCAGGAAGTCATGCGCTCGACCCTGTCGATCAGTTCGATGGTGTTCGTAATTCTGCTCGGGGCGTCGGTTTTCTCGCTGGTGTTTCGCGGCTTCGGCGGCGAAGAATTTGTGGCGGAGCTTCTGAAGGGAATGCCCGGCGGTGCCTTCGGTGCGATGCTGGCGGTCATGGCGCTGATGTTCGTGATGGGATTCTTTCTCGATTTCATCGAGATCATCTTCGTGGTCGTGCCGATCGTCGGGCCGATCCTGTTGCAGATGGACCTGCACCCCGTCTGGTTCGGCGTGATGATTGCAATCAACCTGCAGACCAGTTTCCTGACGCCTCCGTTCGGTTTCGCGCTGTTTTACCTGCGCGGCGTCGCGCCGCCGGAAATTACGACGGGGCATATCTACAAGGGCATCGTTCCGTTTGTAGTGATTCAGATTCTCGGATTGTGTGTCGTCGCGTACTGGCCCGGTCTGGCGACGTGGCTTCCGAAGGCGCTGTTCGGTTAGCGCCATGCGGGCGGTTTCGTTTCAGGCTGGTTCTTATGTACACTCAATGGGTTGCGAAAATTTCGTGAAAGGTCCCTGGAGGCAGGGACAGTAACAGAGGACAGAGCGGGATGAAGCTATTCAACGCGGCAGTTGCCGTTATGGGGGCGGGGCTGATTGCAGCCGCTCCGGCGGCGGCAGACGAAGTCGCCGATTTTTACAAGAACAAGACCATGACAATCTGGTCCGGGCTGTCGCCGGGCGGGTCCTACACCGCCTATGCGCTGGCGCTTAAGGACCACATGTCCAAGTATCTTCCGGGCAACCCGACGATCATCGTCGGCAGCCGCACCGGCGGGTCAGGGCGCGTGCTGGCGAACTGGATGTACAATGTCGGGCCGCGCGACGGAACGATGTTCGGCCTGGTCCACGAGCGCATGGGGCTTGAGCCGCATGTCTATCCGAAAGGCACCAAGTTCGACGGCCGCAAGATGAGCTGGATCGGCAGCATGGCGAAGCAGAAGAGCGTCTGCTTTACCTGGCATTCTTCCAAGATCAAGACCTTTGAGGATGCGCAGAAGATGGAAGCGATCGTGGGTACGAGTTCCGCGACGGCGACCGGATCCGTGATGCCTCGCATGCTGAATTCGATGGCGGGCACCAAGTTCAAGATCATCCGCGGTTACGATCCCGCCGAGGTCTTCCTCGCCATGGAGCGTGGGGAGCTCGATGGTCTGTGCGGTTACGGATGGGGCAGCCTGAAAACGGCGCGGCCCGACTTCATCAAGGACAAGAAGGTCAATCTGATCCTTCAGTTTTCGGACAAGAGCCACGCGGAACTGGACGGCAAGGTGCCGGTGATGATGGACTACATCACGAACCCGAACGACCGTGCGATGCTCAAGATCGTGTTCGGTACGCAGGAAATGGGCCGTCCGTTCGTCGGCCCGCCGGAAATGCCCAAGGCGCGTCTGGCCGCAATCCGCAAGGCTTTCAACGATACGCTCAAGGACCCAGCTTTTCTGGCGGACGCGAAAAAGCGCCGGCTTGAAATCGATCCGATCACGGGCGAAGAAATCGAGAAGCTGATCAACGAGCTCTATCAGACGCCCAAGGAGCTTGCCGCGATAACGGCCTCTTACCGCAAGCCGGCGAAAGTCGGCGAGTCCAAGCGCAAGATCAACTGGAAGACGGTGTCGGTCGAGCTCACGAAAAAGAAAGGCCGTTACGTCTACTTCATGGTGGGCGGCGAGGAACATCGCGCCAAGCTGTCCGGACGTTCGACCGCGATCGAGATCGCCGGCAAGAAAGCCAAGACCAAGAATCTCACGGTTGGGCTGAAGTGCGATGTCACCTATCCCGGTCATCACGGGCTGGCGAAGCAGATTACCTGCAAATAACCGTTTAAGAACCGCTTGAAACCCGCCCTCGCGAGAGGGCGGGTTTTTTGTCAGAGCGTCATGACGAGGATTAGGCCGCCCATGACCGCGGTGTTGTTGCAGGCGGTGTAGAGGTGCCGGTTTCGTTCGGCGCCCTGCATGTCCCAGAAATTGTGATAAAGGTAATTCGCGGACAGCGTAAACAGGATCAGCATCATGGCGCCGTACTGCGAATGGTAATCCAGCGCGACGGACAGTCCGCCGACCAGCATCAGGCCGAACCCGCCGACCAGGGAATATCGCGGAAACGGCATGCCGCGCTCCGCGAGCCGTCCCGCATGTTCGTCGAATCGCGGCCAGGCCGTGAAACAGCGGTATATGAACAGGAAGGCGATCATCAGGTGGCCGACGATCTGCCAGATTGTGTGATCGGCATGAAACATGAGGAATTCCCCGGACGGATAAAGAAACCGGCGGAAAGGTTCCGCCGGTTTCGGAGTTTGAAGCTTGGGCCTCAGCCCTTTTTCGGCTTGGCGTATTCGAAGGGCAGCAGCCGTGCCGGGAGATAGGAGCCTTCGGCCCGGCTTGACCACGCCAGCGCCTCGCGCCGGAACTTCAGGTAATCGTCCATGACCTCGCGGCTCAAGGGGTCGTTGGAGGCGAGGTCGTTCATCACCTGGCCGGCCAGCTTGCCGAGACCGTTAAGCACCGAATCCGGGAACTTGCGGAGCTGTACCTTATGCTTGGTGACCAGCGTCTGAAGAGCCGAGTTGTTGCGTGCAGTGAATTCGCTCAGCACGATCTGGTTGACCGCCGTGTTGGCGGCCTGAACCACGGCCTTGATATCGTTCGGCAGTTTTTCCCATGCCTTCAGGTTGATGAAGTTCTCCAGCACGGTTGCGGGTTCGTGCCATCCCGGGAAGTAGTAGTACTTGGCGCTCTTGTAGAGACCGAAGGCGAGGTCGTTGTACGGGCCGACCCATTCGGTCGCGTCCAGCGCGCCTGACTGCAGCGCGGGCGGGATTTCGCCGCCGGGAAGGTTGATGACGTTACCGCCGGCCGCCTTGACGACTTCGCCGCCGAGGCCGGGTATACGCATCTTGAGGCCCTTGTAGTCGCTCAGGCTGTTCATTTCCTTGTTGAACCAGCCGCCTGCCTGCACGCCGGTATTGCCCGACGGGAAGAATTTGCAGCCCATCTGCTTGTAGATCTTGTCGGCGAGTTTCTGGCCGTTGCCCCACTGGTACCAGGCATTCACTTCCTGCGCCGTCATGCCGAACGGCACGGAGGCGAGATACTGCGCCGCGGCGACCTTGCCTTTCCAGTAGTAAGGCGCGCCATGACCCATCTCGACCGTGCCCTGGCCGACAGCATCCATCGCTTCGAACGCCGGCACGATTTCCTTTGCGCCGTATACCTTGACCTCAAGCCGTCCGCCCGAGCCCTTGGTGATCATCTCGCCCAGCAGGTTTGCGCCCGTGCCGAGACCGGGGAAATTCTTCGGCCAGGTCGTGACCATGCGCCATTGCATGCGGCCCTGCGAAATTGCCGGTGCCGGGAAGGTCGATGCGGCAGCGGCGGCGGAGAGGCCTGCGGCAGCGGTCAGGAATTTACGCCGGGAGTTTTTGGTGGTGTTTGCCGTGTCGTTTGAAGTCGTCTTCTTGCTCATGATTTTTCCCTGTTGGAAGTCGCATCGGGGCGACCGGTTAATTCGCAAAGGAAAAGTTATCCGTGCGGGGAAGCGAGTGCAAGATTCAGCGTTCAGGCGGAAATCGGCTTCCAGCCGTCAGGACCGAGGCCTTCAAGGGGCCGAAAGCGGGCCTTGTAGGCCATTTTCGGACTCTGTTCGATCCAGTAACCGAGATAGATGTAGGGAAGCGACATCTCTCGCGCACGCCTGACCATCCAGAGTACCATCCATGTCCCGAGGCTGCGCCGTTCGAGACCTGATTCGTACATTGAATATACCGCGGACAGGGCGTCGATCTGCCGGTCTGCGAGCATTGCCGCGACGAGTTCTCCGTCGCCGTCGCGAAATTCGACGATCCGCGTGTCGATCGGACTGTCTTCCACCATGGCCCGGTAATCGCGAAATCCCATTGTCGACATTTCCCCACCGGAA
This sequence comes from Rhodospirillales bacterium, assembly GCA_038116945.1. Lineage (GTDB taxonomy): Bacteria > Pseudomonadota > Alphaproteobacteria > MPNO01 > UBA2964 > JAYOEY01. Next base: position 87,621 of record JAYOEY010000001.1, read on the forward strand.
TGTCGCGACCGCTGATACCGGGTAAATAGCCTGAACTGTTCCATCGTGGCCTGGGCCGCCATGTCGGAAACCCGGAGATCGGCGTTGCGATGCTCAAGGCGCCGGAAGGTCCGCGTCCAGACGAAATCATCTACGCGGATTCGAACGGGAACGCAGGATTCGCATCCGGGGCAGGCGGGGCGATAGGCGAGGCCGTGGCTGCGCCGGAAACCGCCGCGGGACAGCCGTTCGTACAGATCCATCGCATTCGGAACCGACAGGTCGGTTACGACTTTTCGTTCGATCCTGCCCGGCAAATAAGGGCAGGGGAGCGCCCGGGTCCCCATAAAAAGGCGGTGAGATGTATCCTGTACGAGCCGGTTCATTGCTTTGCAGGCCGCTGCATCGGTGAAAGCAATAACTTAATGGGGTTTCCGCATAGTGCAAGCGATCCGGCGACTGAGCGGGCAGGCGGGAATCACCGGAGACGGGGACCCGTCCAGTCCTTCGGCAAGGGAGAGGTCGGCATGCCGTCGAGAATTTCTGCCCCTGATGACTTCGGCGCGGTCGCGGGTTTCCGGGCAAGCTGTTTCTTCTGCTGCCCAGGTTCCATGGATTTCTTGAGTAGCAGGATGTTGACCCGGCGGTTCCGTTGCGAGGTCGGGTTTTCGGGAAGCAGGGGGTCCTGGGCGGCGCGGCCGGCGACCGATTCGACGCGGGACATGTCGAGGCCGCCTTCGACAAGCGCCCGGCGGCTCGACTGGGCGCGATCGGCGGACAGTTCCCAGTTGCTGTAGCCGTTTTTGCCCTTGAACGGTTCTGAATCGGTGTGTCCGGAAATCCTGACCCGGTTCGGCACGCGCCTGATGGCTGCGGCGATCAGATACATCAGTTTTTTGGTGCGCTCGACGAGTTTCGCACTGCCCGAGGCAAACATAGGACGGCCCTCGCGGTCGACGACCTGGATTCTCATGCCCTCCGGCGTTCGGTCGATCATCAGATGCTTTTCGAGCTCCTTGAGGTCCGGCGTACGCTGGATCGTCTGGCGGATCTGCTGTTCGATCTTGTCGAAATTCTGATTGTCGATCTTGTCGAGGCGCTCGCGCTCTTCTTTCGCCGCTTTTTCCGATTCAAGGTCGGCGCCGCCTTCTTCCTCCGCATTACCTTCAGTGGCGCCGGTCGTGGGCTCGAGTTTCAGCGACACGCTAGGCACGGAGGTTCGCGACACGGACGACCCCGGTGAAGATATCGAACGCCCGCCCAGCATGCCGCCGGCGCCGCCCGACGCAGCCGACACCGCGACGGGGGCGAAATAGTCGGAAATGCCCCGCTTCTGTTCTTCCGTGGTTGCGTTCAGCAGCCAGAGCAGCAGAAAAAACGCCATCATCGCGGTTACGAAGTCGGCATAGGCGACCTTCCAGGCGCCGCCATGGTGCCCATGGCCGCCTTTCTTGATCTTCTTGACGACGATAATCGCGTTGGAGTTGGCATTGGCCATCGGATTGCCCGTACCGCGGCTTCGGTCAGCCTAGCGCCGGCAGGGCGTTGACGGCTTCTTCTACTTCGTAGAAAGACGGTCTGACGTCGCTCAACAGAGCCTTGCGCGCGAACTCGACGCAGACCGCCGGCGCGTGTCCGCCGAGATACGCCAGAATGCCTGCCTTCATGCACTGGTAGTATTTGCCCTCGGCGTCGTAGGTGGCGCCAAGTGTCGTTGCGAGCGGCCCGACGAAACCGTATGCGACAAACACGCCAAGAAACGTACCGACGAGCGCGCCGCCGATCAGCTTGCCAAGGATTTCCGGGGGCTCCGTAATGGACCCCATCGTCTTGATGACGCCGAGCACCGCGGCGACGATTCCAAGGGCGGGAAGCGCGTCGGCCATCGCCTGGACTGCGCCGGCGACCTGATGGTGTTCGTGATGATGGGTCTCTAGCTCCTCATCCATCAGGTTTTCGATTTCCATCGCATTTTCTGTGCCCAGGCTGATCATGCGAAGATAATCGCAGAGGAACGTCACGGCGTGGTGATCGGAATGAAAGGTCGGGAACTGCGACAGGATGTCGCTTTCATCCGGATTTTCGATGTGCGATTCAAGCGCGAGCATACCCTTGCTCTTCGCCAGCTTGAAGAGCGCATACATCAGCGAAAGAAGCTCGAGATAATCGTCCTTGGTATATTTGGGGCCCTTGAGGGCGTGACCGAAGGCTTTCGAGGTTCTCCCGATCACTGACTTGGGATTGCCGATTATGAAGGCGCCGATCGCGGCCCCGACGATGATGACCGCTTCGAACGGTTGCCAGAGCACGCCAAGCTTGCCGCCCATGGCTACATATCCGCCGAGGACGCAGGCAAACACTACAACGATGCCGATGATGACAAACATGAAGACCTCGAACCCCTGACTTGTCGCATCTGCAGGATGCCCCGGCCGCGTTAAGATCGTGTTAAATGCGCGGTAAATTTTATTTATTGGAAACAAAGAGTTAGATATTCGGAATCTGACGCAACCGGTTGATTTCCATCGTCTTGACCAAAGCTCCCGAAAAAGACAGTTTAGTCCTCGCAAGCAGGGAGCCTTTAAGTGACAGAGAACGTAAAAAGCGCCGAAGAACTCCAGGAACGACTGATCGCCAACCATTTCAACGACTGGATGGGGCTGAAAATTGTCGGGCTGGACGAAGAAAAAATCGAAATAACGATGAAATGGCGGGAGGAAATGATTTCCAACCCGAAAGCGCGCGTCACTCATGGCGGCATTCTCGGGGCGCTGGTTGACGTTGCGGCGGATTTCATGATCGCGGCCAAGTTCGGTGCGCCCGCGCCGACTGTTGATTTGCGAGTCGATTATCACCGGGCGGCTATGCCCGGCGACCTCAGGGCGGTTGGACGGATCGTGCGGGTCGGCGGCACGCTGGCGACCGCCGAAGCTGAGGTGTTCGATGGTGAGGGAAAAATGGTCGCGAGCGGGCGGGGCGTCTATTTTACCGGCGCTCTAAAACGGACCTGATCTCGGCAAGTGGCCAGTTTTGACTCGCCGGGCCTGAGCGGCGAAAATCCACCTTCTGAAAAAGCGACCGGATATGCGTAAATGACAATCGATCCCAGGGAATTTCGAAATACCGTCGGCTGTTTTGCCACAGGGATCACCATCATCACCACAATCGATGGCGACGGGAGTCCGGCGGGATTCACGGCCAATTCATTTACCTCGCTGTCGCTTGATCCGCCGCTGGTTCTGTTCTGTCTCGATCGAAGGGTTGCGAGCTTCGATGCGTTCCGCGAAGGCGGAAAATTCGCGGTCAATATCCTCGGAAACGATCAGCAGGACCTGTCGACGCGCTTCGCTACAAGCGGCCCCGAGAAATGGGACGGGGTGGAATTCGACGCCATGGACGGGGGATGCCCGTTGTTTGAAGGGTGCATCGCAAACTTCGACTGCGATGTCCATGCGATTCACGATGGCGGCGACCATGTCATCGTCGTTGGCAAGGTCAACCGCATGTCCCGTTCCGATGGCTCGCCCGACCCGTTGCTCTATTTCCGCGGCGGGTACGCGTCGATCAACGACGCCACCTGAACGACATCACGGACCCGGGCGCAGGATCAGGGTCGCCGACGCAGCGGATTTGCCGGGCACGACGTATTTGCCGTCCCGCCACCGTTCGGCGAGATTTCCATAGTTCGACGACAGCCGGTTTCCCGACTGCCCGGGTGTAACGACGAAACGCGTACCGGAAAGGTCCGAAAGGTCGTATACAGCCCTGAACCCGGCGCCATGCACGCTGGCGAACGGGGCTTGCCCGTTGTCGGGCAGGAATTGCCCTCTGTTGATCGTATGGATGCCGCCATCGGCGGGAAGACGGATATTGAAGAAACGGTTCAAGACCGGAATCCTCCCAAGGACCGGATGATCGAACCGGGCCTGATGCGCGTCTCCCCACCGCAGGTCTGAAAGCGCCGTTCCGAAATCGCGTTCAAGATTGCGTATGGCCGAGTTCAGGCTGCCGACAAGCATGTCGTCGCAGGATTCGCGGCGGTCGGTGGACCGGTCGTCGCACCAGCGCGGATCGTCGGTCAGGACAAGCATCAATGACCGGGCGCGGAGACCGGAATAGGCCTCAAACAGGTCGCCGAGCTCGTCCGAGAAGAGGGCGCGCTTCAGTGAAACCAGCCAGGCGGCGAAAATAAGCGGCTCGGGCCTGGCCCGATCCATCGCGCCATTCCACCGCCGCAGCAGAGCAAGGGCTTCCCGACCGGCTTTGGAGCGGGGCTCGATTTTCGTCATCAGCGGCAGAAGATCGCGGGCCATCAGCGACACGGAGTCCGCCTGCAGCGTCGCCATGCTGTTGGCATCGTGTCTGGGCTTTTTCCCCAACTCCTCCTCGATGCGCGTCGCCCGATAGCCGGAAGACCGGTTGCCGCCAAGCCTGTATCCGACCTTGTCTTCCCGGACAGTCGGGTTGTTGGCGTTGACGATTACACCCGATGCCGGGTTGCGGACGCGTGGAAGCCGTTCGTACGGGATGAAGCCCTTCCAGTCCTGCGTCCCGTCTGCCCCTGGGGCGGGAAGGTCGCCGAAACCGCTTTTGCGGACGGGTATCCGCGCCGGAGAAATCATGCCGCTTGTGCCATCGTGCGCGGCCATCGCGATGTTCAGGTGCGGCGAATCCCATCTCTGAAGCGCCGCGTCGAATTCGCTCCAGTTCGATGCCCGGTTCAGGGCGTAGAGCGCATCCGCTGTCCGGTCGTCCGGCAGGAGCGAGGCGGCTGCCAATGCCACAATTCCGTTTTTTCCGGCAAGCGCCGCAATTTCGGGCGACAGTCCGCTGACGATGGGGCCATGGCGCGATTCGTGAATTTTCAGTTCGACCTTTTCTCCGCCTTTGACGGCAATGGTCTCCCGTCTTTCCCGTAGCGGCTTCGGACCTTCGGGAGAGAGGTAAAGGTTTGGCCGGTCCGGATCGACCGTTTCGATGAAAAGGTCCTGGGTGTCGGTCTCCGCGGACGTGAATCCCCAGGCGATGTCGCGGTTGTGGCCGAGCACTGTAAAGGGCATTCCGGCGACGGTTGCGCCGGTTACGTCGAGACCCGGCGCGGTCAAGCGGACGAGGTACCACAGGCCCGGCGCCCGGAACCGGAGATGGGGATCGTTGGCGAGCAGGGGCTTGCCGCTTTTCGTCCTGCTCCCCGCAACCGTCCATACGTTGGACGCACGGCCGTCGGCCAGGGGATTGCCTGGGATGCCGGCGAGCGTGCGCGGCGCATCGTCGGGATAAGGCGGGAGAAGCGTCTTCAGGGAATCCTTGCCGAGTTTTCCGATCAGCCTTGCGCGAAGGACTTCCTCCCGCCAGTTGCGCGCCAGAAAAACGCCCATCGTCCGCCCCCAGACCAGCGAATCCGCCGGACGCCAGGGTTCCGGCCGGTAGCGCAGCAGGTAGAATTCGATCGGCCAGGCGCGCCACCACTGGCCGCGACGGGCATCGAGCCCCGCGTTGACTCCCCTGGCGTAGGCTTCAAGCGCCGCAAGCGTCTTCGGCGCCAGGTGCGGAATGGAAGCTTCCGCGAGGCGATACAGGCCGAGCGTTCTCATGTATCGGTCGGTGGATATCGTCTGTTTTCCCAGCACTTCCGATAATCGGCCCTGACCGAGGCGGCGCTGGAAATCCATCTGCCAGAGACGGTCCTGCGCATGGACGACGCCCAGCGCGAAATAGGCGTCATGTTCGGTGGTTGCCCGGATGCGAGGGACGCCGTCCGCATCCCGGCCAATCTGGACCGTGCCTTCCAGGCCGGCGAGGGCTAGTTCTCCGTCGACAATCGGCAGTGACGTTCGCAGCCAGAAATACCCGGCGCCGCCGCCGCCGAAGAGTATGACCGCCAGATACAGGAGCAGACGCCGGAGCCAGCGCATGCGGTCTGCTGTCAGGAAGAGGCGAGCTTGCGCGCGGTATCGAGCGCGGCGTAGGTGAGAATGCCGTCCGCGCCGGCTCGCTTGAAGGCCAGCAGGGCCTCGTCCATCACCCGTTCGCCGTCGACCCAGCCGCGCTCGCCCGCGCCGCGCAGCATCGCGTACTCGCCGCTGACCTGGTAGGCGTAGGTCGGCATGCCGAGCGTTTCCTTCACCCGCTGCAGAACGTCGAGATAGAACAGGCCGGGCTTGACCATCACCATGTCCGCGCCCTCGGCGATATCGAGCGCGACCTCACGGATCGCCTCGTCCGTGTTGGCCGGGTCCATCTGGTAGGTCTTCTTGTCGCCGCCGCCGAGATTGGGCGCCGATCCGACCGCGTCGCGGAACGGCCCGTAAAGGGCGGAGGCGTATTTCGCGGCGTAGGCGAGGATGCGCACGTTCTCGAAACCCTCGGCGTCGAGCGCCTGCCGGATCGCCCCGACCCGCCCGTCCATCATGTCGGACGGCGCGATGACATCGCAGCCCGCGCGCGCCTGCACGACTGCCTGCTTGCACAGGACGTCGAGCGTTTCGTCATTGACGATGTAACCGTCGCGCAGCAGCCCGTCATGGCCGTGGCTGGTGAACGGATCGAGCGCCACGTCGCACATCACGCCGATCTCGTCGCCATGCGCCTGCTTGATTGCGGCGACCGCCCGGCAGACAAGATTGTCGGAATTGTATGCTTCTTCCGCCTCGTCGGTTTTCTTCGCCGGATCGACCACCGGAAAAACCGCGACCAGCGGGATGCCGACCGATTTCGCCTCGCCGACCTCGGCGACCAGCGCGTCGATCGAAAGCCGGTCGACGCCCGGCAGCGACGGCACCGGCGTCCGGGCATCGTTGCCTTCCTGCACGAAGACCGGCCAGATCAAATCGTCCGCGGTGACGCGGTTCTCGGCAACAAGCCGACGGTTCCAGCCGTCGCGCCGGTTGCGCCGCATGCGGGTCGTGGGGAAGGAAGGAGAAGGATGTCTGTCGGTCATTGTCGTCGTTCAGCTTGCATCCAGCGCCTGGCCGATGTCGGCGATGATGTCGTCGATATGTTCGATCCCGACGGAAAGCCTGACGTAGCCGTCGGTCACGCCGGTCTGAAGCCGTTCTTCCGGCGAAAGCTGCGAATGGGTCGTGGTCGCCGGGTGAATCGCGAGGCTGCGGGCGTCGCCGATATTGGCGACGTGGTACAGCATCCTGAGCGCGCCGATGAATTTCGCGCCCGCTTCCTCGCCGCCGGCGAGTTCGAACCCGACCAGCGCGCCGTAGCCGCCCGTCAGATGCGCGTCCGCACGCCTGCGCGCCTCGCCCTCCATCAGGCCGGGATAGATCACGTTCGTGACCTTGGCGTGGTCGTTTAGAAAATCGGCGACCTTTGCCGCGTTCTCGCAATGCCGTTCCATGCGAAGCGGCAGGGTCTCCATGCCCTGCAGGAACATAAACGCGTTGAACGGGCTCATCGCGGTGCCCATGTCGCGCAGCAGCGTGACACGCGCCTTGATGATGTAGGCGACCGGGCCGATGGGCTTGACGGCTTCTGTCCAGACCGCACCGTGATAGCTAGGATCGGGCTGGTTCAGTGTCGGAAAGCGTTCGGCGTTGGCTTCCCAGTCGAAATTGCCGCCATCGACGATCATGCCGCCGATGGAAGTCCCGTGCCCGCCGATGAACTTGGTCGTCGAATGAACGACGATGGCGGCTCCGTGTTCGATGGGACGGCACAGGATGGGGGCGGCGGTGTTGTCGACGATCAGCGGCACGCCGAGTTCGCGGCCGATATCGGCGACTTCCTTTACGGGAAATACCCGCAATTTGGGGTTCGGCAGAGTTTCGGCGAAATAGCAGCGGGTTTTGTCGTCGGTCGCCCGGCGGAAAGCTTCCGGGTCCTCCGGATCGACGAACCGGACTTCGATGCCGAGGTCGCGAAGCGTATTCTGGAACAGGTTCCAGGTGCCGCCGTAGAGATCCGTCGAGGACACGAAATTGTCGCCTGCGCGGCACAGATTCGTGACCGCGACCATCGCCGCCGCCTGGCCCGAACTCATGGCGAGCGCGGCTACGCCGCCCTCCAGCGCCGCCACGCGTTGCTCCAGCACGTCGGTCGTCGGGTTCATGATGCGGGTGTAGATGTTGCCGAATTCGCGCAGCCCGAACAGGTTCGCCGCGTGTTCCGGGCTGTCGAATTGGTAGGACGTCGTCTGGTGGATCGGCACGGCGACCGAGTTCGTGGTGTCGTCCTTGCGCCATCCGGCATGCAACACGATGGTTTCGGGGTTCCTGCTGTCGGTCACGATATTCCTCGCATCGATATGGGTTGGCCCGTCGCCGCATCATCCATGAATTCGGCAGACGGCCAACCCTAATCTTTCCCGCCTAGTCCTGTCTGAAAGTTTCTCCGATAGCAGGCGTTCGCCAAATGAAAACAGCCATAGCAGAGACGCCTGTAACGACGAGGGCCGCGATCACGTAGAAGCCGACCGCGAGCGAGGTGGCTTCGATCACGATTCCGGCAATGACCGGAATGGCGAACGAGCTGAAGCGGTTGGCTGTGGTACGGAGCCCGATGCTGAGCCCCATCTGTCCGGGCGGCACGGCTCGGCCGAGCAGCGACAGGACGAACGCCATGCCGATACCGACGCCCGCGCCGAAAATCACCGTGCCGAGTCCCAGCCCTGCGATATCCGTAAACAGCGGAATGCTGACGATACCGATGGCCGCGAAGACCGTTGCGGCCATCAGCGCCCATTGCGCAGGAACGCGCCGTCTGACCCGCGGCGCCAGCAGCGATGTCAGCGACGACACCAGAAAAGCGCCTCCGATCATGGCGCCGATGATCGTCCCTTCGAATCCGATCCTTTCCATGTAGACCGGCAGGAAGGAGAACCGGATCGAAAACAGCGCGTTGACGAGAAACGAACTGATGACGACGAACGCGATGGCGGGGGCGGCGAACAGCCGCAACGCCTCCCGGTAATCCCTGGGCGCAGGCAATAGCTCGCGGAATTTCGGGCGTCCCTTCGGCGCGGCCAGCGCGACGGGCATCGCGCTGATCGATATCCAAAGCAGGACGCTGAACGCGGATATCGCGCCGTAGGCAGCCCATGCCCCGCCAAGGTCCCAGATGAACCCGATCAAGGGCGGCGCGAGAAAGTTGGAAAACGCGGTGATCGATGCAAACCGCCCCATATATTTCTGCGCGCCGCCGGTCAGCTGGGTGATCTGGGTCTGTGCGCCGATCCAGCCGACCGTGTAGAGAAAGCCGGTGAGCAGCTGGAGACCGATCATGGCCCCGATCGACGGCATGGCAGGGTACGCCGCCATGAGGAGCGCGCCGACGAGGGCGCAGAACGTCATGACACGCCGGACGCCGAACTGATCGATCAGCGCGCCGCCATGGATGGAGAACAGGAAGGGAAACAGAGACCGCGCGCCCATCGCGATGCCGATCAGCAACGGCGTCGCGCCGATCTCAAGCGCCCAGAGCGGACCGACCAGATGCGCCATGGGCGGAATCCCGATTGCGCAGAACGCGGTGCTGTAGGCTGTCAGTTCTGCGCGAAGGCTGAGTTGAGGATTTTCGTTACCGGTCGAATCTGGCACGTGGTTCCGTTCCGCGCTTTGTGGCAGGAATCGTATCGTAGCTGCATTGAAACCGGATTCACGGCAAACGCAAGGGAAGCATGACCATTCTGGAACAGTATGCCGAGTTCTCGGCATCCCGGCGGCTTGAGGCTCTGACCGCAGCCGAGCGGGACATTCTCGGCCGGCACCTGATCGATACGATGGCGGCGGCAATCGTGGGCAAATCGACGCCCACAGGGCTGGCGCTGAGGGAGCTTTCCCTGAAGGGCGACGGAACGATCCCCGTTTTCAACCGGGGAACCATCGATGACGTGGCGCTGCGCGTCGGGTCGGTACGCCATACCGAACTCGACGACATTCACATGCCCTCCAACGTGACGCCGGGATCGATCATCATACCCGCGGTGCTGACCATGGCGTCGAAGCTGGCGGTTTACGATCCCGCGCGGGTTGGCGCGGCATTGTCAGCGGGGTACGAGGCGATCCTTCGGCTTGGAGTCGCCATCGACGGGCCTGTGGTGATGTATCGCGGACGCTGGCCCACCTATTTCTGCGCGTCGTTCGGTGCGGCGGCGGCGACGGCGCGGCTCATGGGGCTTTCCCCTGCGCAAACGGCGAACGCGCTGGCAATCGCTCTTACGGGATCGACCGGAGGCGCGGGGCGTCCGGGGCCGGGAAGGGCAGGGCGCTGGCTGGTTGTCGGCGAGGCGGCGCGCTCGGGCGTTTCGGCAGCGCTCGCGGCCGCGTCCGGATTTACTGCACAGCTCGACCTTTTGGAGAGTGGCTGGATGCGGCAGGTTCACGGGTTCGAAGGACCGCCCGAAAAGCTGGTCGACGCAATCGGGCTGCCCTCCGTTTTGAACGAACTCAGCCTGAAGCCATACTGCACGGCCAAGCAGGCGTCGTCGTCGCTGGCAGCATTCGAAGACCTGCTTGCAGATGGTCTCGATGCAAGAGGCGTCGAAAAAATCGACGTCTTCGTGCCGTCACGCTATGCGGCGATGATAGACCGTCCCGCCGGGCCGAACGCCCATATCGGGTCGCCGGTCAGCGTGCGCTACCAGTTTGCGCTGGCTGCGTTTCGTCCCGACGGACTGTTTGACGTCGTTCGTGCGAACCGGATCGACGATGCGGATTTCGACGCGCTGATGGACAAGATCACCGTGATCGGCGACGACGCGCTCGATGCGGACATGCCTGCGCTCTGGCCGGCGAGGGTCGTTGCGGAGTCGGACGGCAGGAAACTCGAAAAAACCGTCCGGGCGTCGCCGGGAGATCCGGAACGCAGATTCGATGAAGCGGCTCTGCGAACCAAATTTCACCGGGCGACAACAGGTCTCGTTTCGGCCGGGGAAGCGGACGGCTGGATCGCGTCAGCCGGATCGGCGCTTGCCACCGAGGCCGGCGTGCGGGCGCTCGCCGACAAGTTCGATGCGCTGTACGCGTAGGGCTATTCGGCGGCCTGCCCGTACTGCGCGATCGGCGCGAGGTGCGAGAGCATCGCGGCGGCGTTGTCGTAACGGATCTTGCGTTTCGCCGTCTCGCTGATGTTCGCCTCGTCGAGCGCCTTGTTCGTCCAGTCCGCGCCGAACGCCGTTCCGTCCGTGCCAAACACGATCCGGTCCTCGCCATAGGCGCGCACGCCAGCTTCGATGGCATGAGCGCCGAACGAGTTGCAATCGACATAGACCGACGAGTCCCAGAAACGCTTCGACGGCAGTTCCTCGTCGGGCGTGTCCAGCAGGCAGCGATGATCCATCCGCTCGATCTCGTACGGGATGTTGCCGCCGAGATTGTGGAGCTGAAGATTCGCATCTGGATAGGAAGAGAGAAAATCGGTCATGCACAGCGTGACCATGTTGGACGACAGGCTTGCCTGCATGTCGAGCGTTCCCATGCGCCGCCGGACATTATCTGCATCCGGCGCGACGCGCGGCCAGTCGTCGCCGAGGCGAGGGCCGTAATGAATGAACACCAGCGCCCTGTGCCGGTTGGCGACTTCCATGATCGGCCGCATCGTCTCGGCCTCTTTGGCGGTCAGGAAGGCATTGCCGGGCACCTGGGCGCCGACGATGCCGGGAAGGCCAAGCGCCCGTTCGAACTCCTGTGCTGCCACCTCGACATCGGCGTCCGGAAGAGAGGCGAACGCCGCAAAACGGCCTTTATTCGCCTTGCAGATTTCCGCCATGCCGTCGTTGCAGATCCGGGTGAGTTCCAGCGATTCCTCAAGCGGCAATCTCTGAATCCAGGTAAACCCGCCAAGGATGGACAGGACACCCGTGGTGATGCCGTGCACGTCCATGTCCGCGAGCTGCTGCTCGACATTGCTGAAAGCGGTCTCGACCGGTTCCTCGCCGCGGCGCGTCTTCAGCACCTCGATGCCGTCCGCGTTGGTCACGATCATCGGTTCGGTCTTTCGCTTGCGCAGCGCTTCGATAAGGGCCGGCGGCTTCCAGTGGGCATGCATGTCGATGGTCATGATCGGGTCTCCCTCGCAGGCCGACGGCGCGTCGGCGGCTTTTCCGGGGAAACGCTAGCGCAATTTCGGGCCCTGTGCGAGAGCGGTAATTTTTGAGAAGATAGGGCCATGGAACTCGTTCTCAACGACGAACAGCGTCTGCTGCGGGACAGCGCCGAAAAGCTGGTGGAGCGGCTTGCGGGCGGAAGCGCGCATCGGGCACTGCAGGGCAGCGATTCCGGTTTCGACAGGGACCGGCTGAAGACCGCTGCCGAAGCGGGCTGGCTGTCGCTGCTGGTGCCCGAACGGGCCGGAGGTCTGGGGCTCGGCATGACAGAGCTGGCGCTGGCGCTCGAACAGGCGGGCAGGGGACTGATGACGGAGCCGGTCGCTGCCTGTGCCGTAACAGCCTACGCCATCGGGATCGGCCGCGCGGCGACCGAACGGGTTGTGGCGCTCGAAGGGCTGGTCGACGGAACGAAAATCATTGCGCCTGCCCTTCAGGACCCTTCCGCGGCGGAGGAGGACCGGGAAAGCGTGTCGGCAATGCCGTATCATTACGGCTACCAGCTCAGCGGGACCCGCAGCCTGGTGCCGTACGCACCCGATGCAGACGCGTTTCTGGTGGACGCGCAGACGGCGGACGGATCGATCATGGTGATCATACCGGCCGACATTCACGGGGTGGACGTAACAGCCACTGAAACGGCGGACGGCCTGCGCTACGGGACCGTGACGTTTTCCGACGCCTCCACCATGTCGGACGAATGGCTTATCGCCGGCGTAAAGCAGGGACGGACGCTTACCGCCGGAAGCTACGACAGGCTGCTGCTGTGCGCGTCGGCTGAAATGCTCGGCGTCATGGGAAGAGCGCTCGACATGGCGGTCGTGTATATGAAAACGCGGGAACAGTTCGGGCGACCCATCGGCAGTTTTCAGGCGCTTCAGCACCGGGCGGCCAACGACCATATCGAGGTCGAGCGTGTCCGGTCGCTTCTTTTTCAGGTCTGCCAGGCGTTCGATTCCCGTCGCGGCAAGCGTTCGATGGCGGCAGCGGTCAAGGCGAAGGCATCCGAGGCGGTGCTTACCGTGACAAAATCGGTCATCCAGATGCACGGCGCCATCGGGTTTACCGACGAATTCGATGCCGGGCTTTACCTGAAACGGGCGCTGGCGTTGTCGGCCGGCTACGGCAATGCCGCCCTCCATCGCAAACGCTATGCCGCACTGTCCGAGGAAGAGGCGGCGGCTGATGCGGAAGGACCGGTTCGAAGGCGGCGCAAAAAGCCGAGAAAATCAATCTTTGCCAGCGGCGTATCCCGCTGACGCCCATTTCAAGGGGAAATCATGGTCGATCTCGTAAACGAACTCGAAGGGAAGGTCGCGATCGTGACCGGCAGCGCGCGCAATATCGGGCGTGCGACGGCGGTCGAACTGGCGAGGGCGGGCGCCGCCGTCGTCATACATGCACGCGAATCCCGGGATCTGTGCGATGAGGTCGTGGCGGAAATCGAGGAGTTCGGCGGCAAGGCGATTTCCTGTCTTGCCGACATTCGCGACGAAGAGTCGGTCAAGGCGATGGTCGCGAAGACCGTGGCCGAGCTGGGCGGCATCGACATCCTCGTCAATAACGCGGCCATGCGGGCAAACCAGAAATTTACCGAGATCGACGACGAAAGCTGGGACCGGGTGGTTGGAACGGGACTGCGCGGCAGCTTCAACATGGCACGGCACTGCGTGCCGGAGATCATCCGGCGCGGCGGCGGTTCGGTAATATCGCTCGGCGGCATGGCGGCGCATCAGGGCTCGGCCCGCCGGTCGCACGTGATGGCGACCAAGGCCGGAATTGGCGGGCTGACGCGCGGCATCGCGCTCGATCATGGAGCGGACAATATCCGGGCGAATATCGTCGTGGTCGGCGTGTTCGACACGGTGCGGAGCGCCAACGCTCCGGAAAGCTCGCATCCCGACGATCTGAAGCCGCCAATGGGACGGCTGGGCGTGCCGCAGGACATGGCCGATCTGATCCGCTTTCTGGTGGGGCCGGGGGCGACCTATATCAGCGGCCAGACGATTCAGGTGAACGGCGGCATCTACAACCCGCATTGAGAGGAGACGGGCGATGATCGTTGTCGTCTTCGAAGTAACCGTGAAGCCGGAGATCGGACAGCGCTATTTCGATCTGGCGGCCGAACTGCGTCCGGAACTGGAGAAGATCGACGGTTTCCTGTCGGTCGAGCGGTTTCAGAGTCTCGTCACCGACAACAAGTACGTGTCGCTGTCGTTCTGGCGGGACGAAGAGGCGGTTCGGCGCTGGCGTGAAAACGCCGACCACAATCTGGCGCAGGCGCTCGGCAAATCGGAAATTTTCGCCGATTTCAGGATCTCGGTCGGGGAAATCCTGCGCCAGTATTCGCTGGCCGATCGCCGTCAATAATCAGGCCGTGACGAAATTCGTTTCATAAAGTTTTTCAATATCTTCAAAGGTATTCTTCGGAAGCGGTCCCAGGTCGACGCCCGCGGCTGCATCGTCGATATAGGCCGGTTCCGAGAGGCCCACGATCGCGGTTGAAACGGCATCGTTCGAGAGCACGAAGCGGAGCGCGGTCTGCGCGCGCGTGCCGTACTCCTCGCCCAGTCTTGCAAACAGCGCTTCCGCCATGCGCTCTTCGGATTCGGGCGCGGTATTCGAGGTCAGGATGCTTTCCCGGCCGGTTCGTTGCGGGGTTGCTAGATAGCTGGCGGCAAAAATCCGGATCGCCATGACGGCCACGTCGTGCCGTTTGCAGGCATCGACAATTCCGGTCAGGTCGGCGCCCTGCCAGGCAGGCGGCATGGGCCGGGCAGCGCTGGGGTTGAGCATGTTGTAATAGACCTGAGCGGCATCGAACCGGCCGCTGTCGATTACTTCCCGCGTGCCGGCCGCGTCGCCCAGTGCAGTGAGGCCGATAAAGCGGGTCATGCCCTGATCGCGCATGCGTTCGAGTGCCTCCGCCGCGCCGCCGTCGCGCAGAACGTCACGGGCGGTGAGAGGTCCGCCGCCCGATCTTTCCCGGATCGGGCTGTGGAGCTGCAGCAGGTCGACCGAATCCCGTTTCAGCTTTGTCAGGCTTTCCTCGACGCTGCGTTCGACCTGGCCGACAATGTCGCTGTCCTTGTCGGTATCGATTTTGACCTTGGTCGAGACGTAGGGTTCTTCGTCGATTTCGGACAGAAGCCAGCCCAGCGCCTCTTCGGACTTGCCGTTGCCGTATTGCGGCGCGGTGTCGAACCAGTTGATCCCGTGATCCAGAGCGCGTCGCACCGCGTCGCGCATGGTTTCTGCGTCGGCATCGATCAGGATGCCGCCGGACCGCCCGCCGCCGAAGGCGATCTCGGAGACCTTGAGGCCGGTGCGGCCGAAACGTCGGTATTTCATTGCCACCTGAATTCTGTCTGTTCAGAAGCCCTGGGGACCCGATCGACACAATTGCCTCTTGGCAGGTGCCGATGGAGCCACGGGTTAGCGACAGATTAAACGGTGTTGCGAGGACCGGAAACTAACGGGCCCCTTTTTTCGAAACGACGACAACGATCGTCTGGAACAGGGTCAGGATATCCAGCCATAACGACCAGTTCCGGATGTAGTAGCTGTCGTGCCGCTCCTGTAGCGCTACATCGCCATCGCTTCTGACTTCAACCTGCCAGAGTCCGGTGATGCCTGGCGGTACGCTGCGGCGCAGCTCGCGAAACTCGGGGGCGAATTTCGCAAGGTGGTAGTGCGGAAACGGCCGCGGGCCGACGAGACTCATTTCCCCTTTCAGGACATTCAACAGTTGCGGCAGCTCGTCTAGGCTGCTTTGCCGCAGGAAGGTGCCGATGACAGGGAGAATTCTCGGATCGTCGCGCAGCTTGAAATAGCGCTCCCATTCGAGCCGCCGTTCCGGGTTTTCGTCGAGATAGCGTTCGAGACGTTCGTCCGCGTCCGGATACATCGTTCTGAGCTTGAGCATCTGGAAGTCCTTGCCGCCGGCTCCCTCCCGCGTCTGGCGGTAGACCGGATTGCCCGGACTGACGACAAAAATTCCGAGGCACAGAAACAGCAGCAATGGCGTCACGAGTATGAAAAGGGGAACGCACAGGCAAAGATCGAGTATTCGCTTGATGATCTGATTATGGCGAAGCAGCAGGTTTTTCTTTAGTTCCAGCCCGAGTACGCCGCCGAGATCCCGCGGCATGATCCAGGTGCTCTGGAGCGTCCCGAAATCGGGCATCAGAACGATCCGGGGAAATGGCAATTTTGCGCTGAGTTCGGCCAGTTGGGCGCCGTTCAGTTCGGGCATGGCGACGGCGCAGATTTTTACCGACCGGGAGAATTCGGATGACCTCGCCAATGTGCCGAGGACGGGCACGCCTGAAACAGAAGAGCCTACGAGATGCGCATTATGGTCGAGTACGCCGACCGGCCGGAGGCCAAGCTTGGGGTCCTGATTCAATTTCCTGATCAGCGACGCGCCGGCATCCCGCGCCCCGACGACCATGACCGGCGTGCCCCAGTGCCCGAAATATATGAGAGTGCGGCGGATATAGGCGTAGCTGATGGGAAGAAGGATCGCCGCATAGAGCCAGGTCGCCAGCAATATGCCGCGGGACCAGGTGCCATCCTGAGCCAGATAGTCCCATATCAGCAGGCTGGAGAACACAATCGCGATTCCCGTCTCCTGCTGCCGCAACCGCTCTGCGTCTCCGATGCCGTAACCCGGGTAAAGGTTCATCAGATAGAAAGCGACGGGAAGGACGAGAACGCCTGCTGTAATGCCGCCATAGACCGGAAAATACAGTGGTATCGGCAGCCAGACGTTCAGGGCGGCACGCGTCAGCCAGCCCAGATACAGGCAAAGCTCAAGCATGACGATGTCGCTCAGAATCATAACCGCCGGTACCCAGCGGTGCTCGCGGAATCCTGCCCGGACGGCTTTGGTCCTGTCGATTTCGACGGACGCACGTTCGATTACGTCGGGTTCTATGTGGCCCTCTGGCGACATTGAAAATCCATAGCCAATCGATTCTTCATTCGCCGGGCAGACGATATGCCGATCCGGCTTACACGGCTTCCTTGCTCTTGATGCCGTTGATCATCTGGTCGAATATCCACCCGTAAGTGACCGCCAGACCGTCCTCGAGACTTGTGGATGGCGCCCAGCCGAGAACGTCCTTGATCAGGTCGTTGTCGCTGTTGCGGCCTCTTACGCCTTTCGGCGCGTCAAGGTCATAATTGCGCTTGAGCTTAATGCCTGCAATCGATTCGGCGATATCAACCAGTTGATTGATGGTTACGAGCTGATCGCTTCCCAGGTTCAGGGGCGCGCGAAACTCCGACGCCATGATACGGTCCATGCCGTACAGGCAGTCGTCGATAAACATAAAGCTCCGGGTCTGTCCGCCGTCGCCCCAGATTTCGATTTCGTGGCGGCCGCTCAGCTTCGCTTCGATGACCTTTCGACAGATTGCTGCTGGCGCCTTTTCGCGTCCGCCGTCCCAGGTTCCGTGCGGACCGTACACGTTGTGGAAACGGACAACCCGTGAATCGACGCCGAAATCCTCGTAAAAATGACGGCACATGCGTTCGCTGAACAGTTTTTCCCAGCCGTACCCGTCCTCAGGCATGGCGGGATAGGCGTCTTCTTCCTTCAGCGGAATGACGTCGGCGGCGGTCTGCTTGTCGGCGTTGTAGACGCAGGCGGAAGACGAATAGAAATATTTCCGCACGCTGCCGCTGTCGCGCGCAGCGATCAACAGATGCGTATTGATCAGGACCGAAATCATGCAAAGCGCCTTGTTCGCCTCGATGAATCCCATCCCGCCCATGTCGCACGCCAGATTGTAGACGGTGACGGCATCTTTGGCGGATTTCCTGCACGCGTCGATTTCGCGGAGATCGAGCTGCCGGTTGTCGACCTCTGGAAAGACCTGATACCAGTCTTCCATCGGTTTTATGTCTACCGACCGGATGTTCGTGTGTCCTTGCGAAAGAAGATGGCTGACGAGGTGCCCGCCAATAAAACCGCCGCCGCCCGCGACGAGAATTAAATCGGTTTTGTTCTGATCGCTCACTTTGACATCCACCGGTTTGTTGAGGCCGTCATTTGCGCAAACTTCGCTCTGCTGGGCGTTGTACCGGGCAGGGTTAATTGCGAGTTCGAATGCAAGGAGCTCGATCCTGTGCGCATGACATTAAAATTTTATTATACTAGTAATCGTTATGCGGTGCTAATGCCATAAAATATATCTTTTGACCGGCGTTAGACATGATATTCCTCACATATCTCCGCAGATCGGCTGTTTGGCTGACCGAAAATTCGGTTACCGGCCGACATGCCGGATTTACTGGTCCTGACGAGGTCTAGCACCGGGTTCCTGCAACATGTCCCAGCCTTTTGCTCATACCCCTGTGCTGGGCGTGCGTGTCAGCGCCATTTCGCTTGAGGAAGCAGCTCGATCGATCCTGGAACGCATCGTCGAACAGGAGGCGTCCTTCGTCACGGTCACCGGCGTACATGGCGTAATGGAAGCGCAGGAGGACCCGGGTTTTAAGACCGTTCTCAACAGCTCCAGCCTGTGTGTGCCCGACGGGATGCCGCTTGTCTGGCTGTCTCGGGCTGCAGGACATCGAAACGTGACCCGGGTGTTCGGTCCGGATCTGATGCTCGAAGTGTGCCGGCTGTTGTCGGAGGCGGGAAAATCGTCGTTCTATTACGGAGGCGCCGAGGGCGTCGCCGAGGAGCTGGCAGCCGAGATGACCCGCCGTTTTCCGGGCATGGAGACCGCGGGTACGTACTGCCCGCCTTTTCGTCCCCTGTCGCCAACCGAGAAGGGCGATGTCGTCGATATCCTGAACGAAAGCGGTGCCGATATCGTCTGGGTCGGGTTGAGCACTCCGAAGCAGGAAAGGTGGATGGCAGAATTTCGACCGCTGCTGCGGGCGCCGGTCCTGATCGGCGTCGGCGCGGCGTTCGATTACAATACCGGCAAGATCAGCCGTGCGCCTCGCCTGATGCAGCGCCTGGCGCTAGAATGGCTGTATCGATTGCTGCAGGAACCGGCGCGCCTCTGGAAACGTTACCTAAGGAACAACCCTCTATTTCTGTATTACCTGTTCCTTGAGAAACTGGGCATTCGGAGTTTCGATTGATTCTTGTCTTGAATATTCGTGGTCCCCGTCATGGCGACTTTTCGTGTACGCGATAATTGCTGATTTTGAACTGGAGGAGGTCGGAACGGGATGGTTCCGGCGATCGGTATGACAGAAAAAGTAGCGCTCATTACTGGGATAACCGGGCAGGATGGAGCGTACCTGGCCGAGTTTCTGCTGAAAAAAGGGTATACGGTTCACGGCGTTAAAAGACGCTCGTCGTCTTTCAATACCGCCCGCGTGGATCACCTGTACGCGGATCCCCACGAGAAAAGCGTCGCTTTCTTCATGCATTACGGGGACATGACGGACGCCACCAACCTTATCCGGATCGTTCAGGAAACCCAGCCTTCGGAAATTTACAACCTTGCGGCTCAGAGCCACGTTCAGGTCAGTTTTGAGACCGCCGAGTACACCGCCAATGCCGATGGCCTCGGTACGCTCCGCATGCTGGAAGCGATCCGGATTCTGGGCCGGGAGAAGGTGACGCGGTTCTACCAGGCCTCGACATCCGAACTGTACGGAAAGGCCGCGGAGGTTCCGCAGAACGAGTCGACGCCGTTCTATCCGCGCAGTCCCTACGGCGCCGCCAAGCTTTATGCGTACTGGATCACAGTAAACTACAGGGAGGCCTTCGGCCTGCATGCGTCGAACGGCATTCTTTTCAATCATGAGAGTCCGACAAGAGGCGAAACTTTCGTTACGCGTAAAATTTCCCGCGGCGTCGCCGCTATCGAGAAAGGCCTGCAACAGCGGCTCTATCTCGGAAATCTCGATGCCGAGCGCGACTGGGGACATGCCCGCGATTATGTCGAAGGCATGTGGCTTATTCTCCAGCAGGACGAACCCGACGACTATGTTCTCGCTACGGGAGAGAGCCACACGGTCCGGGAGTTCGTGGAGCACGCGTTTTCGGTAGTCGGAAAAACCATCGAATGGCGGGGTGCCGGCGTCGATGAGGCAGGTATCGACGCTGCAACCGGCGAGGTCCTTGTCAAAATCGATCCTCGATATTTCCGGCCCGCCGAAGTGGACATCCTGCGCGGCGACGCCAGCAAGGCCCGGCGCGTGCTGGGATGGCGCCACCGCATCGATTTCGAGGAACTGGTGAGGGATATGGTCGAATCCGATCTGGATACGATTGGCTTGGAGCACTCGAGACATGGCGATTAACGCCCTTCCATACTCCCTTGCCGACAAGCGGGTCTGGGTCGCCGGGCATCTCGGGATGGTCGGGAGCGCGATCGCGAGACGCCTCGCGACAGAAGGTTGCGAAATCGTGACGGTGGCTCGATCCGATCTGGACCTGAGACGTCAGGCCGACGTGGAACGCTGGGTTTCCGATACGCGTCCCGACGCGGTTTTCCTTTCGGCCGCGACGGTTGGAGGCATCCTTGCCAACGACACACGGCCGGCCGAATTTCTTTATGACAACCTCGTTATTGAAACCAGCGTCATCGAAGCGTGCCGGCGCATCGGTGTTGAAAAGCTGATGTTTCTGGGGTCGGCGTGTATCTATCCCCGCGAAGCGGAACAGCCCATGGCGGAAGATGCCTTGCTGACCGGCCCTCTTGAGCCCACCAACGAGTGGTACGCCGTGGCCAAAATTGCCGGCATCAAACTCTGCCAGGCTTTTCGGAGACAATACGGATGCGACTTTATTTCGGCGATGCCGAACAATCTGTATGGGCCGGGAGATAATTTCGACCTGACGAGCAGTCATGTTGTTCCAGCGCTGATCCGGAAAATTCATGAGGCCGCCCGCACCGGTGCGTCGTCGGTCGAGATATGGGGCTCCGGCACGCCGCTCCGGGAGTTCCTGCACGTCGACGATTGTGCGGATGCGCTCGTATTTCTGATGAAAGCGTATTCCGGGGAATCGCACGTCAATATCGGTTCGGGCGAGGAGATCTCGATCGCGGGGCTGGCGGAGCTTATCGCGGATGTGGTCGGTTTTGCGGGCGCGTTCGAGTTCGACCGCTCCAAGCCCGATGGCAGCCCGAGAAAACTCCTCGATGTCGGGTTGTTGCAGCGAATGGGCTGGTCCGCTCCGACCGGGCTCCGGGATGGCATTGAAGATGCCTACGGGTGGTATCGGGCAGCGGCGGATGCGTCGTCTTGATCTCTACCCTGCCGGTCGCGGGCAGGAAGAGCGCAGAGCGAGTTCGTGCGTCGCATGGCGGATGAAATGAAGAAACCGGCCAGATTTTCCGTATTGATGGCGTTGTATCTGGGCGGGTTTCTCGTCTTCAATTTATTGGTTGTTCTGAATACCGGATTCGATACGGCATTACTGATCTATCTCGCCGTCGCGCTTTTGATCGTAGTTCTTTGCTGGATCAGGCACCTGTATTCAAGACAGATCGGCGTCAGCCTGGGGCTGGTTATCATATTGCAACCGCCACTTGCCTACTTCTCCGTTTTTGAACCGCCTTTCAAGCACCTTCCGCCAGACATGGTCCGCGAAATCAATGTCGTCGGGGATATCCTCAAGGGAATTTCCGGTCGCCAGCGAATTTCGACCGATGCCATGGGATTCCGCACAACCGCGAAACCCGATTATAGCGGAGGGGCCCCGAACCGGATTTTTATGATCGGGGGATCGACGACCGAGCAGATTTTTATCGATGATGCGAGAACGACCGGAGCGATCCTGCAATCGTCTCTGGGACGCAAATTTGGCGGGGTAGAGGTCATCAATACAGGCGTGTCCGGACTGCGGGCGAGGCAGCATCTCGATACCTTGAAGGTCATCGTCCGGTTCGGCCCGAAACTGGTCGTCTTCATGATGGGGGTGAACGACTGGAATAACCACATAAGCCAGTCTCTGGCCGCGGGGTCGACAGCCGGTCTCATGAAGCATTTTAATCTTCTCGTTTATTTCGATCTTGCACGGTTTCCATTATCCAAGGCGGCGGAACGTCTGGTGTCGCTGGCAAGAGGCAGGGATCGCATTGCCGCTCCGGTTGAAGTGGTGACCGAGAACGGAGATTTCTATCTCGGCAAGCGCGATGCGCTGTTCAAACGTCCGCAGGCACGGACTTTCCGCCCGGAAACGGTTTCGGCGGATTATGCGAGTACGGTTACCGATATTTTTCGGGTCTGCCGGGACAACGGTTTGAAATGCCTTTTTACAAATCAGCCCAACGGCTATTCGAGGCAGGCGACAAGGCCATTTCTCCGCAGTTTCTGGATGACGCCGCCAAGAGCAGGGACAACGCAAAGTCTCGACGACATGATTTACATTTCAGCGTTATATAACAGTTGGTTAGAAAAAGCGGTCTGCGATGCGGGGCACTATTTCGTGGACCTGGATTCGAAACTGCCGAAGAGCTTCGAAATCTTCTACGATGATGTTCACTTCAATACCCTCGGCGCGCGGCGTGTCGCGGAGCTGCTTTTGCCTCATGTCGATCGAATTCTGTCGGCGCCTCAAGGCATGCGCGTCGTGTCTCCCGCGTGCTCATGACGAATTCGCTACGGTATTTTTCGGTTGTTAACCAATTTCATGCGCGTGAACAGGCATTATCCGGCAGTCGCAAATGATAAAATTCTATAGCAAAATCGTCGCACAGCATGGGCTGTCCGTTCTGCCCGGCGGCGCGTCCCTTTACGCCTGGGCGCAGAGGCATGTGACAGGCTCCATTATTCCCAGGATGGCACAGGTTCAGCAGCGCATAGACGTTGCCTGCAATTATCTTGAGATGTTCGAAAAGGTCGGGATCGGCGACGATCTGAAAGACGAAATTCTCGTCGATTACGGTGCCGGCTGGCACTTCACCGTTCCCCTGCTTTTCTATCAGTGGGGATGGAATCGCCAGGTCCTTGTGGACATTCAGAGGGGCGCGGAGGCCGACATCGTCTTCGGGGTCGCAGACCTTCTTCGTCAGGCCGACGCCGGGCCGCATACGCGGCGTCCGCTGCCGATGCCCGAAGGGCGGTCACTGGACGATTATCTGGAGACGATCGGGGTCGAGTATCGGGCGCCTGTTCCGTCGGCGGAACTCCCTCTTGCGGATGGCTCGGTATCGCTTGTAACGGCGACGCAGTCCCTGCTGCATCCTCCGCCGGATGCCATTCCTGGAATCTTTGCGGAGATCGCCCGGATTTTGAAACCCGGCGGTTATTTCATTGCTATAATTCACCTTTACGACCTGTATTCGGACGCCGATGGCAGCCTTTCGCGTTTCAACTTTCTTCGATATTCCCGGGCGGTCTGGGAGAGATATTTCAACTCGAAGCAAATGACCTATAACCGTTTGCGTGCATCGGATTTCGGGCGCGTTGTCGATGCGTTGCCATTCGACAGGGAGATTTGGGACGTCGAGCATCCGACTGAAGCCGAGATCGCGGCAATCAGGCGCTTGCCGCCGCATGAGGAATATGCCGGTTACGAGCTGGAGGATCTTGGCAGTTCCCATCTCACGTTTGTTTTGCGTCGCCGGTGATGACCTCGAGCGCTGGCAAGGCGGCTTCGGGGAAAGCGGCGATCCTGACCTACCATCGGGTCGTGCCGGGCAACAGGCGCGAGCGCATGAACGATGTGACGACCGATGCGTTTCGGGCGCAGATGGAGGCGGTTGAAAGCCTGCGGCAGGAGAGTTCCGGCGAACGGCATACGCTGGCGGACGGATTGCAGATCGTTATCAGCTTTGACGATGGCGATGAAAGCCACTGGATGGCGGCATCGATCCTGGAGGAGCGCGGGCTCAAGGGGCTGTTCTTCGTCATTCTCGACCGGCTCGGACGCGATGGATATCTGACCGTCGAGCAGATACGCAGTCTGGCAGGGCGCGGTCACGCGATCGGTTCTCATTCGAGAACGCACAGGCGGTTCGACCGCTTGTCGCCGGAGGAAGCTGCTGAGGAGTGTATCGTGTCGAAGCGGGAGCTCGAGGAGTTCGCCGGCGGCCCGGTCGACTGGTTTGCGTTTCCGGGCGGTTACCACGATGCCGGCAGCGTTCGGGCAGCGCTAGATGCGGGATATCGGTCGGTACGCACGATGAGGTGGGGATACGCACCAGGCGGCATGACAGGGCTTTTGCCCGCGCTTCCGGTCACGGGATTTCATACGCCTGCGCGGTTTCAGAGAATTCTCGAGGGCAGGGCGGCAGTTTGGCCGTACCATCTCAAGTCTCTTGGGAAGAAAATTCTGCCCGAAGCGCTCTATAGCGGATTGCGGGATCGTATCGGCGCAGGGGGCGCATGAGACATCTCTCGCGGGAGGGAAGTTCGTACGACCGGAGAGCGGTCCATGTCTGACAGTAAGGCGAAGGAAGAACTGCTGATCGCGCTGGGGCGCGCGTCCCTCTCGGCCGAATTTCCGATCAGGTTGTACAAGGAGTTCGATCGCTACCCGCACCTGCAGGGCCATGACCTCGATGTATTTGCATGCGGCGGGTCCTGGCGGTCGCTCTCCGGATCGCTCTCCGGGATTGCCGCTCGTCAGGGCTGGGAAGTAACGGTCACTGTCAAACGGGGCCACCTGATGACCTGTTTCCTTTCACTGTCTGCACCGGCGCTGGCGGACGAGGAACGGTTCCTGCAGATCGATTTTCACAGGTCGATTACCGCGCGGGGCATACCGATTATCGATCGTGCGTTTCTGTCGAATCAGGTATTGGACGACGAGCGAGGCCGGTGGCTGACACCGGTCTGTGCGGCAGCGGTATCGTTTCTCGAACCATTTCTCGTTCACCGCGAGCTGGAGCAGGTCAAACCGGTCTACCGCGCCGCCTGGCTTGGGGCTCTGAAGAATGCCCCTGCGGAAGCCGGCGCAATTGCTGAAGCTGTCGCCGGCAGGGAGGCAGGGAAGGGGCTTCTGCAGAACCTGGAAACTGACTTGACGGCACCGTCTTGGCGGGAAGCCCTGTATGGCGCGCTTCGGTACCGCCCCCTGGAATTGCTCGCCGTCGCCGCAGCCAAGCTGAAGGACGGTGCGGCCGGCTATATCCGGCCGGCCGGTCGCTGCTGGGCGTTCTGCGGTCCGGACGGGAGTGGAAAATCGACGGTCGTTTCGCTTCTGAGGAATCGTGTCGAGCGGCGCCTGCTGGTTTCGTCGAAGACGTTTCATACGCGGCCCTATCTGCTTCCAAGGCTGAACAGGCTTTTGCCCGTCGGGGCCGAGCGGCGCAGGGAAATGGAAGGAACGCGACGCTACGAAGAGCGAATCGGCCGGGCCAAGTCCCTGTTCAGACTTATTTATCTCCTATTCGATTACCAATTAGGGTACTGGCTGAAGGTAAGGCCGCTGCTGGCGCGGGGAGAGTTCGTCATATTCGACAGGTACTATGCTGACTACCTTGTCGATCCCAGAATTCGAGGGATTGATTTGCCGATGCGGTTAATGAAGACTGTCGGCTGGCTGGTTCCGAATCCCGATCGCACGGTCTTTCTGACCGCGAACGCCGATGTTCTGGTTGCGCGCAAGGGGGAACTGAGCGCCGAGGAAGGACGCAAGCAAGCGCGCATGTACGCTTCGGTCGCAGAACGGACACGAGGCGGTCTGACGATCGACTGCGGTTCGGAAACGGCAGAGTCCGTCCGGGACAGGCTTTTCGAAACGTTATACGGCGATTTGAGAGGCGCAAAAGAAACCGCGCCGGGCAATCGCGCCTGAAATAGATCCAAGCAACAGGGAAACCGGAAATTTGTCGAAGGAGCGAGTGGTCATTGTGGGTGGAGGAATCAGCGGCCTGGCGGCGGCGGGGTTCCTTGCGAATAGCAGCGACTGCCTTCTCATTGAGAGGGAGGCGGAGGTCGGCGGATATTGCCGGACCATCAGCCGAAACGGTTTCGTCTGGGATTACTCCGGGCATTTCTTTCACTTCAGAAATGCCTCGGTGGCGGATTATGTCTGCGAGCATATCGACCGGTCGGAGGTTCTCACGGTCGAGAAGAAGTCCAGCGTTTACCTGGCGGGAAATCGCATTGATGCGCCGCTGCAGTTCCATATCGACCAGCTTCCCAAACAGGATTTCTTACGCTGTCTGGCGGAAATTTACGATGCGCAGAAGGCCGACCTATCAGAGGGCGCGTATGAATCCTTTCTTGCGATGCTCTACGGCCGATACGGTTCCTGGCTGACAGATGAATTTTTCAGACCCTATAACGAAAAGCTGTACGGGATCGCCCTGGACCGTCTGGACCGCGAAGCGATGGGACGGTTCTTCCCGCATATCGATTTCGACGAATTGCTGCTCATGCTTTCGGGCAGGCAGGCTTCGCAGACCTACAATCAGAATTTCTCCTATCATCGGCGCGGCGCCAAGGCCTATGTCGAGGCGCTTGAATGCAGGGTGCCGCAGTCGGTCATAAGGCTGGAAACGGCATGCGAAGCGATCGATCCGGCGAGACGGCTGGTCCGGACCAGCCGCGGTGAAGAACGATATGATCGTCTGATCGTAACCGGCCCTCTGCCGCAGACGCTGGAGATGGCGGGGATGGGGACGCTGGCGGGAGAACTGACAGCGAACAAGGTGCTGGTCTTTAACCTTGGATTCGACGGCCCGTCTCCGGTAGACGATCACTGGATTTATTTTCCCGAAGCCGACTATGTGTTCTATCGGGTCGGTTTCTACGACAACATCCTGGGGCAGGACCGGATGAGCCTCTATGTCGAAATAAGCCTCGAACAGGGCGCGGAATTTTCGGAGGCGTCGCTACTGGAGCGGACGCTAGAGGACCTGACGCGGATCGGCATCATCGGCGACCACAGGCTGGTCGATCATGAAACCGTCCTGATGGATCCGGCGTATGTCCACGTTACGCGGGAAGCCCGCGAAAAATCGGCGGCAATGATCGAGCGCCTCGAGGCCATGGACATTCATTCCATCGGCCGGTTCGGGCGCTGGATCTACTGTTCGATCGAGGACAATATTCTTGGAGCCTACGAGACGGCGAGAAAGCTGGGCGCGCCTGAATGCCCGATCCGGAACGGATCCGGTCAATAGAATTTTCGTCTTTTCCAAACGGGATTTGATCTGTGTGAGGCGATGGACGACCAGGAACGCCCGCTGAACATTTTGATGGTGGCTTATGCCTGCAGCCCGCTCCGGACCAGCGAACATTTCCTGGGGTGGGAGTGGGCCCGGCGCCTTTCCGAATTTCATCGGGTAACCGTTATCACGCAGGCTCAGCGGATCGCCGAAAGCGATGGGCTGAGGCCGGACAGTCTCTCGATGCTGCCGGTAGAGGTTCGCGGATTTCAATGGCTTCGACGTCTTGGCCCGCTGGGGCAGGCCGTCCACCTGCAGCTTTGGCAGCGCTACGCCGCCCGGCTGGGGCAGAAAGTCCTTGCTGCCGACAGGTTCGATCTGGTCCACCAGACGACGTTTCACACCTATCGAATTCCCGGTTTGCTGGCGCGCCCGGGAAATCCGCCATTCGTGTGGGGACCGATTGCGGGGCTAGAAGAAGTTCCCGCGGGTATGGTGTTCGCTCTTGGCGGCGGCGCAGTTCTGGAACTGGTCAGACGGGCGGCAAACGCGGTCATGCCTTTTTTTCCGTCCATAAGGCGAACCCTAAAACAGTCCGCGCGGGTCGTGGTTTCGAACCGGCAGACACTGGGCCGCCTGCAGCGCCTGGTTCCAAGACGCTACGATCTGCTGCCGGCAAACGCGATCGATCCCGGTCAGATAAAAACCGGGAGCAAAAGTCCGAGTGGGGTGAGGCGGCAAAGCGACCGGCTCCGGCTTCTCGCGGTTGGAAGTTTTGTCAGAATGCGCCCGCTCAATCTTGTAATCGAGGCCGTCGCCGGTTTGCCGGATGATGACAAAAAACGGCTACATATCGATTTTGTCGGCGACGGTCCCGATCTGCCGCGTCTGCAAAAGCTGGTCGCTCGTCACGGTATCGAAGAATGTGTGTCCTTCCTGGGAAGACGGCCAAAGGACGAGCTGTTCGAACTCATGGCGGAGGCAGATCTGCTGGTCTTTCCCAGCCTGCGCGATAGCGGCAGTTCGGCGATATCGGAGGCCCTGTCGCTAGGGTTGCCGGTTCTGGCCCTGGATCTCGCCGGGCCGTCGGAACTTCTGGCAAGGGGCGGAGGAATACTGGTTCCGGCGCGCAGTCCGGCTCAGACGAGCAGGGAAATTCGCAGAACCCTGTCGGGTCTGGTCGTGGACCCGTCTGTCCTTGAAACAAAAAGCAGCGAGGCGCCGGCAATTGCTCTGGATTTTTCCTGGGATAAGAAAATCGACCAGATGAACCGGATCTATCGCGAAGCCGTTTCAGAAAACGGTGAGGCTGCTGTCAGGGTCTGAGCGGCCCTTCGTTACCTGCCGCGACATACCGCAACGGCTTCGGGCCCGGGTTTTTCCTCAAATTCGCCTGCAGCGGCCGTCTGCTGTTTTTCCGGACCGATGGACCGGGACATGGGATTTCTGCAGTCTGTGCCGGGTGCTCCGGACCGGCCGGCCCGAAGGTCTGGCGAACCGGTTTCGTTTCTCCATCGACGGCGCTGCGCCGATTGCGGCGGCAGGAAGCAGGAACTCTCAGCCGGGTTGCCGGTAATGTTCGAGGACCAGCGGTATTTTCGCATTCATCGGCGGCAGCGACGGGGGGCTGCCCATCCGTCCGGTAGGCTCATGTCTTTCGTCCGACAACATGTATGTCCGAACATAGCGTAGGGAATCGCTTGAGCACCGGTTCGCTGATTTTGGCGACCAGTCCTGCCAGCCGTCCGAACGAGCGGGTCAGGACGATGCTGTCTTCTCCGATAAAATTTCGCCCGAAGGTCGAAACGATTTCGAATTCGTTCCAGGACATCAGCGTATGAAGGTCTCCTACAGTCGGCTCCCGGACATGTCCGCGGAAAACGGGCTCGTCGTACCATTCCGTCAATTCGCTCAAATTCGTCCGGCCGAGGAGAACATGGATTCTTTTTCTGAGGTTTACGACGTTTGGCGTCGCAATGAAGAGATATCCTCCGGGACGCAAGACCCGGCGAATTTCAGAGAAAAGTTTCTTGGGGGAATGGTGCCAATGTTCGAGACTGTGAAAGCAGGTGACGATGTCTATGCTGTCGTCGCTCAGGGGCAGTGGGTCGACGAGGAGATCCTGTTCGTATATCGAGACGCCGAAATTCCGGCGAAACGCGTCCAGGGTTTCGAGGCTTGCCTTTCTGTTGGCGATATCGACTCCGCCGCCGCCGCCATAGTCGTCCACGACGCTAACGGTGAGGCCGAGTTCGGAAGCGATCGATCCGAACCACGACATCCCGGCCCCGAGATCGAGCGCCGAACGGCCGCTTTCGAGCACGCCAAGGCCGGCCGCGACTTCGAAATAGAAAGCCTCGCGCCGATTGACAGCCTCTCCCTTCGCAGCATCGGGGGGACGGCCTTCCAGGGCGCGAAACACCGATTCGTATGCGGCGTTCAGCGACGATTCGAATGCGCCGTTATTTCTGTCAGGTCCCGATGCCATGGTTGTAAATGTTGGGTCCGGTTTTGAGTCTGAAAATCGATGATAAAGCCCGCGACGTCGCAATTTACGGCCTTGCCCGGCAAAGCGTCGCGGGACGGGTGCGTCGATAATAGTGCGAGTGGAACGACTCCCGCAATTCGCCAGTCAGCCTCGGCGTCTGTCGTCCGCAAATCGGTTGGCGCAAACCTATCTGTGATATATCAACAAATCATAACCTGTTGGGGCCATAATACCGGGCGTGTCTAGAATTGAAGCGGCGTTGATGCCGATATTCGGTGGAGAACACAGGTCCATTGGCCGGAAACGACAAACTGCTGCTCGCTCCTCTCCCGACGCCGGGCAATCCCCGATGGTGGGTGCCTGTCAGCCACGGCCGCATGCTGTCCAACAGCCTGGACGTATATGTGCCATATGCCCGGCTCGGCCGGCTTACCAAGGCGATCTTCGTAGAGTCCCTGTCGAGGTGGGGCGGGGCGGCATTGCTGCCGGGCAAAAAGCCTGCGGTCGATTTTGCGGTCTCGCGTCTCGAGGCGGTTCTTGAGGGAGTGTTCGGTACGCGGAATCTCGCCTTTTCCGTTTCCGCTGGATGTCCGGGCAGGTTCCAGAAGACGACATACCAGATCATGCGGCTTGACGGAGAGATACTGGGCTATCTGAAAATCGCAAATTCGGAAGGCGCATGCGAAAGGATCCGCAATGAAGCGGTTACGCTGAGGCGGCTTCGCGAACGGTGCGGCGGGACGATTCCCGAATTGCTGCATGAGGGCGAGGAGTGCGGCATGGCTTTTCTGCTGACAGAACCGGGCCCCAATTGTGCCGGCCCTGCCGATCTCGACAGGCGACATTTCGAATTCCTCGAGCGCCTCAATCCGGAGGAGGATCGTAATCGATTCGCCGACAGCCTGTTGGCTCAACTGGAAGGCCGTCTGATCGGAGGGGAAGGGGCGGATCTGGATTTCTGGTCGGGATGCCTCGACTGGGCGACAAAAAAATTGAGGGGAGTGCAGGTGCGGTTCGGGTGGTCGCACGGCGATTTCGCCCCATGGAATACGAAAGTTGGAGAAAACGGACTTTTCGTTTTCGATTGGGAAAGGGGAACCGAAGATGCCCCTGTTTTATGGGATGTTATGCATTTCATGGTACAGACGGCCAGTTCCCTGGGTAAGCCCTGGCGCCCGGAGCCGCCCTCGGGGCTGGGACACGATGTTTCCGACGAGGCCTGGTACGGGTTGCTGGCGGCCTACTGCGTGAATTCCGCGATGGACCTGTCGGCCGAAAACTCGCCGGACATTGAGCGCGCGGTCGGGTTCAGACGCCGGGTTCTCAAGGGGTTGTGCATTTGACGACCTGATCCGGAACGAGGTCCAGGAAGAAGAGTTGGCGAAGAGTTTCATGACGGAAAACGCACCGAAGATTTCGATTGTCACGCCATCGTACGAGCAGGCCGCGTTTCTCGGTGCGGCGATGGACAGTGTTCTGGATCAGGGCTATCCGGAGCTGGAATACATCGTCATCGATGGCGGGTCGAAAGACGGTTCCGTCGACGTCATTCGCGAACGCGCTGACAGGGTCGCCTACTGGGTGAGCGAGCCGGACCAGGGGCAGAGCGATGCGCTGGCAAAGGGGATGGCGCGGGCAACCGGCGATATTATCGGATGGCTGAATTCTGACGATATTTATTTTCCGGGCGCCTTCGCGCGCGTGGCGGAAGTGTTTTCGCGTATGCCTTCGGTCGATGTCGTCCACGGAAGCTGCGGAATCGTCGATACTGCCGGCGTTCGCCATGGCACGCGTCGCGATATCGACTTCAACCGCGACGAAGCGCTTTTCTGGACGCCGATCATGCAGCCTGAGGCCTTTGTCCGGAGAAGGATGCTGGAAAAGGTAGGGCCGCCGCGCGCCGATCTGCACTACCTGATGGACAAGGAATGGTGGTTGCGTATGGCCGCGTCGGGCGCTGTTTTCCAGCGGATTGACGATACGTTGGCGGCGCTGCGCTATCACGGTGCGACGAAGACTTCCTCCCAGTGGCAGGAAGAAGGATACCACCGGGAAAGGGATCTGGTTTTGCGGCAGTACTGGGACGATTTCGGACTTGGTTTCCGTCTGCCGCGGAACGAAAAACTGAGACGCGGTCTGCATGCCGGGATGGATTTTTACTCGCGCGTCCTGCACCAGTTCCGGATCGTTCAGCTTTATGGGCGCTTTGACCGGATTTCGCCGTCCGTCGAGCGCGCCATGGGGGCGGCGGACAGGGGCAAGGCGGGAGTTCGGGAATAATGGTCGGGGGACATTTGAGCGTGACGTGGCGGGAACAGATGCGGGTTCTATGTGACGTTCATCCGGTCGTGTCCTGACGGCGCGCGGGAGAAAGCAGCGAATTGGCGGTGTCCGGAACGAAAATCCTGTGGACGATCTGGGTCCGGGGCCTGCGGCCGGTCTACGCATTCGCGCTGCACATGATCGACCGGGTTATCGGTCTCCTGCCGGCGGTCGAGAAACCCGGAACCGTACTGGTCGTACGAAGCGACAATCTGGGCGATTTTCTGTTGTGGCTCGAAACGGCAAAAGGCCTGCGCGACCTGTACCCGGCGCCGGCCTATCGGATCACGCTGGCCGTAAAATCGAACTGGGCGGGGTTGGCCGGTATGCTGCCCTACTGGGACGACATTCGCCCGATCGAATATCGCTCAATGTTCTGGAAGCCGCTTTACCGTTTGGGGTTCCTGTTCCGCTTGAGGCGGGAAGGCTATGAGATCGCCGTCAATGCGCAGTTTACGCATGACGGGTACTGGGGAGATTCCATCGTCAGGGCGAGCGGCGCCCGGGTGCGGGTCGGGATGGCGGGCAGCACGGGAGGGCTTTCGGCCTGTGAATTCCACCGCGTCCTTGCCGGATATACGCGTTTGATCGAATGCGATCCCGCTCGGCTCTTTGAAAGCGACCGGAACATGTCTCTTCTCCTCGCGCTCGGCGGAACACAGCCCAGGACGGCGCCAGCCGATCTGTCGCAGCTGTGCGACGGGCCATCAGACAGGCTTGCGCCAGACTATTTCATCGTGGCGCCCGGGACCGAGCAGCCCGGACGGCGGTGGCCCGAAGACCGCTTTGCCCGCATTCTCGCCCATGTTCAGGAGCGCACGGGCTGGCAGGCGGTTCTGGTTGGAACTTCGGGAGAGCGCCCTATTGCGGAAGCCTTGTTGGGATGTCTGAATGGGGAAGAGGTTGTCGACCTTGTTGGCGAAACATCCCTGACGGAGTTGTTCTCCCTTATTCGCCATGCCAGAATTTTGGTCGGAAACGATTCAGGCAGCATCCATGTCGCTGCTGCCGTGGGAACGCCGGCCTTTGCCGTGCTGGGCGGGGGGCAGTACGGGCGGTTCCTGCCCTACGGGACGAATGACGGGGAGGACGGCGCGTTGCCGGAGTCCCTCATCCATAAAATGGAATGTTTTGGGTGCGACTGGCGGTGCATCTATCCTGTCGAGGACAACGAACCCTACCCATGTGTTTCCGGGGTAAACGAAGCGGCATTTGCCGCGCTGATTGATCGCGCGATCGACGCCGGGCGATAGGAATGAATGGCTGGGCATGCGTCGAATCCTTGCGTGTGCGTTGCCGAATTTTTGAAGTTGCAAGAGTGGGTCTTCCCAAATCGATATGTCGCAGCCTTCCCCCGATACTGAAAAGAATGCCCGGTGCCGGCTCTGCCATGGTCTGGTCCGGAACAGATTCGGCCTGAAAGTCCTCGGCAAATACGACGTCGCGTACGGCGAATGCGTCGAATGCGGTTCGCTCCAGACGGAACCGCCTTACTGGCTGGACGAAGCCTACAAGAACAATCTCTCGGGATCCGATACCGGCGCCGCCCAAAGAAACCTAGAGAATTTCATCGCCACATTCGTGGTATGCAAACTCTTCGCGCTCACGAACGCGGTCGATTTCGGCGGCGGAGACGGTTTTCTGTGCCGGCTGTTGCGCGACTACAACATAAACTGTTTCGTTGAGGACAAATTCGCCGATCCGGTTTATGCGCAGGGATTTACGGAGCCCGATTTCGATAGCCCGGATCTGGTGACAGGATTCGAGGTTCTTGAGCATCTGCCCGACCCGGAAAAAGATGTGGTCCGCCTTTTCGGTCACGGTGCTCCTGTCGTTTTCGTCAGCACCGAGATCTATTCCGAACAGGGAACGGACTGGTGGTACCTCTCGCCGGATACCGGCCAGCACATATTCTTTTACAGCAGGAAAGCGCTGGAATTGATTGCGGAGAGGTTCGGTTACGAGAGCAAGCTTGCCGGAAGCTACATTCTGTTCGTGAAAAACGGACGACATTCGCAGTTGAGACTCGCCATCGCGCGATTGTTCCTGAGAAGGAGGATATGCAAATTGCTCAGGGCGGTAGTTTTCTTACTGCCCGCCTCAGGCGTGTCGCGAGATCATCGTCGCTGACGAACGAAAATCCCGTGGATTCGGGTAAATCAGGCCGGCCTGGCTATGCGACGACCGTTCTCGTATTGCCACGCCGCGAGTCCAAGCCCCAGATAGATAAAAGTCGAGAGATCGGTTGCATAAGCAACGTAATAAAATGTCGTCGAGAGCGTGATTATGAATGCCGCATAACCGATCGAACTCATGGCTGGAGAGGAATTTTGTTTGAACTGGCGGTAAAGCCTGGTCAGGCTTCTTATGAAAAAGAGTATAAACAAAATTCCTCCCAGCAGGCCGCTTTGCACGCCCAGGGTTAGAAAAAAGTTATGAGGCGATGTCGTAATCAGGTCGTCGCCCAGTATGAATGCGAAACTCCGGCCAAAACCGGTGCCAAAAACCGGCGCGGCGCCGATCATTTCGATGGCCCTGTTCCAGAGCATCAGGCGCCAGATTGCTGTCGGGTCATCCTTGTACGATTTGAAAAGAAGAATGCTTTTGTCGAATGCCGAGTCGAAGTCGTTTATGAGGGATCCGATGGCCAGGAAAATCACAAATGCTGCGCACAGGATCAATGACGCCAGAACGATCTGGTACAGGTGGCTGTTTTTCTCTGTCTTGAACATCATCATCAAACAGAACGCGACGGCAGCCGAAAGCCACACCGCACGGTTAAAAGTGATGATAGCCAGGGTCAGGATCGCGAACATTGCGGTGTAAACGAAGATGCCGCTTAATTTCGAAGGGGCCATTTTTTTAAGAACAAGAAGACCGATACCGGCATGCAGCAGCCCGAGCATGCCCGATGCGGTAAGCCAACGAGCTGAACGGCTAATGGAAAAATTGAACTCTACAAGGCCGATTACGACTGCTGCCGGTATAAGTAACAGGAACGAATAAGTAACAAGACGAAAGGCGAGAAAAATCTGATCGTGATCTTCAAGAAACAGTAGAGCGTATATCAGAAGTATAAGTGACGAGTAATAGGTTCGGTATTCGCCGGCTGCACTTATGCCGGCGCTCGAAACCGAAAAAATGCACACAACTGTCAGATAAAAGAAAAACAGCCAGGCGAGTCCATTGGATCTTATAGAATATGACAGAAACGATGTGTTGATAATGGCTTTAACGACCGTCGCGGACAAAATGGTCGCCAACAGCATATCCATTGGATAAATATACAAACCGCGAATTTGCAGTGCGATCGGGCCGTCGTTCAGTATCTGGAATTCGAGGCCGATTATTTGTTCCAAGGGTACCGTAAGGGCGAGGATCGCCGCGGGGTATCTGTATGCGATGGCCGTGCCGGCCATGAAACCCATGCAGGCCGTAAAGAGGTATATCGCATTGGGACCGCCCGCCGCGATAAACAGGGCGGTTGCCAGGATCGCAGAACCGGCGAGCAGCTGGGGCGGTCTGGTTATCGAATACATATTCGCGAAACCGGGCAATCCGTTTGAAAAATCAAAATCAATGCTAGTCCGGGACCGCCGGGCGGTTCAATTCAATTAGCGCCTGAACGCCATGCCCGAATGTATGCCGCAGGTTCTCCGGAGAATATTTGATCTCCGTCGCCTGTCTTGCCGCGGCGGCTCGTTCCTCGAGCTCGACGGGGGAGAGATCGCTCATTTCCCGAATAACCTCGCTGATTGAGGTCGGGCTGCAGTCATCGAACAGCATTCCGAAGTCATCGACATCGATGCCCGATGCCGGGCTGACAATGGGTATCAGTCCTGTTTGCATTCCGGCGATGACGGAGCCGGAGATTCCTTCCGCGCATGAAGGCAGGACGACGAAGGCGCATTCGGTTGCGACGGTTCTGAATTTTTCGCCGGCGAGATCGAGAATGCCGATCAGATGGATATTCGGCA
Organism: Rhodospirillales bacterium; assembly: GCA_038116945.1. Taxonomy (GTDB): domain Bacteria; phylum Pseudomonadota; class Alphaproteobacteria; order MPNO01; family UBA2964; genus JAYOEY01. Next base: position 123,483 of record JAYOEY010000001.1, read on the forward strand.
TCTTATAGAGCTCGCGGTGGTAACAATTCACGAAGTCGCGCTCATATTCGACGCTCGCGCATATATAAAGCTCCAGGTCCGGCGACGTTCCGAAGACTTCGAGCAGCAGATCCAGCCCCTTATGAACCTGGCCGCGCGATCCGATGAACAGAAACTTCTTTCTGGCCTGTTCAAAATTCCTGTTGAATTTCTGAATGAAGGAAAATCCGATATTGGGGATCTGGAAGATCGGTCCGTGATATTCGTCGAATGTCCTTCTTACGAAATCGTTGCCGATCAGAAAAATTGCGTCGCACTGGCTCAAATCCTGGGGGTCGTTTTCGCGATCCGGGTTAGGGGGCGCCCTGTAGCCACGCCGTTTCTCAAGATCGTCGATGCGTTTCTTCTGCTGCTCGATATGAAACTTGCGGTCGCTGCCCGTTCCGAGCCACGCGAGGCTCGTGCCGTTCCGCCTGCGGATACTCATGAACAGTTCGCCGATGCCGATGATGAGACGGTATTGGGCCGTCGCCGGAAGTCGCCGCGAACGAAAATCGACGACATCGACGATGAAGCCGTTTTGATCCAGGACTTCGGCCAGGATAAGGGCCATCTCTCTCTGCGCGTGGCGGCTTGCGGGATCGGTCGGGGCAGGGGAGATAAAAGGCTGCGAGATATATATCAGGAGGGCCCGCATCTCATGGACGCCGGTGCGACCGAAATGATCCGTTACGCTGGGATAGCCGATCCATTGCCGCCATTTGCTGGCACAAAAATGATAGAAACGCGGACCGGCCAGACGGAGCAGAAGCGGTTTGATCATATCCGGCTTCTCAACCAGCCGAGGCGCTGGCATGCGACGATCATCGTCCATGCGGCGAGGCAGACCACAACGATCGATCCGGGAACAGCGAAGGTCAATTCCAGCATTGTCAGGGATATTGAACTAAAGGACAGCCACCAGGCGCCTGCAATGCAGATAGGGATGATGGAAATCGAGATAAGCGCAACGTTGGACGTTATGTCTAAACTGCCGAAGATGTTCCTGCTCGCATAAAACCTTGAATAGACCATGAACGGGATGGACACGAACTGGCCCATCGGAAGCCCGATAACGCCAAACTCCGCGGTCAGCAGCCACATTGCGACGATGCAGAGCGGTACCTGAACAATGGTAAGAATCGCCAGAAAGCCGGCCTGTCCGCTGGCCATCAGAATATGGTAGTTGACGATCCCGGATGACAGGAATGCGAACCGGATACAGAAGAGTCTGACGGCGATGGCTGCGGCTGCTGCGGTATCGTCGTCAATCCACAGTCGCAGAATTTCGTCGGCAAACAGAAACAGGGGCGTAAGACAGCCGACGGCGCCGATGGCAACATATCCGCTGACCGAATCGTATGCCCGGCGCAAGGCCGTCAGGTCCCCACGCGAATGGAGGGCGCTTGCAAAGGGAAAGAAAGACGACGAGGCCTGCGACAGCAGACCATGGATCTGTTCGACGATTCTCTGGGCGATCGAATAGTAGCTGACAGCGGCCGGCCCGAGAAGCATGCTGCAGATAATGCGATCGGCGTTGCCGAAGGCAATTCCCAAAGAGTCCTGCACCCAGGTTTTGAGGCTGTACGGCAGCATTTCGCGGAACCGGGACATGTTCCATTCAGGGCGGATGAAGCCGCCAATATAGCGGTGCAGAATCCGGAGCTTCAGCAGAGATCCCAGGATCTGAATGATGATCGTCGAGAGAACGATTTCACTGAGTCCGCCGCCCAGCCAGACGATTCCCAGATTGGCGCCCGTACTCGCAACATTTACGAAAATGTTGATCTTCTGGGCCTGATCGTAGCGCTCGAAACCCATCAGGCTGGAATGAAAGACGGCATCGATCGATCGCGCAAAAAGACCGATAGCCGCGATCCGCGTCGCGTCTGCCGCGATTTCCCGGATATGGCCGGCATCCTTGACCAGTAATTCCATGATCGGGTCCGACGCCGCGAATATTACAGTGCTGGCCAAAAGACCGAGAATGGCGTGCAGCGTAAGGCCCGACTGAACGATTTCCTTTACCGCGTCGCTGTCTCCCGCAGCACGGTAATGCGAAACGTATCTGACGCAGGCCTGACCCTGGCCTGCAATCGCGATGCCGCCGATCCCGAGGACGCTGTTTATGAGCAGCCAGATACCGAACAGTTCCGCCCCCAGAAGCGAAAGGTACAGAGGGGTGGAAATGATCCAGATGAGCGGCGTGACGATCGCCGCGAACGAGTTGTAGGTAAAATTACGAATGTGGAGCGCGTCGTAACGGAAGAAAACCCGATCGGCTATCCGGCGGACAAGCGACTGAATTGGGGCTGGCGGGGTATTCATCTGGATTGCCGTATGGCGCCGATGTCAAACCGGGCCGCTTTCAATACCGCAGACGGCAATAAAAGCTTTTTTGCAGGAAAGCGGAAACCGTGAAGCGCTCTCTTCGTCATCGGCGACATTAAATACAGGAAATTATTGCGGGCGACTATTTATTCTTGCGAGGCGGCGCGCCGGTATGGCGCCAGCCTCGAGCCGGGAACAATAGCTGGCCTCCGTACAAAAATCGTAAACATGGAAAAGGCTTGGTCCCGGAATAAAATGCGGATTCCTATTCCGGGGAGTGCCTTCTTGGTTTCTTAATCACGATGAAAGTAAGTATTGTGGGAAAATTGTCTTGCCGATACGGGAGCAAATTCGGATGGCGAACAAGCAGATCGTCGACCAGGTCTCTGAGGGCCGATGGATGGAGGCGCAGAGCTGGGAACGTAATCACTGGGTGAACGACCAGCGGGAGCGGAAAAAATATTTCAAGAACCATATATGGCGGGTTCTCTCCTGGTTCGGGCGGGTGCCCAAATACAGGGGGGACGACTGGAATACCTGGTGGCTCGAGCAGTTCGGCGGCTACGAATTTCTGCCGAAGAAAATTGAAAACGCGCTCGAAGCGGGTTGCGGCCCGTACACCAACATGAGGCTGATCCAGGAGCGGTCGGACATCGCCCACCTCGTCCTGTCGGACCCTCTTATCCGTACCTATGTGGGGTTCGAAATGACATACGTATCTGAACTCTATTCGAGGGCAGGGTGCGTCCTGGACGACCATCCCCTTGAGGAGCTTCCTTTCAGGGACGATTATTTCGACCTCGTGGTCAAGATCAATGTCCTCGACCACGTTCGAAATGCGCATGAATGCATGCAGAACCTGGTCCGTGTGACGAAGCCGGGCGGCATCATGATCATCGGCCAGGACCTCAGCGACGAAGCAGACATAGAGGCCCAGGGCGAGGATATCGGCCACCCGATCAGGCTCGACGGCGAGTGGTTCTCACCTTACTTCGAAGGTTTCGAGCCGATCGTCAGTAAGATTCTCGGACGGGAAGAAGGACGGGCGCCGGATCATCATTACGGCACTCTGCTTTTTGCCGGAAAGAAACGCTGACGTCTCTGTCGGGCCGGCTGACCAGAATGGTTGCGTGCGACACAATCCGGAGCTATGGCAGGGCGCCGGAGTTTTTGTGGACTCGTTAATCTGTCCCGCTTCTAGGCGACGAAGGGAGAGCGGCTGACAGGGAAATAAGGAAGCTTTCGGCGCCGCAATGGCAACCGTCGCGCATGGCCCGCGTACTGAAGTAAAATTTTCTGGTAATCGATCGAGGCAGGAGGGCTCCCGCCCGTAGGGTTCAGATTGTCTGAACCCGTCTACGCCGCAGCCCGATAATCACAAGGCTGACCCCGAACAGCGCGAGCGTACCGGGCTCAACCAGCTGGTCGGCTTGCGTGGAGAAATTCAGAAGCGTTGCGTTCGCCATGGCCCATCGTAAGGGGTCGCCGCCTGCGTAGTTCCCCGGAAAAGCGAACCCGCCAAGAGAGTTGAATGCGAATGACTCAGTAAAAGCGGGGTTCAGGTCGAAGGCAGCCGATCCAATGCCGTCGGTCCACCCATCGCCTGATGCCGTCACAAGCGATACGCCGATGTAATACAGGGTATTGGCCTGGAGTGTGATGGTTGGTATTTCGACGTACCGCCAGATATCCACCAGCGGGTCGGCTGCGCCCGCAGACAGCGTTCCGCTGCGGAGAAGGGTTCCGCCTGCATCCCAGAGACCAACCTGGTGGGCAATTACGAAACCATCGCCCCCGAGGTCTTCAAAACCAAGTGCGTTAATGTCAACGGTGCTGGGGCCGACCCTAATTCTGTTGCCTTGCGTCCCGGTAACGTCGTCTCTGATCATAAACGAGCCGCCTGTGGAGGAGAAAACCGGTGCTGCTTCGGCCATGCCAACGTAAAATACCGTGCTCATCGTGAGCACGATACCAAACGCAACATGTTTTAACCCTTTGAACACGAAATCCTTAACCTTCACTGGAACCAAGCCTCCTTACCAGTTAATAACCTTCCCCGACAACCTGTCTAGCGAGAAGTTCCGCCGGCAACGTAACCTATGCAAATCTCGTGCCAAATAATATTTTCATTGTTTTTCAATGGCTTGTTCTCTGCGGGCTGGATGGGTCTTCCGTAACTGTAAAAACCACCGACAGTCCGGTCCGGAGGAGTCGCCATTTGTGACAGGAGACCGAACTGTCGCTCATGACGTTTACAGCATTGTCCAGCCGTCTTGCAAAGGCGAGTCGGCACGTCATCGGAAGCGATTAAAATAAAATGCTTGTTTTCAATAGGTTATCAGGATTTCCGGAGTGCTGGGAGGCCGGGCGCACGTCCGGTGGACTGCAGGGGCCCGCTGCAGAGGACGGGACGTCTGTCGATTCCGCTGACGAAGTACCTGGACGGGTCTCATACAGGACGGTCCGGGGACTGGTGATGCGGTACGTCGCGGATTGGTCCCGGATCCTCTGCTTGCCTCTCTTTGCGGCCGGTGCCGGGGCGGGCCCAATCTGTCTCATTATGCAAACGTTTGAAGGGGGCCGGCCCAAATGGGGCCCGATGCATAATATACCCGATACATATAAGGGGCGGTGCAGGGGCGGAGGAGACCGCGTTTGTAACCTTTCTGAGCGCTCGGGTGAATGTTCTCCGGTCCGCTGTGACGCGATGCGGTGCAGAAGCCGGGGGAACCCGCAGAATATGGGCGGCCTGCTGTTGGTGGCCGGGGGTCGGGTTCGGCAGTTGTATAAAAACATTGAATAATATCCGAAAAGAAAACGGAAAACCGGAAGGTTTTTATAGCAAAATAAACTTTGATAATATATTTATTATTTTATGGATAACATGACAAAAATGTAGAATAACATCTTCTTAAAGCGGGAATGTTTTTAACAAAATAATATACAGATATTCAGATCGGCGGGTCTTTTGCGCGATTGTGGGGGGGCATTCGAATGACCGGGACAGCTGCCGTAAACCGGGATCGTGGCCGGCGCCCTGTTGCGGCGCACCTCTGAACGCCGCCGACAGGGGGGAGGGGTTTCATCCCCGACATTCCAGTCTTCCATGCTATTGGCGTAGAACGATGGGGAGGCCGTTTCGGCCACGAGAACGCAGAAAACTGGCTGTTTTGGTATCAAACTTGCCTGACGGCAGACGGCAAACTCGGCGTCATTCGGTCGCGTCAGGAGGGGTTGGGCATGGCGATCAGGTTGTACTGGGTATTGGCTTCCAGTCTTTCGACAGGCGATACGGCGACTGAAAACAGGCGCGTGTCATCTTCCGACCGCTCCACCCGGATTGTGTTGATGGTGTAGTCCATGGCGGAAAAGAAAGTTCGAAAATGCTCGAACTCTTTGAGGTCATCGCTGTGAAATTCGAAACAGATCGTTGGTCTTAACTTTTCGATCGTTCCGGACGCACCTCTCGGAATGTTCGCCTCTAATCCTTCCGCAACGATTTTTATAAAGTCGGCCTTCTCGAGGTTAAAAGAGTCGAGTGTCGATACCTTCACTTTGTTTACAATCGGCGTAAAGCAAAGAAGCCGGTGCATGAGGGAGATATAGCGTTCGGAGGCGCGCGCTTCGGCGAAGGTATTGCTGATCGATCCGACGCACGTTTCGAAATAATGCTGTCGCAGTTCGAGTTCTCCTTCCTGGTCGGAGAGGGCGGCCTGTCGAACGGTAATCTTCTCTTCCACACCCAGCTCGGCCGCTATTCGACGGATATCCTGAAAAATCACGGGACTCGGTTCGAAAGCAACGACCGAAGCATCCTTGTTCAGGATGGCGGCAAACGAGTGATGTCCCCAGTTTGAGCCGATGTCGATGAAGGTTCCTTTTTCGGGCAGATAGAGTTCGATCGCCGCGCTGACGTCCGGCTCGTATACATCCTCGTACTGATCCAGATATACGGTCTGAAACTGCGAGTTGGTGTCGCGTATGGTGAAATTCCGGTTCTCTCCGCAACGCGCCTCAATATAGCTATGACGGCCGCGTTTCAGGCGGTAAAATCCCCATAACCGCCCCAGCATCGTCAGGGCATAATTAAAGGCGGCAACCGGCTTTGGCACTTTCCTGAAGCCGTTCGGATACCTGCCGTAACAGCGCAGCATCGGGTTCAGACGCCCCGTAAGGGTGAACGGATTTTCCAGGCGCAGGTGCGTTTTCGTCTGATTCATTTTCGCGCGTTCTTCGTTGTAAAGCTGCGGCTGAAAGGCCGCGATCAGCCGGCTGTGTCCGGTCGTCGCCCGACGACGAGAATTTCGGACCGAAGGGCCGGAAACAGCGTGACCAGCCCCAGACAGACGATCCGGAAATATTCGTAAGGGTGGAACGGGTTGAAGCCGCTGGAGAACTCGGAACGCCGGCTGCCGTCGGTTCCCATCTGTTTGAGGGATCCCATCCGCTTGAGCGACTGATGGAAAAACGATTCGGCAGCGACCGCCTCGACCGGGATCAGCCCCGACCAGGCGACCGCCTTCTGCAGTTTTCCCAGGTTGTATTCCTTATGATGGTGGATGTTCTTTTCGGTGTGAAAAATGCCCTCGATTTCCGGCCAGTTATAGATGCCGAACAGGAACTTGATTCTGGTCTTGAGGTCGATCGCGTTTTTCGTATCGACCAGAAGATGCCCGCCCGGTTTCAGGACGCGGACCAGTTCGGTCAGAAACGGCTTCGGCGAATGCGGCAGGTGTTCGATTACGTTGCCGGCGAACACGAAATCCACTGATCCGTCCGCCAGCGGCAGCGGCTCGGCGCCGACCTCGCAGAAATGGCCGTCGATCCCCGATTCCCGAAGCCGTTCCAGCGCCTCTGTCCCGCCGGTGTCCGAAAAATCCACGGTAACGATCCTGCTGTCGGGAAACAGTCGCCGAATCGCCGACGGAACCATGCCATTGCCAGTCCCGATGTCGAGAAATGTCCCGTCCGGGGGAAGGTAGCGTGAAACCGTCTCTATCTCGATCAGGTGAAGCCGGAGAAAATCCTGTCGCAGGCCGTGCCCGGTCGCAAAGGTGGATTCATTGAATTCCTGTCGGACACTCTCGTAAGTGGTGGCGATCCGATCGTCAGCCATGCGCTTCTCCGCGGAGCGGACCTGCGGTCCCGGGCGCAGGGCCGGGCACTGGACCGGGCACTGGACCGGGCAGGGCGCCGGACGGTCCTGGAGTGAACGGCGAGCCGGCTCCGCCGTCCGGAATTTTTTCGCCCCGCCAGCTTCTGGTCGCGCCGCCGGGAAGGTCGACTTGTCCGACCATGGAATCCTCGGAAAGGGTGCCGTGCCGAACGATTTTCCCGCCCAGGCCGTCGTCATAGACGATCCGGATTTTATCGCCCTGAAGCTTCCAGCTCCAGAAACGGGGAGCATCGACCTCGCCGATCCTGCCGCCATATTCGAAAACGACTTCAATTCGCGCTCCGTTGGAATCGACGATTTTCCAGCGCGTCTTGAGGAGGGCCGGGGAGAATTGCCGGGGGGCGGACCCGGTCGTCTGCAGTCCCGTGCCTGCTCCGACCGGCTTGGCCACCGCAGGGGCGGGCGGGGCCGGCGGTGTCGGCTCCGGATTCGCGGCGACGCGCAGCAGATCGAGCAGTTCCCGGGAGGGGCGGCCGGTCTGTGGACGCTGCATGGCCTGTTCGAACGCGCGAATAGCCTGCGTCGTCCGGTTGCCCGCCAATCCGTCCGCGGCGCCCGGGCGATACCCCAGAGCTGACAGCAAGGTCTGGATTTCCGTAATCATCTCTTTCCGGGATAGCGTCGACGTTGCCGTTGCCGCCTGCGCGGATGCCGAGGCGGACTGGGCCCCGGCTGAACACGCCGATACAAACAGAACAGGGAATAAGACTGCGGCACCGGCTAAGAATTTGCTAATGTTGGCCGATTTGTTCGACATTTCGTCAATTTGCAGTCGTGGGGCGCGGCATTCGAACGGGACGGAATTCTCCCGATTTGAAGGGACGCGTCATCGCATTACGTTATTGGGCCCGCCCGAAACGGGCAAGCCATTCGAATTCTTAATTCAAAATTAACCTTAAAAGCTTGACATAAATAATTTTTTTGCGATTTCCATGCTGGATTCGCTTGACCGGCGGAAAGGTTCTGGTAACCTATCGTGTACGTTTCTCCTCTTGGGATTCAAAAGAAGTCGAAGGGCAAATTGTCATGAGCAAATTCGGGATGAGCAAATTCGGGATGAGCAAATATGCGTTGACGGGCGTGCTGGTAGCGCTTGCAATGATGGGCAGCGGCGATGTGTTCGCACAGAACACCCTGCAGCTTGCCCAGGCTGCGAATACGCCGGCGCCGCCGCCGCTTCCGCCGGCCGTGCAGATTCAGCTCAACGCCGCGCTGGTGGGGACGCCAGAGCAGATTCTTCAGAAGCTTGGCGCGCTGATGGCAAGCAATCCCGGTGTGGCCGTGGCCATCGCGGCGAATGCCGCGGCGCGGAATCAGGGGCTTGCGGGTCGAATCGCGGGCGTTGCCACGTCGACCAGGACCCCGACCGGTCAGCCGGTTGTGCCGGAAGCGGCGCTCGGGTCGCTCTATACCGCGGTAGGCAATGTCGCGCCGCAGGCCAAGGCGGACATCGACAGCAATATTCGTTCGAACCTGCCTCCGGGAACGAATGCCCGCAGCTTGAATTCTGCCCAGCTAATCAACCCGCCGATTCCGAGTATCGAGCCTGCGGCTGGAACACCTGGTGGTGTGCCCGGAACGCCCGGAACGCCCGGAAATCCTCTCGGGACTCCTCCCGTGGTTAATCCTCCGGTTATAGCGCCGCCTCCGCCGCCTCCGCCGCCTCCGCCTCCGCCTCCGCCGCCTCCGCCGGAGCCGCCGGAACCGATTCCGCCGACTCCTCCGCCTACGCCTTCGTCCTGATGGCGCTGGAGGGAAACATTCTGTAACGGGACTAAGCGTCGAAGTCTTTGCCGTCATTCGGTAAACCGGAATTTGGTTGTTGTATTTGTTAAGAATTTCGGTGTAGATTGCGGCGCTTAGTCACCAATAGTAGACGGTGGAGAAACGGACATATGTTGTTAACCATAAAATCGACCGGTCGCTTGGCCGTCCTGGCCGCGGTCGGTGTTGCCTGCGTCATCGATGGCCCGGCATTCGCTCAGGCCCCTCAAAGGGGCGAGCCGGTTGCCTTACGGGCGCGTCCCGATTACGACGCACAGGGCGTGCGGGCCGGGTCTTTCATCATCCGGCCGAGCATCGGCGTTTCCGAAATGTACAACGACAACATCTTTTCGACGCAGACCAATGAAGACCACGACTTCATTACCGCTGTCCTGCCGGAACTGCTGATAAATTCCGACTGGAACAATCACGCGCTGAATTTCCGGGGAACCGGTGATGTCGGCCGGTATGCGAGGAGCAGCGGCGAGGATTACGAGGATTACAGCCTCAGCGTTGACGGCAAGATCGACATCAGGCGGGACATGTATCTCGATGCCGGGATCAGCTACAGCATCGGTCATGAAGACCGCGGCTCGCCCGACGATGTGAACGGCGTCGAGCCGACGAAGACGAATGACGTCGTTCCGCGAATCGGTTTCTTCAACAAGTGGAACCGGGTGTCGCTGAAGCTCGACGGTACGGCGATCATCAAGGATTTCGACGACGTTGCGCTGTCGACCGGCGCCATCACGAACAACGACGACCGCGATCGCACCAAGTACAAGGTGACGACGCGCCTAGGGTATGAAATCCAGGAAGAGTACGAAGCCTTCGTTGAAGGATCGTATAACACGATCGACTACGACGATGCCGTCGACGATGCAGGCGTAAACCGCGATTCGGACGGGTTCGATTTCAAGGTCGGTGCGCGACTCGATCTGTCGGGAATCGTCACGGGCGACGTTTCGGTCGGTTATCTGAGACAGGATTACGATGCAGCGACGCTCGAGACGATCAGCGGACCGACGCTCGGCGCCGCGCTGACGTGGAATGTCACGTCGCTGACCACCCTCAAAGGCAATGTCGAAAGGTTCATCTCCGAGACGACCCAGGGAGGGACATCCGGTTCGATGACGTCCAAGGTCGGCGTTCTCGTGGATCACGAACTGCTCCGGAACCTGCTGGTTGGCGGAAACGCTTCGGGTGCAATTCAGAAATATCGCGGCAACGGGCGCGAGGACGACATCTACGAGGCCGGGTTGTACGCAAAGTACCTGATCAACCGAAATTTCCGGCTCGATGCGACCTACGACTGGTACCGGAACATTTCGACCGATGGGGGCGAAAGCTACAGCCAGAACAAGTTTCTGGTAAAGCTGACTGCGCAGTACTGAGGATGCCAGGGGCATCCTGAACCAAACGTTTCGGAAATCTGATCGACGAGTGTATCCTTGATCAGGATGCTTCCCAGTTTCTGGCCGGTTTTTCGCGGGGCGTCCGTTGCCTTGGCCGTGCTGATATCGACAATGCTGCCGGGCCCGGTCGCCAGCCAGCTGACGAGCGAATACACGATGGGCGCGGGTGACGAAATCCGCGTCACCGTCTTCGGTCACAAGGACCTGTCCGGAAAATTCCTGATCAACGGCGCCGGGGTCGTTTCGCTTCCGCTCATTGGCAACCTGGACATTGGCGGCAAATCGGTTCGCGAGGCCGAACAGGCTATCGTCGCAAAGCTGAGGCCCGACTATCTCAAGAACCCGAGGGTCAATGTCGAGGTTCTCAATTACCGGCCCTTTTACATTATCGGCGAAGTCAAAAAGCCCGGCAGTTATCCATTCGTCAATGGAATGACTGTAATCAACGCTATCGCGCTGGGCGGCGGTTATACCTATAGAGCGCGCGAGAATAACGTGCTGATTACGCGAGGGAACGACCCGAGCAAGACCAAGCATAAGGCGACGCACGAAACCTCCGTGCTGCCCGGCGACGTGATTGAAGTGCCCGAGCGGTTTTTTTAACGCCCGTTCCGTCCTCGATCTGATATTCTTGCAAGCCGGTCCGCGCCATCGGCGCCGGAGCATTATCCGGATGGATTTTCAGGGGCGTCGAGAGAGAATTCCATGGACACCAACGTAGACGTTGATTCTTTCGAGGAAAGGCGTGCCGCTTCGAGGCGGATCGGGGCTTCGATGCTGTCCGGGAAAATGCCCGAAGTCGATCTGAACGAGATTTTCCGCACGATCTGGCGCCGGAAGAAAATCCTGATCGGCACCATTCTCCTGATCATGTCGGCGGCCTTTGTGTCGGTTCATCAGTTGACGCCCCGCTACGTGTCCGTCGCGCAGGTCATGATCGATCCGAGGCAGAACCAGGTCGTCGATATCCAGTCCGTGATATCGGGCCTGCCCCAGGATCTCGAGACCATCGAAAGCGAAATCGAGATCATCAAGTCGCGCCGGCTGGCGGAAAACGTCATTAAAAGACTGCGCCTGTACGACGACCCCGAATTCAATCCGGGGCTTCGAAAGACCGCGGAATGGAGGAAGTATCTGCAGATCTCCCGCTACCTGCCGGATTCGATCCTCGAGATGATCCAGCCGCCGCAGAAGTCGGTTCTGTCGGAGGAACAGAAACAGGATCGGCTTCGCGTCCAGATTGTTAACAGTTTTCTCGCCCATCTCGATATCGACCGAAAGGGACGGTCGCGGGTCATCGAGATCAGGTACGAGTCTGAGCAGGCCGGCCTTTCCACCAGGATCGCCAATACCCTGGCCGACGTATATATCGTCGACCAGCTCGAGGCGAAGTTCGAGGCCACCAAACGGGCGACGGAATGGCTTAACGAACGGGTCTCCAAGCTCAGAAAAGCGGTTACCGATTCCGAGCGTGCGGTAGAAACCTACCGCAAACAGTCCGGGCTGCTTCGCGGCCGGGGCGTAACCCTGGCGACGCAGCAGATATCGGAGCTGAATTCCCAGCTGATCGTCGCCAGGACCAAGCGCGCGGAGGCCGAGGCACGACTGTCTCAGGTTCTGAATCTGCTCAGGACGAGCGGGGGCGTCGATTCGGCGGCCGAGGTTCTGTCCTCGCCGCTGATCCAGCGCTTGCGGGGCCAGGAGGCGCAGACGCTGCGCCGGGCCGCGGAACTGTCGCAGGAGTTCGGCGACAAGCATCCGAAGATGATCAACGCCCGGGCGGAGCTTGCCGATCTCCGCAAGAAGATCAAATCTGAGGTAGACAAGATCGTTCAGAACCTCCGGAACGAGGTCGGGGTCGCACTGGCGAGAGAACGCACGCTGAAGTCCAATCTGGACTCTCTCGAAGCCCGTGTCGGCAACCTGAACACCAGCGAGGTCCAGCTTCGCGCCCTCGAACGGGAGGCGGAAGCGAACAGGGCTCTGTACAAGACGTTTCTGTCGCGCTTCAAGGAGACCGGCCAGCAGGCGGAAATCCAGCAGGCCGATGCGCGCATAATTTCGAGGGCGGACGTCCCGACGGCGCCGGCCTTTCCGAAGAAAAACCTTCTTTACGCGGTCGCCTTTGCCGGAGCGTCCCTGCTGGGGATGATGCTGATTTTCCTGATCGAAAAGCTGGATCGCGGTTTCAGGAGCATGACGCAGATAGAAACCAGCACCGGTATCGCCGCAATCGGTCTGATCCCGCACCTTGGCGGCATGAAGTCCATAAATTCGACGCCTTACGATTACGTGATCAGCAAACCGTCTTCGGCATTCGGGGAATCCCTGCGATCCCTCTATACAAGCATCCTTCTGTCGAACGTCGACAAGCCGCCCAAGACGGTGCTGATTACATCGAGCGTTCCGAACGAGGGCAAAACCTCCATTTCGATCTCACTCGCCCGACAGGTTGCCAAGCAGAGCCAGAAACAGGTGGTTCTTATCGATGGCGACCTGCGACGCCCGCAGGTCCACAGGTCGCTGGGTTTGCCGGTCGCGCCGGGGCTGGTCGAATATCTTTCCGGGAACGCGTCGATCGAGGAAATCCTGCACCGCGACGACGCCAGCGGCGCGATCGTCATCACGGCGGGGGGCATTCCCAACAACCCCACCGATATTCTGGCTTCGGATCAGATGCGCCGACTGGTAACGATGCTTGCCGAGACCAACGATCTCGTCTTTATCGATTCACCGCCCGTGCACGTGGTGAGCGACCCCAAAGTGCTCGCGCAGCTGGCGGACAAGACGATCTATGTCGTCAGGTGGGCGGAGACCCGCAGGGAGGTCGTTCTGACGGGGCTCAAGCAGATCGTCGATGTCGGTACCGATATCGCCGGCGTCGTCCTGTCGATGGTGAACGTCCGGCGCCACTCACAGTACGGGTACGGAGATTCCGGCTATTATTACGGCCGGTCGCGCAAATACTACACGCGCTAGGAAAACCGTCATGCGCGGCCCCCAACGATGGACTTTCTCGCGGGTTGCGCTGATTGCCGCGGCTGCAGGCTGCGCTTTTTCGATCCTGTACCTGTCGGCGCCGCGCCTGGCGTCGGCGTTCTCGAATCTGCGGGCCGACCAGGTCATTGCGAAAATGGGCCGCGGAGAAACGCTTGCGCCGAAGGATGCGGATGCGCTCGAGCAGGGACGGCGATCGTCCCTCGCGTGGGGAGAAAGCGGCCGGGCGTATTACGATCTGACGACGGCCTATCTCTTACGACCGCACCTGTCCCAGGGGCTTTCGAACAGTGAACGGTCGCGGCGGCCCCGGCAGGACGATGGCTCGGTTGCGCGGTTCGCAACGGCGGCGCTGAAGCATTCGCCCGCGAACGGACGGGCGTGGCTTCGTCTGGCGGCGGCGGAAAACGTGCTCAACGGCGACACACGCCTGAAGGTAGCGGCGCTGGAGATGTCGATTCTGACGGCTCCCTCGCTGCTTGAACTGGTCGAGTACAGGCTTGCGCTGATGTTCGGTTCGAAGGCGTTTCTGAGTGCCGACAAGGACCCTCTGATCTTTTCCCAGATCCGCTATTTCTGGTTTCACCACAAGGAACGGGCGATCAGGTTTTCGTCCCGTTACGTAAGGCGTATCGCCATGTTCCGGGGCGCGCTGGCGATCGATCCGCCAGCCTACGATCTATATAACCAGATGCTTAAACATTTCTTCACGCATCCGCACGAGTGGAAATCACCCTCCTGATTGTCGCGGCCTGTCTTCGGTGCCCCAGCTCTGGGCGCATCCGACGCCGAGCATTGCAAAATACGTGACCGCGACCGCCGGCACCTGCATCGTGAAATCGAACAAAGCGTGGAACCCCACGACCGCGGACGCTGCGAAGCCGATCAGGGGATATATTCCATGCCGTCGCCGCCGGATCAGCCCCGCCAGGCAGAAGAGGGCAGGGATGAGGATTGCGAGGGTCAGTATGATGGCTGCCGGAATTCCCAGCTCCATCGCGTTTTCCAGATATGTGCTGTGAGCCCGGAGCACCTGCGTCCGCAACTCCATGGGGTGGTAAAAGAAAAACGCTTCGTCGAAGGTGCCTGAGCCGGTTCCGGTCAATGGCGCGTCGGCGATCGCCTTTGACGTCGCTTCATAAATCTGTACGCGAATGTCGCCGGAAACGTCCTGGCTGGCGAGCCGGTCCATGACCGTTCCGCCGCCGACGAAAAAGAAGACGGTCGTCAGAAGAAAGGAAACCGCGGCGAGGCCGCGAAGGTAGGGCGCCCGTCTCATGTGGGAGAAATTGACGGTTATCAGGAGCACCAGAACGCCTATTCCGCCGCTGATGATCCCCGCCCGGGAATTGCTCAGCGCGAGGGCGGAGCCTATTGCGACGATCGCGATTCCGGGCAGCCATCCTTCTTCCGCGAGCCATGTGAATATCCTTCGGCGCAGTTCGGCGCGGCTGGAATGGCTGTCGCCGCGTTTCCATATGCCTTCCAGGAACAGGGCGATGACGCAGATGAGTGTCAGGGCGGCATACGTAGCGTAGGCATTCTTGTAGCGGAAAACGCTCGTGACGGCGCCCTTGTACCATTCCTTTTCATACCAGAGGATTGTGTTGCTGCCGGAAAGTTCTGCGATCAGGCCGTAAACGGCGTAAACCGCCCCGGCGACGGCGAACGAGACCATCATGCGACGGGCGTTATCCGCATCGCGTCCATACTGGAGCGCAATCCAGAAGACGCCGCAGTAGGTAAGATACCGCATCAGGCCGGTCGCGCTTTCATGGGCATCGAGCGTGATGCGTCCGTCCAGCTTCTGGTTCAGAACGGCTCCGGTCGACTGCCAGAGAGGATGGTGCAGGGAATCCGGCATCCAGGGCGCGATTTGCAGAACGATCCAGAGAGCGACCAGAACCGGCGCAGGCAGCAGGACCCATGCGCGGTTAAGCCCGATCGCGGGCTGGGAAGAAGAGGTCGCGGCGTGGATGATCCATCCAAGGAGCAGGATGCCGGTGATCGCCGAGATCAGCGACAAAGACCATGGATAGATCGATCCGAATGGAACCGGCGACAGCAGCACCATGATCAGGAAGGGCCAGAAAATCAGGCTCGATAAATTTAGGCGTGCCAGCACGGAATTCTCTTCAATACAGCTGTCCGCAGAATACCATGCCTCGTGACCGGCGACATGGTTTGATAAGGTCTCTTCAAGCATAAATTGGCTGGCGGTCGGCATGAATTCATTTGTTGCCGGGAAGTGGAAGGTCGGATGCCTGTTGCAAAAATCATATATGCCTTGGTTTCGGCATGGGCCATTAGCGGGACATGGGCCGTGGCCGGCGATGGCAGACTCGTCGGAAAGCCGGAAATCCTCTCCGGCGACACGTTGAAAATATCGGGTGCGACCGTTCGCCTGACGGGGGTTGTCGCGCCGGTGAAGGGCCAGTCATGTCGGCTCGCGAACGGCAGGCGATACGATTGTTCCCTGATCGCGAAAACGGCTCTGATGGATCTGACGGCGGGCGTGCCGGTTGTCTATTCGATCGTCGGAGCGGCCGGGGAGAGCCCCCCGGTCGCGCTCTGCACTGCGGAGGGCTACGACCTGTCGAAGGGGATGGCCCATGCGGGCTGGGCGCTGGCCATGCCGCGAACCGGAACGGTTTACGCCGAGCGCGAGAGATATGCGAGGGCGCAGCGGCACGGGCTCTGGAAGGGACGATTTGCGGCGCCGTGGGACTGGCGAGCCGGCCGCAGGGCCGAAAGCCTGGGCGCGGGAGCCCGATAACGCGCTGAATGCTTTCTAATTTTTCCGTCCGCCGGTGACGTCGCGGCGGCGATCTGACACAGTGTCGCGTCAATCACCGAATTTCGTCACCATGGATTTTTCTAACGACACGCTGGCGATCATTTTCCTCGCCCTGGTCGCCGGCTCGCTGGTCAAGGGGATTTCCGGCCTGGGACTGCCGCTGACGGCCATCCCCGTGATGGCTGCGTTCATGCCCGTGGAGAAAGCCGTGGCGATCATGGTCATTCCGTCGATCCTGATCAATTTCTACCTCGTCATCGTCTATCGCCGTCATGCGGTGAAACTCGACAACATCCTGTCCCTCTATGCAGTGGGTATCCTCGGCGTTGTGGCGGGGGCGTTCCTCCTGTCGGTGCTGCCGAACTGGTACCTGGTGCTGTTCATGGTTCTGTGGCTGGGGGCCTATCTGTTCAGTGTGCTGACCAGGCGAAAAATCCGCCTGCCCGAAGGATTAAGTCGGCACAACGCGCTTGCGATCGTGGGGGTGGGCGGTCTGGTCCAGGGTTCTGTCGGCACGTCGGGCCCCGTTATTACGCCCTATGTTCATTCGCTTGGCCTGACGCAGCCGCAGTTCGTTTACGCGATGTCGGTGCTGTTTCAGATTTTCGCGGTTACCCAGCTCGTCTCTTTCCTGTTTCTCGGGCTGATCAATCTGGAAAGGGCCTATGAAAGCGCTCTCGCCTGTATCCCGATAGCCATATTCCTGCCTCTCGCGGTATGGCTTTCAAAATTTTTCAGCCAGCGCGCATTCGAACTGATCGTCCTGGCTCTGCTCGGCGTGATCGAAATACGGCTGATCATGCGTCTGTTCGAATAAAATGCCTTTATTCCAGTTTGTTAGCGAATATTTCCGCGGTCCTTGAGTCGGTAAAGTGTGGCCAGTATACTCCGCTCGCGAGGGCGTCCCGAAGCTCCTCGGCCCCTTCCTCTTAAAGGAAATCCGTAAGGCCCCTCGAACTGTAGATAGCCTGAACCGGTTGCCGATTGCGGTGTGTCGGGTTCAGGATGCGTTGATGGAAATTTGACAGGAGATGGTTCGTTGGCAGATGCATCTGGCACCAGCGGTGTGAATATTGACGAGATCAACCTGCCGGATGTCGAGATGTCCGTCCGGGAGGTATTCGGCCTGGATACCGACATGGTCGTAAAGGGGTTCAGCGAACGCGCTGAGCAGGTTCCGGACGTCGACGAAGCATATTGTTTCGATCACGACACGACGATGGCCATTCTGGCGGCGTTCGCCCATAACCGCCGGCTGATGGTGCAGGGATATCACGGCACCGGAAAATCCACCCATATCGAACAGGTGGCGGCGCGACTCAACTGGCCGTGCATCCGCGTCAACCTGGACAGCCATATCAGCCGTATCGACCTGATCGGCAAGGACGCGATCGTTCTCAAGGACGGCAAGCAGGTGACCGAATTCCGCGAAGGCATCATGCCTTGGGCCGTTCAGCATCCCGTCGCGCTCGTGTTTGACGAGTACGACGCCGGTCGTCCTGACGTCATGTTCGTTATCCAGCGCGTGCTTGAGGCCGGCGGCAAGATGACCATGCTTGACCAGAACAAGGTCATTCACACGCATGCTTCGTTCCGGCTGTTTGCGACCGCCAACACGGTCGGACTCGGCGACACGACCGGGCTCTATCACGGCACGCAGCAGATCAACCAGGCGCAGATGGACCGCTGGAACCTGGTCACGACGCTGAATTACCTGCCGCACGAGAAGGAAGTGGATATCGTCATCGCCAAAGTTCCGGCCTACGACAATCCCGAAGGGCGCGATACGGTATCGGCCATGGTTCGGGTCGCCGACCTGACCCGGAAGGGGTTCATGGCGGGCGATATTTCAACCGTGATGTCCCCCCGGACCTGCATCACCTGGGCCGAGAACACCCAGATCTTCGGAGACCTCGGCACCGCCTATCGTATGACGTTCCTCAACAAGTGCGACGAGCTCGAACGATCGACCGTTGCGGAATATTACCAGCGTTGTTTCGGTGAAGAGCTTCCGGAATACCGGGCGGTGGCCGCTAGCGCCTGATCGGGCGTAGGCGACGACGAAGAATTCGGGAAAAGGCGACCATGGCCTCTGACGAAAACCCCGTCGAGAATTTCCGCCAGGTGACTGCCGCTGCGATGCGGGCCATCTCCGGAAACGAGGAGCTGCAGCTTACCTTCGGCTCGGAGGCGCGACTGGTAGGCGACAACGCCCGCCTGCCGGCCCCGCCACGCGACATGAAGGCGGAGGATGCGGCCCATCTCAGGGGGGCGGCCGACGCGATGGCGCTGCGCATGCGATTCCATGACGAGAAAGTGCATCGTCAGTGGGCGCCTGCCGCGCCCGAGGCTCGCGCCGTCTTCGAAGCGCTCGAGCAGGTGCGCGTCGAGACCATCGGTTCCGGCGTGTACAAGGGGGTGAAGGGCAACCTCCAGGCCGCCTTCGAAGAACGCTGCAAACAGGCCGGTTACGACCGCGTCAACGGGCAGGAGGATGTGACGCTCGCCGACATGATCGGCCTCATGTGCCGGGAGCGCTTCCTCGACCAGGACCTGCCGCCGTCGGCCCAGAATGCCCTGGGGCACTGGCGGACGTTTCTGGAGACGCGTGTCGGTCCCGACCTGAAGGAGCTCCAGAAGAATATCGGCGACCAGGAAGCGTTCGCGAAATCTCTCGACAAGGTTCTGTTTCATCTCGACCTGCTCGACCTCGAAGACGAGGGAGAAGAGGGCGATGAGGAAATAAGCGAGGAAAATCCCGAAGAGTCGGAGGAAGAGAACGAAGACGATTCCGACGCATCCGACAGCAGCGAAGCGCCGAGCGGCGAAGAGGACACCGAAGAATCCGAAGAGGAGGAGGGCGCCGAGCAGTCCGACGAAGACGCCATGACCGGCACCGACGATGAGGACATGCCGGATTCAGAACGCCGCCGTCGGACGCAGGGCGAAGGCGATGGGGCAAAGGCCAGGTATGCCGCCTATACGATGGAATTCGATGAAACGATCGACGCGCTTGAGCTGTGCGATGTCGAGGAACTGACACGGCTGCGCCACCATCTCGACCAGCAGCTCTCGCACCTGCAGGGAATCATCGGAAAGCTCGCAAACCGCCTGCAGCGCCGTCTGATGGCGAAGCAGTCGCGGTCGTGGGAATTCGATCTGGAAGAAGGGATGCTGGATGCCGCGCGGCTGTCGCGGGTGGTCACAAACCCGACGCATCCGCTGTCCTATAAAATGGAATACGAAACCGAGTTCCGGGACACGGTTGTGACCCTGCTGATCGATAATTCCGGTTCGATGCGCGGTCGTCCCATCGCCGTTGCGGCGATGAGCGCCGACATTCTCGCGCGGACACTGGAACGCTGCGGGGTCAAGGTCGAAATCCTGGGCTTTACCACCCGCGCCTGGAAGGGCGGCCAGGCGCGCGAGAAATGGCTGGCCGACGGCAAGCCGCCGGGACCGGGACGCCTCAACGACCTTCGGCATATCATCTACAAGAGCGCTGATGCGCCCTACCGTCGCGCGCGCAAAAGCCTCGGTCTGATGCTGCGCGAGGGGCTTCTGAAGGAGAACATCGACGGCGAGGCTCTGTTGTGGGCACACAACCGGCTGATCGCCCGTTCGGAACAGCGCCGGATCCTGATGGTCATCTCGGACGGCGCGCCGGTCGACGATTCCACGCTTTCGGTCAATCCGGGAAATTATCTGGAAAGCCATCTTCGGTCGGCGATCGACTGGATCGAAACCCGCTCGCCGGTCGAAATCATCGCCATCGGCATCGGTCACGATGTCACGCGTTACTATCGCCGCGCGGTTACCATCATGGATGCCGAACAGCTTGGCGGGACCATGATGGACAAGCTCACCGAACTGTTCGAGGACGACGAGGCATCTTCGGCGCCTGTGCGCCGCCGCCGTCAGGTCGCCTGATCGTTTAAATCGATATCGATTTCGAGGCCTATTCCCCGCCGGGGGAAGATTTGCGCGCGCCCGCAGTCGTTGTGATCAGCGAGAACAGGGCCAGCACGCAGAGAATGGCGCCCAGCCAGAAGACCCAGCGGTCATGACCCTGGTCCACGATCCAGCCCAGCAGCACAGGAATGGCGGCCGCGCCGAGAAAATGACCGTTCGACATGAAGCCGAACATCTTGCCGGCGTCGCTTTTGTCGGTGACGGCTTTGACCATCATGTCTCGGGCCGGCTTGATCAGCCCGAGCAGAATGCCGAGAAGAGCGTAGCAGACCATGAGGACGAATACCGGCATCTTGAACATGCCGATCAGGGTCAACAGCGCGGCCGACAGCAGAAAGGCTATCGCGGCGATCAGGTCGTGGCGGCTGGTCTTGTCGGCGAGATAGCCTCCGACGAGGACGCCGAGCAGCCCGCCGACCAGAAAGGTTGTCAAAGCCGTTCCCGCGATGGGCAGCGCCAGCTCGTGCGCTACGTTCAGCCCGGTTACCGTGAAGCTGTTGACGCCGACCGTGATCATCGCGGTGATAAAGAAAAAGAAATAAAAGATCAGGATGTTGGGCCTGAGCAGCATCTTAATGTCTTCGAACAGGCTCGCGCTGCGATGCGTCGGCGTTCCTTTTTTCTTCTTGGCGCCGACATGGTCATGGATGATGCCGGACTGCATGAGAAACGCGACTGCCGTGATGGCGCCGAATGCGGCGATCGACATCAGCGCGGCCTTAACGCCCCAGTTCGCGGCGATCATCAGGATGAGAAGCGGCGCAATGGCGGAGCCGGCATTGCCGGAGGCGGTGTGAATGCTGAACGCCCGTCCGATCCGGCTTTCGTCGATACTGGACATCAGGATCGCGTAATCCGCCGGATGAAAGACGCTGTGACCGACTCCGGCGACGACGGCAAGGATCAGCAGCACCGGATAGGAATCCGTCATTGCCATGGCGCCGATGGCGAATGTCTTGATCAGCAGCCCGGCGATCAGGAGTTTCTTCGCGCCAATCCGGTCCACCAGAAATCCGACCGGGATCTGCACCATTGCCCCTGAAGCGTTGATCAGCGTCACGATGAGCCCCAACGCCGCATAGCCGACGCCGTACATATCGACCATCAGCGGGAACAGCGCCGGCAGGACGAGCTGGGAATAGTGGCTCATGAAATGCCCGGTACTGACCAGGGTCAGCACCCGCATGTCGCGACCGAAGGTGGAGGAGGGGACGGTGCTCATATCAGGCAGCGACAATCTCTAGGGGTGAACGTCCTCGGTGAACCAGTCGGTCGGCAGTTCGTTGCCGAGACCGGCCTCCCTTGCTTTGCGGTAGGCGATACCGGCCGCGGCGGCGAACTGCAGCCCAAGACCCATGTCATTGATAAAACAGGTCATTTCGTCGTCGTTCGTCCGGCCGACAGCTTCGCCGGCAATCATCGCGGGCAGCTTGGGACAGGAGTCGAAATCGAATTTCTCATGGACGGCCCAGCCCGTTCCGGCCCGGCGGTCGGGCGGATTGACGCCGTTGCCGCGCACCGTATCGGGTTGCCGTTGCCCGAAATTGAGTCCGACCCGGTCGGCCTTTCGCAGCGCCGGCTCTTCGATTTCGGGCATCTTGATCGAGCTGACATGCAGCCCGGTACGCATCCATCTTTCGAAGAAGATCGCCTCGATGCTGTTGGATGCGCACATCACGATGTCGACGTCGGCAACGCAATGCTCCACCGAGCCGACGGGGGAGACCTCGCAATCGAGCAGATCGTTCATTTCCTGAGCGAACGCGACGCGATTGCCCTGATTGGGGCTGAAGACCTTGATCTCCTGAATGTCGCGTACGGCGCAGGCAGCCTGGAGCTGCGTCACCGCCTGCCATCCGGATCCCAGAATGCCTATGGTCTTTGCGTTCTTGCGAGCCATGTATTTGACACCGAGCCCGTTGGTCGCACCGACCCGTGTTCGCTGCACGACGCCGTCGGGCATGATCGCCAGCGGCTCGCCGTTCTCGGTGCTGAACAGCAGGACCAGCCCGACCCACCGGTCGTTCGGTGCGGCAGGGATCTTGACCCGGCGAAGATTTCCATCGACCCGGGGCCAGGTAACGATATCCGAATTGAGACGGACTGCGGCGACGCCCTGGCTGGGAATGACGCCGTCCATCGTCTTGAAACCGTAAATCGCATCTTCCCGCGTGGTGACGGTCAGCGAATCCGACCGTCGGCGCGTGACGGCATTGCCGGCGTGCAGCTCCCTGTACGCATCTTCCAGCACATCGATGCAGTCCGTGATGGTGAGAACACTGGCGACGTCGTCGTTGGAGAGTATGAGGGTCATATGGTCTTCCCGATCTCGATCAAAGAAAACGCCGGAGCCCTTCCGGAATCCGGCGTTCTTTTACTGGTCTCTGGAACCCGGGTCCGCCAATCAGCGGAATCCGTGCTTCTGGAGGAGTTCGATCGGATCGGCGTCCGCATCGTACCCTTCATAGGGTTCGAGTTGCTCGTACCAGGCGGCACCCATCGCTTTCAGGATACGGTTGTGAATGACGATGATGCGCGCCGGATTGCTGTCGCTCTTGTTGAAGTGCTTGTGCTCGACATAGGGCGGGATATAGACGAAATCGCCCTTCTTCCATTCGAACTTCTTGGGCTCCTGCTCCCATGACCAGGTGAATTTGACGTCCACCGCAAAGTTGACGTCCCAGTGCAGGTCGTACCCTTCGCCTTCGGCGACGAAAAAGACTTCCTCCGCCAGATGGCGATGCTTGCCGGACGCCATGTCGGCGGGAAGGAACTGCATGTAGATATCGACGCAGTTCTCGACGGTTTGCATCTTTTCATGGATCAGGTGCTTGAGAAGGCCCTGAGGCGAATTCTCAAACGGCATGTCCTTGGCTTTTACGACCTTGAGCCGCTTGTTGTAGTACTCCTCGACATAGGCTGCGGTCTCGGCCAGATTTTCCGAGTAGTAGTTGCAGACATTGTCGCCCAGTGCGATGACGTCGCGTTCGTCCAACGAAATTCTCCCTGACTTGCCGCCGCTCCCGGAGCGGCGTTTTGATCGAAACGGTTATTGCCGACGTGCCTAGTAGTCGCTCGGCGGCATGTAGTCTTCCTGACCCGGCGCGATATCCGACGGCGGCATCTTCACGTTTTTCTGGAACACCATGTGCATGAAGAGGAAGAGCGGCTTCGCCTTCATCACCAGAACGATATATTCCTCGTCCTTGCTGGTGTTGAAATGCTGATGCACGCAGCCGTTCTCGACGATCATGACGTCGCCGGCTTCGGAATCGATCCGTTCTCCGTCGTGCACGTCGTACCCTTCGCCGCGCAGGACGTAGAAGACGGCGCTGTTCATGTGGCCGTGCTTCTGTCCGTAGCCGCCCGGCGCGAAGGAACCCAGATGGGTTTCGATCGACTGGGCGATTTCCATCCGCTGCGGATTGACCATCGGTTTGTCGTAAAACTGCGGGCCGCCGTTCCACTTGAAATCGTGAACGCTGTAGACGCGTTCCTTTTCATACAGCCCCTGCTGCATTTCGCCGTAAGTGCCTTCCAGCGCGCGGACGAAGGTCCGTTTCTTGACCCAACGATCCCAAACGACTTCAGGCTGGTTATGTCCCAGCCCGGCATCCGCTGTTGTGGTTTCCCTGCTGCCCTCGGCCATTTTTGTTCCTTTTCAGAGTATTCCGGAGAAATGTTATCCGGGCTGTGTCGAAAGACTTTGCTGCCGACGATCCCGATGTCCGCGTACCACGTTGGTATAGAATCGGGAGAGTGGAGTGTCAAGAATTCCCGATCTGACAGGCGGTCTAAAGAATTGAGAATAAAATATTGAAATATATTGAAAAATTATCCCAATCCCTCCTCGGTTAACGTGGTTCTCCCGGGGGCGCTTTTCTCGCGGAAGACTGGCGGACGACAAGTTCCGGGCTAATGCGAATGCGCCTTACGGGTGCGTCCGGATTTTGCAGCCGGTCGATCAGCAACCGGGCGGCTTCGGCGCCGCCTTCGTAGTAGGGAACCCGAATGGAGGTCAGTGCAGGGGTCAGCATCGCCGCGTACGACGTGTCGCTGTAGCCGGTGAGGGAAATGTCTTCCGGGACGGACAGGCCGTTCTCTGCGAGAACGCCGACGCAGCCAGCGGCCAGCGAATCGTGCGCCGTGACGAGCGCGGTGAACTTCTTGCCGTTGAAAATCAGTTCGCGGCAGCAGCGTTCGCCTTCTTCCTCGGTATTGGCGTCGGCGAAGGCGAACAAACGGTCGTCGATTTCGATATTGCAGGCCTTGGCCGCCTCCTTGGTGCCGAAATACCGGTCGCGACCGCCCGAGGAATCGAGCGGACCGGCGATGTAGGCGATATCCCTGTGCCCGAGTGAGGCGAGGTGTTCGATCATCAGGCGTGCGCCAAGCGAATCGTCGTAGGAAACGGCTGAAATTTCCGGGTCGTCCCACGTCCGATGGATCAGCACCAGAGGTATCCCGTCTTCCTTGCAAGCCATGAGAACCGCGACGTGGGGCGAACCGGATGCAATGATCAGCCCGTCAACATGCTGGGCCCGCATATTCTCGACGATATGCATCTCACGTTCGGCCTTGTGCTCGGAATTGGACAGGATAGGCATATAACCGGCATCGATCAGGACGTCCTCAATGCCTTGCACGGTCTCGGGGAATACGGGATTAGCAATATCCGGGACAACAACGCCGATGCTGCCTGTTCTGTTCGTCTTCAGCCCGTAGGCCAGGGGATTGGGGCGATAGCCCAGCTCTTCGGCGACGGCGACGATCTTTTCCGCGATCTCGCTGGAAACCATCGTGCGCCTGCTGGGGTTGAGCACGCGCGACACGGTCGAGGTGTGCACGCCGACCACGGCAGCAATGTCTTTCAGGGTTACGTGACCGCGTCGGTTGTTCATTTCCGGAGCGGACTCGCTGTCGATTGCCTTACGACAAGTGTCGGGCGGATCACGGCGCGCTCGATTTTCCCGGCAGGCGACGCAAGACGGTCGAGCATGAGTGAAGCCATTTTCATTCCCATCTGGCGCTTCGGCAGTTCAATGGTCGTAATCGGCGGCTTCAGCCATCGGGTGTGCCGAATGCCGTTATATCCGGTAACGGACATGTCGCCGGGACAGGTCATGCCCATTTCATACATTTCGGCGATCGCACCGATCGCGTACTGGTCGTTCGCGGTGAGAATGGCCGTAATGTTCGGGGAACCCTCCATCAGGGTCCTGAAGGCCTGTCGGCCTGCTTCTGGGCTGAAATCCTCGCAGAAGGCGATGCGCTCCTCTGATATCGCAATTCCGCGCTGTGCCAGCGCCCCAAGGGCTGCCCGATGACGGCTTTCCGACGTGGCGAGCCGTTGCGGTCCGGATACCAGGGCGATTTCACGATGGCCCAGATCCTGCAGATGGGACACCATGGCCCGCATGCCGAAATCGTCGTCCATCTGGAGCCCGGGAATGTCGCCGGCCCCGATTCCCCGATCCGAAACGATGACAGGAATCTCGTTTTGCCGACAGGCTTCGATCAAGGGATCGTCCCTGAGGCCCGAAACAACGATGATCCCGTCGATCAGGCGCTGTTTCAGGTGGTCGACCAGCATCAGTTTGCGGTCGCGGTCGTTTTTGGTGTTGGCCAGCACGGGCGTATAGCCAGCCTCCACCAGGACAGTTTCCGCGCCCCGCACGATTTCCGGGAATAGGGGATTGGTGAGGTCGGGAACGAAGATTCCGACAATTCCGGAACTCTGGGTCTTGAGACTTCGGGCCAGCGGATTGGGACGGTACCCGAGTGCACGCGCGGTTTCCGTTACCTCTTCCACGACCTCCGGCGACACCATGGCTCTGGTTGCCGGGTTGAGGACACGCGAAACGGTGGACGGGTGAACCCCTACCTTTTCCGCGATATCTTTAAGGGTAACGCGCTCCGATCCCATAAATGTAGACTAGAATGACCGCCGGACGATCACAACCGAATCCGGTCGGCGCTGCCGCTATCTGGCGTCCCCCCGACCACAGGGAGGCGGAGACGCATGCGTTTCCGGCGGGGAACGTGTTGATGGTGGATTGTCGCCCCGGTATGCTTCATTTCCGTTGAAGGATGGCTCCTGCGGCCATGAATCGGGAGGAATTCATGTTGCGTCCGTTAATTGTCGGCGTCCTGATCGTCATTGCCTGTACAGGTCCGCTGAAGGCGGCAGGCGACGACCGGAGTGCCAAAGGGATTGTCGACCGGCTGCAGAACGGCATTTTCGAAGTCCTCAAGCACGCGAGGGAACTCGGTCTGGATGGACGGTATGAGCTTATTCTACCGGTTCTGCAGCGCGACGCCCATCTGCCCCTAATGACGGCCACGGCGTCCGGTCCGTTCTGGCGCCAAGGGACAAAGGCGCAAAAGCAACGTGCCGTGAAAGCCTTTGGGGAAATGCACGCAGCGCTGCTTGCGGCGCTGTTCGACAGCTACAACGGCGAGACCTACAAGACGGTGAAGGTCCGGGAAACCGGCGGAAAAGTCGTCCTCGTCGATTCGGAAATCCGCGACTCGGATGGCGACCCGACGCTGGTGACCTTTGCCGCGGCGCGGATCAGGGACCGCTGGTGGGTTATCGACGTCATTATTGCGGGCGGTATCAGCGAGGTAAAAGTCAAGCGGAACGAGTTCGACCGTCTTCTCAGGGAGGGCGGGCTGGACAATCTCTCGTCTGCGCTCGAAGAGAAGAAAAAGCGTCTTCTTGCGGGGGAAGAAAAACCAGGCCGCTAGCGTGGAATCGAGGAAGGCCGCAACCGGCCGGTTCTGCGCAGGCGGAATGTGATCCGGTCGGGTCGCTTCTCGTCCGATCGCCGTTGCGCCGTCGGGGACGCTGGGGTAATTACGTTCCCTGTTTAACGTTGTAACGGTTCGCGCTCCGCGGCGCGGAACAAGACCGGAGGCACAGGATGAAGCCGCCCCCATTTTCCTACCACGATCCCGACAACGTCGAAGACGCCGTTGCGCTGCTTGGGTCGCTTGAAAACTCAAAGGTCCTGGCTGGGGGGCAATCGCTGATGCCGATGCTCAACATGCGGTATGTTCTGCCCGATCATGTGATCGACCTGAACCGTATAGAGGGCCTCAGCTACATTCGCGAAGCCGGTGGCTCGCTTGAAATCGGGGCGATGACGCGTCAGCGCGATCTGGAGTTTTCCGAACTCGTGTCGCGACGCTGTCCGGTCGTGCGCGAGGCATTGCTGCAGGTCGGACATCGTCAGACGCGGAACAGGGGGACCATCGGCGGATCGTTGTCTCATCTCGATCCGGCGGCGGAACTGCCGCTGATCTGCGCGGCCCACGATGCGGTTATTACGGTCCAGGGGCCTGAAGGGGCGAGGGATATTCCGTTCGCGGATTTCCCGGCGGGTTACATGACGCCGGCGATCGAAATGAACGAACTCGTCACCGGCATTAAATTGCCGCTTTGGCCCGCCGGCCACGGATACGGGTTCGAGGAGTTCGCAAGGCGGCACGGCGATTTCGCGATGAGTTCTGCCTGCGCCCTGCTCGAAGTCGGCGCGGACGGAAAAATCACCCGCGCTTCCGTTGCGGTCGGCGGCGTCGCAACCGCGCCCGTTCGCATGACGGAAATCGAACAGGGGCTGGTAGGCGGCGACGGTTCCGAAGACCGGTTCCGCGAATTATGCGAAGCCTGCCGGTCCATCGATGCGATCGGCGACGTCTACGCGTCGGCCGAATACAGGCAGCATCTCGCGACCGTCATGAGCCGGCGAGCGCTGGTCAAGGCATACGCTCGCGCAACCGGCGCATAAGAGGAATCCGATGGGCGAAAAAAGAGAAATTACGGTCAGCATCAACGGCAAGACCTATACCGAAGAAGTCGAGGTGCGGTTCACGCTCGCCGATTTCATGCGTCAGCAACTCGGTCTTACGGGCACCCATCTCGGGTGCGAACATGGCGTCTGCGGCGCCTGCACCATTCTGTTCGACGGGCAGAGCGCGCGATCCTGCCTGATGCTGGCGGTTCAGGCGAACGGGCACGAGATTACGACGATCGAGGGCATTGCTCCGTCCGAAGACGAACTTCATCCGTTGCAGGAGGCGTTCCGGGACAATCACGGACTGCAGTGCGGATTCTGCACTCCCGGCATGCTGACGACCCTTCTCGAATTCCTGCGCGACAATCCCGATCCGACGGAAGAAGAAGTCCGCATCGCGATCAGCGGCAACCTGTGCCGTTGCACCGGATATCAGGGCATCGTCGCTGCGGCGCTCGATGCGGCCCAGCGTCTGCGCGAGGCGAATGGCGCCTGAATCCGTGACGCCTGCATCAGGCAGTGACGGGGGCAGTCTTTTCGGCCGCAGCGTCAGGCGCATCGAGGACGCGGCGCTCGTCACCGGTCGAGGACGGTTTGTCGACGATATCCGATTCCCGGATGCCGCTCACGCCGCTTTCGTCCGCAGTCCCCATGCCCATGCGACCATCCGTTCTGTCGATGTCTCTCTGGCGTCGAAGGTCAAGGGCGTCCTCGCAGTTTTTACGCTTGACGATTTCCGGCCGTTACTGGCGAAAGAGCGCCTGGCGGTGGGTCTGCCCAGCCCGTCCTATCGCCAGGAACGCGACCGCCCGGTGCTGGCCGGTGCGGAGGTTGTCCATGTCGGAGAACCCGTGGCAATCGTCATCGCCGAGTCCCGCTACATCGCCGAAGACGCGTCGGCTCTGGTCGAGATCGATTTCGATCTGCTGCCGGCTGTAGCCGACTGTCGGGCCGCGCTCGCGCCGGACGCACCGCTTGTTCACAGCGATTCCCCGCACAACGAGCTTGCCGCGTTCGAACTCGCCTATGGCGACGTCGAGGGCACGTTCGCAGCCGCGCCGCACGTTTTTTCGGACACGTTCTGGCAGCATCGCGGCGGCAGTCACTCCATTGAGGGAAGAGGTTGCGTTGCCGTTTACGATGGAGTCCGGGAAAAGCTTACCCTGTTTTCGTCGACCCAGGCCGCGCACTCGGCGCGGGACGTGCTGGTCGACCTTCTTGGGTGGGACGAAACCCGGATCCGGGTAAGGACCCCCGATGTCGGCGGAGGGTTCGGGCCCAAGGTCGTGTTCTACCAGGAAGACGTATCGACCGCGCTCGCCACCATGCTGATCGGCCGGCCGGTCAGGTGGGCGGAAGACCGGCGCGAACATTTCATCGCGTCTACCCAGGAACGCGATCAGTACTGGGATGTGGAAATCGCGGTGGATGATGACGGCAGGGTGCTTGGACTGCGCGGTTCCATGATCCACGACCATGGCGCCTACACGGCGCGGGGAATCAACCTGGCCTACAACTCCGCGCTGGTGGTTACCCTGCCGTATGACATTCCGGCGTACCGGATGGGCGTGACGCTGGCTTTGACAAACAAGGTGCCGTCGACGCCGGTTCGGGGCGCGGGCCATCCGCAGGGCATTTTCGTGATGGAGCGGATGCTTGACCGGGCCGCCACGGAACTCGGTATCGACCGCGCGGAAATTCGCCGCCGGAACCTGGTGCCGGCGGAGAAGATTCCCTACGAGCGGCCGCTGAAATCGCGCGGCGATACGTTCGTTGTGCTGGATTCCGGCGATTATCCGGCCTGTATGGAGGAGGCGCTGCGTCGCTGCGATTACGACGGGTTCCGCGAGCGTCAGGCTCGCGCCAGGGACGAGGGCCGGTATATCGGAATTGGTGTTGCCAACTACGTCAAGGGAACGGGACGGGGCCCCTTCGAATCCGTGTCGGTCAAGGTCGGAACCTCGGGGCGGGTGCTTGTCCATACCGGCGCCGCTGCGATGGGACAGAGTACACGCACCATGCTGTCGCAGATCGTCGCCGGACAGCTTGGCGGAGACATGGATCTGGTGGAGGTCGTTACCGGCGATTCGGACGGCGTGCCGATCGGAATCGGCGGGTCGGCAAGCCGGCAGACGGTCACCGCCGGATCGTCGGCGGCGATTGCGGCAACAGAAGTCAGGGAGAAGCTTCTGGCGCTGGCGGCGATCATGCTGGAGGCCTCTCCGGAGGATCTCGAAATTGCAGGGGGCGACGTGCGCGTGAAGGGCGTGCCGGACATGAAAGTCGGTTTGGGGAAACTCGCCAATTCGGTCGGCGGAACGCCGGGCTACACGCTGCCGGGCGGAATCGATCCGGGCATGGAGGCTACCGGAAATTTTCTCGTCGACGATCTCACCTTCTGCAACGGCACCCAGGTGGTCGAGGTCGAGGTCGATATCGAGACCGGCCGCGTCACTTTCCTGAACTACGTCGTCCGCCACGACGCCGGCATACAGATCAACCCGATGATCGTCGAAGGTCAGGTGATCGGCGGCGCGGCACACGGGATCGGCAATGCGTTGTACGAGTGGATGGGATACGACGAGAATGCGCAGCCGATCACGACCAACTTCGCGGAGTATCTCATGATTACGGCTCCGGAAATGCCCTCTTTCGATCTGTCTCACATGGCATCGCCGTCGCCGCTCAATCCGCTCGGCGTCAAGGGGGTAGGGGAATGCGGTCTTGTTCCGGCGACGTCGGCGATTATCGCGGCGATTGAGGACGCGTTGTCGCCGTTCGGCGCCCGGCTTACGCACTCGCCGGTTACGCCTGCCGAACTCGTGGCTCTGGTTCATGCCGGCGCGAAATGAAATAGGTTGGATTTTAACTAAATTTTCAGCTTGCTTCGGCATGGTTCGTATCGGAATGCGAATCCAACTGAAGCGAGCAGGCAAGTGAAACAGGCTTATCTGGATACCATCCTTCTTATCGAGCGACTGCACCGCCAGTTTATGGAAGTGGTCAAGGCGGAACTCGATCGGCTTGGCATCCAAGACATCAACAACGTGCAGAGCCTGATCCTCTCCCATATAGGCGAGGAAGAGCTGACGGTGGGCGAACTCACCTATCGCGGCTATTACCAAGGCTCCAACGTCAGCTACAACGTGAAGAAGATGGTGGAAAACGGCTATCTTCTACAGGAAAGATCGACTCACGATCGCCGGACGGTGCGCGTTCGGGTTTCGGATAAGGGCAAGAAAATCTGCGAGACGGTTGCGGCGCTGTACGACCGTCACGTCGAGCAGCTATCGACCGGTCCGATCGACGAAGCCTCGATCGACGGCGTGAACGCATGCCTCCAGCGCCTCGAACGGTTCTGGGCGCATGACCTTGCTTACGGGCCGAGGATGGCGAACGACAGTTCTGCCGCCTGACGGAAGAGGGCGCTCTAGGCGTTGCCGAGGACCGGACCCTCTTTCGTATCCTTGTCCAGCGACGCTTTCAGTTTTTTCAGTGCCCGGCTTTCGATCTGGCGGATTCGTTCCTTTGTTATGCCGAAGATTTCACCGATATCCGCAAGCGTGGTTTTTTCGCCGCCGAGAAATCGGCGGCGAATGATTTCCTGCTCCCGTTCCGACAGGTTCTCCATCGCATTGTAAAGCCAGCGATTGCGGACGGCCGTATCGTGCGTTTCGGTTACCTGTTCTTCAGGCGTCGGCCTGTCGTCCGGTAAAAGATCCTGAAGCGCATCGCCTTCCTCGTCCCCGATAAACCCGTTGAGCGAGCGGTCCGGTGCCGAAAAATGCGTTTCCATCCTCTCCACGGCCGCAAGCGGAACGCTCAGCTCTCCGGCGATGATCCGGCGTTCGTCATCGGTCATGGGGCCGACGAGATCCGAGGCGATCTTCGCCCGCAGGCGCCGCAGGTTGAAGAACAGGCTTTTCTGCGCCGGGGTCGTACCGATCCGGACAATCGACGAGTTCCGGATGATGAATTCCTGGACGGCCGCGAGAATCCACCAGGATGCGTAGGTCGAAAACCTGACTTCGCGTTCGGGGTCGAATCGTCTGGCGGCCTGCATCAGCCCGATTGTGCCTTCCTGGATCAGATCGTTCAGGGGCAGCCCGTATCCTTTGAAACCCGAGGCGATTTTGACCGCGAGGCGCAGGTGGCTCTCGACGAGCTCGTCGAGGGCGGTCTCGTCTCCCTGGTCCCGCCATCTCTTGCCGAGATCGATTTCGTAATCCCGGTCGAGCATAGGGGCGCGCATCGTGGCGGCAATATATCTTCGGTCGGCTGCTTCGTTGGGCGTCTGGGCGGGCTTGGTCATGGCTTTGTTCCCATATAGTATCGAGTCGATATCTTATCGTTTCGATATCATTATGCAAGCGTTTTTCGATTTACTCTTTCGATGTGTGGATTTATCGGTGTTTATGCTGGTCAGATTGTAAACCGCGCCCTACCTTAGATGCCGATGACCGAAGCCCATGACATAGCCGTTCTGCTGAACCGGCTGAGCCGGATCGCCCATGCGCTCCAGTTCGCGCACGGCCTCAATCCGGCGCAGTGGGAAGCGTTGCGCTATATCGGGCGCGCCAACCGCTATTCGGCGTCGCCGTCCGCCCTTGCCCACTATGTCGGTTCGACGAAGGGTACGATCTCGCAGACGCTTATCGCTCTTGAGAGCAAGGGGTATGTCGAACGGGTCAGGGACGTCTGCGACCGGCGCAAGGTAACGCTCGTTCTGACAGGGGAGGGCGCAAAGATGCTCGCCCAGGATCCGCTCTGTCAGTTTTCCCAGGCCGTAGGTTCCGTGAAACCCGGCGACCGCGATGCGGTCGTGCAGGGGTTGCGGTCTATGCTCGACGATCTATGCGTTCGGCAGGGAGCCAAAAATTTCGGAGTCTGCGGCGATTGCTGCCACCTTCGCAGGGCCGGCGACAATGAGTGCGGCGAGAGCTGCGGTATTACCGGTGACGATCTCGAAGCCGATGACTTGGGGCGTCTGTGCGCGAATTTCGGGCGCGAAGAGGTCGCTTAAGGCGATTCCCGCTGCTTCTGTTAACATGCCGGCAACCCGCTGTTCTCGCGAGCCGGCAAATGACAGGTCCCTCCAAAGGTTCGGATGACGAAATCCTGATCGAGATGTATCAGGTCGGAAACTCCGTGAAAGTTTCCGCGATCGACATAAAAACCGGTGTTGAAGTTTCCATTGTGGGGTCGCCTTCCGTCGGCGAGGAGATGCTGAGGCGAAACGCGGTCAACAAGCTCCGATATGTGATGCGCAAGCGCGGGGAGGGAAGGGGCACGTAACGCGGGGACACAACCCGCAACTCTCCTGAAAACGCGATGGAGTATTTCCTTCAGCAGCTGATCAACGGAATCACACTCGGCGCGATATACGGTCTTATCGCCATCGGCTATACGATGGTCTACGGCATCGTCGGAATGATCAACTTCGCGCACGGCGAAATTTTCATGGTCGGCGCATTTATTTCCCTTATGAGCTTTATCGTTCTGGCGCCTGTGGGAGGGGCGTCGGTGGTCGTTGCGATCATCGTTGTTCTGCTGGTTTCGATGCTGCTGACCGCCGTATACGGCTGGACGCTCGAACGCGTCGCCTATCGCCCGTTGCGCGGATCGCCACGGCTGGCGGCGCTGATTTCGGCCATCGGTATGTCGATCTTTCTGCAGAACTACGTCCAGCTAAGCCAGGGCGCGCGGGTGAAAAGCATTCAGCCCCTCGTGACGGGGCGTTTCAGCCTTTACGCGGGCGAGGGCTTCACGGTGACGCTCAGCTACATGCAGATCACGATCTTCGTTGCGACAGCCGCTACCATGATCCTGTTCTGGCTTCTGATTGCGCGGACGTCGCTCGGACGGGCGCAAAGGGCCTGCGAACAGGACAGCACCATGGCGGCCCTCCTCGGCATAGACGTCGACCGGACGATTTCGATTACATTCGTGCTTGGCGCGTCGCTTGCGGCGGTCGCAGGGACGATGGTGACGCTTTATTACGGCGTCATCGATTTCTATGTCGGGTTTCTGGCAGGCATCAAGGCGTTCACTGCAGCGGTTCTCGGCGGAATTGGGTCGATCCCCGGAGCCATGCTTGGCGGGCTTCTGATCGGTCTGATCGAATCGTTCTGGTCGGGCTATTTCACCATCGAGTACAAGGATGTAGCGGCTTATTCGATCCTTGTGCTTGTGCTGATTTTCCGTCCGACCGGGCTGCTGGGGCGGCCGGAAATCGAGAAAGTCTGATGGCGGGCACAGTCGCTGCTTCAGGATCCGGCGATGCCAGGCCCCTGTCGTCGGCTCTGCGCGATGCTTTCGTGATTTCCATCGTCGCCGTCGTCGTCATGTTGCCGATGATCGGTCTGTTTACGACGCCGTCCGGCGGAGCGCTGGTCGTCGAAACCCGGTTTCCCGAACTCGGTTTGGCGGTGTTGCTCGTGTTTCTCGGAAGGCTCGGGTTGAACTGGGCGGTTGAGGACCATCCCGCCGGGGCGGGAGCGCTGGGCGCCGGGACAGCCATTGCCGGTACCGGCGGACTCTTTCCCGGACACCTGCTGACCGCACTCGCCATCGGCGGCGGGCTGCTGCTTGTCTTCGTCGCTGCGACAAAGTCGCGGGCAGGGACGGTCGCATGGCGCTCCCTGTCGGCGAAGACTGGTAATCTGGCGCGATCGGGTGTCTGGATCGGGGCCGCATTGATACTGTTCGCCGTCGCGCTTCCCTGGCTGCCGTTTACGGACAGAAGGCTCCTCGACCTCGCGACGCTGGTCCTGATTTACGTGATGCTGGGGTGGGGACTTAACATCGTCGTCGGTCTCGCCGGTCTTCTCGATCTCGGGTACGTCGCGTTTTATGCCGTCGGCGCCTATTCCTTCGCTCTGCTGGCGCAGCATTTCGATTTTTCGTTCTGGATGGCCTTGCCGGTGGCAGGTCTCATGGCCGCGTTTTTCGGTATCGTGCTGGGCTTTCCGGTTCTACGGCTGAGGGGCGATTACCTCGCCATCGTTACCCTGGGGTTTGGCGAGATGATCCGTGTGATTCTCATCAACTGGGTACCGGTGACCCGTGGTCCCGATGGCATCTCCGGAATCCCGCGTCCGACTTTCTTCGGCCTTTCCCTGACGCGGCGGCCGCCCGAAGGGGCCGAGTCATTCCATGATTATTTCAACCTGCCCTACGCTCCGGCCGACCGGGTGATTTTTCTTTTCTATATCGTGCTGGTCCTGGCGCTGCTGACCAATCTCTTTATCCGGCGGATCCGGCGATTGCCGGTTGGACGGGCCTGGGAGGCTCTGCGCGAGGACGAGATCGCGTGCCGTTCGCTCGGTCTGAACCCGACCAATATAAAGCTGTCCGCGTTCGCGCTCGGTGCCATGTTCGGAGGCCTGGCAGGGTGCGTCTTCGCAGCCCGTCAAGGCTTCATCAGCCCTGAGAGTTTCACTTTTATCGAATCCGCGATCATTCTGGCGGTCGTCGTGCTCGGAGGCATGGGAAACCAGCTCGGGGTCGCGATCGCGGCCGTGCTGCTGATCGGGTTGCCCGAATGGTTTCGCGAACTGCAGGAATATCGAATGCTGGCCTTTGGCGCGCTTATGGTGCTGATCATGGCATGGCGGCCCCGCGGGTTGCTGGCGCAGCGCAGCCCCACGGCGCTGCTTCGCCGCGACGGGAAAAGCGCATGACGGCGTTACTGACAGTCGAGCATCTGACCATGCGTTTCGGCGGGCTGGTGGCCGTCGACGACCTGTCCTTCGAAGCGGAAGACAGGTCGGTCACTGCGATAATCGGTCCGAACGGTGCGGGAAAGACCACCGTCTTCAACTGCCTGACCGGTTTTTATCGGCCGTCCGTCGGCAGCCTCCGCGTCGAAAAGGACGGTCGCCTGCATCGGCTGGAGCGCATGGAGGGGTTCCGTATCGCGCGGGATGCGCGGCTGGCGCGGACGTTCCAGAACATTCGCCTGTTTCCCCAGATGACCGTTCTCGAGAACCTGCTCGTGGCCCAGCACCAGAGTCTGATGAAGGCTTCCGGATGGTCGGTCCTGGGGCTCCTTGGCTCCTCAGCATACAGGGCGGCGGAACAGGAAGCCATCGAACGTGCGGTCGGCTGGTTGCGGAGGATCGGGCTCGAAGGGGCGGTCAATCTGGAGGCCGGCACTCTTTCCTATGGCGATCAGCGGCGACTTGAAATCGCCCGGGCGATGTGTACGAAGCCGGTTCTGCTGTGCCTCGACGAACCGGCCGCCGGGCTCAATCCGCGGGAGTCCGCCGATCTGTGCAACCTGCTTGTGAGCATCCGCGATGATGACGGGATCGGCGTGCTGCTGATCGAGCACGATATGAGCGTCGTCATGTCGATTTCGGATCGTATCGTCGTACTGGATCACGGCAGCCGGATCGCTGAGGGCGACCCCTCGTCGGTTTCGCGCGATCCCGCCGTAATCCGCGCCTATCTGGGCGAGGAGGAAGGGGCGGCGTGACGCATCTGATCGAAATCGATGGCGTTCGGGCCCATTACGGGCGCATTCAGGCGCTGGATGACGTAACGCTGCATATCGACGAGGGAGAAACCGTCGCTCTGATCGGTGCCAACGGCGCGGGCAAGACAACGCTGCTGATGACAGTGTGCGGTCAGCCGGCGCCGTCCGCGGGAACTATCCGGTTCGATGGCACTGACATCACCGGTCGCCGGCCGCACGAAATCGCACGGATGGGCATTGCTCACGCGCCCGAGGGACGACGGATATTTCCGCGCATGACGGTCCTCGAAAACCTGCAGATGGGCGCCGTTGCCGGCGGGGGCGTCGGGCTCTCGGACGGTCTTGAAAGGGCGTTCGAGATGTTTCCGCTCCTCAAGGAACGGAAAAGCCAGCGCGGAGGAACCCTGTCGGGCGGCGAACAACAGATGCTTGCCATCGCAAGGGCCCTGATGAGCCAACCGAGGCTGCTGCTGCTGGATGAACCCTCGCTCGGTCTGGCGCCGATGATCGTGAGACAGATTTTTGCGGCTATCGCGCGCCTGAATCGCGAGGAGGGCGTTACCGTTTTTCTGGTCGAACAGAATGCCTATCATGCGCTGCGGCTGGCGCATCGTGGCTATGTCATGGTCAATGGCCGGATCGACATGACCGGTACGGGCGAAGCGTTGCTGTCCGACGAAAACGTGAAATCGGCGTACCTCGAAGGCGGTGCGTCGGTCGCGGGGAGCCGGACATGACATTCGATCCCTGGGTGTTCCTGTTTCTGACGGTTATTCTGATCGGCGGTGCCGGTCTGCTGACCGGTCAGGCGCTGGCCAATGCCTGGCGTCCGATATGGCAGCTCTTTCTGTCGTGTCTGTTGCTCGGGATTGCCGACCGTTTCCTGGTTTTTGCCCTGTTTGGCGGCGAATTATTGTCGCTGCCGGGGTTCGTCATGGATGCCGTTGTCATCGTATCGGCAGGACTTTTCGGTTACCGGATGACCATGGCGCGCAGGATGACCGAACAGTATCCGTGGATTTACCAGCGGCGCGGCCTTTTTTCGTGGAAAGAGAAAACGGGCGGCGGAATCCGGCGATCCTTGTCCGACGGGCTTTATCGGCTAAAGTCCGGATACAGACCGAGGGAGTAGACAAGCATGAATACGAAGTTTCTGGCCTACGCCATATCCGCATTCTCGATCGCAATTTCCGCTCAGGCGCGCGCCGATATCGGTGTCGCCGTCGCGGGGCCGATGACCGGGCAGTACGCATCGTTCGGCGAACAGATGCGGAAGGGAGTCGAAATGGCGGTCGCCGACATTAATCGGGCGGGCGGCCTGCTGGGGCAGAAGCTTCGGATGGAAGTCGGCGACGATGCGTGTGACCCCAAACAGGCGGTGGCGGTGGCTAACCAGCTTGCATCGAAGGGCGTAAAGTTCGTCGCGGGCCATTTCTGTTCGGGCTCGTCGATTCCGGCGTCCAATGTCTACGCCGAGGAAGACATGATCCAGATTTCGCCGGCGTCGACCAATCCCCGCCTGACCGAACGAAAACTGGCCAACGTTTTTCGGACCTGCGGCCGGGACGATCAGCAGGGACTCATCGTCGGCGAGTTTCTGGCGAAAAGATTTGGCGACCGGAAGATCGCGGTGATCCATGACAAGACCGCCTATGGCAAGGGGCTTGCCGACGAAACGCGAAAAACGCTGACAAAGAACGGCGTCAAGCCGGCCATGTACGAGGCCTATACGGCCGGTGAGCGGGATTACACCGCGCTGATCACCAAGCTGAAGGCCGCAGGAATCGACGTTCTGTATGTCGGCGGCTATCACACCGAGGCTGGGCTGATGGTGCGCCAGATGCGTCAGCAGGGCATGAAGACGGTTCTGGTTTCGGGCGATGCGCTGGTTACCCAGGAGTACTGGCAGATCACGGGTAAGGCCGGCGAAGGAACGTTGATGACCTTCAGCCCCGATCCGCGAAAGAATCCGGTCGCTCTGCCGCTGGTGAAGCGGTTCCGCGCCGCCGGTTACGAGCCCGAAGGCTATACGCTTTACTCCTATGGCGCGGTGCAGGCCTGGGCGGAATCGGTCCGCCAGGCGAAGACCGTGAATACGGCGAAGGTCATCGCCCAGCTCAGGAAAGGCAAATTCGAGACCGTACTGGGGCCGATCGGTTTCGATGCGAAGGGCGACGTAACCGCGCCGGGATACGTTCTCTACGAGTGGAAGAACGGCAAGTACGATTATTTCAAATAGCTGTTCGTCAGGTCCGATTCACGCGGAACGGCGAGGCGCTTTTTCGCCTTTCTTGCGTCCGAGACCAATTCTCTTGGCAAAAACGGAACGCTTCTTGGCGTAATTCGGGGCGACCATCGGGTAATCCGACGGCAGTCCCCATTTGGCGCGATACTCGTTCGGCGTCATGCCGTAGGCCGCTCGGAGGTGCCGTTTCAGCATCTTGAGCTGTTTGCCGTCTTCAAGACAAACGAGATATTCGGGCGTAATCGAACGGCGGACGCTGACGGCCGGCTTCTGCGGTTCGCCTTCCGACGTC
This sequence comes from Rhodospirillales bacterium, assembly GCA_038116945.1. Lineage (GTDB taxonomy): Bacteria > Pseudomonadota > Alphaproteobacteria > MPNO01 > UBA2964 > JAYOEY01. The sequence continues at coordinate 162,768 of JAYOEY010000001.1, forward strand.
GCCGGTCCGCTGTTCAGCGCGGTGAGAGACCCGTAAACGGTATTGATGACGTCAGGCACCTGCGCGGAAGGCACCGGGTTGTTGCTTACATAAGATGCGACGATATCGACCGCCATGCGGAGTATATCGGACTGCGGAATGGTATCGGGCCCGTCTTTAGCCATTTTTTATTTCCATCGGGAAGATTTCGTTTAAAGGAAACCGCTATTCGCATGTCGACATGGCGAAGTCAATATTAATCACAACTGGTATTACTGATAGAATTGGCGGGTTGGACGCCGAGTTTCGAGCGGGTACGGCTCCGATGCTTCGGAAACTCTGGCGATGACCGATATCGGGCATCGTTCGTACGGTCGATGCGACGGTCGCCAGGAAGATTCCGACCGATAGTGTGGGCTGGCATCGGCCGATCCATATATGGTAGTTTCCCGACGACGTCCAAAACATGTCCGGGACACTCAGAAATGGCATCGGAAACCGTCGCAGTCGGCGCCGATCATGGCGGTTATTCGCTTAAGGTTGCGCTGAAGGAATTACTTTCGGCCAAGGGATACGAGGTGATCGATTTCGGGACCGACAGCGAAGATTCGGTCGATTATCCGGAGTTCGCCGACCTTGTGGCCGACGCAGTGTCCGGCGGTCGCGCCCAGCGGGGGCTTCTGGTATGCGGAAGCGGCATCGGAATGTCGATTGCGGCAAACCGGCATCCCGGCATTCGGGCGGCGCTTTGTCACGACCGGGAAACGGCAAGGCTCTCGCGGCAGCATAACAACGCAAACGTACTGGTGCTTGGCGGCCGCATGACCGACCGGAAAACCGCCGAGGAATGCCTGGAGCTGTTTCTCGAAACGGACTTCGAAGGCGGCCGTCATCAGCGGCGCGTTGACAAACTCAAATAAGCCACATCAGGAGCAGATAATGACCATGAGCGGGACAGCAGCCCAGTCCGGCATCCCGGAAGGATTTTTTACCGAGGCACTGTCCGACAGGGATCCCGAGCTTTTTAGATCGCTTACCGGCGAACTGGGGCGTTTGCAGGGACAGGTTGAACTGATCGCCTCGGAAAATGTTGTTTCCAGGGCGGTGCTGGAAGCCACCGGTTCGGTCCTGACCAACAAATATGCCGAAGGTTATCCGGGCCGCCGTTATTACGGCGGTTGTGAATACGTGGACGTCGCGGAGGCGCTGGCGATCGAGCGGGCGCGGAAACTGTTCGGCTGTTCTTTCGTGAACGTTCAGCCGCATGCGGGGGCGCAGGCCAATCTCGGGGTTTATGTCGCCCTCTGCCAGCCGGGCGACACGATCCTCGGGATGTCGCTTGCCGCGGGCGGTCATCTGACTCATGGGGCGCGGCCCAATTTTTCCGGCAAATGGCTCAACGCGGTGCAGTACGGCGTCCGCGCCGACGATCACCGGATCGACTTCGAAGAGGTCGAGAAGCTGGCCCGCGAGCACAGGCCGAAGATCATCGTCGCCGGCGGTTCCGCCTATCCGAGGGTTATCGACTTTGAGCGTTTCCGTTCGATCGCCGATGAAGTCGGCGCCTACCTGATGGTCGACATGGCGCATTTTGCGGGGCTGGTGGCGGGCGGCGTCCACCCCAGCCCCCTGCCGCATGCGCACGTGGTAACCACGACGACGCACAAGACGTTGCGCGGACCGCGCGGCGGCATGATCCTGTCGAACGACGAGGAAATCGGAAAGAAAATCAATTCCGCGATCTTCCCCGGCACCCAGGGCGGCCCGCTGATGCATGTCATCGCCGCCAAGGCGGTCGCTTTCGGCGAAGCGTTGCGGCCCGATTTTCGGGAATATTCCGCCCGTGTCGTCGAAAACGCCCGCACGCTGGCGGATACCCTCGCCGGTCAGGGGCTCGATATCGTATCGGGCGGCACGGATACGCACCTGATGCTGGTCGATCTCCGGCCGAAGGGGCTTACAGGCAAGGAAGCCGAAGCCAGTCTCGAGGCCGCCGGCATTACGTGCAACAAGAACGGAATTCCGTTCGATCCGGAAAAGCCGACGGTTACGTCCGGCATCAGGTTGGGGACGCCGGCCAGCACCACGCGCGGCTTCGGCCCCCAGGAATTCGCCCAGGTTGGAAACATGATTGTCGAGGTCCTGGACGGGCTTGCAGCAGGCAACGGCGACAATTCATCCGTCGAAGCTGCTGTCCGTAGCCGGATCGGCGAACTGTGTGCGAAATTCCCGGTTTATCCGGGACATTGACCCGGCCGGCGAAAGGGGGAGGGATTACCCATGCGATGCCCATTTTGTGGCGCTGACGATACCCAGGTGAAGGACTCACGCCCGACCGAGGAGGGAGCGGCCATCCGCCGTCGCCGCGCCTGCACCGGTTGCGGCATGCGTTTCACGACGTTCGAACGCGTGCAGCTGCGCGAACTGACGGTCGTAAAACAGGGAGGCAAGCGCGAACCGCTTGACCGGGACAAGCTCGCGCGTTCCATGAATATCGCGCTGAGGAAACGCAACGTCGATCCGGAACGGGTCGAGCGGGTGATCAATGGAATCGTCCGAAGGCTGGAAAGCAGTGGCGAAAGCGAGGTCTCTTCCACGGCGGTCGGCGAGATGGTGATGGCGGCGCTCGCCAGCCTCGATCAGGTTGCCTATGTCCGCTATGCGTCGGTTTACAGGAATTTCCGCGAAGCGAGCGATTTCGGCGAGTTCGTAGGGTCGCTTGGTGACGACGACTGACGAAGACCGCCGGCATATGCGGTCTGCTCTGGCGCTTGCCGGGCGGGGCCTTGGCCGGGTCTGGCCGAACCCTGCCGTGGGGTGCGTCCTGGTCAGGGACGGAAATGTCGTCGGCCGGGGATGGACGCAGCCCGGCGGCCGGCCTCACGCCGAAACGGAGGCCCTCAGGCGGGCCGGCGACGCGGCGAAGGGCGCGACGGCGTATGTGACGCTTGAGCCCTGCGCGCACCATGGCGCCACGCCCCCCTGCGCTGAAGCGCTCATCGAAGCCGGCATTGAAAGATGTTTCGTCGCCCTGCGCGATCCGGATCCCAGGGTCGATGGCGGCGGAATCGCGATGCTGAAACGTGCCGGCATCGATGTTCGGGAAGGGCTGTGCGAAGTCGAAGCGGCGGCGGTGAATGCCGGTTTTCTTTCGCGGCAGAAGCACCGCCGACCGATGGTCTGCTTCAAGGCGGCGACGACGATCGACGGCAGGATCGCGACCAGGTCCGGTCAGAGCCAGTGGATCACCGGCGAAGCGGCCCGTCGCGCCGGTCACATGCTGCGCGCCCGGTTCGACGCAATTCTTGTGGGAGCCAACACGGCCGCCGAGGACGACCCGACATTGACTTGCCGCCTTTCGGGCCTCGAAAACCGGTCGCCTGTCCGCGTCGTCGTCGATGGAAGAATGAGACTCCCGTTGACCCACAATCTGGTGCAGGGCGCAAAGGATATTCCGACATGGCTTTTCGCCATTGCGTCTTCGACCAGGACGGAGAGGCATCGGGTCGAGGCGTACAGGGATAGCGGGCTGAAGGTCTTCGAAGTCTCTACTGACGGTGACGGCCGTCCCGATCCTGGCGCCGTCCTGAATATCCTTGCGGATCAGGGTATTACCCGCCTGCTGATCGAGGGCGGCGGAGTCGTCGCAGCTTCTTTCCTCCGCCTGAAACTCGTCGACGAGATCGTCTGGTTTCGAGCCCCTTCGCTGATCGGCGGCGACGGTTTGCCGGCGATTGCCGGGCTCGGGGCGGACAAGCTCGACGACGTGCCGGCGGCCCGACGAATTTCGGTCGAACCCATGGGCGAAGACGTGGTAGAGCGTTATAGTCTGACAGGGTAGGAAAAATGTTTACCGGAATCATTACCGACATTGGCGACGTTCGATCGATCGTGGAGCGTGGCGACACGAGGATCGAAATTCACACCGCTTACGATACGCACGAAATCGAGCTCGGCGCTTCGATAGCCTGCTCGGGCCCTTGCCTTACCGTCGTCGAAAAGGGCGATGGCTGGTTTGCGATCGAGGCGTCGGCTGAGACGTTGTCGCGCACGACTGTCGGTGCGTGGGAAGTCGGTACGAAGATTAATTTGGAGCGGGCGCTCCGCGTTGGCGACGAGCTTGGGGGGCACATCGTGTCCGGTCATGTCGACGGTATGGCAAGGGTCGCGGAGGTTCGGGACGAAGGCGACAGCACGCGTTTCGTCTTCGAAGCGCCGGACGGGCTGATGCCGTTCATCGCGGAAAAGGGATCGATCTCGCTTGACGGCGTATCGTTGACAGTGAACGAAGTCGACGGAAACCGTTTCGGGGTCAACATTATCAGCCACACCAAGTCTCACACGACCTTTGGCGACCGCAAGGTGGGCGATCCGGTCAACATGGAGATCGATATGCTGGCGCGCTATGTCAGCCGCCTGGTCGAGCGGAGTTAGAAATTTTGAATATCGGGGAACCGGAATAATGGATGCTACGGATAGCGGCGCGTCGAAAAGCGACCTTCAGTCGGCCCTTTCGCCGCCTGAAGAGCTGATTGAGGAAATCGCCAAAGGTCGGATGGTCGTCCTGGTGGATGACGAAGACCGGGAAAATGAAGGCGATCTCGTCATTGCGGCGGAAAAGGCCGATGCGGCCGCCATCAATTTCATGGCGACCCATGGAAGGGGCCTCGTCTGTCTATCCATGACCGGCGAACGCGTCAGGGAGCTGGATCTTCCCATGATGGCGCAGGAGAACAAGGCGCCTCTCGGGACGGCGTTCACCGTTTCGATCGAGGCGCGGGAAGGCGTGACGACCGGCATATCCGCCGGCGACAGGGCGGAAACCATCAAGGTGGCGATCAACCCGGCCAACGGACCGGAAGCGCTGGTCACGCCGGGCCATGTGTTTCCCCTGGTGGCCAAGGACGGCGGCGTTCTGGTGCGGGCGGGACATACGGAAGCTGCCGTGGATCTTTCCCGGCTCGCCGGGCTCAACCCCTCCGGCGTGATCTGCGAGATCATGAAGGACGACGGGACGATGGCGCGGTTGCCGGACCTTGTCGGGTTTTGCCAGACCCACAATCTCAAACTCGGCACGATTGCCGACCTGATCGCCTATCGCCTGCGGAACGACAGCGTCGTCAGCCGGACCGTCGAGACCACCCTGCATCGCAATCATGGCGGCGAGTTCAGTCTGATTGTCTATGAAAGCCAGATGAACGGGCTTGAACATGTGGCCGTCGTCAAAGGCGATGTTTCGAGCGACGACCCGGTTCTTGTCCGCATGCATGCGCTTAACATTCTGGATGACGTTCTCCACGATGCCGGAGCGGAGCGGAGGGGCGAACTCGAGATGTCGTTGCGCCTGATCGCCGAAGAAGGACGGGGCGCCGTCGTCCTGATCCGGGATTCGTGGAACACCCGTTTTTCGACCCAGATCGCGATGCGCCGGGACATCGTCAAGGCCCAGGAGGTCGTGTCGGGCAAAGAGGTAAAACCCCAGGTCCTTCGTAACTACGGAATTGGCGCGCAGATCCTTCGGGATCTCGGCATTACGCGGATGCGGCTCCTTACGAACACCAGGGAAAGCACGATCAAGGGTATCGACGGGTACGGGCTCTCCATCGTGGAGCGCGTACCGATTCCGACACTCGATTACTAGGCAAGACAGAAGGAACTGGAAATGTCCGATGCGCCGCACATCATGATCGTCGAATCCCGTTATTACGAGGAAATCGCGGAGGAGCTGATTCAGAGCGTATTGACCGAACTCAACGACGCCGGCGCAACGTTCGAACGTTTCGAGGTACCGGGCGCTTTCGAAATTCCCGCAGCCGTCAAATACGCCATTCGCTCAATGAACCTTTACCCGGCGCAGCGCCGTTTTGACGGGTATGTAACGCTGGGCTGCGTCATTCGCGGCGAAACGTCGCATTACGATTATGTCTGCAGCGAGAGCGCGCGGGCGCTTCAGGATCTTGCCGTCGAATATTCGCTGGCGCTTGGGTACGGCATTCTGACGGTGGAAAATCGGGCCCAGGCGATGGCCCGGGCGCGTCGGTCCGAACAGGATCGCGGCGGCCATGCCGCGCGGGCGTGCCTCAGGATGATCGAGCACAAGGCCCACTTCCGGCTCTATCCCCGATGAACGGGTCGCGGGACCCACGCACTCCGTCGAAGTCGCGGTCCCGAGGAACCTCCCGCCACAGCGCGGCGCGCCTTGCCGCGGTGCAGGCGCTTTACCAAATGGAAATTGCCGGCACGAGAACCGCCGATGTTATCGACGAGTTTCTGAACCATCGCCTGACCGATACGCAGGCCGGGGGCGAGGAGGTTGGCAGGTTCAATGAAAAGCTGTTCGCCAGCCTGATCCAGGGAACTGTCGGGCGTCGTGAGGAAATCGATCGCAGGATCGAGTCCGCATTGCCGGCCGGTTGGGAGGGAGCGCGGCTGGAACTGGTCCTTCGCTGTCTGTTGAGGGCCGCGGCGTTCGAACTGATGGCGCGCTACCAAGCCCCCGCCGCCGTGGTGATCTCGGAGTACGTCCGGCTGGCGCACCGTTTTTTTTCGGAAGGGGAGCCCGCCCTGGCCAACGGCGTTCTGGACAGGCTGGCGCGTGAACTCAGGCCGGGCGAGCTGGAGGCGCGCAAGGGCGCGGCAGGAGATGCGGCCGGGTGAATTCGACCTTATCGAGCGATATTTCGCTCCGCTGGCGGCGAACTGTCCCGGAGCGGCGGGGCTCAGGGACGATCTCGCGGTTCTGACGCCGTCTTCCGGTTGCGAACTGGCGCTGACGGTGGATGCGATGGTCGCTGGCGTGCATTTCTTGCCGGACGATCCGCCGGACCTGATTGCCCGCAAGGTCCTTCGGGCAAACCTTTCGGATATCGCGTCGTCCGGCGCCCGGCCGCGCTGGTATTTTCTGTCGATGGGCCTCAACGATACGGTTGACGAAAAGTGGATAGCCGCCTTTGCCGCCGGGCTGGCGCACGACCAGGAAGTTTTCGGGATTGTCCTGGCCGGCGGCGATACGACGGCAACGCCGGGACCGGTGACGCTGTCGGTAACGGCGGTCGGCGAAGTCGCGAAGGGCGGTGCCGTGCGGCGAGGCGGCGCAAAAGCGGGGCAGGATGTCTGGGTGACGGGAACGATCGGCGATGCGGCGATTGCATTAAGCCTGATCGAACGGACCGGCCAGGCAGAGGTCTCCCGCATGTTTCCGGCCTTGCTCGGTCGTTACCGGGTGCCGGTGCCGAGGGTGGGTCTCGGTCCGGAACTCGTCGGTAAGGCCACGGCCATGGCCGATATTTCGGACGGGCTGGTCGCCGATCTCGGTCATATATGCGCCGCATCGACCGTAGGGGCGGAAATCGAGTTCGCGAAAATTCCCTTGTCGCCGGAAGTCGCGGGCATCCTTGCGGAAAGTGCCGCCGGGGCCGAGGAAAACCGGTTGCGGATCCTTACCGGCGGAGACGATTACGAATTGCTTTTCACGGCGCCCAAAGAGGCCGCCGGGGATATTCTGGCGGCAGCGCATAAACGGGAAACGCCGGTCGCCAGGATCGGCGTAACGACCGAAGGGAACGGTGTCAGGGTGATTGCACCCGATGGTGTGGAAATCGGTACTGCTGAGGGTGGCTGGCGGCATTTCTGACGCCTCCTTTCGGCAGGTCTCTTTACAATCTGTTTGCCATGTTCGGATAGGTTTCTCGAACGCCAACCGTCTACAGGGTTGTTCGAGATGCGGATCGGCCGCCGTTTCCTTTGTATCATGCTGACGCTCTTGCTTTCGTCAGCGCCCTCGCTCGCGTTCGCGGCGGCGGATGCAGAGAAGTCGAAGGAGGAAAAATCTTCCCAAAAACCGCCGGCCCAGGTGACTTCGGCCCGCTACTTCAAGCTAAGCCCCTTCACCCTTCCGGTTCTCTATAAGGGCGAAATCGAGGAGCATTTTACTCTCGTGCTGTCGCTGGAGCTTTCAGACGAAGACGATCGGGAGAAAATCCGGCACAGCCTTCCGCGGATCAGGAACGAATTCTACAGGGCACTGCTCAGCATCGTCACCTTTCGGCGCACCGGGGCGCCGATACCCGATATCGAAATTTTTCGTTCCAGGCTTCTGCGCGTCATACGACGGCTGTATGGCGAAAAACTTGTTCAGGACATTCTTATCCAGCAGGCCTTCAAACAGACAGTCCGCTAGGACTCCATCGCGTTTTCAGCAGTAAATCCGCGATTCGGCCGGGGTGTTGCCATAATTGCCCCGTTCTGGCATGTTCCGCGCGGCTTACGGGCCTTGAAACCCGCAGACGGCGTCGGATTTTGCAGCCGGGCTGGGGGTAGCGCAGGCCCGGAATTCAGGAACCTTTCGGAACAGAATAAGGACCATATTCGATGGCAGCAGTTAACTGGCTCGTGATCGCTTGCGGGCTGATCGCGGTTCTATATGGGGTCTTCGCCATTCGCTCAGTTTTGGGAGCCAGCGCCGGCAACGAGCGGATGGCCGAGATCGCCCAGGCGATTCAGGAGGGAGCGAACGCCTATCTTAACCGTCAGTACACCACGATTGCCGGCGTCGGCGTGGTGATCGGCATTGCCTTGGGCGTGTCGCTCAACTGGTATGTGGCGATCGGCTATTTCATCGGCGCGATCCTTTCCGGCGCTACCGGCTATATCGGGATGAACGTATCGGTTCGCGGCAACGTGCGGACGGCGGATGCGGCTCGTACCGGCGGTCTGCAGCCGGCTCTCGATGTCGCCTTCCGGTCCGGGGCTGTAACCGGCATCCTGGTCGCAGGGCTGGGGCTGCTTGGCGTCGCCGGCTACTACATGTTCCTGCGCGGGGTCTTCGATCCCGCCAGCGCAACCGGCATGCGGCACATTCTCGAGGCGCTTGTGGCTCTCGGCTTCGGCGCGTCGCTGATTTCGATCTTCGCCCGTCTCGGCGGCGGCATCTTCACCAAGGGTGCCGATGTCGGCGCCGACCTTGTCGGCAAGATCGAAGCCGGCATTCCCGAGGACGATCCCCGGAACGCCGCGGTGATTGCCGACAACGTGGGCGATAATGTCGGCGACTGCGCCGGCATGGCAGCCGACCTGTTCGAGACCTACGCGGTGACCATGGTTGCGACGATGCTGCTGGCGGCGATTTTCTTCACCGGCGCCATACAGGAGCAGCTGATCCAGCTTCCGCTGCTGATCGGCGGCGTGTGCATTCTCGCGTCGATCATCGGCTTCTTTTTCGTCAAGCTTGGCGCGAACAACAATGTGATGGGCGCCCTGTACAAGGGGCTGATCGTCGCCTGCGTCATGGCGGCGATTTTCATCGGTGTCGCCATCTGGTGGATGTTCGGCTCGTTTACCGCGGATATCGCAAACGGCGTGACGTCTCGGCACTTGTTCTATTGCGCCCTGGTCGGCCTGGCCGTAACGGGCCTCCTGGTGTGGATTACGGAGTACTACACCGGGACCGAGCATCGGCCCGTCCAGATGGTCGCGAAGGCATCCGAAACGGGTCACGGCACCAACGTGATCCAGGGGCTTGCCATTTCGATGGAAGCCACGGCGTTGCCGGTGCTCGTGATCTGCGCGGGTATTATCGCGGCATATTTCTCTGCCGGGATGTACGGAATCGCGCTTGCCGCGACGACGATGCTGGCGCTGGGTGGCGTGATCGTGGCGCTCGATGCGTTCGGACCGGTGACGGACAATGCCGGCGGGATCGCTGAAATGGCCGATCTGCCGGAGGAGGTCCGTAACTACACCGATACGCTGGATGCCGTCGGCAACACAACGAAGGCTGTCACGAAGGGCTACGCGATCGGCTCCGCCGGTCTCGCGGCGCTGGTGCTGTTCGCCGCCTACACGGCGGACCTGAAGCACTACTTCCCGACGCTTTCCGCGCAGGTGAAGTTCGAGCTTCAGGATCCGTTCGTTGTCGTCGGGCTGTTCATCGGCGGACTGCTTCCCTACCTGTTCGGGGCCATGGGAATGCAGGCAGTTGGACGTGCCGCGGGCGCCGTGGTCGTCGAGGTTCGCCGTCAGTTCCGGGAAATTCCCGGGATCATGGAAGGCACCGCGAAACCCGAATACGGCAAGGCGGTCGACCTGCTGACCAAGGCGGCGATCAAGGAGATGATCATTCCGTCGATGCTTCCGGTGCTTGCGCCGATCGTCGTCTATTTCGTCATCTTATGGGTTGCCGGGCAGGCACAGGCGCTTACCACGCTTGGCGCGCTGCTTCTCGGCACGATCGTCACCGGCATCTTCGTCGCGATTTCGATGACATCGGGTGGCGGAGCCTGGGACAACGCCAAGAAGTATATCGAGGACGGTCATTTCGGCGGCAAGGGCTCGGACGCCCATCACGCCGCGGTCACGGGAGACACGGTCGGAGACCCGTACAAGGATACGGCGGGCCCGGCGGTCAATCCAATGATCAAGATCGTCAATATCGTCGCAATTCTGCTTCTGGCCATCGTCGCCTGATCGCAGAAAGCGTGTGACACGAAAACGCCCCGGTCTCTGGCCGGGGCGTTTTTCTTTGCGGGGACAGGCCGGGCGCTATTCGTCGAAGCCCTTCGGGTTCCCGAACCGTCCGACATTGCCGATCAGCTGCTGAATGACCGTCAGTTCCTTGCCCTTGGTAGGCGTTTCGCGTTCCACCAGGGAGAGCTTGAGGTTTTTCGAGGCGTCTTTTTCGTTGATGCCGGTGACGACGCCGCGCTTGTCGAAGTGCACGGTCAGTACGATTCGTTCGAGCAGTTCCGGTTCAAAGAAAGAGACCGTTTTGACCTTTCCGCCGATGTAGTACCAGATTTCCTTTTCGAAGGTGGCGACCGTCGAGGGCGAACCGAGCAGGCGGACGATATCCGCTTTCCCGGTCGCGCCGGGCCTGATGGTCTTGACGATGGCGGGATCGGGAATGTTGCCCCGTAAATGTACCGTTTCTTCGCAACCCGCCACCAGCGCAAGCGCAACCGCAGCCAACAGCACCCTGCGGTGCCGGCGCCGGCAATTAGAGAAAAAATGGTTCGTTCGTGAACCGGCCGATTGCGAAGTGTTCATCTGGATGACATTGGACAAATTGGCCGCGCCGAGTCAATAGTCGTATCGATTGCCGGATGCGTTGCCGGCGCAACCCGTCAGCCGGTTAAGGCCGAAATAGAGATGCTCCGAAAACTGTTTGGCCGAGATCCGAAAAAGGAAGCCGCGGCGAGCCTGTACGCCCATGCGGTATCGGCAGCCCGCCAGCCATTTCTCTATGATCGTTTCCTGGTCCCCGACACGCTCGACGGCCGGTACGAGATGATCGCCCTGCATGTTTACGTCATTCTGCGACGCCTCAAAGCCGCCGGCGGCAGGGGGAAACCTCTGGCGCAGATGCTGTTCGATACGATGTTCGACAACATGGACAGGACGCTGCGCGAAATGGGGGCTGGCGATCTTGGCGTCGGTCGCCGCGTCAAAGCCATGGCGCAGGCGTTCTACGGCAGGATAGCGGCCTACGATGCGGGTTTGTCCGGAACCGTCACGGACGGTCTGGAAACCGCCCTGGCAAGAAACGTCTACCGGCAATCCGGGGCAGGGGCTGAGATGCCGGTCAAGGAACTCGCCGCCTATCTTGCCGCGCTGGCAGCGAAGCTGGATATCCACGACATTGCGATGCTTGAGCGGGGAAGCGTCGAGTTTTCCGCTGGCGGCGAGGGGGAGGGGGCGGATGAGCGGAGATAGCGGGCACAACCCGATTCCGGAATTCTCCTTCGTCGTTCACCCGTCGGATCAGGGAGAGCGGGAAAGCACCTACGAACTGGAGGCGAGCCCGAGCGAGCGGGATGCGCTGGCGAAGAGATTTGGCCTGATCGATATCGAACGGTTTTGCGTCTGGCTCTCTTTTGTACGCAGGCGCGGATCGGATTCATGGCACCTGAAAGGCCGCCTGGAAGGAACGGTCACGCAAAGTTGCGTGGTTACGCTGGAGCCCGTAACGAACGATGTCGAAGGCGAGTTCGAGGTTGTTTTTTACAAGGAATATCAGGGAGATGTGCCGGATATTTCATTTGATGATGTAATCGAGCCGCTGGTTGGCGACGCGCTGGATCTCGGCGAAATTGCCGCGGAGGAATTCGCTCTTGCTCTCGATCCTTACCCGAGGGCGCCCGGGGCCGGAGTGCAGCAGTCCTCAAATGCCGAGGAGAATGGGCCAGAACGGCAAAACCCGTTTGCCGTTCTGGCGGCGCTGAAGGAAAAAAAATAATGGGGCCTTCCCGATTATCTGGCGTTTCAGCATTGTTACGCTTGCCCAACAGCGCTAATTTCGTTAAACAACCTGCCGCTTGACAGAGGAGCCAGTCGGCTCCCGCTGATATCCGAGATTTCGAAATGGCTGTACCGAAGAAGAAAACCTCCAAGTCGCGCCGCAACATGCGCCGTTCCCATCACGCTTTAAGCCCTGCTTCGCGCGCGGAATGCCCGAACTGCGGCGAACTGAAGAGGCCTCACCATGTATGTCCGTCTTGCGGGCATTATCGCGAGCGAGAGGTTTCCGAAGCCGCTGGTATCTGACTCCGGTGGAGCGTTTCGGTAAGCGTCTCTGGTATCGTCAACGACGGATATTAGGTTGAACGCGCGGGTCACGATTGCACTGGATGCGATGGGCGGGGACGATGCCCCCGGTATCGTGATTGAAGGCGCGGCACAGGCCCGGGAACGGTTCCCCGATATACACTTTCTGATCTTCGGCGACGAAGCGCGCATCAGCCCGCTGCTGGATAAGCATCCTCGTCTGGCGGAAGCCGTCACGATCCGGCATACCGCTGACTCGGTCAGCAGCGAAGAGCGCCCCGCGGTGGCCCTTCGTCAGGGCCGTAATTCAAGCATGCAGTTGGCCATCAACGCCGTTTCCAGCGGCGAGGCGGCGGGCGTCGTCTCCGCCGGGAATACAGGCGCGCTGATGGCGATGGCGAAGGTCACGCTCAAGACGTTGCCCGGCATTGACCGGCCGGCGATCGTCGCGCCCTGTCCCACGCGCGTTGGCGAGAGCGCGATGCTCGATCTTGGAGCGAATGTGGAGTGCGATGCCGACAATCTGGTTCAGTTCGGCATGCTGGGCGCCGCATTTGCGCGCACCGTCTTCGGAATCGAGCAGCCGAGCGTCGGACTTCTTAATGTCGGCGCGGAGGAGATGAAGGGGCGCGATACGGTCAGGCAGGCGGCGGCCATGTTCCGCGAGACCAAACTGCCATTCAAATTCCACGGTTTCGTCGAGGGCGACGACATCGGCGCGGGGACGGTCGACGTGTTCGTTGTCGACGGCTTTACAGGAAACGTGGTCCTCAAGGCGGTCGAGGGCACGGTAAGGCTGTATTCCGAATATCTGCGCCAGACGTTCCGAAGTTCGCTGTTGAGCAAGCTGGCGTATGCGCTTTGCGCCGGCGGCTTCAGGAAGATGCGGGCTCGCATCGATCCGCGCCGCTACAACGGGGCGACGTTCCTGGGGCTTAACGGGATTGTCGTGAAGAGCCATGGCGGGACCGACGCTTTCGGATTCGCCAACGCCATCGGAGTGGCGGTCGATATGGTGGCCAACGATATCAACGAATTCATCATGAGGGAGCTGGCCGAGTACGGGGAACAGCAGGTTCCCAAGGCGCAGGCCGCGATCTGATGGTAACGCGATCCGTCATAACAGGATGCGGCACATATCTCCCTGAACGAATCGTCACAAACGAGGAAATGGCGACCAGCGTCGATACCTCCGACGAATGGATCCAGCAAAGAACGGGCATTCGCGAACGGCGGATTGCGGCAGATGATCAGAAAACGTCGGATCTGGCGATTGCCGCCGCGAACAGGGCGCTTGCCGCAGCCGGTGTCGACGGGAACGACCTCGATCTGGTGATCCTTGCCACCGCGACTCCGGACGAGACTTTTCCGGCGACGGCGACCTGCGTGCAGCGAGCCATCGGCATGCATGGCGGCGCGGCCTTCGATGTGCAGGCGGTGTGCAGCGGGTTCATCTACGCCCTCAATGTCGCCGATAATTTTATTCGTGTCGGCCAGGCAAGGAATGTTCTGGTTGTCGGAGCGGAGACCTTTTCGCGAATTCTGGACTGGGAGGACCGCGCTACCTGCGTCCTGTTCGGAGACGGCGCCGGCGCTGTTGTGCTTTCCGCAAAGGAGGGGGACGGCTCGGTCAACGATCGGGGAATTCTGGCATCCAGACTGCATTCGGACGGCCGCCACCGCGATCTTCTCTATGTAGACGGAGGGCCGTCGTCTACCGGAACGGTCGGGCATTTGCGCATGCAGGGCCCCGAAGTGTTCAAGCACGCGGTCACGAACATGACGTCCGTTCTGCTTGAAGTGCTCGAGGAGACGGGGCTGACGCCCTCGGATATCGACTGGCTGGTGCCGCATCAGGCCAATCGCCGGATACTGGAAAGCACTGCGAAGAAACTGAAGCTGGCGCCCGAGAAAGTGGTTATCACGGTCGACCGGCATGCGAATACCTCAGCGGCATCGATACCGCTGGCCCTCGGCGAGGCGGTCGAGGATGGACGGATCCAGCCCGGCAACATTGTTGTCATGGAGGCCATGGGCGGCGGATTCACCTGGGGAGCCAGCGTTATCCGCTGGTAACCGGCACCGCTGATTTCCGGTATTTAGCGTCCCGTCCTATCTTATTGATATTGACGGATATATCGGCTTTCGATACCGTTCGCGCGATAACGTGGGGGGTACCATGGCAGGAACTACCGTTACGCGGGCGCAACTCAGCGAAGCCGTCTATCAGGAGGTGGGGTTGTCGCGCAACGAGTCGGCCGAGTTGGTCGAAAACGTTTTGCGCGAAATCTCCGATACGCTGGTTCGGGGCGAGACCGTCAAGATATCCTCTTTCGGCAGCTTTTCGGTTCGTCAAAAGGGCGAACGCAAGGGGCGCAATCCGAAGACGGGAGAAGAAGTCCCGATCAAACCGCGCCGCGTGCTTGTATTCCGTGCATCGAATGTCCTGAAATCCCGAATAAATGGTACGCTCAACCCGTCGGGTATCTCGGCCGTGCCGGGCGGAGATGACACCGGTTCGCTATGAGTGAGGGGAATGCCCCCGATATCTCCGGTCGACGGAACGGAAAATCGGCTGCAGCGTTCAGGACGATCAGCGAGGTCGCGTCTGAACTGGACGTGCCGTCGCATGTCCTGCGGTTCTGGGAAACGAAGTTTTCCCAGGTCCGGCCGTTGAAGAGGGGCGGCGGACGGCGTTACTACCGGCCCGAGGATATTTCCCTGCTGCGCAGCATTCGCGGCCTTCTTTACGATGACGGATACACCATCAAGGGCGTCCAGAAGCTGCTGCGCGAAGGCGGCGCCAAGGGGCTTGGCGAAATCGCTGCCGGGTCCGAGGCCGTGGCGCCGCCGGCGTCGGCACCCGCCCCCGCGGCTCTGGGGGCCGATCAGAGGGCCACTCTCGAAGCCCTGATGACCGAATTGAAAGCGCTCCGGGCCCTCGCAGGCCAGGTCTGAGCGGAAAACCGGGCGCGGACACGCGAGCATTGCGTTGCAATCGCGTGCCGCTTACATTGCGGGCGCCCGGTCGTGACGGAGCGTGGCGCAGTCTGGTAGCGCACCACACTGGGGGTGTGGGGGTCGCTGGTTCGAATCCAGTCGCTCCGACCAATCGGTACGAAATAAAAGAGCGGCCCCCGGGCCGCTCTTTTTGATCAAGGTCAGATCACGACCCGTAACGTGTCCTTGAGGATGGCATGGGCCAGCGACAGGGCCGTGCTGGCCGATGTTTTCGGATTGTCCGGGGCGGGCAGCCCCCGGCACTCGACCGTCAGCTTGCCGAATTCCCCTTCCGCGTCGATCCGGCCGATATTGTGCGGCGCCGCCGCCGGGTCGGCGACAAGGCGGATTTCTGTCTTCTCCATGCCGAGCCCCGCGAGCGCTACCGTTGCGGCGAGGTTGGCGTTCTTCGGGTATAGCCGCGCGGCTTCGCTTGCCGGTCCGGTATACAGGACGGTCGGCTCCGCCATCGATTCCAGATCGTGTTCTTTTTCGGCGGGTGTTCCCGCCCATGCGCCGGGCGGTTTTGTCGAGGTGTAGCGCACCGATTTCAGCCCGCCGATCCTGAGCGCATTCAGCCCGTCGATCCCGGCAATTGCGCCGGCCGGCAGGATCATATGGCTGTCCGCCTTCGCGGCTTTCTCCGCCAAACGTTCGCGCAACGCGTCGTCAGCGAGCGCGCCTGTCGAAATGATCATCAGGTCGTAACCGGCGGACAGCACGGGGTCGGCGTACTCGACGATTGCGCCCTGTCCTGCGCACTCAACCACGATGTCGGGGGAAAGTCCGAGAAGGGCGTCGATATCCGTTACGACCGGAACGCCCGATCCGACAGCGTCTCGGGTCGAGTTCAGACGGTTTTCGCGGACGAGAATTCCGGCGATGGACACCGTGCCTGCCGGATCGTGTTCCGCAAGTTTGGCGCACATGATCCGGGCGATCGCTCCGTATCCGATCAGGGCTATCCTTTTCATCGCGCAGTCTCCTTGGTTCGAAAACCGTTGTCTGTCCGTGACAATCGAATGTTGCCGACTTTATCATTCTCTTTCGCAGTGGACAGAGGGGCGGCGGCAATGGCGTTTACCATCGACAATATCGACGGCCCGCTGGGCGCGCGGGTGAAGGGGATCGACCTGTCCCGTCCGGTTTCCGGCGACGTTCTGAAAATCATTTTCGACGCCTGGTACGAAAGACAGGTCCTGATCTTCGAAGACCAGAACCTGACCAACCAACAGCACATCGAATTCAGCCGGCATTTCGGTCCTCTCGATATTCATCCCAGCGGACGATACGTGCTGAAGGATTTCCCGGAACTTCTGCTCCTGACCAACCGGAAGGACGAGGCGGGCAACTATGTCAGCCTGCGGGACGGCGGATCGGTGTGGCATTCGGATCTTTCCTATATGCGCGAACCGAGCCTGGGCTCGCTGCTCTATGCGCTCGATGTCCCCGAAACGGGCGGCGATACCGAATGGGCCTGCATGTATCGGGCGTACGGCCTTCTCCCCGATGGCCTGAAACGGCGGGTCGAAGGGCTGAATGCCGTCCACCAGTTCGACCAGAATGAAAACCCCCGGCTCGGACCGCCGCCCGGCATGACCCGCGAGCAGCTGAAAGGGTCGATCTGGCAGAAGAAGACGGCGGCGGAAAAAGCCCGGACGCCGGATGCGGTTCATCCGATTGTACGCACGCATCCGGCAACCGGCCGCAAGGCGCTTTTCGTCAATCGTCGCTTCACAGTGCGGATCGACGAAATGGGGGCAGACGAGGGCGAGTCCCTGCTGCTCGAGCTGTTCGACTATTGCGAACGGCCCGACAATGTCTACCGGCATCGTTGGAAGCGGGGCGAACTCGTCCTTTGGGACAATCGCTGCACGATCCATCTTGCCTGCGGCGGCGTTCCGGATTCCCAGCTGCGAACGATGCAGCGAACCACCGTTCGCGGCGAAGTTCCGGTCTGAAACTTGTCCGACGATCCCGACATGAACGGCGCCCCCTCCCGGGATGCCAAGGTTCCCCTGCGCCACCAGATACCGGTCTATTGCGCGGCGCTGTTCAGCAACAGCCTGACCGATCTCATTCCTGTCCTGCTGCCGCTCTGGCTCGTCTCGCTCAAGGCGTCGCCGCTCGAAATCGGCGTCGTGATCGGCGCGCGCTATGTCGGCCCGTTGCTGTTTTCGATCCATGGCGGGGCGATGATGGATCGCATCGGCACACGCCGCGTGATGATGTTCTTTGCCGCGATTTCGGCGGCCGTGCCGCTGATCTACCCCATCGCTCCCCTGATCCCCGCGGTGTTCGCCATCCAGCTCGTCAGCGGGCTTGCCGACCAGCTCGGATGGGTCGGGGCGCAGACGCTGACGGGGCAGGTACTTCACGGCAATCCGACCTATACCGGAAGGCTCGTCGTGGCGACCCGCATCGGCACCTGGGTCGGGCCGCCGCTCGCCGGTCTGGCGCTCGTGTCGTTCGGTTTCGTCGGCGGGTTCATCGTGATGGCGCTGTGGTCGCTCGGAACGCTCCTCTCGGTCTGGGCGATACCGGCAAATGCCGTTCCGCCGCCGTCGGAGCCGGCCGGACGCCTTCTCAAGGCAGCGGTGCCGAGACTGTCGGACTACATCGAAGCGATGAAGCTGTTCGCCATTCCCATGATGGCGGTCCTGATGGCCGTCAGCGCCGTCAGGCAGGGCGGGCAGGCGATGCAGAACGCGTTTTACGCGGTCTATCTCGACGGTATCGGCGTTTCGGGCGAGATCATCGGATACCTCATCGCGATGAATGGCGTGCTGGGTATCTTCGCACTGGCGACCGGATGGCTCGTGCGCCGCTTCGGCGAGTACGGGATGATGGTGATGACGTCGCTGCTGTCGATCATCACCATCGCCGTAATTCCGTTTCTGTCCGACCTGGTTTCGCTGTTCGCGGCGTCCGGTATCCGGGGACTTGCACTGGCCATCAGCGTCGTGATCATCGTGTCGTTGATCGCGCGTACGGTCGGGCCGACGCAGCAGGGAAAGGCGATGGGCCTCCGTATGACGTGCCACCAGGCGGTGAACGTCGTCACGCCGGTGGTGATGGGCGGTATCGTTGAATGGGCCGGCCTGAACGCGGCGTTTTATCTGATCGGCGGTTTTCTGATCGGGCTGAACCTGTGGCTCGGCTGGATCGGCCGCAGGACGGGTGTGCCCCGATGACGATCGATCCGGGCTATTCGTCGGCGACTACGCGGCCGAGATGGGTCAGCTTGCATACCTGCCAGTCGGGCTTGAGCGGGTTGTTGAACCAGGGTTCGGCCCAGCCCTTTTCGATGCAGCTTCGAACGGTTTGCGTGGAAACGCGCTGACCGTCCTCGTCGAACAGCGGCAGTTTGCCGCCGGGCTGATCGAGCCCGCGGCGGAGCCATTGCTTCTGGACAGCGGTCGGCGTCGCGAGCGCCCGAACGTTCGGCGCGTCGCGCAAGACAGCATCAGCAGGCATCGTCACCCCCCTTGTTGGACGAACTGCATGAACGCCTGAACCCGAAAAACTTCCCCCCCAGGAACATTTTTCGGCGGCGCGATTAATCTGTGCTAAGACGTCTGTAGCCTGCCGGAGTCCACCGCGCAATAAATTTCGAATCGGGATGTCCGACGATTTTCGCCTTGTATATATGACAGCAGCAGCTGTCGAAGATGCCGAGCGCATCGCGGAGGCGCTTGTCTCGGAACGGCTCGCCGCCTGCGTCAATATTCTGCCCGGAATGCGATCCGTGTATCGCTGGAAAGGGCAGGTCCGGCATGACAATGAAATTGTTCTGATCGCGAAAACGACAGCGGGGCTGTTTGGCCGGCTGCGCGACCGGGTCGTTGACCTGCACAGCTACGACTGTCCGTGTATTGTGTCCCTGCCGATAGAAGACGGAAATCCGGCGTTTCTGGCATGGATTTCCGAACAGACGGAAGGAATGCGATGACGGCGACGCCAACGCCATCGGTCAGGCCTGCAACGGCGCTCGCGTTTTCGTCTGTCGCGCATTTCTACACGCATGTCATCATGCTGCTCTATCCGACCGTCGTGCTCGCGCTGGAAGGCGTGTTCGACTGGAGCTATGGCGAATTGCTGAAGCTTCTTCTGCCGGGCTACGTCCTGTTCGGGCTGGCGGCGTTGCCGGCGGGCTGGCTCGGCGACCGGTGGAGTTCGCGCGGCATGATGGCCGTGTTCTATTTCGGGACGGGCGCGGCGACGATCCTGACCGGAGCCGCGTCTTCGCCCCTGGGGATCGGTGTCGGCCTGACGCTGATGGGGCTGTTCGCCTCGATCTATCATCCGGTCGGGACGAGCTTCGTCGTCCGTCACGCCGTAAATCGCGGCAAGGCGCTGGGGCTGAACGGAGTCTTCGGAACATCGGGCGTTGCCCTTGCCGCCGTGATCGCCGGATTTCTGACCGAGAATTTCGGCTGGCGCATGGCGTTCTTCATACCGGGGTCGCTTTGCCTTGCAACGGGGATCGTCTTTGTCACGCTGACGCCGCGCGAAGAGACGCAAGCCGCGTCGAGCGAAAAGAACCGGGAGCCGTTTTCCATCGATCGTGCGACGGCGCGTCGCGCCCTGATCATTCTGGGAATCACGATCCTGTTCGCGGGGTTCATCGCGCAGGCCTTTCTGGTCGGGTTGCCGAAGGTCTTCGCGGAACGCGTGGCCGGTGATGGCGTAAACAGTCTGACACAGACAAGCCTGCTGGTGTCGATGGCGCTTCTGGTGGGGGCCAGCGGCCAGCTGATCGGCGGTCATTTGGCCGACCGTTTTCCGATCAAGAACGTCTATATCGCGATGCAGTGTCTTTTGCTGCCGGTCGCGATTACCGCGGCCTGGCTTTACGGCGCGCCGCTCATCGTCGCGGCGTTGATGATTCAGCTTTTCATGACGTCTGCGTTGCCGGCGGAAAACTGTCTGGTCGCGCGGTTCTGCGCTCCGGAATGGCATGCGACGGCCTATGGCGGGAAATTCGTCATGGGGCTCGGTGTGAGTTCTCTTGCCGTGCCCTTTATTGGCTGGGTCCACGATGCCACGGGGAGTTTCTACTGGTATTTCCTCGCCATGGCCGGCTGTTCATGCGTGATCCTCGCAGCGGCGGTCTTCCTGCCCGGCGAAAAGGCGATTGCCCGGAGACAGGCAGCGCTGGCGACCAGCGCTGCGGAGTAGGATCGTCATGTCGCCCGCCGTTCAGTCTCTCGACCATCTCGTGCTGACCGTTTCGGATATCGAGACGACCTGCCGCTTTTACGAAACCATACTTGGCATGACTCGGGTCGCTTTCGGGCGGGGCAGGGTAGCGCTCTCGTTCGGCGATCAGAAAATCAATCTGCACGACGCCGAAACGGCCGCCGATCCCAAGGCGACAACGCCGACGCCGGGTTCAGCCGATCTGTGTTTTCTGACCGTTACGCCGATCGCCGAATTTCACGACCATCTGCGGAAATGCGGCGTGGCGGTAGAGATGGGGCCGGTCGAGCGCAACGGCGCCGTCGGGCCGATCCTGTCGGTCTATTTTCGGGATCCGGACGGCAATCTGATCGAGGTTGCGAACCAGCTTTAGGATGCGTCCCGGATCCTTGCCTGCACGTCGCTGGTGAAGCCGACGGCGCGCGATGCGCCGAGATCGAACACGGGGCGCTTGATCAGGGCAGGGTTGTCCGTCATCAGCTTTGCCGCTGATTTTTCATCGACAGAGTCCCGGTCGTCTTCCGGCAGCTTGCGCCATGTGGTGCCGCGCCGGTTCAGCAGTGTTTCCCATCCGACCTCCTGGACCCAGCCGGATACTGTTTTTTCGTCAAGCCCGTCCGCGCGGAAATCGTGGAACCGGTGATCGATCCCTTCATCCTTGAGCCACTTGAGCGCCTTGCGGCAAGTGTCGCAGTTCTTGATGCCGTATATCGTAATCATGTTCCTTTTCCCGCTCAGAGCCCGAGCCGCCGGTACTCGATGACCGGACAGCGATCCATGACGACCGTCAGCCCGGCCGCCTCGGCTCTGGCTGCCGCTTCTTCATCAACGATGTCGAGCTGCATCCAGACGGTTCCGGCGCCGATCCTGATGGCATGGTCCGTGACCTCTCCCGCCTCGCTCGACCGGCGGAAGATGTCGACCATGTCGACCCGTTCGGGCAGGTCGTCGAGCGAGGCCAGAACGGTTTCGCCGTTGATCGTATCGCCCGCCACCATCGGGTTGACGGGGTAGACCTTGTGACCGCGCGACTGCAAAAACCGCATCACGCGGTACGAGGCGCGTTCGGGCCGGGGGCTCGCGCCGACCAGCGCGATGGTCCTGCATTCCTTCAGAACTCTCTCGATAAGCTCGTCCGGGTAGTCGATTGCCATCATGCCGATTCGCGGCCCGCATCTGCGTCGGATACGTCTGCGGTCAGCCGTGCATGGGCGGCTTTCATGACTTTGCCCAGATAATGATCGGCGAAAGTGACCGGTGGATATTTCGGGCCGTCGGCGCCCGCGCAACTCGGGACGCATTCGATCAGGGCGTCGTGATTGGGGCTGAAGAAATAAACCAGCGATATGCGGTCGACGCCCGCGTCGGGCGGGTTGCCCACGCGATGCAGGGTGGAGGCCCATTGATCGTTGGTCCAGCGCGACAGCGCGTCGCCGATATTGCAGACGATGCCGCCGGGCGGACATTCGACGTCGATCCAGTCGCCGGAACGCGCCAGTACCTGCGTGCCTCCCGGCACCGCGTCGCCGCGGAGGAAGGTGATCATGCCGTAATCGGTATGTTCCCCGGCGCGAAGCTGCCCGTCGGCCGGCGTTGCCTGGGTCTGCGCCGGATACAAGACCATTCGGGCGACGCTCGACTGGTGATCGAACTTGTCCTCGAAATAGGTGCGGTCGAGCTCGAGGGCGCTGGCGACGATATCCAGCATGCGCTCGCCGAGGGCGCGCATCTCGGCATCGTAGGCCAGCATGGTTTCGCGAAAACCTGCGGGCCGATCGGGCCAGCGGTTGGGGGCCAGCATGGCTGTCCGTGCATCTCCGGGTATCCACTCCTCGCCGGTGAATTCTTCGGGACCGAAAGCAAATGCTTCCTGCAGGTCGGGTGGGGCTTCCTTGCCGAGTGAGTAGGCGAGCGACCGATCCATGAACCGGTTATAGCCGCGGCTGACCTTTTGCGGCGGTCGCTCGACCTTGAGCTTCTGGGCAAGAGGTTCCGCGAAGAAAGCCTCGGCCATGGCGCGCGTCCTGGCCAGGGTATCCTCGTTGACGCCGTGGCCTGTGATCGAGAAGAAACCGGTATCGCGACACGCGGTGTCGATCTGTCGGGCGACGGTTTTCCTGTCGGTTTCGGTCCCTGTGTAGAACTGGGCGATATCGATGACCGGTATTTCTTTTGACGCCATTTTTTCGTCCCTGATTGATTGGAAAGGAGGGTACGGTTTTCCCGTTGTTTGGGCAATATGGGGCCAGCAGGCCGGCAAAGGGGTATTATATTACCGCATTTCTAAGTCATTGTTTCGTAGCTGATTTTCATGTTGACATCGGGATTTCCGATGGCATACTCCGCCGACTTCGCCGCCCGGGACAGGCCCGGCATGGCGTAATTCAGAATACGGACGAGGGATATGAATACCTACTCCGCGCGGCCGAAAGAGGTCGATGCAAAATGGTACGTGATCGACGCCGAAGGCCTCGTTCTCGGCCGTCTCGCCACGATCGTGGCGAAGATGCTTCGTGGCAAGCATAAACCCACCTTCACGCCCCATATCGATTGCGGCGACAACATCATCGTTGTGAATTGCGAAAAGGTTCAACTTACCGGTCGCAAGAGAACCGACAAGGTGTACTACCGCCATACCGGCTACCCGGGCGGCATCAAGAGCCGGATCGCCGGCGAAGTGCTGGAATCGGCCCATCCGGAACGGGTGATCGAGAAGGCCGTGGAGCGCATGCTGCCGAAGGGACCCTTGGGCAGGAAGCAGTTCCGGAAGCTGAAGATCTACTCCGGCCCGGAACACCCGCATGAGGCCCAGTCGCCTGAGGTTCTCGACCTCGCGTCCATGAATTCCAAGAATGCAAGGAGCGCCTGAACATGGCTGAAGTACCCGGCGCAACGCTGGCAGATGTAATGCCCGACGCAGCCGCCGACGCGGCGGTTCCGCCCACCGAAGTCGAGACCGCACCGGTCTACGAAAAGAAAGTCGACGAATTCGGCCGTTCCTATGCGACCGGCAAGCGCAAGGATGCGGTTGCCCGGGTGTGGGTGAAGCCGGGAACCGGTCAGATTCAGGTCAATGGCCGGGCCGGAGACGTATATTTCGCGCGTCCGACGCTGCAGATGATCATTCGCCAGCCGTTCGACGTGATCGAGCGGAAATCGGAATACGATGTCGTCTGCACGGTGAAGGGCGGCGGGCTCTCGGGACAGGCGGGCGCGGTTCGTCACGGGATTTCGAAGGCGCTGACCCTTCAGGATCCCGACCTGCGAAGCATTTTGAAGAAGGGCGGTTTCCTGACGCGGGACTCGCGAACGGTCGAACGGAAGAAGTACGGCAAGCCCAAGGCGCGACGTTCCTTCCAGTTCTCCAAACGTTAGGGATTGCCGACACAGGCATGTGAAAAGGGCGTCCCGCGGGGCGCCCTTTTTGTTCGGGCCGCCGCCGGGCGAAAGATGGAATACAGAGGGTTGAACAATGGCCCATGCAGTTTTTATCGATGGCGAAGAGGGGACGACGGGGCTTCAGATTCGCGAACGGCTCGAAGGTCGTCCGGAACTGGAACTCATTCATCTGACGGACGAGAAGCGCAAGGACATTGCGGCGCGACGGGAAGCCCTGAATGCTGCCGAGATAGCCATCCTGTGTCTTCCCGACGATGCCGCGCGCGAAGCCGTTGCCCTGATCGACAACCCGGCCACCCGGGTCATCGACGCCTCGACGGCGCACCGGGTATCGGATGGCTGGGTCTACGGCTTTCCCGAAATGGTCAGGGAACATTCGGCCGCCGTTGCGTCAGCCTCCAGGGTGACGAATCCCGGCTGTTATCCGACCGGGGCGATCGGGCTTTTGCGTCCGCTGGTCTCGGAGGGGATCGTGCCTGCCGGTCATCCGATCGTCGTCAACGCGGTTTCGGGATATTCGGGCGGCGGAAAATCGCTGATCGCGAAAATGGAGAACCCCGATGCGGAAGGGGGGATCGGCAGCGCGTATTTCGTTTACGGGCTTGGGCTGGAACACAAGCACGTTCCGGAGATGGCGCTGCATGCGGGGCTCGATCATCGACCGTTTTTCGTGCCGAGCGTGGGACGTTTCCGTCAGGGCATGATCGTGGAAGTGCCGCTTGAACTCAGGTCCTTGCCCGGTAACCCGTCGATCGCGACCATCCGGACGGTTCTTGAGACATGGTACGAAGGATGCCGCTTCGTTACGGTGGCAAATGAAGCGGACACCGCGGCCAGGGTCGGGTTGCTGGATCCGGAGGAACTCAACGACACGAATCATCTGCGTCTGTTTGTGTTCGGCAACGGTCGGCGCGGGCAGGTTCTGCTGGCGGCGCAACTCGACAATCTGGGCAAGGGCGCGTCGGGACAGGCGGTGCAGAATCTGAACATTATGCTCGGGCTCGATGAGGCGGCGGGGCTGTAGAAACCAGACGGGAAAACGCATCCGGCCGCCGTTGGTCAGGCTGGTTGAATGTTTAACGGTCGATCCCGTATCATCCGGTCGCCTTTGAATTTGCCGGGGCAGACTGTTTACGGGACGGCGAGGGCCGCATTTTCGCGAGCACAGGAGCGTAAAATGGTTGAGGCAAGATATCGGGAACGCCGCGCTGGATGGCGCGGACGCACGGCGATTTATCTCATTCTGGGAACGTCGATGGTCCTGGGGGGGTGCTCCTATACGCCTGACTGGGCCAATCCAGTCGAATGGTATCGCGGCACGCGAGACTGGATCGCCGGCGACAAGTCCGACAAGCAGAAACAGCCGGCGCAGGCGGCCAAGCCCGTGCCCGGAGGCGACAAGGCGTTTCCGAAGCTGTCGTCGGTGCCCGATCGGCCGGCAGCGCCGTCCGAGGCGGAAAGAAAGGCTATGGCGAGTTCGCTCGCGGCGGATCGAAATGCCGCGCGCTATACGGATCAGCAGATACGTCTCCAGTCGGAGTCGGTAACCCGGCCGGATGCCGCGAGGCCGGCACAGCAGGTTACGACAGTGCAACCCGATTCTCCCCGGGCGCCGCAAGTCGCGGCTGTGCCCTCGGTTCCGGTAGCGTCGAGTTCGATTCCGGCTGCGCCTCCTCCTCCGGCGGCGATTCCAAACCCGACGGGCCCCGGGGGCGACGTTTCCCCGGTTAGTCGGCCTCCGCAGCCAATGCCCGCGCAAACCATGCCCGCGCAATCGATGCCCGCGTTGCAGCCGCCGGCGCCTTCGCCGAGATTCCAGGAAGGCCAGTTCGTGAACGCCGAACGATTTTCCACCCGATTTCCGGCCGGCTTCGGCAACCGGCAGGAACCGGTGACGTCCAACTCGAGCGTTCAGGTTGCCGCTTCCGGCGCGCCGGCGGCAACGATTTACTTTGCGTCAGGCTCTTCCCGGGTCGCAGCCGACAGCATGGGAGAAATCCGCAGGGTGGCCCAAATTCTTAAACGCAGCGGCGGTCGGGCGGTTGTCGTGGGGCATGCCAGCAGCCGAACCAAAAATCTTGATCCCCTGCGCCATCAGATGGCCAATTTCAGGATTTCCTATGACCGGGCGCAGGCTGTCGCTCGGGCGTTGACCCGTCAGGGCGTGAGCAGCGGGGCGATCGAGGTCAGCGCGGTTTCGGATTCGCAGCCGGTGTTTTTTGAGGTGATGCCTGCGGGCGAAGCCGGAAACAGGCGGGTCGAGATAATTCTGACCAACTAGAGAGCACCGGCGGGCCCGGGTTCGTAACGGAAAACTAAACTGGATTGGACGCCATCAAACGTCCGACCTTGAAAGCACGAGCAATGGATCAGGAATTTCACAGGATCAAACGCCTGCCACCCTATGTATTCGCCGAAGTAAACGAGATGAAGGCGCGCGCCCGTGCGGCGGGCGAGGACGTCATCGATTTCGGCATGGGCAATCCGGATCAGCCTACGCCGCAGCATGTCGTCGACAAGCTTGTCGAGGCGGTTCAGAATCCGCGGACGCACCGTTACTCCGTGTCGAGGGGTATCCCGGGCCTCCGACGCGCCAATGCTGCCTATTACGCACGCCGTTTCGGAGTCGATGTCGATCCGGAAACGGAAACGATCGTGACGCTGGGCTCGAAAGAGGGCTTTGCCAATCTCGCCATGGCGATCACGAGTCCGGGCGACATCGTGCTCGTGCCGAATCCCAGCTACCCGATCCACGCCTACGGATTCATCATCGCCGGCGGCGGTTTACGCCACATGCCTGTGGGACCCAATATCGATCTGTTGGGAGAACTGGAGCGGGCGGTAAAACATTGCGTTCCGCCACCGCTTGCACTCGTGCTGAATTTCCCGTCGAACCCGACGGCGCAGGTGGTCAATCTCGAGTTCTACGAGAAAGTGGTGGCTTTCTGCCGCGAACATCAGATCTACATCCTTTCCGATCTTGCCTACGCCGAGATTTTTTTCGATGACGAGCCGCCGCCGTCGATACTTCAGATCCCGGGGGCGAAGGATATCGCGGTCGAGTTCACGTCGATGAGCAAGACCTATTCGATGCCGGGTTGGCGTATGGGGTTTGCGACAGGGAATAAATCCCTGATCGCGGCGCTTGCCCGGATCAAGTCCTACCTGGATTACGGAGCATTTACGCCGATCCAGGTCGCCGCCACGGCAGCGCTCAACGGACCGCAGGACGTCATTGACGACGTGCGGGCTCTTTACCGTCGCCGCCGCGATGTTCTCGTGGAAAGCTTCAGCCGCGCCGGGTGGGATGTTCCGCCGCCCAGCGCGACGATGTTTGCCTGGGCGCCGATCCCCGAGCCGTTTCGCGAGTTGGGGTCTCTGGAGTTTTCCAAGCTGCTTCTGGAGGAAGCGCAGATCGCTGTCTCGCCCGGTATCGGGTTCGGCGAATATGGCGAAGGCTATGTCCGGATAGCCTTGGTAGAAAACCGCCAGCGCATTCAACAGGCGGCGCGCAACATCCGCAGGTTTATGTCGGATGTCGGCGGCGTCATGGAACGGGCGGAAAAAAGGGCCGTGGTTTCTTGAGCGATGTCATACGGATCGCCGTTGCCGGGCTTGGAACCGTCGGGACCGGCGTTCTACGGCTGATCGAGAAGAACGGGGCCCTGCTTGCGCGGCGATGCGGCCGACGGGTTGCGGTGACGGCCGTTTCGGCGCGTGACCGAAGCCGGGACCGCGGCGTTTCGCTCAACGGGATACGCTGGTTTGACGATCCCGCGACGATGGCGGCTGCGGACGATATCGATGTCGTCGTCGAATTGATCGGCGGTGCCGACGGCGCCGCCAAAGGCGTCTGCGAAACGGCCATCGCGCATGGCAGGCCGGTCGTTACGGCGAACAAGGCGCTGATCGCCCATCATGGAGTCGCAATCGCAGCGGCCGCGGAAGCGGCGGGGGTGCAGGTCGGGTACGAGGCCGCTGTGGCCGGCGGCATTCCCATAATCAAGGCGCTGCGCGAAGGGTTGGCCGGCAATTCGATCACGGGGCTTTGCGGGATCCTGAACGGTACCTGCAACTTCATCCTGACGGAGATGCGCGAGACGGGGCGGGAGTTCGAAGATGTGCTCAGGGATGCCCAGCGTCTGGGGTATGCCGAGGCGGATCCCGGTTTCGATGTCGATGGTGTAGATGCCGCGCACAAGCTTTCGATCCTTGCCTCCGTGGCATTCGGCGGCCGGATCGATTTCGACAATGTATATACGGAAGGCATTCGCCAGATTTCGGCCCTCGACATCGAGTTTGCGGAGACCCTGGGTTACCGGATCAAGCTTCTCGGCATCGCGCGCCGGCGCAACGGCGGAATCGAGAAGCGGGTCCACCCTTGCATGGTCAGGCTGGAATCGCCTGTCGCCCATGTGGAAGGCGTCACGAATGCTGTCGTCGTCAACGGCGACTTTGTGGGGCAGACCGTGTATGAAGGGCCCGGCGCCGGAGAGGGGCCGACGGCGTCGGCAGTGATGTCCGATGTCATCGATATTGCACGCAGCGCGCAAATGCCGGTCTTCGGCGTGCCCGTGGCGGAACTCGTCGAGAACGCACCGGTTCCCATGGACCGGCATGTCGGCTCCTATTACATTCGGCTGATGGTGGTCGACCTGCCGGGAGTTTTCGCCGATGTCGCGGCAATTCTGCGCGACGAGGCGGTTTCGATGGAGCAGATACTCCAGCGGACGCGATCACCGGGCGAGGCGGTTCCCGTCGTGATGACGACCCATGATGTCGAGGAAGCATCGATGATGAGGGCGCTTGAGAAATTCGCGGCGCTGGAGACAGTGACCGAGACGCCGCACGTGATCAGAATAGAGACATTCGACGATTAATCGTTCGACAATCAAACAGGACGTCAGGAGGAAGACAAAGATGGCGGATATCGAATCGCCCGAAAAAATGGATCGTAATCTTGCGCTGGAGGTCGTGCGGGTGACGGAAGCGGCGGCGCTCGCGGCGTCACGCCTGATGGGACGCGGTGATGAGCGCAGGGCGGATGCGGTCGCCGTGGACGCGATGAGAAACGCCCTCAACAGCATGGATATCGACGGGACGGTCGTGATCGGCGAGGGAGAACGCGACGAAGCGCCGATGCTTTATATCGGGGAGGAAGTCGGCACCGGGAACGGTCCCAAGATCGATATCGCGCTGGATCCGCTCGAAGGAACGACGATCACCGCGAAGGGGCTGTCCAACGCGCTTGCCGTCATTTCCATGGCGGAGGAAGGCGGCTTCCTTCATGCGCCGGATGTCTACATGGACAAGATTGCAGTGGGCGGCGGATTGCCGGACCATGTCGTCGATCTGGACGAAACGCCCGCGACCAATCTCAAGAACCTCGCAAAGGCCAAGAAAGGCCATGTCGAGGATCTCGTTGTCTGCATTCTGGATCGTCCCCGCCATGAAGAGCTGATTGCGAAGGTTCGCGAATCCGGGGCGCGGATCATGCTGATTTCGGACGGCGACGTCAGCGGAGTCATCGCGACCTCCCAGCCGGAAAGCGGGGTCGATATCTACATGGGGTCCGGGGGATCGCCGGAAGGCGTTCTGGCAGCTTCGGCCCTGCGGTGCATCGGCGGACAGATGCAGGGACGACTGCTGTTCCGGAATGATGACGAGAGAGCGCGCGCCACCAAATGGGGCATCGAGGATTTCAATCGCAAATACAGCATGCTCGACATGGCGCATGGCGATGTGATGTTTGCTGCGACCGGCGTGACCAACGGATCGATGGTGCGGGGAGTCAGGCGGTTCCCGGGAGGCGCGCGCACCCATTCGCTGGTCATGCGATCGCGTACGGGCACCGTGCGCTACATCGAGACCGTCCATAATTTCAATGTAAAGACCGGGTTCGACCCCGAGGTGAATTAGGACGGCTGGTGACGGTCGACGCGGCATTCCTCGGCGTCGAGCGGTCCGTTACGGGCAAGCGTTGGCGTTCCCGTCTGAACGATGATCGTACGGCGCTTGCGCTGGCTCAGCAGTTCGACCTGCCCGAGATCGTGGCGCGCGTCCTGGCGGCGCGGGGCGTCGGCCCCGACGATGCCGAACTGTTCCTGACCCCGACCTTGCGGGCGCTGCTGCCCGACCCGGCACACCTGATCGACATGGACCGTGCGGTCGCCCGTATCGTCGCCGCGATTAATGCCGGCGAGACGATCGGCATTCTCGGCGACTACGATGTCGACGGTGCAACATCGTCGGCGCTTCTCATCCGGTTTTTTGCGGCTCTCGGCCGTCAGGCTCCGGTATATATTCCGGATCGCCAGGCGGAAGGATATGGGCCTAATCTTCCGGCACTGCTGAAGCTGAAGGAAGAGGGATGCTCGCTCGTCGTTACGGTTGATTGCGGCACGACGGCATACGATCCGCTGGAGGCGGCGGTCGATTCAGGCCTCGATATCGTCGTCGTCGATCACCATGTGGCGGAAGCACGTCTTCCGGTCGGATGCATCGTGGTCAATCCCAACCGCGCGGACGAGACGTCGTCCTGCGGCAATCTGGCCGCCGTCGGCGTCTGTTTTCTCCTGATCGTTGCCGTCAACCGGGCCCTGAGGGATGCGTTCTGGTATGGCGAGGGGCATCCGGAGCCCGATCTTCTGCAACTGCTCGATCTCGTTGCGCTGGGAACGATCTGCGATGTCGTGCCGCTGACCGGCGTGAACCGCGCTTTGGTTACTCAGGGACTCAAGGTCCTGGCCCAGCGCGGCAACCATGGAATCGCTGCGCTCGCCGATGTCGCCGGGGTGGATCGCAGGCTTGAAGCCTATCATGCCGGGTTCGTTCTCGGGCCACGCGTCAATGCAGGCGGGCGCGTCGGCGATTCCGGTCTCGGCGTTCGCTTGCTGACCACGGATGACAGGGCTGAGGCTAAACATATTGCGGGTCTCCTGAACGATTACAATCGAGAGCGCCAGGAAATCGAGCAGGCGGTGCAGGCGGCGGCGCTGGAGCAGGCCGAGCGGCAGGCGACCGGAAATCGTCCGTTGATCCTTGTTTCCGGAGAAGGCTGGCACCCCGGAGTGATCGGCATCGTCGCCGGTCGGCTGCGCGAGCGCTTCAATCGTCCGTGCTGCGTCGTCGCCCTGGAGAACGGCGTCGGAAAGGGGTCGGGCCGCTCGGTTCCCGGCGTATTGCTCGGTCCCGCCGTAATAGCGGCGCATCAGGCGGGACTTCTCGTCAATGGCGGCGGCCATGCCATGGCGGCGGGGTTCACCGTGGAACGGGAACGCCTGGACGACCTGCGGGACTACCTGGCGGGCCATATCGAACGCCAGCTGGATGGAGAGGCCTTGACGCCGAGCATGGGCATCGACGGCGTGGTCTCACCGGCTGCCGCGACCCCTGACCTCGTGGAGTCTCTTGAACAGGCGGGCCCGTTCGGGGCCGGAAATTCCCGGCCGCGCTTCGCGGTGCCGCAGGCGCGCATCGTGGATTCCGGCATCGTCGGCTCGGAGCATGTCCGTTGCGTTCTGACAGGCGCGGATGGCACAGGGCGGTTGAAGGGCATCGCTTTTCGTTCTGCGGATACGCCGCTGGGGCAGACGATCCTGAACGCAAAGGGAATTCCCCTGCATATCGCCGGAAGCCTGCGCCTCGACGAATGGCAGGGGAAGAGGAACGCGCAGATATTTATCGACGATGCGGCCCACGTGCAGGCGGAATAGACCGGTCGAAAAGGTGAAATCGGTCTCGCTGCTGTAAACGCGGCAATGTATTATTCGCGCCGATTGTCAGACCATCGCGGATGCGTGTGTTTTCATATGCCGGAGCCTGCAAACACCAGAGAAGCCGAAAAGCGTCGGGATAGGCACTGGTTCGACCGGTTGATCCGGCTGTGCCGGTACAAGCTGGTGATACCGATCAAGCGAAGTCCGCACCCGCCGGAACATACGGCGCGGGGGGTCATGGTCGGGCTGATGTGGGGGCTGACGCCGAGCGTCGGGGCGCAGATGCTTTTCTGCCTCATCACCTGGATTGTCGCGAGACGTTTTTTCAAGTGGGATTTCAGCCTGATCGTCTCGCTGGCATGGACCTGGACGACCAATGTCATCACCCTGGTCCCGGCCTATTACCTCTTCTTCGTTACCGGGCAGATCATGCTCGGGAAGTTTGACGACCTGTCGGGGTATGGCGAGTTCGCCTCCGCCTGGGCCAATGCCGTGGAGGCGCAACCGGATGCAACATTCCTGGAAAGCGCCTGGTATTACACCGTCCTCTTGTTCAAGGGATGGGGCGTGCCAATGTTGATCGGCTGCATACCCTGGTCGATTCTCGGCGGCTGGCTGGGATACACCTGGTCGCTGAGATTCACCCGTCGGCATCGTCGCCTCAAGGCGGAAAGACTGCGCGTAGCGACAGAAGAGAAAGGGTAGGGACGGTATGGATGTGACTCCTCTTTCGAGCGCGCTGGGTGCCGAGATCACGGGGCTCGACGTCAGGGAGATTGATGACGAAACCTTTGCCGCGGTCCGGGAGGCGTTTCTCAGCCATCAGCTGCTGGTGTTTCGGGATCAGCACCTTCCGCCGGAGGATCACGTCGCTTTTTCTGCCCGTTTCGGCGAATTGGAAACGAGGCCGGACCGGCCCTTTACACTGGACGGGTTGCCGGAGGTCGCCGTGCTGTCCAACCGGATGGAAAACGGCGAACCCGTAGGCGTCATCAATGCCGGCGATTTCTGGCATTCCGATCTGTCGTTTTCCGATTTGCCTTGCCGGGTGACGTTTCTTTACGCGCTCGAGGTGGCCGAAGAGGGCGGGGACACCGAATGGTCGAACATGTACGCGGCTTACGATGCGTTGTCGGACGAGATGAAGGAGCGGATAGACGGGCTCAGGGGTATCCACGTCTTCGACCGGCGGCGTAACCGGCGGGCCCGGGTCGACGCGCAGTTCGAAGCCTTGGCGGATGACATTTACGGCATTCCCGTTCCCGACGCGGTTCATCCTGTCGTCCGGCGGCATCCTGAGACGGGGCGCAAGTCGCTCTACGTGTCGCCGCGTTTCGTTGTCGGCATTGAGGGGATGGCCGATGCCGAAGCGCAGCCGTTGCTCGACGAACTGTTCGAACACCAGCTCCGGCCGGAATTTCGTTACCGGCACAAATGGCGCGCGGGCGATCTGACGATCTGGGACAACCCCTGTCTGATCCATATTGGCAGGGGCGGTATCAGGGCGCCCGGCATCCGCCACATGCATCGCACGATGGTGCTCGATCAACCTACGCTTTGACCGGCGGCTTTCTTTTTCGCGGTCACGAGATAGAGCGGGTCCGTCATCCCGGGGCTGGGAGACAGGTCCGTGAACACCGGTCCGTCGAAGCCGCCGGCTTCGACGAAATAGTAACCGACGATCCGGGCATGACCCATGTCGTCCATTCCGCGCCAGAGTGCGACCGCCTTGGTCGGAAACATCCGGTTGGAAAACGAGACCGCGCAGACGCCCGCGGGTCTGAGGACGCGGGCGATTTCGGCAAAAACCTCCAGCGGCTTGGTCAGATACTGTACGGAAACGGCGATCAGGCATGCGTCGAACGATTCGTCATCGTAGGGCAGGACCGGATCCTGTGTCAGGTCGTGAACGATGCGGTCGGTCAGACGCGGATTTGCTTCCAGTTCGATCGCGTTCATGCCCAGGCCGGCGACACGTTCGTATTCGATATCCGGCGGCAAATGGGACACCCAGGAAGACATCAGATCGAGGATGCACCCGCCAGCGGGCAGATTGTCCATATACCAGCATGTCAGGGCGTTGCAGGCTTCGTCGTCGATATGACGGACCAGACGTTCCTGCCGGTAGAACAGGGCATCGTCGCTTTCGTCGACACGCTCGAAATGCTCCGGGCCGAGTTTTCTGTCCTCATTCGCCATGGTCGTTCTCCGGGAAGCCGTCGCTACGGTAGCGGGATGTCTTCCGGCTGCCAACGAAACGTCGTGCAGACGGATTGCGCTTGCGAATTCGGGTGCATAGACTCCCCCGCGGAAAACGCGTGTGGGAGGTCTGCCGTGGAAATCAGAAGACTGTCGGATGCGCTTGGCGCCGAGATAGCCGGCGTTGACGTAAAATCGCTCAGCGACGAGGAATTCAGGGAACTGTACGATGCATGGCTGGAGCATGAGGTTCTCGTGTTCCACGACCAGGAACTGGCGCCCGAAGATCATATCGGTTTCTCAAAGCGGTTCGGCGACCTTGAAGTCCATATCTCGGTCGATCATCTGCTGGAGGGCTGCCCGGAAATCATGCTGGTTTCCAACAAGATGGTGGACGGGCGTTATATCGGAGCCGTCTCGGCAGCCGATTACTGGCATTCCGACCTGTCATGCAACGCGCACCCGACCAAGGCGTCGCTGCTCTATGCGCTCGAAATTCCCAGCGTCGGCGGCGATACGGAATGGGCGGACATGTACGCGGCCTACGAGACCCTGCCGGAAAAAACCAGGGAGCGTATCGACGGGCTGCGCGGAATCCACAGCTGGAACCGGATGCGGAACCCGCGCGTCCATGTTCCCGATGTTCACAAGGACGATGCGAAGATGCGGTATGGCGAACGCTCTCCGGACGATTCCTACCATCCTATCGTGCGGACGCATCCGGAGACGGGGCGCAAGGCGCTGTATGTCTCGCCGCGCTTTACGATAGGCGTCGAAGGGCTCGACTACGATGAGGGGCAGGCATTGCTCGACGAGCTGTTCGATCACATGCAGAACCCCGATTTCGTCTATCACCATAAATGGTCGGTCGGCGATCTCGTCCTGTGGGACAACCGCAGCACGGTCCATATCAACTGCCGCGGCCATAACGAAATCCGGCACCTGCACCGGACGTCGGTCGCCGGCGACGTGCCCTACTGAAGGCCATGGGAAAGCCGGTAGACGAGGCGGCGCTCGACACGCTGTTCAATGACGCGCGCACGTTCGATGGTTTCCTTGATCGGGAGGTTCCCGACGCGCTGCTGAAGCGGGCCTGGGATCTCGCGCGCATGACACCGACCAGCGCGAACTGCCAGCCGATGCGCGTGTTGTTCCTCCGTTCGGCGGAGGCGAAAGAGCGCCTCGCGCCCTCATTGTCATCGACGAACCGTGACAAGACCGTCGCGGCGCCTGTCGTCGCCATCGTGGCGCACGATCTCAGATTCTACGAGAACCTGCCAAGGCTCTATCGCGTTCCGGGGGCGGAAAAGTGGTTCATGGGGCAGGACGGGCTGATTGAGGAGACTGCCTTTCGTAACGGATCCCTGCAGGGCGCCTCTCTGATGCTGGCGCTGCGGGCGGTGGGGCTCGATGTCGGGCCGATGTCCGGTTTCAAGAACGCCATGGTGGATGAAGAATTCTTCGCGGGTTCGAGCTGGCGATCGAACTTCATCTGCAATATCGGTTACGGCGACCCCGAGGGGCTTCCGCCACGCGACCCCAGGCTGGATTTCGACGAAGCCTGCCGCATTGAGTAATCCCGTAGCCCGAATTGACGGGGTGACGGGCGAGGCGTAAACTTTCGAAAATGCCGAAAAACGGCAGTTTCATGCGCCTTTCAGGGAAGCGTCAATGCAGATCAACCGCCTGTCGGACGCGCTCGGTGCCGAAATTACCGGGCTGGATGTTGCGAGCGCGACGCGGGAAGAGATCCACGCCATCCTCAATGCGTTTCACGAGCATCAGGTCATCGTTTTCCGCGACCAGAAACTGACGCCCGAACAGCACATCGCCTTCAGCGCCCATTTCGGCCCGCATGAAATTCACATCTCGAAGAAATACCTGCTCGATGAGCATCCGGAAATCCTCGTTCTCTCCAACCGCATGGAGAACGGCGAATATGTCGGGGTCGAGAATGCGGGGGATTACTGGCATTCGGACCTGAGCTACATGGCAAGACCCAGCCTCGGCTCGCTGCTCTACGCGCGCGAAGTGCCCCCCGAAGGCGGAGACACGGAATGGGCCAACCAGTATACGGCCTACGAAACGCTGCCGGAGGAAACCAAACAGAGGATCGACGGGCTGAAGGCACGGCACACCTTCAACCGCACGCGGAACCCGCGGGTGCATGTGCCGGATCATGCAAAAAAAGGGGCGGCCGAACGCTATGCCAAGGTCAGCCCTGACGACGCGATTCATCCCGTGGTTCGCACCCATCCGGTGACCGGCCGGAAGGCGCTGTTCGTGTCGCCGCGCTTTACGATCGGCATCGAAGGGCTGCCCGACGGGGAAGCGCAGGAACTGCTCGACGAGCTTTTCGATCACATGGCGAGGCCCGAATTCATCTATCACCATAAATGGCGGCTCGGCGATCTGCTGATGTGGGACAATCGCTGTCTCGCGCATCTCGCCTGTCGCGGCATTCCCGAGGGACAGATCCGGCACATGCACCGGACGACCGTTTCGGGTGACGTTCCGTACTGACAATTTCGACCAGGGAGAGTTTCCGACATGAATGACGCATCTGCGCCCACCGAACGTCCGCCGGTCGTGAAGGCGACAAAGCCGCGCATCCGCCACACCATGTTGCGGGTCAGAAACCTGGACCGTTCGGTCGATTTCTATACCAGCGTGATGGGCATGAAGGTCTTTCGGCGCAGTGAAAACGAAGGCGGGAAATACACGGTCGTGTTCATCGGCTATGGCGATGAAAGTACCGATCCGGCCATTGAGCTGACCTATAACTGGGGCCAGGACGACGGTTACGAGCTCGGGTCCGGATACGGCCATATCGCCATTGGCGTTCCCGACATTTACGGCATCTGCAAAAAGGTCGAGGAGTACGGGATGGAGGTTCCGCGTCCGCCCGGGCCGCTGAAACATACCGGTCCCAACGGACCGGTGATCGCTTTCATCAGGGATCCGGACGGCTATTCCATCGAACTCGGCGAACGGGCCTGACGGCAATGGCGGAGACGGCTTCCGGAACGATCACGGCGTCCCACAACATCCAGCACCGCTTTCCGTACGAGGATTTGCGGGAATGGCTTGCCGAGGCGGAACGGCTCGGAGAGCTGAAGCATGTTACCGGCGCCAGCTGGGAGCAGGATATCGGGCTCGCCACAACGCTGGTCAAATACCGCGACGGTACGCCGGCGCTGCTGTTCGATGAGATCCCGGGATGCGCGAAGGGGTTCCGGGTGCTGTCGAATTTCTTCGGCGGAAAGCGCAAGAACATGTCGCTCGGTTTTCCGACCGATCTCGACAAGGTGCAGCTGTCAGACGCGTGGGCCGAAAAATATTCGCATGAGCCCGATGCGTTGATTCCGCCGGTCTATGTCGATGACGGGCCGGTATTCGAAAACATCATGATGGGGGAAGAGGTCGACGTAACGGCTTTTCCGTCGCCGATCTGGCATGAGGACGATGGCGGACGTTACCTCGGCACCGGTTCCTACAATGTCACTCAGGACCCGGATACCGGCTGGTACAATCTGGGCACCTACCGGATCATGGTCATCGACGACAAGACGGTCGCCTTCAACACGGCGCCCGGCAAGCATGGACGCATCCATTTCGAAAAGGCGGCGGCGAGAGGAGAGAAACTTCCGGCCATCATGGTTGTCGGCGGGGACCCCATGGCGTTCCTGCTGGGCGGATACGAAGTCCCGCCGGGGGTTTCGGAATTCGACGTGCTGGGCGGGTTACGCGGAAAGCCCGTTGAGCTGGTGCGAGGCAAGGTTACAGGGCTTCCGTTTCCCGCCAATGCCGAAATCGTGCTCGAAGGCTGGGTTCATCCGACCGAAACGGTTCCTGAAGGCCCGTTCGGCGACTGGTGCGGCAGCTATACCGAAAAGGGCAGGGTACGGCCGCGCTGCGACGTGGAGGCGATCTATTACCGCAATGATCCGGTGATCCTGGGTTTTCCGCCGCAGCATTTGCCGGACGAATTTTCGCGCTTCAGGGCCATCACCCGATCGGCGCTGATGAAACGGAACATCATCGCCGCCGGCGTTCCCGACGTGAAGGACGTGTGGTGCCACGAGGTCGGCGGGTCGCGCATGCTGACCGGAGTTTCGATCACCCAGCGCTATCCCGGTCATGCAACGCAGACCGGTCATATCGCGAGCCAGTGCCATGCCGGCGCCTATGCCGGAAAATGGGTCGTGGTGACGGACGACGATATCGACGTCACCAATCTGGAAGAACTGATCTGGGCGGCGCTGATGTGCTGCGATCCGGCGACGGAGATGGACATCATCAAATCCGCCTGGACGTCCAATGCAGATCCGCGTCTTCATCCCGACGAGAAGGCCAAGGGAAACGTGACCAATTCGCGCCTGATCATAGACGCCACCAAACCGTTTCACTGGCGGGACCGGTTCCCGCAATCGACCAAGCCGCGCCCGGAACTGCTCGACCTGGCGCGTCAGAAATTCAGCCATCTGCTGGATTAGAGCAGTGTTCAGACCTTGAGGGAGGTTCGCATGTCGTTACGAAAACTAGCAGTTCTGTCCGGCGCTGCCGCGCTGTCGTTTGGAAACGTTCCCGCGCTTGCCGACGAGGCCGCCGATTTCTACAGGGGCAAGAACATCGAAATGGTGCTCGCCGCCAGCGCCAAGGGCTCCTACAACAATCATGTTCGCTTGCTTCAGCGCTATCTTACCAAGCACATCGCCGGCAATCCCAACATCATCATCAAATTTTATGCCGGTGCTGGCGGCATTCGCGGGGCGAACCATGTCTTCAATGTGGGTTCGAAGGACGGGCTTACGGTCGGAAATCTCCTGAAGACCATCGCCATCAACGAGGCGATCAAGCGTAACGGGGTAAAATTCAAGTCGGCCGAATTCGGCTGGATCATCAGTACGGGACCGGTCGATTCCGTCCTGTCCCTGATGAAGGACCACACCAAGGTCCGGACCGTGGACGACGCGCGCAAAATGGAGGCGGTGCTGGGCTCTACAGGCAAGGGCTCCGCGACGTTTATCGAGCCGACCATCATGAACCAGCTGATGGGAACCAAGTTTAAGGTCATCACGGGATACAAGGGACTTGGGCCTGTCCATCTTGCCATGGAGAAAGGCGAGGTTGCCGGCCGGTTCGCGTCGGTCGAAAGCCTGCTTTGCTGCAAGAAGGAATGGCTGGAGGGCAAGAAGCTCGTGTTCCTCGCCCAGTCCGGGCTGAAGCGTAACGAGGCATTTCCTGACGTGCCGCGCATGATCGACCTGGCCAAGACCGACAAGGACAAGAAATTTCTTGAGTTTTTCGGTGCCGGGTCGACCCTCGGACGCATCTACGTGACGCCGCCCGGTGTGCCGAAGATGCAGCTTGAAGCGTTACGGGAAGGTTTCTGGAAGGCCGCGCATGACCCCGGCTATGTCGACGAGATGAAGAAGCGGGGGCTTGAGTGGGGACCGATCCGGGGCGAGGAAGCGAAGAAGCTCGCGCTGCTGACGCTCGAGGCGTCGCCCGAGACGATTGCCCGGGCGCGCAAGGTGATGGGTACCGGCAAGAAGAAAAAGAAGTAGGACGGGTAGAGGGGCGGCCGGGCGTACCGGTCGCCCCTTACCGAAGGAGGGTTCGATGGGCGTTCTCGACGGCAGGGTTGCGATCGTGACCGGCGGCGCACAGGGCATCGGCGCCGCCTATTGCAAGCGGCTCGCGGAAGAAGGGGCGAAAATAGTCGTCGCGGACGTTGTCGACGGTTCCGGCGTTGTCGGCGTGATCGAGCAGTCGGGCGGCGAAGCGATCTTCGTCGAAACGGATGTTGCCGACGAGCAGGCCAATCTCGACATGGTCGCAGCCGCGGTAGAGGCGTTCGGGAAGGTCGATATTCTGGTCGCCAATGCGGGGCTCTATACCCATCTCGGTCGTCAGAAAGCCACCGA
This sequence comes from Rhodospirillales bacterium, assembly GCA_038116945.1. Taxonomy (GTDB): domain Bacteria; phylum Pseudomonadota; class Alphaproteobacteria; order MPNO01; family UBA2964; genus JAYOEY01. The sequence goes on from JAYOEY010000001.1 coordinate 202,735, forward strand.
GATCTCTGTAGAGGACTGGGACCGGGTCCAGGCCGTCAACGTCAAGGGCGTATGGCTGTCGGCCAAGGCAGCCATTCCTGAAATGCAGAAGCAGGGCTACGGCAAAATCATCAACATCGCCTCTTCCGTCTCGATCAAGGGGGCGCCCACCATCACCCATTACGGTGCGTCGAAAGCGGCGGTGCTGGGCATCACGCATTCGATGGCGGCCGAGTTCGGCGATGACGGCATCTGCATCAACGCCATTGCGCCGGGGCCCACGGATACCGAAACGGGGCGCGCGGCAGAATCGGACTCGGATCGCGCGCGGCGCGAAAAGAGCGCGCAGAACCGGGCGATCAAGCGTACCGGGCAGCCGGAAGACCTGGTCGGGCTGTGCGTCTTTCTTGCATCGCCTGCAAGCGATTTCATGACCGGCCAGACCGTCGTCGTCGATGGCGGCGGCGTGATGTGGTGACGTGATGGGACGGCTTGACGGCAGGGTAGCTATCGTCACCGGCGGCGCGCGCAGCATCGGCGCCGCCTTCGCCAAGGGCATGGCGGCGGAGGGCGCAAAGGTCGCGATCGCCGACATCGAACCGGCAGACGATATTCTCGGGATCATTCGGCAGGCCGGCGGCGAGGCGATGCATGTTCCGACCGATGTGACCGATGAAGCCTCCTGCGAGAACATGGTGGCGGAAACCGTCGCCGCCTGGGGCAAACTCGACATTCTCGTCGCCAATGCCGGTCTGTGGGTCCATCTGGAGCGGCAGAACGCGCTCGAGATCGACGTCGATACCTGGGACAGGGTCATGTCGGTCAATATCAGGGGCGTCTGGCTGTCGGCCAGAGCCGCCATTCCGGCGATGCAGAAGAACGGCTACGGCAAGATCGTCACCATGACGTCGGGACGCGCCTTCAAGGGCGGGGTCGGCATGTTGCATTACGATGCCTCCAAGGGTGCGGTCATTTCCATGACGCGCTCGCTGGCACGCGAGTGGGGCGATGCGGGTATCCGCGTCAACGCCATTGCCCCCGGCGCGGTGGATACCGAAATCAGCCTGTCGCTTGCCGACGATGCGCAGCGCGCCCGTCGCGAGAAAACGCCGCAGACCCGCGCGATCAAACGGGCCGAGGAGCCGGAGGACCTGGTTGGAACCTGTCTCTACCTGATGTCGTCCGCCAGCGATTTCATGTCCGGAAATACCATCATCGTCGATGGCGGCGCCGAATTCTGGTGAGGAACAGGCAGATGATCGATTACGCCGACTACGAACCCGTCCCGCCGCGCGCGCGGCTGGGATTCATCATTCCGTCATCGAACCGGATGGTGGAGCCGCAGGTGCAGCGTTTCTGCCCGGAGGGCGTGGTGCCGCATTTCAACCGGATCGGCATGACCAACCGGCACAAGGCGCCGCTTGAGGTGTTGAAACCCCGGATCGTCGAGGCGGCGGAACTGCTGGCGGATTCGAAGGTCGATGTGACCGTGCTGCAGTGTACCGGCACCTCGATGAGCGGCGGCGTCGATCCCGAAAAGGACATCATCCAGGCGATCGCGCAGGCCACCGCGAGGCCGGCCATATCCACCGCGTCGTCGCTGATGGCGGCGCTGGCGGCGGTGAACGCGAACAGGATCGTGTTCATCTCGGAATCTCCCGCCGATCATCACGCGGAAAAAGAGGCCTATATGCGCGAGGCAGGACTCGACATCGCCGCCAGCATGGGAATGGGGCTGCCCCGGAGCGACGTGTACTGCGTGACGCCTCCGGAATACTGGTTCGACTGCGTCGCCGGGATGCAGGACGACTCGGTCGACGCCTATTTCGTGAGCTGCGCCAACATCCACGCGACCTATGTCATTGACCGGCTAGAGGAACGGCTCGACCGGCCGGTTCTGACCAGTAACCAGGTCGCACTGTGGTGCGCTCTCAGGACGGTCGGCATCGACGACGACATTCCGGCGCTGGGACGGCTGTTCCAGTGCGGTCTGGTATCTCAGGTCGCGGCAAGTGCGGCGGAATAGGGCGGAAAGGAAAGTCTTATGGGCAGGGTGGAAGGCCGGGTGGCCATCGTAACCGGGGCGGCGCAGGGGCTCGGCGCGACGTACGCGCGGGCCCTGGCGGCGGAAGGCGCGAAGATCGTCATTGCCGACCGCGACCCGGGCGGCGCCGTGGTCGAGGAGATCCGCGAGGCCGGCGGAGAGGCCATCGACGTTCCGACGGACGTGTCTGACGAGGCTGCGACGCAGGCGATGGTCGCGAAGACGGTCGAGGCGTTCGGGCGCGTCGACGTTCTGGTCAACAATGCGGCCATCTTTACCGCTGTCGAGCGCAAGCCCTTTACCGAAATACCGGTCGAGGAATGGGACCGGATGCATGCCGTCAACGTGCGCGGCACATGGCTGTGCTGCAAGGCCGCCGTGCCGGAGATGAGGAAGAACGGATACGGCAAGATCGTCAATATCTCGACAAGCCGCTTTTTTCAGGGCGTACCGTTCTTCCTGCATTACGATTCGACCAAGGGAGCGATCATCGGCATTACGCGCTCGCTGTGCCGCGAGGTCGGCGACGACAATATCTGCGTCAACTGTATCGCGCCGGGCTCGACCATGAGCGAAAACGTGCTCAAGCGGACCAACTGGATGGGAAGCGGCAAGGCCGCCCAGTTCGCGAACCGGTCGATCAAGCGCGAGGAATTCCCGGAAGACCTTGTCGGAGCGGTCCTGTTTCTCTCCTCCGGAGAAAGCGATTTCGTGACCGGCCAGACATTGCTGATAGACGGCGGCATCAGCGCGCATTAAGCCGCAAAAGGCCGTATCCCTTGGCCCGGACGGTCGGCTGCGCTATAGCTTCCGTCAATTCTCCACTGACAAGAGGCTAAGACCGTGGCGACCAAAACAGCGGCTGCTAAACCCCGTACTCCGGCCCGGGACTATCCCGATCTGCATGACCATCTGAAGGCGCTGGACGAGGCAGGTCTGCTGGTCACGATCGACCGGGAAATCAACAAGGATACCGAGATGCACCCGCTGGTGCGCTGGCAGTTCCGGGGCGGTATCGAGGAAAAGGATCGCAAGGCCTTTCTGTTTACAAACGTCGTCGATTCCAAGGGCAAGAAATTCGACATGCCGGTCGCCGTCGGCGTTCTGGCCGCGAACCGGGCGATCTACGCGCTTGGTATGGGCTGTCCGGTGGAGGACGTTGAGAAAACCTGGACGCGGGCGATCGCCAACCCGATCCCGCCAAGGGAAATTCCCAGCGAAGAGGCGCCGTGTCACGAAATCATCATCGAGGGCGCCGATCTCGACAAGCCCGGCAATGCGCTCGATGGCATTCCGGTGCCGATTTCGACCCCGGGCTGGGATGTCGGGCCGGTCGCGACGCTGACCCAGTATGTCACCAAGGATCCCGATACCGGGCTGCAGAACATGGGCAATTACCGCGCCCAGATCAAAGGACCGCGCCGGATGGGGATGAACCCGTCGCTGGAACTTCGCCCTGGCATCTATATCCACTGGGAGAAGATGAAGGCGCGCGGCGAGAAGCTGCCGGCCGCCGTGGTGCTCGGCGCGCCGTCCTGCGTCACCTTCACGGCGGCGCAGAAACTGCCCGAAAACCTCGAGGAAATCACCGTCGCCGGCGGTCTGGTGGGCGCGCCCATCAATGTCGTCAAGGCGCGGACGGTCGATCTGCTGGTGCCTGCCGAGGCCGAAATCGTCGTCGAAGGCTATATCAACACCGAAATGCTGGAGCCTGAGGCTCCGTTTGGCGAGAGCCACGGCCATGTGAACCTGCAGGAATTCAACGCCTATATGGATGTGACCTGCATCACGCGGCGCAGCAATCCGGTGATGACGTCGATCATCAGCCAGGTGACGCCGTCGGAATCGTCCTGCATCAAGCAGGTGGCCTACGAAACCATTTTCATGAACCATCTGCGGGACGCGCTGGGGATCAAGGGCGTGAAACGCGTGGCGATGCACGAGCCGCTGACCAATATCCGCAAGGTGATCGCTGTCGTGTGCGATCGCAACATGCCGACCACCGAGGTCTGGCGGGCGCTTTACGGCGCGGCGACGCTGCTGCGGGCCGGCGGCAAGTTCGTTATCGCCATCAATGACGATATCGACCCGTCGAACGCCGACGCGTTGTTCTGGGCAATGGCCTATCGCTGTAACCCCATCCTCGACATGCAGGTGCTGCCGCATCGCGATCCGGGGCATGGGCCTCGCTCCAAGCGTAATAACGGCGAGGACGGTTCGGTTCTGTACGATGCGACCCTCAAGGAAAACTTCCCGCCGATTTCGCTGCCCAAGCGGGAATTCATGGAAAAAGCGAAGGATATCTGGGAAGAGCTCGATCTGCCGGCCCTGAAGCCGCAGGAGCCCTGGTTCGGCTATTCGCTGGGCGAATGGGAAGACCAGTTCGACGAAGCGGCCGACATGGCCGTGAAGTCGGAGTACTGGGCCTATGGCGAACGCATCGCCCAGCGTCGCCGTTCCGACGTGCCGATGAATACCGAAGTCCGCGACGTCGACGAGACGAAGTAGGCCGCCGATGGCCGGCTTCCGGCTTTTTCATGTTTTGGTCTGCGGCGCGATCCTCTGCGGCTGTTCGGTGAAGGTGCCGGTCTCGACCGAGACCGCGGGGCTGGAAGCCGGTTACGCTGCACTCTGGAGCGGTCGGGAAAGCCGTTACGGCGAAAGATCGGACGACGATGCCAGAGGAGCGCTGTCGGTTCTCAAATCGTTCCGCGATGCCCGGGCCAAGGATTCGTCACCCGGCGAGGCCGAACGCTGGCTGCGACGGCGTCATGCCGGACACCGGGCGCGTCTGCTTGAGCTCGGCCTGACGGTTCCCCAGATCGAGGCTCTGGTTTCAGGCACGGAGCGGATCGATGGTCATTTGGGCGCCGGACCGGAAGCGAAGTCGGTCGCCTACAATATCGGAGCCGTCGCGGAGACCTTCCGCATCTATGCGGAGCTCGTCCGATTGAAGAACGGTCGGAAGGCCGGACCGGAGGGAGAGACCGCCACGCTGCCGCCGGCTGGCAATGCCGGCGCGTTCACGCCGCTGGTCCGGGGAGTCATGTCGGGAGTGGGAAACGTATTCGGTTTTAGGTGACGGTCGTCTCACGCACAGTTTACTTCCGCGACCGCCGGCTGCGGACCATTTAAAACCTTGGAAGAACGGAATTCGGGAGTAACGATGGCAAATTCGATACCGGGACGGGCAGGGGCGGCGCTGGTTTGCCTGTTTCTTCTGTCGGGCTTCTCTCTTGAAGCCCTTTTTGCGCCGAAAGCGGATCTCTGGCCTGAATGGCAGGCGCATGATGCTGCGTCCGATGTCAGGATCGACCATCGGCCGTGGGACCAGCTGCTTGCGCGGTTCCGCACCGTCGGACAGGACGGTATAGCGCGGGTTGCCTATACGAAATTCGGGGATAACGGCCGCAGGACGCTCGCCGCCTACGTCGCGTCGCTGGAAAAAGTTCGCGTCAGCGCGCTCAACCGGGCGGAACAGTATGCCTACTGGGTCAATCTCTATAACGCACTGACGGTCAAGGTGGTGCTCGATGCCGGTATTCCGGCCAGCATCCTGGATATCGATATTTCGCCGGGGTTCTTCGCCGACGGGCCGTGGGGGAAGAAGCTGCTGACCGTCGAAGGGCGCGAAATCAGCCTGAACGATATCGAACACCGTATTTTGCGGCCGATCTGGAAGGAACCGCGCACTCATTACGCGCTCAACTGCGCTTCGCTGGGCTGTCCGGATCTGCCGCCGCGCGCCCTGACGGCCGGGAATACGGAAGCAATTCTGGAATCGGCTGCGCGCGCCTATGTGAACCACCCCCGGGGCGCAAGGCTGGTCGACGGGCTGCTCCATGTATCGAGCATCTATGTCTGGTTCGCCGACGATTTCGGTGGCGAACAGGGCGTGCTGAAACACCTGGTACGCTACGCCGAGCCCGGGACGGCAAAAAGCATAGGCCGTCTCACAGCCATCGCCGGACATGAGTACAACTGGAAACTAAACAAAGAAATGTAAATAACTGTTTTATAAAGAAAAGAAGGGCTGTATCCGTAGCCCTGCGGTATGACCATACGGTACCGTATTGACTCATGAGGGCCCCAAAAATATCGTACCTGCAACCATAAAAACGCGCGCAATTCCGCAGCGCCAGACAAAACAGGGACTCATCGAAATGGCAAAAAGCGTCCGGGAACAGACTGCCGACGACCGCGGTTATGTCGACCTTCACGAGCATATCGAGGAACTGCGCAAGGCAGACCTGCTGTTCGAGGTCGATCGGGAGATCAACAAGGACACGGAAATGCACCCTCTGGTCCGCTGGCAATATCGCGGCGGCATGGAGGAACCGGATCGCAAGGCCTGGCTTTTTTCCAACGTTACCGACGCCAAGGGGCGCAAATACGACATTCCTGTTCTTGTTGGCGGTCTCGCAGCGAACAGCGCTGTCTACAAGCTCGGGATGCGCTGCGAACTGGACGAGATCAAGGAAACCTGGATCCGGGCGCTGAACAACCCGATCGACCCCAATATCGTCGATTTCGACGATGCGCCCTGTCACGACCTGGTTTACGAGGGCGAGGACCTCCTCAACGGTTACGGCGTCGACCAGATCCCCGTGCCGATTTCATCGCCGGGCTGGGATAACGCGCCCTATTTCGCGGCGTCGCACTTCATCACCAAGGACCCGGAAACCGGCATTCAGAACATGGGCAATTACCGCGCCATGGTGAAAGCGCCGAACCGGGTCGGATTCAACCCGTCCATCGAACTTCGCACCGGCGGCTACATGCACTGGGAAGAGTACCGCAAGCGCGGCGAGCCGATGCCCTGTGCGATTGTCGTCGGGGCGCCGCCCATCGTGTCGTTTACCGCGGTGCAGAAGGTGCCTGAAAAGTACGACGAATTTCAGGTTTCCGGCGGTCTGTGCGGCAAGCCGCTCAACGTCGTGAAGGCGAAAACCGTCGATCTGCTGGTGCCTGCGGAAGCCGAAATCGTGATCGAGGGCTATATCTCGACCGAATTGCTGGAGCCGGAAGCGCCGTTCGGGGAAAGCCACGGCCACGTGAATTTGCAGGAATATAACGGGTTCATGGACGTCACGGCGGTCACCCGCCGGAAGGACGCGATCATGGTGTCCTGGGTTAGCCAGGTGACGCCGTCCGAATCGTCGGCCATCAAGCGTCCGGCCTACGAGGCGGCCCAGATCGAGCATCTTCGCGACCATCTCGGCATCAAGGGCATCAAGCATGTCTGCACGCACGAGCCGCTGACCAGCCTGCACAAGCTGATCATCGCGGTGGTCGACCGAGACATGCCCCGCACCGAAATCTGGCGCACGCTTTACGGCATCGCTTCGCTCCGGCGCGCCGAGGGAAAATGGGTCATCGCGGTCAACGAGGATATCGACCCGGACGATACCAATGCCGTGTTCTGGGCAATGTCCTACCGCTGCAAGCCGCATCGCGACGTCGAAATCCTCAAGAACAAGGACGAGGGCCATGGCCCGCGCTCGCTTCAGGATTCCAACGATTCCGCCGTGCTGATCGACGCGACGCTGAAGGAAACCTACCCGCCGGTGTCGTTGCCCAAGAAGCAGTACATGGAGAAGGCGGCGGAGATCTGGTACGAGCTCGGCATGCCGAAGCTTAAGCCGCAGCGACCGTGGTACGGCTATGACATGGGCGAGTGGAATGAGGATCTCGAAACCATGGCGCGCCGCGCCGTTCAGGGCGATTACTGGCAGACCGGCGAAATTATCGCCCAGCGCCGACGCAGCGACGTCAAGATGAACACCGAGGTCCGTACGCTGGGCGAGGGAACCCCCGGCGCCGGTTCTCGCGAAAAGACCGGAGTCCTGTCCTGGGACGGGCTGTCGGAAGCGGCGCAGCCGCTTTCGGTCAAGCCGAAGGAGTAGGGGGCTCCCTCTATTCCCTTGGGTTGGGTGTCATGCCGGACCTGAACCGGGCGTCTTGTTCGGGGGCGGCGTGACACCTTGGCGGCACGCCCTGTACACTCGCTCAACAGGATTTAAGCACGGAGAAGACCATGGGACGGCTTGACGGCAAGGTAGCGCTGGTGACCGGCGCGGCGCAGGGCATCGGAGCGGCGTTTGCAAAGGGTCTGGCGGCGGAAGGGGCGAAGGTTGCCATCTCCGATCTCGATTCGGGCCGGACCGTGGTCGATATCATCAAGCAGGCGGGCGGAGAGGCCATCGATGCGCCGGCGGACGTGTCCGACGAGGCTTCGATTGCGGCGGCGGTCAAAAAAACCGTCGAGACGTTCGGCAGGCTCGATATCCTCGTCAACAATGCCGCCATCTTCACCCAGGTCGAGCGCAACAATTTCGACGAGATTCCGATCGACGAGTGGGATCGGGTCATGGCCGTCAACGTGCGCGGCGTGTGGCTGGCCGCGAAGGCCGCGGTGCAGGAGATGCGCAAGAACGGGTATGGCAAGATCGTGAATATATCGTCGGGCCGCGCCTTCAAGGGGTCCACCCATTTCCTGCATTACGATGCGTCCAAGGCGGCGGTGGTGGGAATCACCCGGTCGCTGGCGCGCGAGCTCGGCAGCGACAATATCTGCGTCAACGCGCTGGCGCCCGGATCGACGGCGAGCGAGAACGTCATGAAGCGTCAGACCGACAAGGGCTCGACCATGGACGGGACGGTCAAGACCCGGGCCCTGAAGCGTGTTGAGACGCCGGAGGACCTGGTTGGCGCCTGCCTGTTCCTGGCATCGCCCGAAAGCGATTTCATGACCGGCCAGAGCCTTGTCGTCGACGGCGGCTCGGCAATGCATTGAGCGCGCGAAACAGGCCGATTGGGCTTGATTTTAGGCCCAGTCCGCTTTACCAACATGCCTCGCCGTTCGGCCCGCAACGACCCCATCGTCTAGAGGCCTAGGACACCGGCCTTTCACGCCGGCAACACGGGTTCGAATCCCGTTGGGGTCGCCATATTTTTCCCGGTTTCATATTTCTCCATTCCCGAATTTACCGGCTTATGGACCGTATCTCGGAATCCGAATCCGGTTGATTCCGGTAGTGTTCGGGAATTAGAAATTCAATGTTTCCCTGTATGGAATTGATGGTTCGGGAAAGGTGGTCCCACGGATGAGCGATCAATCGTCGGATAAAGAACATGATTGGGATCTCTACCGACTGGACAAGGCGTTGGAGATTTCCAAGTCCTTGTTCGAGCAACTGCTTCTTATGGCTCGATATTCCCTGCTTTTTAACGGCGCGCTCGGCGCTGCAATGGGATATCTTGCGAAATTCACCAATGTTCTCGATCCGGGAGCAAGTGCTGGGGGGCTCGGCGTTGTTGTTACCGCCGTGTGGATAGTTTCCGCGATCGCAACGATTTTCAATATCGGCGCATTGCTTGCGCATAACAACACTTGGAAATGCCTGGGTGAGATTTCCGATTTCGCAAAGAAGCTGGAAGCGAGGGCCCAGGCGAGAAATTCGGGAGAAGCGGTTCCGTCATCGGAGAGCGGCCTGTTCGCCATAATCGGGAATCATATAAGTTCAGGCGATTCTCCCGCTGACACCTACTGGTGGACACAATATTTTTTCAGGGGCCAGACGTTTGGATGGATGATTTTCGCAATCATTTTCACGTGCCTCGCCTACTGGTTCAAAGTTTAAAGCTGTTTACCGGGTAAGCGGGCTTGAGATGCGTAGCATTCTGACGGGATGGGCGACCGGCGCGGTGCTGGCGGTCGTCCCGCTGGCCGCGGTCGCCGCCGAGAAGCCCTTCAGTTTCGTCGCCATCGGCGACATGCCGTACAGGATGCCGGCGGACGGTGTGAAATTCGGGCGGCTGATCGAGAGCATCAATACGGCGAAGCCGGCCTTCACGATTCATGTCGGGGATATCAAAAACGGCGGCTCGCCCTGCACGGAGCGTACGTTCCACCTCGTGGGCGAATATTTCGGCTCATTCGACGGCGCGCTGGTTTATACGCCGGGCGATAACGAATGGACCGATTGCCATCGCACCGATGGCGATCCGGTGACGAAGCTGGCGATCATTCGCCGGATGTTTTTCTCCGCTGCTCGCTCGCTGGGCCGAACTCCCCTGAAACTGATCCGGCAGGCGGAGACCGCGCGCCCGGACGGTCTTCCGGAAAACGCGACATGGCGGTTCGGCGGCATTCGTTTCGGAACCCTGCACGTGGTCGGCAGCAACAACAATCTGGGGCGCACGGCGGCGGCAGACGAGGAGTACGAGGCGCGCAGTTCCGCCAATGCCGGATGGTTGCGGCAGATTTTTGCAATGGCCCGTTCGGAAAACGCATCCGGCGTGGTGCTCGCCATTCATGCCAATCCGGGTTTTCGCCGACCGGCCAAAAAGCGTACGGGCTTCAACCGATTCCTCGATGGGCTGGTGCGGGAAGTGATGGGGTTTGCGAAACCCGTCCTGCTGATCCACGGCGATACCCACCGGTTCCGCTTCGACCAGCCGTTATTCAGCGATCCGGGCAGAAGGAAGCGGATCGATCATTTCTTTCGGCTGGAGGTCATGGGCGAGGCCGAAATTCACGGCGTAACGGTTTCGGTCGATGTCGCCCGGCCGTCGCTTTTTTCCGTCTCGCCGCTGCTGGTCCGGCAGAATCTCCGGTTTGCGAAGCCCTGACTCCGGTCTTACAGAGATTCGTCCCTGTTTTGCGACGTCATGCCGCTCAGTGTGGGAAAATTCACAGCGGCCCGTTTGCCGAAATGCGATGCTTGAACCCCCTATACGAAAAGCACGGGGCGGGCACAGGAGGTAAACATGGCGTCGCAGGTTATAGAGCTGAACAACAGCCGGCGGACCCAGCAGCGACAAGTTTCGATGATAGAAGACATTCGCGCCCTCGATATCATTTCCAAGGAATGTATCAAGGCCGCTGAAGAAGCGGCGAGCCGTGGCGAACATGGTCTCGAAATGGAATATGACGGGCTTTATCTGATTGCCCGCAGCGACCTCGAAGCCCTCGTCGAGGAACTTTACAGGGGCTTCGACGACAGCGATCCGGTCGCCCGCTAGGACAGGTTTTCGTACGGCTTGGCCGGCCCGGCGATTGACGCTAGGCTCGGTTCATGGAAACGCGTGTTTTCGGCACTTCCGGCGAGGCGCTGTCCCGCATCGGGCTTGGCTGTTTTTCGATGTCCGGCGCCTACGGCGCGGCGGATGACGGGGAATCCGTTGCCACGATTCACCGGGCGATCGACCTCGGCGTGACGCTTCTCGATACTTCGGCGTCCTACGGCCAGGGGCACAACCATCGCCTGATCGGCGAGGCGCTGAAGGGCGGACGGCGCGACAGTGTCTTCATCCATTCAAAGAGCGGAACCATTCGGGCGGCGGACGGGGCTTCCGTGGCCCAGGGCAGCGGGACGGCGGAGCGTCTCCGCGAAATCTGCGAAACCAGCCTCAGAAATCTCGGCACCGACCATCTTGACGCGTTCTGCATGTCGCGCGTCGATCCGACCGTTCCCATCGAAGAGTCGGTCGGCGCCATGGCGCGCATGGTGGAAGAGGGGAAGACCCGTTTCATCGGTCTTTCCGAAGCGTCGCCCGAAACGGTCCGGCGCGGCAATGCCGTCCATCCGCTTGTATCGCTGCAGTTCGAATATTCTCTCTGGACTCGCGACGTCGAAGGCGGACATCTAGCAGCCTGCGAGGATATCGGGCTCGCGCTGATGGCCTATGCGCCTCTCGGATACGGGTTTCTTACCGGCGCGGTGGGCGGGCGCGATGCGCTGTCGGACGGCGACACGCGGCACAAGTTCCCGCGTTTCCAGGACGAAAATGCCGTCGCCAACCGGGAACGGGTAAAAATCATTCAGGATATCGCCGCCGCGCACGGCGCCACAGCCGCTCAGGTTTCGATCGCCTGGCTGCTCTCGCGGTCGCCCAGCGTGTTTCCGATACCGGGCTGCAAGACCAGGGGGCATCTGGAAGACAATCTGGCCGCCATGGATGTCGATCTGACGACCGAAGACCTGACGGCGCTCGACGAGGCGTTCCCGTCGGGCGCCGCTTCGGGCGATCGATACGATCCGGGCGGTATGAAACGGGTCAATCTCTGAAGACGGGACGATTACGAAAATGACCGGCTGGACGGAAACGCACCGGGCCGTGGTGTTCCCGTGGAACTGCGATCACCTCGGTCATCTGAATGTCCGCTATTACGGGCATTTTTTCGACGACGCGGGGTGGCATCTCTGGTCGACCATCGGGCTGAGCCACGCCACCCTGAAGGCATCTGGCGTCGGAACGGTCGTTGCGAAAATCACCACCGATTTCATCCATGAGGCGTCGCCGGGAGAACTCCTGCTGATAGAAAGCGCGTTTACGCGCGTGGGCGGGAAGAGCCTTACCATGAGCCAGCGCATGACGAATGTCGAAACCGGTATCCTGCTGGCGACGCAGGAAGTGGTGGAGGTCTTTTTCGATTACGCGACGCGGAAATCGACGGAAATGCCCGCGGACATCAGGACGAAACTGGAAGCGGTTCTGGTTGCGGGAGATTAGCCGGCGAGGGTTTCCCTGCGGCGGCGTTCCCGTTGCTGGGCGAGGCGCCCGGTGAGCCAGGCGTCGAGAAAGCTGACAATTCTGATATCCAGCGTGCCGAACGCGGCCGCCATCTTTCCGGGGTCCTCGATCCGCACGATCTTCGCCCGCGTGGGGTTGTCGACGTCTTTCTCGCCGTCATTGACGACGATGATCACCTCGATTTCGTCACCGACGGCCTTGTCCCCCCGGTAGGGTTCGACCGAGAACCCGCCAAATCCCCAGTCCATGGTGATATGGGGCGCACCGTCGATCACCATGGTGATCGGGCGGAGCCGGATTCTCCGGTCCTTGCGCCGTTCCTTTCCGTATGGGGGGGCCACTCTCATAAGGGCTATCTTGCCGATACGGGTTTAACGACTGGTTTGCGGATGCGATTGAGGATAAGGCTTTGCTGCGCATCGCAAATACGGGCTTAGCGCGACGCGTCTGCCGTGCTATACGCTCGCGCCATGAACGATTCCTCCGAAAACAGGGAAAATCCGGCCGCACCCGACGTTGCGCGCGATTTCATCCGAACGCAGATAGCCGAGGATCTGGAAAAGGGCGTGCACCGGCGTGTGGTAACGCGGTTCCCGCCCGAGCCCAACGGATATCTTCATATCGGCCACGCCAAATCGATCTGCCTGAATTTCGGTCTCGCGGCCGAGTTCGGCGGAGACTGCCATTTGCGGTTCGACGACACGAATCCGGCCCGCGAAGATCAGGAATATATCGAGGCCATTCAGGAAGATGTGCGCTGGCTGGGCTTCTACTGGGGCGAAAAGGTCTACTACGCATCGGATAATTTCGAACGGCTTTACGAATGGGCGGAAAAGCTGATCGAGGACGGCAAGGCATATGTCGACGATCTGACGGCCGAGCAGATGCGCGAATATCGCGGAACCCTTACGGAGCCGGGACGCAACAGCCCGTGGCGGGATCGGCCGATCGCGGAGAATCTCGATCTGTTCCGTCGCATGCGGGCGGGCGAGTTCGCGGACGGCGAGCGCGTCCTTCGCGCGAAAATCGACATGGCGGCGGGCAATATCAATTTGCGCGATCCGGTGCTTTACAGGATCGTCCGCGCCCCGCATCCCCGAACCGGCGAGGCGTGGAGGATCTATCCCACGTACGACTATGCGCACGGTCAGACCGACGCCATAGAAGGCATCACGCATTCGATCTGCACGCTCGAATTCGAGGATCACCGGCCGTTATACGACTGGCTGATCGCGAACCTGCCCGTTCCGTCGCAACCGCATCAGTACGAGTTTTCGCGCCTGAACGTCACCCATACGGTGATGTCCAAGCGGCGCCTCATGCAGCTTGTCAGTGAAGGACATGTCGAGGGCTGGGACGACCCCAGAATGCCGACCCTTTCGGGCCTCCGCCGGCGCGGCGTTCCCGCCGCTGCGATCCGGGAATTCATGTCCCGGCTGGCGATTTCCAAGACTGACGGTATCGTGGAACAGGCTGCGCTGGATCACGCCATCAGGGATTATCTGAACGAGCACGCCGAGCGGCGAATGGCCGTGCTGCGGCCCCTGAAACTCGTCATCGAGAACTGGCCGGAAGGCAGGGTCGACTGGCTGGACGCGGCGAACCATCCCGGAAATCCCGCTGCTGGTTCCCGACAGGTGCCTTTCACGGGCGAAATCTATATCGAACGGGACGATTTCATGGAGGAGCCGCCGCGAAAATTCTTCCGTCTGGGCCCGGGACGGGAAGTGAGGCTCCGGTTTGCGTATTTCGTGACATGCACCGATGTCGTAAAGGACGCCAGCGGCGAGATCGTCGAACTGCGGTGTACATACGATCCGGAAACAAGAGGCGGCGATGCGCCCGATGGGCGCAAGGTCCGGGGAACGTTGCACTGGGTTGCGGCGGATCATGCCGTTCCGGCTACGGTGCGGCTGTACAACCCGTTATTCGGCGCGGAACAGCCCGGGGCGGTGACGGGCGATTTTCTCGACGATCTCAATCCCGATTCGGTTGAAATCGTCGAGGATTGCCAGATGGAGCCATCGCTTGCGACGCTTGCGCCGGGCCAACCGGTTCAGTTTGAACGGCTTGGATATTTCTGCGCGGATCGGGCAAGTACGTCCGGCGCGACGCTCTTCAACCGGACCGTCGGTCTGAGGGATTCCTGGGCGAAGGCGCAGGCAAGGGAAGTGCAGGAGAGCAATGAGCGAGCGTAAGATCCGTCTCTATCTCAATCTGGCGCAGTGCGGCGGAACGCTGTTTTCCAAATGCATCGGCAGCATGGATGGTGTCTTGCTGCTCAGCGAGATTCACCCCCTCGGAAGCCAGACATACAACCCGATTACCCAGGCTTCGCGCTGGTACGACCTGTTTTCCGATGACGACAAGGAATCCCTCAGGTCCAAGGGGAATGAAATCACCTATCTTGACGCGATCGAGGCGATCTATCCTCTCGTGGGTGCCCGGGGACAGACCCTTGTGATCAGGGACTGGAGCCATCTCGATTTTAACGGCATGCCCTTTACGGAAGAGCCTCCGGGACGCTCGACGCATCTCGAAATCCTGCAGTCCCGTTTCGACGTCGTCGCTGCGGCAACCGTCCGCCATCCCGTGCCTCAATGGCTCAGCCTTGTGAAGCATCTCAAGGGAATTTGCGAGGTTCCGCTGGGAGCCTATCTCTCCGGATACCGGAAATTCGCGCAGCTGGCGGCCGAGGTTGGCTTCGTCCGGTATGAGGACCTGCTGGACCGACCGGACAAGACGCTTGAGGCGCTATGCGGAAAGCTCCAGATACCTTTCGACCTGACATACGACGAAAGATGGGCGTCGAACCGCAAGGTCACGGGAGACAACAGCGTCGAGCGTGAGATACGGAACCGTAATCCGCTGCCGACATTTCCCGGCGCGACGATCCTTGAGTTCGAGAAATCGCCCGATTACCGTCCTGCGCTCAGCCTTCTCGGTTACAAGCCCGCCCAGGCGGCCTAGCTTTCCGTCAGCCAGTCGCGCAAGGCGTCTGAGACGGCGGGCGCGTTTTCGACCGTGGACATGTGTCCGCTCTCTTCGAAGATCACCAGCTTTGACCGCGGGATGAGCGCCGCCATTTCTTCGTGCTGTTCGACAGGGCTCCAGCTGTCGTCGCGCCCTACGCCGATCAGGGTGGGCACGGTTACGGTTCCGAGAATCGGGCGGGCATCGGGGCGGTTCAGGAGCGCCGTCTGCTGGTTGGCGAATATCTCCGGGGTCTTTCGTCGTACCATTTCCCGGAGGGGCTGCATCAACGAGACATCTCCGGTTCTTTCCGGATGAACCATCGGGGGCAGCCAGGCCTCTGCAAGCGCCCCCATTCCTTCGTTGCGGGCGAGTTCGATGAGTTTAAGCCGGCCCGCCACCTCGTCTTCGCGTCGCGGGCGGGCGCCGGTGTCCAGAAGGGCGAGCCGTTCCACCCGCTCGGGTGCAAGTTTCCAGAGCACCATTGCCGCGCGTCCGCCCATGGAGTGACCCACGACGGAAACCCTGCTGCCGGCGAGGGAAAGCGCCGATCGGGCCATGGCTTCGAGACTGTCTTCCCTGTCGAAATCGGGAATGTGGAAGATCGCGATGTCAGACAGCATTTCGGCCTGCTGCTTCCAGACCCAGGCGTCGCAAAGCAGGCCGGGGATCGCTATCACCGAAATTTTTTCATCCATCCGTTTGCTTCCCGCCGATTGGTAAGAATTCGTTTACCGCCTGCTGCCAAGGTTACGGTTAAACACTAATTTACCAAACCTTTTTGGGCTCCATCCCTATGGAAAGTCAGCAAACGAGTTCCGGGAAAATCCGGATTTCGGCGGACCTCGCTTCGGACGAACCGGCTGGCCCGAAAAGCACGGTGGGCGGCTCCGAGATTCCCCCGTCGCCCGAGACAGCCGGAATCTGCCTCGCCATTCAGAATCCTGCCATCGTTGTATGCGAGAGCAGGATCGTCCATGTAAACGATTCCGCATCCGGCCTGTTCAAGGAAACCGAAGACAGAAGCGTGATCGGAAAAAGGCTGGAAGAGGTCTTCGTCGGGGACAGGGTGATACCGGTCGACCTGTCTCTCGCCGGTTTGAAGCAATCGATGGTTATGGCGCTCGACGGCAGCATGCTGGAAGCGGAGATCCGCGCTGCACGGATATCGTGGAGGGGCATTCCCGCCGTGCTTCTCGTCTTCTGGAAGCGCCCCGACCAGCGTGCGCTGGAAATGGAAGAGCTGAGGACCCGCGTGCTGTCGCTTGAGCAGACGCTCGAGGACAGTATCGTAGAGAACGCCGAGATCAATCGATGTCTTCAGGCCACCAAAGACGCCGCAGACGCGGCCAATCGCACCAAGAGCGAATTTCTGGCCAATATGAGCCACGAACTGCGAACGCCGCTAAACGCCATCATGGGGTTTTCCGAAATCATCATGAAGGAGATGCTGGGGGCGATCGATCTTCCCCAATATTTGGAGTATGCGCGCGACATTCATTCCAGCAGCTCCCATTTACTGGAAATCATCAACGACATTCTCGATCTCTCCAAGGTTGAGGCGGGAAGGTTCGAACTCTTCGAGGAAAAGCTGGATCTGAACAAGGTCATGCGGTCCGTCGCCGACCTGGTGAAAGGTCGCCTGACCCAAAAGGGGCAAGAGCTGGACATCAGAATCGACCCGGATTTTCCAGTTCTGATCGCCGACCGCAGGGCCATGAAGCAGATACTGCTGAATCTGGTGTCCAATTCCAGCAAGTTCATGGAGAGAGAGGGCCGGATAACGGTTACTGCCCGACGCGTGAACGATTTGGCGGAGATATCGGTTGCCGACCGCGGTATCGGCATTGCGCCAGAGGATATCGAGCGCGTGATGGCGCCGTTCGGTCAGGTCGACAGCGCGTTGTCGCGCGATCATCAGGGCACCGGACTGGGGTTGCCGCTCGTTCAGTCGATGGTGCATTTGCATCAGGGCAGGCTCTTCGTCAAAAGCGCCATAGGCGTCGGTACGACGATCAGGATCGTGTTTCCCAGGCACAGGATCGCCGAAATTCCCGCCAACGAAAGGTAATTTCCCGGGCCGGCCTTTGCGCATCAATCTTCCTCCGTTACCGTGACGCGATTGCAAACGGAGGAAAGCAATGGAACTCAGGGGATGCGTTGCAATTGTTACCGGATCCAGTTCCGGCACCGGGATCGGCGCGGAATGCGCCAAGGGGCTGGCCGCGAAGGGCGCCAATGTCGTGATAAATTACGCGACCGATGCGACCGGGGCGGAGAAAACCGCCGATGATTGCAAGGCGAACGGCGTAGAGGCCATTGCTGTCCAGGCCGATGTTTCCAGGGATGAAGACTGCCGGCGCATGGTCGAGGCCGCGGTGGAGCGGTGGGGACGGCTCGATGTGCTGATCAATAATGCCGCCGTTACGAAGCCGATCGCCCAGAACGATCTGGAAGCGGTAACCGCCGAGGAATTTCACCGGACCTATGCGGTGAACGTGGTCGGCAACTTTCAGATGACGCGAGCCGCGGCCGCTTGGCTCAGGGCGTCCGGCGACGGATCGGTCGTCAATATTTCTTCGCTGGGAGGGCTGATCGGAAACGGCAGTTCCATTCCGTACGCCGTATCCAAGGGCGCGCTTAATACGCTGACGCTTGCGCTCGCCCGCCAGCTCGCGCCGGAGGTTCGTGTGAATGCGATCTGTCCGGGCGGGCTGCTCGGCAACTGGACCCGCAAGATCATGACGGAAGAGGGATACCGGCAGCGGGTCGAGGAGGCGGAGACGGCATATCCGCTGAACAAGGCGATCTGGCCGAAGGACGTCGCGCGGTTCGCCATATGGCTGGCGGAGGATGCCGGAACGATTACCGGTGAGACGTTCCGCATGGATTCGGGGCAGCATCTGCTTTAGGCTGACGCGCCATGGCGGATGAGAGCGACAGGGAAATTTATGAGCGTCAGGGGCTCGGCGCGCGGATGGGCTTCGGCAGGAAGCCCGCGCTTCTGATCATCGATTTCATTAACGGGTTCAACGATCCCGACGCGTTCGGCGGCGGCAACATTCAGGCCGCGATCGACGAGACGGAAAAACTTCTCGCCGAGGCGCGTCACCTGGGGGTGCCTGTCGCGTATACCACTCACGTGTATGCCGAGGACGGCAGCGAGGACGGCATTTTCAACCTGAAAATGCCGCGCATGCGGGAAGGTCTGAGGCGCGGTTCCAGAGCTGTCGAGGTCGTCGACCAGCTTCGGCCCAGGCCCGGTGAGAGGATCGTCGAAAAACATTATCCATCGGCATTCTTCGGCACCGATCTGGCCGGCTGGCTCGCGAGGCAGGGGGTGGACACGGCGATCGTCACTGGCTGCACGACCTCGGGGTGCGTTCGCGCCACTGTCGTCGATGCGATGGGACATGGCTATCGTCCGATCGTACCGCGCGAATGCGTCGGCGACCGGGCGGCGGGACCGCACGAATCCAATCTCTTCGATATGGACCAGAAATATGCGGACGTGATGGCTTCGTCGGAAGTGATTGACGAGTTGCGGCGGCTTTATGCTGCTCAGGGTAGCAAAGGGGAAGGGGAACAATGACGGACTCGCTGGGCTGGCGCCGCAAATTCGGCGTAATCGCGCCGTCGACGAATACGTCTGTGCAGCCCGAATACGACGATATGCGCGTGCCGGGCGTCACCAATCATTTTTCCCGCGTCTGGATTCCGGACGATCCGGTCGAAAGCGACGACGATTTCAATCAGTTGATGGTGAATATCAGGAAAGAGATGGATAACGCGGTCGACCGCGTCATGACCTGTCACCCCGATTACCTGATCATGGGAATGTCGTCGGAGACGTTCTGGGGCGGGCTCGCGACCTCCATCGAACTCAAAAAGAGGATGGAGGAAAAATCCGGACTTCGCATTGCCATGGGGTCCGATGCCTGTCAGGCCGCGTTGCGGTGCTACGGCGATATCAGACGCATCGGGGTCATTACCCCATACTGGCCGGTCGGGGACGAGAATGTCCGGAAATTTTTTTCCGATTGCGGGTTCGAGATCGTCAATCTCCTGGGATTGAAATGCAGGAGTCCCGTGCTGATTGCGCATGTTTCCGAAGACGAGTTGGCGAAAGCGATCCGTACTGTCGACGGGGACGACGTCGAGGCCATCGTTCAGTGCGGCACGAATCTGGCCATGGCGCGTCTCGCGGGGATGGCGGAGAAAATGCTTGGAAAGCCTGTCATCGCCATTAACACGGCGACTTACTGGTTCGCGCTTCGTGAAAACGGGATCGAAGACCGTATCGAAGGCTTTGGGTCGCTTCTGACCGATTTTCCGCGTTTGCCGGACAATTATGCTGCGGTGTCCGGCGATCGATAAAAATTGATCTAAATCGAACTAAAACTGTACTCAAAATTTATTTAAATAAATAACGAAACAGATATAAATAAAAACAAAAAACGCTTTACATTCAGATTTAAATCAATACTATTGTTGTTGCCTTTATTTCTCCATTACTGTATGTGTGGCCGTACAGATGGAGTATTGGTAATGTCATACTCGGTAAGACCTTCTTTATCGTCGTTCGGTGCGTTTACACGTCGGGGTGCGGAAACGAAATTCGGCAACTCCGGGAAATCGTCGACGACGGCGGATATCGTGGAGATCAGCGCCGTCGCGCGTCTGGCGGGCCGGAAAGACGGGCGGCAGGACGAAGGGCTTCCCTATCTCTTGCGGCGAGGCATGATTGCTCCTGCCGGGGCCGGAACTCACGGCAAGGCGGCTGTCGTGATCGCGTTGGACGGGCAAGACGGCTCCAGGCCGGGTGCAGGAATAGACAGGAAGGTCTGATGTAGTCCTTCGAAGGCCGGGATGAGGCCATGCGGGGCCGGTCCGGTGTGAGGACCGGCCCCGATTGCGTTTGGCCTGCACGGCGTCTACAAATTCGGTATCGAAAACGATCCAGTCAGGGGGAAACGCCATGATCTACGAAGTCCGGACCTATCGCCTGAAACAGGGCACAACCAACAAGGCGATCGACGCGTTTGCGGAAGCCTACGAGCACCGCAAGAAATATTCGGAGCTCGCCGCCTTCTGGTACACCGAGATCGGGCCCCTCAACGAAATCATCCATGTCTGGCCCTACGAGGACCTCGCGGAACGGACGAAAATTCGCGCCGAAGCGAACAAGGACCCCAACTGGCCCCCGAAACTCGGCGAATTCCTTCAGGAACAGCGTTCGGAAATCTTCTTTCCGTTTCCCTTCACGCCGAAAATCGAGCCGGGAAATGTCGGTCCGGTGTTCGAGTGGCGCGACTACATCGTCAAGCCGGGCATGATCCCCAACATCATCGACCGCTGGAAGGACGCGATCGACACGCGGACCGAACGGTCGCCCTGCACGATGATCATGTATACCGACCTCGGCGCGCTGAACCGCATGGTTCATATCTGGCCGTACAGGGATCTGGAACATCGCAAGCAGGTACGCGATCAGGCGGCTGCCGACGGAATCTGGCCGCCCAAGGGCGGGGATGGCACGCTGCACACGCAGGACAACAAAATCCTGTATGCAGCGCCGTTCTCGCCGATTCAGTAAGAACAGCGTTCAGCCCGCCCTGCGCGTAACCGCGCGCAGGCGGGCGAGCAGCAGCATCAGCAGAAAGGCGACGCCGGTCATCATGAAGATCGGCGCTGCGAAACCGCCTGTCGCCTGGGCGAGGGCGCCCATGCTCATCGGGCCCAGCGCGCCGCCGACTTCCGCGGCGGAGAAGTAGAGACCGGTCGCGGCGCCGACGCGGCTGGAATCGCCTTCATCCATATCCATCAGCGTCAGGATGGCGATGCTTGTCATCGCGCCTCGGCACATCCCCTGCAGGACGAGGCCGACGAACAGCAGGGGACCTGTCGCAGCGTAGATCAGCATCGTTGCGCAGGCGGCCGCGACGAACAGACCGAACAGGATCTTGAAGCGTCGTTCGCGTGTCGCCAACCGGGGCAGGATCAGCGCTGAAATCATGCCGAACGCGGTCGGGATGGAGGCCCAGTAGCCGGCCTCGACCCGGCCCATGCCGTTGGACTCGAGAATGGTCGGTAGCCAGTTGTTGAATCCGTGGTTGAAGAAAAGGA
This sequence comes from Rhodospirillales bacterium, assembly GCA_038116945.1. GTDB lineage: Bacteria > Pseudomonadota > Alphaproteobacteria > MPNO01 > UBA2964 > JAYOEY01. The sequence goes on from JAYOEY010000001.1 coordinate 224,396, forward strand.
TGAAGATCCCCATGCAGAGGACAAGGCGGACAACCGGCAGGCGCACCAGCTCCATGAAAACCTGGAAATAAGGAAGCTTGGGTTCGGACGCGAGTCTGGCTTCGGTCGAGCGGGCCGTCGGGTGGAGATTGATCAGCAGCCAGACGATGCCGCTGAAAACGACGAATACCGCATAGCACAGCATCACCTTTCGCCACTCTCCGTCGAAAGCCGGCATAAGGACGCTGTTGGTGAGCGAAAGCGCCGAAACGTTTCCCAGTGCGTTTCCGGTGAAATAGATCCCGATGGCGAGGCCCCGGTTTTTTCCCGAGAACCAGATGCTGATGACCTTGGGCGCGCCGGACGAAATCAGCGGACCGCCGAGTCCGAAGATAATTGCCCCCATCAGCAGCCCGTAATAGCCCTCCGAGAATCCACGCATGGCCGCTGACGACGCGACGACCAGCGTGCCGAAAAACAGCATTTTTCGGGGACCGAAGCGGTCGAGCAGCGCGCCGCATGGCGCGGACGAAGCGATATAGACGACTGGCCAGGCGCCGAGGATGGTGCCCATCGCAACGTGGTTGATGCCGAGGTCGCCTTCGATGATCGGGACCAGCGGGGCAAGGCAGGCGAGCGTCGATCCGAAGGCGAAATAGAGCAGCCAGACGCCGAACATCATCGCCCAGCGGTAAGGTGTCGCCGGCGCCGTCCCTGCGGGCTCGCTTTGGGGGGCGAGCGCCAAGACTATCCGCCGTTTTTGGCGTTGCGGAAGGCTTCGAGCGCTTCCGGCGTGTCGAGGTCCTGAAGCACGGCGTCGTCATCCATCGGGATTTCAAACAGCGCGTCCTCGTTTTCGCCGATCAGGTGTCTTGCCCCGACATCGCCCGAGATATGCGCCATCTGGTCGAAATAGCGGCGGTGCCAGAGTACGGGATTTCCGCGTTTGCCGTTTACGGTCGGAACGATGATGGATCGGCCGTTTTCGGGGTCGAAACCGGCAATCAGCCGTTCGATATGCCCTGTCGTTACACCGGGCATGTCGCCGAGACAGACGACTACGCCTTCGACATCGTCGCCCAGGGTTCCGAGCGCCGCGCGTAGCGACGTGCTGAGACCGTTGGCATAGTCTGGATTATGGACAATCGCGACGGCCCGGTCCCTGACCGCCGTCTCGATCCTTTCCGGTTCGTGGCCCGTGACGACGATTACCGGATCCGCGCCGGCATCCATGGCGGCGTCCACCGCGTGCAGCATCATCGGCTTTCCGTTTACCGGTTCCAGCAGCTTGTTCGCCTTGCCCATGCGTCTCGACTGGCCGGCGGCAAGGATAACGGCGGCGATATTACGGTGGCTGCGCACCGCGGCGCCGTTTGACTGTTCCGAAACGGCGCTGGAGCGGGGCAGGGGGCGGGACGGGATTTCCTTGAGCAGGCCGCCGACGCCCATGCGCATGAGGTCTTCTCCGCTCACGTCAATTCCTGCGACAAGGCGCCTGAGAACCCAGTCGAACCCGTGCAGCCTGGGGGAACGGGCGGAACCGGGCAATCCGAGAACGCGCATGCTGCCGATACGCCCGAGCATCATCAGGTTGCCGGGGTCGACCGGCATGCCGAAATGTTCGACCGTTCCGCCGCATTCAACGACGGCAGCGGGAATGACGTCGGCCCGGTCGGCAATCGCCGACGCGCCCAGCGCCAGTGCGATATCGCAGCCGGCATTCGCCAGCGACCGGAAAGCCGCCGCGATTTCTCCAGCATTGTGAGCGCATCGGATATCGTGATCGAGCGTACATCCCATCGCCGAGAGACGGGTTCGGGTAACGTCGGCGGCCTTGTCCAGGAGCCGGTCGCGCAGGATCGGAAGCCGGGTCTGGACGAGGCCGACCGTCATCGGTGCGTAAGGCGAAACCGACACCAGGGCGTCGCACGTTTCAATTGCCCCGATGCAATTGTCGACGGTTGTTCCCGGCACCGCGAATGTGATGATTTTTACCGTAGCGACGATGTCGCCCGAATCCACATGTTCGAAACGGGGCACGGTTGAGACGGTAACCGCTTCGTCGACCAGGTTAACGGCGTCGATGCCGGCTGGCTGGAAGGTGGCGATGCCTGCTGTCGCCGCTGTCAGGTTGCAGCGGCCGGTCGCCGTATTGCTGAGCTCGATATTTGAGGAAGCGAGCGCCGTCGCCACCTTTTGCGCGGCCTCGTTCTCGGTCAGGTCGCCGGGGTCGAGCCTGACCACCGTGACCTCATCCATTCCGGCCGCCTGCATCTCCGCGATGTCGTCCGGATCGAGGACCCGCCCCTTTTTGAAAGTCAGATGGCCGACGCGCTCGCTATGGGCGAGAATCGCACCGGCGGCCTGTTCCGGCGGGACGGGGCCGAACTTCACGCGGCGGCCTTCTGCTGCTCCCTGCCGTGCAGAACGGCGGTGATTTCGGCCAGGATGGAAACCGCAATTTCCGACGGCGAGACGGCGCCGAGCGGGAGCCCCACGGGGCCATGAATACGTCCGATTTCGGCATCGTTGAAACCGGCGTCCTTCAGACGCTGAACGCGGGAAGCGTGGGTTTTGCGGCTGCCGAGCGAGCCGATATAGAACGCGTTGGAGCGGATTGCCACATGAAGGCCGGGATCGTCCAGTTTCGGATCGTGGGTGAGCGTGACGATCGCCGTCCGCCGGTCGGGGTCGAGCTGTTTCACGCCGTCATCGGGCCATTCATGGACCAGATTGATACCGGGGAAGCGTTCGGGCGTAGCAAAGGAGTCGCGGGGATCGACCACCGAAACGTCGTAGCCTGCAACGGACGCGATGCGGGACAATGGCTGTGCGATATGGACCGCGCCGACAAGAATCATGCGAAGCGGCGGATTGAATACGTGAATGAACACATCGCCTGAAGCCGTTGAAACAACGCGGCTTTTATCGTCCTGCATGCATTGGCGAGCGGCTTCGACGATTTCAGCGTTGTCAGCCAGTGCGCCCTCCGCGCCATCGTGATAGACGAGCGCCTGAGCGCCGCTTTCGAGATGCGTCGCCGTGGCGACGGCGGTTTTCGCTTCCCGGTCTTTCAGCAGCCGGTTGAGAATATCCTGTTTCATCAGTCCAGCGCCTCTACAAAGACCTTTACCTGCCCGCCGCAGGCCAGCCCGACTTCCCAGGCGAGGTCGTCGGTTACACCATATTCGAGAACGGTCGGCTTGCCCGTTTGCATGACGGAGAGCGCCTCCGTGACCACGGCACCTTCGATGCATCCGCCGGAAACCGACCCCACAAACGTAGAGTCCTCGGCCACGGCGAGCTGGCTGCCGGTCGGTCGCGGGGAGGAGCCCCACGTGCTGATCACGGTCGCGAGCGCGACCTTCTTGCCCGCGGCGCGCCAGCGCGCGGCTTCCTCGAGGACGGCGTCGTCCTGGCCCCTTACATCGCTTTCAGCCATTCACCCATTCCTTCCTGTCGGCGGGAAAGCTGGCGGTTCAGTGCTTCCACCAGCTCGGTCAGACTCTCAAGATTGTGTACCGGACGGAATTCGTCAACATGGGGAAGAATTGCCCGGATCCCCTGCGACTTCGGTTCGAACCCCTCGAAACGGAGGAGGGGGTTGAGCCAGACCAGCCGTCGGCAGGATTTGTGAAGCCGTTCCATCTCCAGTTCGAGCCCGCGGCCGGCGTCGCGGTCGAGGCCGTCGGAGATCAGCAGCATGACGGCACCCTGGCCTAGCACCCTGCGCGACCAGAAGCGATTGAAATCCTTCAGACTCTCGCCGATCCGCGTACCGCCGGACCAGTCGTCCACCATGTCGTTGCAGCATTCGAGCGCGACATCGACGTCCTTCTGCCTAAGGTGGCGCGTCACGTTGGTAAGGCGCGTGCCGAACAGGAAGGTATGAACCCTGTCCCGGTCGTTGGTGATCGCGTGCATGAAATGGAGCAGCATGCGCGTATAGCGCCCCATGGAGCCTGAAATGTCGCACAGGATGACAAGGGGCGGCGTCCTGCGCCGCCGTCGCCGGTATTGCAGGGGGATCAGCCCGCCGCCGGATCGCATGGCGGCGCGCAGCGTCGCCCGCATATCGACGCGATCGATCCGGTGACTGCGCTCGTACCGTCGCATGGGGACATCGTCGATCGTCAGGCGCATTCGCGCGATGGCCGCCTTGGCCTGCGCGACTTCGTCGGCCGACATGTCCTCGAAATCCATTTTCTGGAGCAGTTCGTTGGCCGAGGCGGTGAGAGTGGCCTCGACTTCGACCTCGGGCTCCTTTTCCTCTTCCTGCTGACGGCCTTCCTGCTCTTTCGGGGACATCGCCTCCATGATCCGGCGGCTCGGCGGCTCCTGCGGCTCGTCCTGCTCTTCGCCGGGGATCTCGGGCATCAACATCCCGAGCATCCGCTCGAGCAGCCGCGGATCGCGCCAGAAGATGTGGAAGGCCTGATCGTAAATCTCGTGCTGGTCCCGGCGGTTCACAAAAACCGCGTGCAGGGACCAGTAAAAATCCTTGCGGCTGGCGACGCCGACCGTCTGAACGGCGTTTACGGCATCTATGATCTTGCCGGGACCGACCGGCAGGCCTGCGCTTCGCAGCACGCGGCCGAAATGCATGATGTTGGGAAGAAGCTTGCTGCCCTCGAACTGATCGAGCAGGCGCATGCCGGGGGTATTCTGGAAATCGGCAGCTGCGCCGTTTCCGTGAGGAGCCCCGTTGTCGCCGGACTCAGCCATCCGCCTAGCTCCGGGCGGCGAGGTCTGCCTTCACCTGTTCGAGCAGGTTGGCGGCTTCGCTGCCTTTCACCTTTTCGATGTCGTCCTGGTATTTGAGAAGCGTGCCCAGGGTGTCGTTGACCGTCTCGGGGTCGAGATCGATCTTGTCGAGCTGCACCAGCGCGTTGGTCCAGTCGATGGTTTCGGCAACGCCCGGGAGCTTGAAGAGATCCATCGAACGCAGCCGCTGGACAAAGGCGACGATCTGGCGGGACAGGTCCTTGTCCGCGTCCGGCACCTTAACGTCCAGGATATCGAGTTCGCGCTTCGCATCCGGGTAATCGACCCAGTAGTAGAAGCAGCGGCGCTTGATCGCGTCGTGAATTTCGCGCGTCCTGTTCGAGGTAATGATGACGATTGGCGGTTTCTCTGCCTTGACGGTTCCGGTTTCCGGTATGGTGACCTGAAAATCGGAGAGAATTTCCAGAAGAAAGGCCTCGAAGGGCTCGTCCGTGCGATCCAGCTCGTCGATCAGCAGAACGGGCGCATTGCCGTTGAGGTCGAGTTCAAGCGCCTGGAGCAGGGGACGCTTGATCAGGAAACGATCCGAGAAAACGTCTTCTTCCAGCCGGTCTCGGTCTTCCTCGCCGGCAGCCTCGGCTATGCGGATATCGATCATCTGGCGGGAATAGTTCCATTCGTAGACCGCGGATGAGACGTCCAGCCCCTCATAGCACTGGAGCCGGATCAGGTTGCGCCCCAGCGTTTCGGACAGAACCTTGGCGATCTCAGTCTTGCCGACGCCGGCCTCGCCTTCGAGGAACAGCGGTCGGCCAAGTTTCAGGGCGAGATACAGGGCGGTCGCCAGCGACCTGTCGGCCACGTATCGTCCGTCTGAAAGCATTTTCAGGGTATCGTCGATCGAGGCGGGGAGCTGTTCGCTCATGTCTTTGGTTCCAGGTCTAGAAGGAATGAAGGCCAGAATGAAAGAAGGGGGCCGGATTGCTCCGGCCACCCCCAAACGACGGATATTGCGGCGGGCCTTTCGACCCGCCCGTTTTGGCGATCAGCCGTTGGCTTCTGCGACGGCGCGCTTGGCCATCACCGTTACCAGATGCGCGCGGTACTCGGCGCTGGCGTGAATGTCGCTGTTGAGATCGGCATCCGGAATGCTGATGTTGGCAACCGCATCCGGAGTGAAGCTGGAAGCAAGTGCCGATTCCATTTCCGATACGCGGAAGGCGCAGGCACCGGCGCCGGTAACGCCGACGCGGACGTTGCCGCCCTTCTGGGATACCATCACGCCGACGATGCAGTAGCGCGATGCCGGGTTCGGGAACTTCATGTATCCCGCCTTGTCGGGGATCGGGAACGACACGCTGGTGATCATCTCGCCTTCTTCGAGGGCGGTTTCGAACAGGCCCAGGAAGTAATCGTCGGCGGCGATGTCGCGCCGGTCGGTATGGATCGTTGCGCCGAGGCCCATGACCGCCGCCGGATAATCGGCCGCGGGGTCGTTGTTGGCCAGGGAGCCGCCGATCGTGCCGCGATTGCGGACCATCGGGTCGCCGATGCCGCCGGCCAGCTTGGCAAGCGCGGGGATGGCCTTCTTGACCTCCGGGCTGGCCGCGACGACGGCATGCGGGGTCATCGCCTTGATGGTGACGGTATCGCCCGAAACGTCGATGCCGACCAGATCGCCGATACCGGCGAGATCGATCACGTCCGAGGGGCGCGCGAGGCGCATCTTGAGGGTCGGCAGCAGCGTCATGCCGCCCGACATGTATTTGGGGTCTTCGGCATTGCCGTGAAGCTGTTTCGCTTCGTCGACCGAGGAAGCCTTCTGGTAGTTGAATTCGTACATGATCCGTCGTCTCCGATTACGCCTGTTGTTTAGCCTCTTGAATCGCCTGCCAGACGTTCATGGGCGTCGCAGGCATGTTGATATGTGAAATTCCGAGCGGTGACAAGGCATCGGCCACCGCATTCATCACGGCCGCCGCACCCCCGATTGTACCCGCTTCTCCGCAGCCTTTCACCCCCAGCGGATTATGAGGGCAGGGGGTCTCGCGCGTCGCCACTTCGAAGCTCGGTACGTCGTCTGCGCGGGGCATGCAGTAGTCGTTGAACGAACCGGTCACCAGCTGTCCGCTGGCGCTGTCGTACACGCAGTGTTCCATCAGCGCCTGGCCGACGCCGTGGACGATTCCGCCATGAACCTGCCCTTCGACGATCATCGGATTGATGATATTGCCGAAATCGTCGACCGCCTTGAACGAGACAATTTCGACAACGCCGGTGTCCGGATCGATTTCGATCTCGCAGATCTGGGTGCCTGCGGGGAAGGTGAAATTGGCCGGGTCGTAGAACGCGCTTTCGTCCAGTCCCGGCTCCAGCTCCTCGAGCGGATAGTTGTGGGGGACGTACGCCGCGCCGGCGACCTCGCCGATGGATATCGTTTTGTCGGTTCCGGAGACGGTAAACGTGCCGTCCGAGAACTCGATATCGCCTTCGGATGCTTCGAGGATGTGGGCGGCAATTTTTTTGCCCTTGTCGACGATCTTGTCGATGGCCTTGGCAATCGCCGAGCCGCCGACCGCCAGGGATCGCGATCCGTAGGTTCCCATCCCGAACGGAATTCGGTCGGTATCGCCATGGACCACCTCGACGTTCTCGTACGGAACGCCGAGCCTGCCGGCGACGATCTGCGCGAACGTGGTTTCGTGTCCCTGACCCTGGGTCTGGCTGCCCGTAAAGACCGATACCATGCCGGTCGGGTGAAAACGGACCTCGGCCGCCTCGTACAGCCCGGCCCGGGCGCCCAGCGCGCCGGCGATGGCCGAGGGGGCTGCGCCGCAGGCCTCGATATAGGCGCATACGCCGATGCCGCGCAGCTTTCCGCGCTTCGAGGCTTCTTCGCGCCGTTTTTCGAACCCGGCATAGTCGCCGATCTGCATCGCCTGATCGAGGGCAGCTTCGTACGTGCCGGAATCGTAGGCAAGCGCGACGGGCGTCTGATAGGGGAAGGCATCCGCCGGGATCATGTTTCGGCGCCGCAGTTCCGCCGGATCGACCCCGGTCTCGTCAGCCGCCTTGTCGATCAGGCGCTCGATAAGATAGGTCGCTTCGGGGCGTCCGATCTTTTTTGCCGCCCAGGTGACGAGCGCTTCCTCGGCGTAGTGGAAGATCTTGGAGCCGAATCCGCCGCCGACATCCGGCGAGACCACGCGCAGCTTGTGCTCGGGAATATTGAGCACGAACGCGCCCATCAGGAGGCGTATGACGTGGGGATTCTGGCTGGTCGTCCAGAGGGTATGGCGATCCTGACCGGCGTCGTACTCCGCGACGGCAGAGCGGGGTTCGACCGCGTTGGTGACCATCCGCGTATTGATCAGCTCCAGCGTCGTTACATGGGCGGCGCTGGAGAGCGCTTCCTCGACAGGGGCAGCTTCTCCGATCTCCCAGTCGAAACAGATATTGTTTTGGGCCTCGTCATGGACCCGCGGTGTGCCGCTGTCGGCGGCGCTGCCGGTTGCGATCGCGGCGGGCAGGACTTCGTACTCGATTTCAATCAGGTCGAGCGCGTCACGCGCCTGGCTCCGTGTTTCGGCGACGACAACCGCGACCGGATCGCCGACATGACGAACCCGGTCTACCTGGAGCACGGGATGAGGCGGTTCGGCCATCGGCGTGCCGTCGATCTGCGTGATGCCCCAGCCACAGGGCAGGCTGCCGACGCCGTCATCGGCCATATCGCTGCCGGTAAAAACGAAGACGACGCCCTGCGCGGACGCCGCCCTGTCTGTACGGATCGACTTTATCGCCGCATGGGCGTGAGGAGAACGCAGGATGGCCGCATGGGTCTGTCCGGGCCGATTGATATCGTCCGTATAGGTGCCTTTGCCGGTCAGAAAGCGTTGGTCTTCCTTGCGGCGGACACTCTCCCCGATGCCGCCATCCGCCATGGGGTCAGCCCTTGTTCATGACCTCGGAAGCGGCGAGCACGGCCTTGACGATATTGTGGTAGCCGGTGCAGCGGCAGATATTGCCTTCCAGCTCATGGCGGACCGTCTTCTCGTCGAGCTTCTCGCCCTTGTGGCGGTCGACGATGCCGATCGAACTCATCACCATGCCTGGCGTGCAGAAACCGCACTGAAGCGCGTGGTTCTCGCGGAAGGCCGCCTGCATGGGATGAAGTTCGCCGTCCTTGGCGAGGCCTTCGATGGTGGTGACATTCTTGCCGTCGGCATGAACCGCCAGCATGGTGCAGGACTTCATCGGCAGACCGTCGACATGGACCGTGCAGCAGCCGCACTGCGTAGTATCGCAGCCGACATGAGTGCCCGTCAGCCCGAGATGTTCGCGGATGAACTGCACCAGAAGAGTGCGGTCCTCGGTCTCGCCCTGGACTTCCTTGCCATTGATGGTCATTGAGAACTTAACGGTCATCGAATCTTTCCCTCGTTCGGTAGGCCCCCGTAGCGTTGCCGGAGAACCAGTCGGTTTGCTCTCTGTTGCGAAGCGGTTTGCCGCCTCCGTATCGCGGCAAGTATCACCCGATTTGTCTGCCGGTCAACCCGCGCGGAACGGATTAGAGCGGGTTTCCAGCCATCAGTTCAGGACAATCAGAATAATCACCACGATGGCGACAAGACCGCCGATCCAGACCATCGGACTGATCCCGCCGGATGACGCAGGTGCTGCTGCCGCGGCCGGTGCGGCAGCCGGGGCAGGGGCTTCGGGTGCGGCTTCCGCTGTGGGTGCTTCGGCGGCTGCGCCGCCGCCCACTTCCTCGGCGAACTTGTCGAAGAACTGGCCGGCCATTTTCTTGGATGTCGAATCGATCAGTCGCGAGCCGATCTGGGCCAGCTTGCCGCCGACCTGCGCCTTGGCGGTGTAACGAAGAATGGTCGCATCGCCGTCCGCCTCAAGCGAGACCTCCGCGCCACCCTTGGCAAATCCCGCGGCGCCGCCGGTGCCCTCGCCGGTGATGGTATAGCTCTCCGGGGGATTGATGTCGGACAGTGTGACCTTGCCCTTGAAGGTCGCGGAGACCGGGCCGACCTTCGTCTTTACGGTCGCGCTCAGTTCGGTGTCCGAATCCTTGTTGAGCTCCTGGCAGCCGGGAATGCATTTGGTCAGGACTTCGGGGTCGTTCAGCGCCTCCCAGACCTTCTCGCGCGGGGCCGGAATACGATATTCGCCAGTCATATCCATGACGTCGTTCTCCCTTCTGAATTCAGGATATCATCGCCCCGTAGGGCCTGCCGTAACCTAGTGCGGCGCATCGGCGGCGACAACCCTTCGCCGCCGAAATCGCTAGTCCAGATCGGCAAGAACCTGTTCCGCATGAACCGACGCGTCGGGGTTGTCGTAAACGCGTTTAACGATGCCGTCGGGGCCGATCAGAATCGACAGGCGCGACGGTTTCTCCTGGTCCGCGGATTCCGCGGCGCCATAGGCCATGGCGGCGGAACGGTCTTCGTCGAACAGCACATCGGAAGTCTGTCCGGTCTCGTCGATCCATTTCTTCAGCTCTTCGGGCGGATTGAACGTGATGCCGATCAGAATTGTGTTCTTGTCGTGTATTTCGGGGGTTCTATCACGGAACCCTTTGGCTTCGACCGTTCAATTATTGCCGAAGGCGCGCGGAAAAAACCAGACGAGGACATTTTTCCCGGCGAAATCGTCGAGGCTGACGGTTTCTCCGTTCTGGTTCGGCAGGGAAAAGGCTGGCGCCTTGCTGCCGGTTTCGATCAGACCCATCGGATGTTTCCTTTCTGTTTGATGCCAGTTCCGGAATGTTAGCGGATCGGCCGGAATCAAAAAACCCGTGGGAACAGGTTTATCGGTGTCTTTAACCGGCTATTGACCATATTGACCGATAAAGGCGGCATGACCCCCGCCGCAGTCAGCAGTTACGATATCGCCTTCTGGTTTCTCGACCGGGCCCGCAAGGACGACAGCTACCTTCAGCCCAGGGCGCTGCAATGTCTCCTGTTCCTTGCGCAGGCGCATTTTGCCGCGGCCTATGACGGTCGCAGGCTGATGCCATCCGTATTCGTTATCGATCACGCCGGTCCGTACGACCCGAACCTGTATCGGATTTTCGAAAACGGACGCCCGTCGGTGACCGAATTTCCGATCTCTGAGTCAGTCATCGTGTTTCTGGACGCGATATGGCGCCGCTACAGGCATGAAGACGCGCTTCGTCTCGAGCAGGTTGTCGCGCGGGCCGGGCGTGAAGAAAGCGCGGTCGAAGAGCGGAACGGTGCTGAGATATCGATAGCGGCCATGCGCCGAATGTTCGGAAAGGGCAGGGGAAGCGCGGTCTTGCCGCAGCCTTCCCGGTCCGCCGGAGCGGCGAAAAAGAAATCCGCTGCCCCCGGGGACGCAGCCGAGGCGGAGACTGCCCCAGGGGCGCGGATCATGACGCTGCACACGGGCAGGAAAGTCGCTGTAACGCCCTGGATGCCAGCTCGGAAAACAGTTCAGGAATAGCGGCGGCGCCGGACGGATACGGCCAGGATAAGGCCCAGCAGAAACAGACCGTTTGCCGCCGGAGCGGAGACGGAGAAGCTCTCCGACGTCCCGATCCGCAGATTGTCGTAGCCGACGTCGTCGCCATCGCCGGCAAGTTCGGAGATGATGATCTGCGTTACCGCTTCGTCCGCAATGATGCCGAAATAGGTTTCTCCGCTGCCGATCTGGGTGTGAAGCAAGCCGGACGCACCGAAGACCTGAATGGATTCTGCGCCGGACAGCGCGCCGTCGATCAGTCTGATGCCGAATGCGTTTGCCAGGCCGAGAATGGACACGGACAGGCTGTCGTCATCGTTCGTTCCGCCAGTGAACGGGCGGCCGTTGGGTGACAGAAAATTGCCGAACGTCGTAAAAAAGCCTGTTGGTTCGACGAACAGGGGCTGCTCGGCGGGGGTCGGAGACGCGGACACGAATGACATGCCCTGGCTGGTGAAAATCGCTTCGCTGCCGGTAATCGAGACGGCGCCGCCGCTGGTGTCGATGCTTTCGAAATCGAGGAAGCCCGTTGTCGCGATAGCCGCACTGAAGCTTGTTTCGTCGGTGAATATGGTAAGGGCGACCGCACCCGATGCCTGCCACAGCCAGGCGACCGTCACGCAGGCGAACAGCTTTCGCAAACGGCGTCCTCCCGTCACCGAAATCTCCTTTCATTTTTCGGGTTAATATAACCGGGTGCGCACTTCAGGCCAATAACGACATTGGCCGTTGCCGTGAAGGAGGGGTTGGACCAGGTGCGGGAGCAGGCGCATAGTTCCTCCGGATTTTGCAGGAACCTGGATTTACGACAGCCGTGAGACACAGGGTTTTCGACGAGCTCCGCGTTCGGGAGGAGATGACGCACGACCGGGTCGGTATTCGCAAAACCTGTCGCGCGGCGTTCGGCGGGCATGAAGAGGAAAACCTGGTCGATGCGCTGCGCAGGGATGGCGACGTCGTCGCGTCGCTGGTGGCGGTCGAAGGAAATAATGTCCTGGGCCACATCCTGTTCAGCCGGCTCGACGTACGGAACGAGGATCTGTCCGTGAATGCGGCCGCGCTCGCTCAGATGGCGGTTGTGCCGGATCGGCAGCGGGAGGGGATCGGCACGCGGATGATCCGATCGGGGCTGGCGCTTTGCCGGTCGCGCGGTGTCGAAGCCGTGTTCGTCCTCGGCCACCCTGAATATTATCCGCGTTTCGGGTTCTCGGCGGCGAAGGCCGAAGGGATCGACGCCCCGTTTTCAGGCGACGTCTTCATGGCGATCGATCTGAAACCGGGGACGCTCCGGCCACGCGGGCTGTCGCTCGAATACCCGGCGGCATTCGGTGTGCTCAGATGAAGTAGAACAGCATGTAGAGGGCGAGGAGCACGGCGACCCAGAGGACGGTGGAGCCTGTCGGCCAGGTACGCGCCAGAAGTCCTTCCGGGCCGTGATGTCGGAAGACGCCGCTGATGACCCAGTTTACGCGGCTGACGAAGCCTTCGCGAATGGCCCGGTCGACAGGGCCGAAGACCCTGACACAGGTTTCGACAAGGCCGGTGAACAGCTTTCTGTAGACCCAGTCGAAATCCAGGTTCAGGGCTTTTACGTCAGCGATATATAGATTCTTTCTTATCAGGAACCCGAAAACGAGCCCGGCAAACAGGATGATCTGAAGCTGCGTAACCACGTGGCCCACGGTGTAGGGCGCGTATTTTGCCGTGTAGGGCAGTATGTCGTAGAGGACCTGAGGATAGACACCGATCATGACGCACAGGAGACTGGCGATGCCCATGGCCACCAGCATGTTGACGGGCGCCTCCTCCGGTCGCTTGCCCGAATCCTTGGCGTAGAACGCGCTGTAAGGGATCCTGATCCCGGAATGCATGATCGCTCCTGCGCCAGCCAGGAGCAGCAGCAGCCAGACCAGCATGTGGTGCTCGTAGGCGGCTGCCGAGACAATCATCGATTTCGAGACGAACCCGCATAGCAGGGGGAAGGAAGAGATCGAAGCCGAACCGACGAAACAGAACCGTGTGGTCCATGGCATGGATTTGTGGAGACCGCCGAGCTCGGAAGCCTGCGCGGTGCCGGTGCGGAACAGAACGGCGCCCATGGACATGAACAGGACGGATTTGTAGAGCACGGAGGCGAAGGCGTGGGCCGCTGCGCCATTCAGCGCCAGTTCGGTCCCGATACCGACGCCGATGACCATGAATCCCAGCTGATGGTTGAGCGAGTATGCGAGGACCTTGCGGAGGTCGTTCTCGATCAAAGCGAAAAAGATCGGGAAAATCGCCATCGTCGCGCCGATCCAGATCAGCATGTCGGTGCCGGGGAATCCCCGCGCAAGGGCATAGATCGCGAGCTTGGTCGTGAAGGCCGACAGGAAAACCGTGCCGGTGACCGTCGCTTTCGGATAGGAATCCTGCAGCCAGTTATGCAACAGCGGGAAGGCGGCCTTGATGCCGAAGGCGATGAAAATCATCACCGGGCCGGGGCCGGAAAGCGTCATCTTGTCGAAGGCGAGCGAACCTGTCTGGTTGAATATCCAGATCGCGCCGCCAAGCAGCAGGACGCCCGAACTGACCTGATAGATCAGATAGCGGATGCCGGCGCGATAGGCGCTTTCCGTGCGGCTTGCCCAGATCAGGAACACCGAAGAGATGGCGGTGCCTTCCCAGTAAACGAAGAGGCTGATCAGGTCGCCTGCAAAGACCGCGCCGATAGCGCAGCCGGCATAAATCATGGCAGCCATGGACTGAACGGCATCCTTGGCGTGGAAGGCATAAATGATCGTGATCGCGGCCGCGATATGGAAGATGTAACCGAAGACAAGGCTAAGCTTGTCGACCCGGACCGGCGTCAGGGTCTGTCCGAACAGCTCAATGGGGTAGTGCGTGCCCGGCGCGATCTGCGACAGCCCCCACAGTCCGGCGAGCGGCAGCGCGAGCATGTACGCGTTGCGCCAGTGCCCGCGCAGCAGCGGGATCAGCAGCGCGCCGACAACGAGAAGCAGGCCGGGCGGGAACTCACTCATCGGGTTCCTCGTAGTAGTTCTCCGACCGCCGAACCATCGTGCGAAGCAGCTTGGCAACGAACACCATGGCGACGCAGGCGATCAGCGCCCACCAGCCGTACATGCCGGGTATGTGCTCGACGTCGAAATGGACGTGCTTGTGATAGAAAAAATCGGCGAGTACGGACACGAGACAGGAAATAATCAGGGCGTACCACAGGCGGTCCCTGTTTTTCGGCTCTTCAAGCCATCCTTTCCTGTCCGCAGGGGGCGGTGTTTCGGCCATTTTTCCCTCCGCTTTCCTATTTCAGCCCTGCAACAGGGGCCAGCAGCTGGTACAGCCGGTCGGCATAGACAAAGAGCAGGATGCAGCCGACAGACGTTACCGTCATTGCCAGCAGGCAGAAGGGCGGCGCCTCACGGATCGATCCGATCCGCACTCCGTGCCAGAAACTATGCGGTCCATGCCCGCTATCGTGCCCGTGATCCCCGTGGTGATCCCCGTGGTGATCGTCATGGTGATGGTCCGGTTTGGGCGGACGGAAAAATCCCCGTCCGACGACGGGCATCAGATAGGCGATGTTCAGCAGGGAGCTCACCATCAGGACGACGATAAACAGGATGTAGCCGGCCTCGGCGGAAGCCATCATCAGGTACCATTTGCTCCATGATCCGCCAAGCGGCGGGATGCCGATGATGCTCAGCGTCCCGATCAGGAAGGCGATGAAGGTCAGCGGCATGACCCGGCCGAGCCCGTCCATCTGTGAAATCTCGGTCTTGTGGGACGCCACCATGATCGCACCGGCGCAGAAGAACAGGGTTATCTTGCCGAAGGCATGCATTGCGATCTGCATCGATCCGCCCATCACGCCGAACGAATTGGCCAGCGCCGCGCCGAGGACGACGTACGAAAGCTGGCCGATCGTGGAATAGGCGAGCCTGGCCTTGAGGTTGTCCTTGGTCATCGCCACGCAGGATGAGGCCAGCAGCGTGAAGGATGCGATGTACATCAGCCAGTCGTCCTGGCTGATGCCGGCCAGCGTGTCGATGCCGAAGATGTAGACGATGATCTTCATCACCGTGAACACTCCGGCCTTCACCACGGCGACAGCGTGCAACAGGGCGCTGACGGGAGTGGGGGCAACCATGGCGGCCGGGAGCCACCGATGAAACGGCATCAGGGCCGCCTTGCCGGTTCCGTACATGTAGAGCAGCAGGAGGACGCCGATTACCGGCCCGTCTGCCTTGCCCTTGAGAATGCCTCCCGGCGTAAAGTCGAGCGTTCCGGTCAGGAACCACGTCCAGACGATGGCGAGCAGAAGGAAAGCGATGGAGGTGCCGATCAGGATGCCGAGATAGACACGGCCGGCTTTTACCGCGTCGGAGGTCTCGGTGTGCGTCACCAGCGGATAGGTCGAGAGCGTCAGGATTTCGTAGAAAATAAAGAGCGTGAGCAGGTTGCCGGCGAAACAGATGCCCATGGTGCTCGACAGGGCAACCGCGAAGCAGGCGTAGAACCGGGTCTGGTTTTCCTCGTGATGGGCCCGCATGTAGCCGATCGAATAGAACGAGGTGACGACCCAGAGTCCCGATGCCACCAGTGCGAACAGCATGCCCAGAGGCTCTACCTCGAAGGCGATGGGAAGACCGGGCAGTATTTCCAGAAGCACCAGAGCTGGCCGCCCGCCCGACGACACTTCCGGCAATATTCCCAGCACGATCATGAATAGGCATGCCGCCGTTACCAGCGTTGTCGTCTCGCGCAGGTTGGGATAGCGGTCGTTCAGCAGGATCAGGATGGTGCCGAACAGCGGCAGCCCAATCGCAAAGGCTATGGCGGTTGCGCCCGTCATCGGCCGTTCCCCAGCAGGAAGTTGGCGGCCTGGTTCGCGACGCCGACGGTGAGTTCGGTATCGATCGCAAAATAGACGCTTGCGCCGATCAGGATCCATGTCGGGATCAGCATGGAAGGCGGAACCTCCTCGATCTCCGGCGCATCATCGGGCACGGGACGCATATACATGACTTCGACCACTCGCCAGACATAGACCACGGCGAGCAGCGAACTCAGCAGGATCAGAACGGCAACGGGCCACCAGCCGCGGTCGATGGCGCCCAATACCAGGTACCATTTACTGATGAACCCGACCGTCAGGGGAACGCCAATCAGGCCCAACCCGCCGATCAGGAAGGCGGCGGCCGTCAGCGGCATGCGGCGGCCCATCCCTGCCATGGAATCGAGCCGGACCGACGAGATGCGGTAGAAAATACAACCGAGCGCAAGGAACATGCCGCCTTTCATCAGCGCGTGATTGAAAAGGTGGAGGATGCAGGCCATCAACCCGTTAACGTTGGCGAAGCTGATGCCGAGGACCATGTAGCCGATCTGCGCAATCGACGAATAGGCCAGCATCCGCTTCAGGTTGTTCTGGTATATGGCGACCGCGGACGCGGCGAACATTGCGATTACCGACAGCACAAGCAGGATTGTATCGAGCGGCATTTCGCCGAAGCTGAGCTCGACGTCGAAGATGGTGAACAGGAAACGCAGCAGGACGTAGACCGCGACCTTGGTCGCTGTCGCGGCGAGGAATGCGCTGACCATCGATGGCGCATAGGCATAGGCGTTGGGCAGCCACAGATGCAGCGGAAACAGCGCGAGCTTCAGGGAAATGCCGACGACCAGGAAGCCGAACGCCGCTCCGATGGTTCGGCTGGTCGGTTCGGCGGCGAGACGCTTCGCCAGATCGGCCATGTTGAGCGTGCCTGTTTCGGCGTAGAGCAGGCCGATCCCGATAACGATGAAGGTCGCGCCGATCGTCCCCATGACGAGATACTGAAACGCCGCGACCAGAGCGCGCCGGTTGCGGCCCAGTGCGATCAGCACGTAGGACGACAGGGATGAAATTTCCAGGAAGACGAACAAGTTGAAGGCATCGCCCGTGATCGTCACCCCGAGCAGTCCTGCAAGACACAGCAGGTAGGATGTATAGAAAAAATACACCCGGTTGAGGCCGAACTCGTGCCTGACGCTTTCCCGTGCGAACGGGATGACGACCGCACCGATCGCCGACACGATCAGCAACACAAAGGCATTGATCAGGTCTATCCGGTATTCGATTCCGAACGGCGGGGCCCAGTTGCCCAGCTTGTAGGAAATGACGCCGCTCGCCTGTACCTGTAGCAGCAGTTCCCATGAAATTGCGAGCGATGCCCAGGACGCTATCAGCGCAACCGACCAGGACCAGTCCTTGTGGCGCACCAGCATGCAGACCGGTGCGCATAGCAGCGGGATTACGATTTGCAGGGCAGGGAAGTGGTCCGCGATCACGATTCGGAATCCTGCTTGTGAATTTCGTCTTCCTCGATCGAGCCATAGGCTTCGTTGATGCGGACGACGAGGGCGAGTCCGAGCGCCGTTGTTGCAACGCCGACAACGATGGCGGTGAGGATCAGAACGTGGGGAAGGGGATTGGAATAGATTTGGATGCCTTCGCCGATAATGGGTGCCGTTCCGTCCCTGACCTTGCCGAGCGTGATGTACAGCAGGAAGACGGACGCCTGAAAGACGTTGAGCCCGACGATTTTCTTGATGAAGTTGCCCTGCGCGACGACGATGTAGAAGCCCGCCATCATCAGAAAGACGACGATCCAGTAATTATAGAGGCCGACTGCGATATGCGATTGCATGGCTCAGCCCTGCCTGCCGGATTCTTCGGGGCTTTTCGAACCCGGGGCCGGCTTGTCATCGACCGCCAGGTAGCCCGCGAAGGTGAAAAAGACGTTGACCATTACGGACGTCACCGTAATTCCCACGCCCAGCTCGACCAGCAGGATGCCGAGATGTTGTCCGTGTACCGGGTCGTGGGACATGACCGAGTAATCGAGATAGTTGCCGCCAACCAGCAGGTTGTATACGCCGACGCCTCCGAAAAGCAGAACGCCCAGCGCAATCCCGAACCGCAACAGCCCACGTGGCAGGATCTGGTTGGCCGCGTCGAGCCCGTAAATCAGGGTGTAGAGGATAATGGCCGCAGCGAAGATGACGCCTGCCTGAAATCCTCCGCCCGGGCCGAAATCGCCGTGGAACTGTACGTAGAGCGCAAACAGCAGGATGAACGGGATCAGCAGTTTGGCGACGACGCGCAGGACGAGATAGCTATACATTTTCGCCTCCCCCCCTTTCCCGCCGTCGGCTGCGCCGGCGCCAGTTTCCGAGTAGCAGGATAACGCCGACGCCGGCGGTAAAGACGACCGTAACCTCTCCCAGCGTGTCGTATCCGCGGTAGGACGCCAGCACGATTGTCACGATATTGGGAATGCCGGTTTTCTCGGGGCCTTCCTTCAGATAGGTGGGAGCCACGTGTTTGTGGATCGGCGCTTCGGGATCTCCGTAATGGGCGAGATCGAGCGTCCCGTAAATCAGGGCGGCTCCTGTCAGCAGGACGACGATGCCCGGGAGCAGGGCGGTATGTGTCGGCGGCTTTTCCCGGCTGGTCGTAAGCGCGATGGTTCCCAGCGCCAGCACGGTCGATACGCCGGCGCCCACCGCTGCTTCGGTAAACGCAACGTCGACGGCATCCAGTACGACGAAGATGGCTGCGGCGAGCAGGCTGTAAATGCTGCCGAGCATTACGACGGCATACAGGTTCCGGATGCGGATAATCGCCGCAACCGTCAGGGCCATCAGCGCCAGAATTACGATGTTGACGAGGTCTTCTATGACGAACTCTCCTCATCGCTGATAGCCGGCTCATCCCGCAGGTCGTGATCCAGTTTCGGCTCCACGCCGGCGCTCAACGCGGCGTGGGCGAGAGCAAAACTCGATGTCGGGCTAGTGATGAACAGGAACAGAAGGATCAGGAACAGCTTAACGGCGACAAGCGTCAGACCGGCCTGCAGGATCAGCCCGAGAAGGAGGGCGCCGGCACCCATGGTGTCTGTGATGCTGGCGGCATGCATCCTCGTGTAGACATCGGGAAAACGAAGGACGCCGATGCCGCCCACCAGCATGGCGAAACCACCGATCGCAATAAGGATCCAGCTAACGATGTCGAGGAACGCGTCCATATCAGAGCGGCTCCTCGTCGTCATGGGCTCGTCCAAGGTCGCCGTACTTGAAAACCTTCAGCACGGCGATGGTGCCGACGAAGTTGATCAGCGCATAGACGATCGCCAGATCCATGAACTCCGGGCGGCCCATCAGAAAGCCGAGAACGGCGATCATCAGGACGGTCTTGGTGCCGAACATGTTTGCGGCCAGAATCCGGTCGTAAATCGACGGGCCCTTGATGGCCCGGATCAGGGCCATCCCCATCGTGACAAGAAGCGCCGCCGCCGCTGCCGCGAACATCAGCGGTCCTCCCCTGCCATGATCGTCACGCGGCGATCCATTTCCCCGGCCATCAGGTCCTCTGCGCCGCTTTTGCTCAGGGCGTGCACGAGAATTTCGTCATTGGCGACATCGACGGAAATGGTGCCAGGCGTCAAGGTAATCGAATTCGCGTAAATGACCTTGCCGAGGTCGCTGGTCTGCGACGTTTTGACGCGCAACATGGTCGGGCTGATTTTTTGCGAAGGCAGGAGGATTAGTTTGCCGACATCGATATTGGCCTTGACGATTTCGATCATCAGCCAGGGCCAGTAGGTCAATGCGCGCCAGGTGAGATGTACGGGATGTCCCTCCTGGTCCACGACCTCCATGCGACTGGTAATTGCAACGACGAGCGCGCATGACACGACGCCGAAGGCGATGAGCAGGGGAGTGAAATAGCCCGACAGGAGAAGCCAGACAGCGAACAGGACTCCTCCCAGGTACAGGGCGTGGACGATTTTCCTATCCATCGCTCTAAAACGCTAAATCCCTTCCTGTCTTCGGTCCGGGAAACTACAGAAACCCAACCGACCGCCTGTTTTTTTAGCGCCGCGTTTTGCGCGACGCCCCGTTACGGCGCGCTAAACCTATTATGGCTTTGTCGTCAATTCCACCCCTTACAGCCAGAATTCAATTGAATTTTTGCGATGGCGCAGAAATGGCGTTGCCGAGCGGCGGAATAACGCCGAAGGAGGGAGGTTCCCGGCTGTCGGAAAGAAAAATTTTGCCGTGATTTCAGGGACAAACGGTGTTAAGATAAGGGGTTGCTGTAAAGAGGGGAGTAGTTCGTTGAGTGAACCGGATTCACAGCCGGTAACCGTGGAATCGGTGCGGATTCGAGGGACGATCAAGTGGTTCAACGTAGTTAAAGGGTACGGTTTTTTAACGCCGGATGATGGATCGTCCGATGTTTTTCTGCACCTGACGGTTCTGCGTATGGCAGGACATGAGCGCCTTGCGCCGGGTACGACGGTGGAATGCGAGGCCGTAAAAGGCGCCAAGGGCCTTCAGGTATTGCGGGTCGTCTCGGTCGATACCAGCACGGCCCTGCCGGAACCGGCGCCATCCGCCCCCCAGTCGGCGTTTGTAGAGCCGCAGGACGGTGGCGAGTACGTGGCGGGTACGGTCAAATGGTTCAATCCGCATAAAGGGTACGGTTTTATCTGCCCGGACGAAGGGGACCAGAACGATGTATTCGTCCACATGGTGACGTTGCGGCAGATCGGCCTGACCAGTCTGATCACCGGCCAGGCTGTCAATGTCCGGATAGTCGACGGTCCGAAGGGACGGCAGGCGGCCGAGATACAGCTTCGAAATCCGCGGCCGACTGAGGCTTGAAACTTGAAAGAAGACGGGCGGTGACCTCGCCTGCCGATGGGCCCTGTTTGAAGCATTAGCGGGATCGTTCTCTGTTTTCGGCTGAAAAGATCGCCGGGAATTCGTAAGCTGCCGGAAATGAATACGTCAGAATCCAGAAAACCCGTGTGGCGATCGTCCGCCCTTTTTGTTGTGCTGGCTCTGCTCGTGGGGCTGGCGGTTTCCTCGGCATTTGCACAGGGCGCCGGCCTGCAGCGGTTTGAGGCCGGAGAGATCGAAATCGTCTCCCCGGACCGGTCCCACAAGTTTTCCATCGAACATGCGAGGACTCCCCAGCAGCAGGCGCAGGGGCTTATGTTCCGGCGCCGGCTGGCGGCCGATGCGGGGATGCTGTTCACCTATCAGAGCCCGCAGATCATTCTCATGTGGATGAAAAATACCTACATCCCTCTCGACATGATTTTTATCGGGGCGGATCTGCGGGTGGTTTCGGTCGCGGAAAGAACGACCCCGCGGTCTCTCGAAACGATATCGTCGCAAAAACCGGCCATAGCCGTGCTCGAAGTCAATGGCGGGACCGTCCGGAAGCTGGGCATCCGGACCGGCGACAGGGTCAGGACCGCTTTTCTGGCCGCCAGATAGGGCCTCAGGCCGGCGGGCCCTTCCTGACCGATGCCGGAAGCGCTTCCCATCCTTCGCCGGCGGCGATCATGCAGGTCATGCCGTTCGGCATTGTCAGAATGATGGTCCAGCTTTGTCCCTTGTCCGAAGAGAGGATCTCGATCAGCCCTCCATTATTGGCGAGGCCCATGGCCACCGGCGCTTCGGAATACTGTTTCGAGAGCTGGGTCACGACCGCGTTTCGTTCAGTGCAGAGTTGCTGCTGGGAAGACGCCGGACTGGCGAACGCGATTGAGGCGATGATCGTGGCGGCCGGAAGATTGCGAAGCATGGCAGCCTCCTTTCCTTCGGGACATGTCCGATTTCGGAAGTTTGAGGCCTAATTCGTTTATATTTGCTTACCTTAATGCATTGTGAACGCCGCGCGCCTTGACAGGCCGGGACGCGAAAGTTGGCGGGTACCCGGCAATATGATATCCGATGCGGGAGAAAACCGGTGCCTGACGGCCCCAGCGTAAACCAGTGAAAGATTGGAAGCAGAATGGTCCAGGGCGACGGCGGCGACAAATCAGAAACCGGAGAAACGCCGAAGGGCCCGCCGGAAGGGCATAAGCTCGAGGATCACACCATGGGCGATGTGTTTTTTCACGAGCATGGCCCTGACGCAGACCATGATCACGACGACGATTTTCTTGACGTTCCCCTCGACGAAAACCCGCTCTGGATTGCCGACAACGTCCGTCTGACCAGCGTCGGGATCGATATAGGCTCGTCCGGCAGCCAGGTCATTTTTTCCCGCCTGCATCTGCGTCGCATGGCGGAAGACATGTCGAGCCGTTACTACGTGGTCAATCGCGAAACCTTGTTTCAATCGCCGGTGGCGCTGACGCCCTACGAAAGCGAAACGAGGATTTCGGGCGAAGGGCTGGGCAAGATTCTTGACGAGGCCTATCAGGCCGCCGGGCTCCGGCCCGAGGATATCGACGCGGGCGCGGTCATCCTGACCGGCGAGGCCTTGCGGCGCGAGAATTCGCAGGCGATCGCGGCGACCGTTTCGGATCGAGGCGGCGATTTCGTGTGCGCGACAGCGGGTCACCACATGGAAAGCATGCTGGCGGCCTTCGGGTCCGGCGCGGCGAAGGCCTCCAAGGAGGAAGGCAAGCGTATCCTCAATGTCGATATCGGCGGTGGCACGGCGAAACTTGCCATTCTCGAAGAGGGACAGGTGAAGGTCACCGCAGCGGTGCATGTCGGCGGGCGGCTTCAGGTTGTCGACGAAAAAGGCAAAATCGAACGGCTCGATCCCGCCGGAAAGACCCATGCGGCACGGGCCGGTTTCGACTGGTCGATCGGCGATACGATCGACAAGAACGATCTCGACAGGGTCGCCGACGTAATGGCGACGACCCTGATCGACTCGCTCGTTGTCCGGCCGATCCCGGATGATATCCGGAACCTGTATCTGACGGATCCCATCGAAGACTGGGGCCAGATCGATGGCGTCATGTTCTCGGGCGGCGTTGCGGAATACGTATACGGTCGCGAGGAACGCGATTTCGGCGATATGGGGCTCAGGCTTGGCCACGCCATCGCGAGGAAGCTGGAAGAAAATGCGCTTCCCTGGCCCGTGATGCCCGCTGGCGAGTGCATCCGGGCGACAGCGCTGGGTGCGTCCGAATATTCGGTCCAGCTCTCGGGCAACACGACATATATTTCGGATTACGGCGAATTGCTGCCGCGGCGAAATCTCCAGGTGATCCAGCCGCCTTATGCCTGCCCGGAAGAAATCGTACCGGAGGAAGTGGCCGAAGCGGTGAGATCGCACCGGCGGACCTTCGAGGTCGATAACGACGATCGCGAGATCGCCCTGTCGTTCCACTGGAAAGGGATGCCGGCTTACGAGCGGATGAACGCCTTTGCCCAGGGGCTGGTCATGGGGCTCGACGACATGATCGCCGCCGGAAAGCCGCTGTTTATTGTCCTCGACGGCGATATCGCCCAGTCGCTCGGGCATATCCTGAAAGATGAGCTGGAGGTTCCTGTCGGTGTGCTGGTCATCGATGGCGTCGTCTTGTGGGATTTCGACTATATCGATCTCGGCAAGATACGCCTGCCGTCCCGCACGGTACCGGTAACGATCAAGTCGCTGGTGTTTTCCGACGATCCGCGTTCAGGGCAGCGCCTCGATCATGAGCATGGTCATGCCCACGATCATGGTCACGGGCACCACCACCATCATCACCACGATCATGGCCATTCGCACGGGCACACTCATGATCACGGTCACGATCACGACCATCATCATGGTCATTCACACACCAAGTCCGACAAGGGCTAGGCAGGAACGCCTGCGTGCCAAACTTGGCATGACGACGGGAACCGGTATAAAACAGCGCCATAAACGGGCTCCGTAACCGGGCCGCGTTAAGCGTTTTCGAAAGATAAGGAGAAACAACTCATGTCCGACGATAGCAACAAGCCGACAGCGATCGTTTCCGATGAAATGGCGAAGAAATTCGCGACGGAAAAGGAAACGCCGTACACGACATGGGTCCGGAACGAAGGTCTGGATATCATGAATTCTCTTTATATTCAAAATCTTTACACCGTAGAGTTAAAGCCATGGGCGAGGCGTGAAGGCAAGGGCGTCTACATGAACCACGACGCGTCGCGCACTTCCAACGACTGCTATGTGTGCGAGATCGATCCGGGCAAGAAGCTGGCGCCGCAGCGCATGCTGTTCGAGGAAATGATCATGATCCTGTCGGGCCGCGGTTCGACCAGCGTCTGGAACGACAAGGGTGATCGCATCACGTTCGAGTGGGGGCCGGGCGCCCTGTTCGCCATCCCGCTGAACTGCTGGCACCAGCATTTCAACGCATCGGGCCGTGAACCAGCCCGTTTCATCGCGGTAACGAACGCTCCGCCGATCATGAACGTTTATGAAGACCCGGAATTCGTCTTCAATACGACGCACGATTTCAAGGAACGCTTCAACGGCGAGCCCGATTATTTCGCCGCCAAGAGCGAGACCGAAGGATTCAAGCTCGTGACCAACTTCGTGCCGGATGCGGTCAACCTGCCGCTCATTACGGCAAAGGAGCGCGGCGCGGGTGGCGGTCATATCCGCTTCAACTTCGCCAAGAGCTCGATGAACGCTCATATTTCGCAGTTCCCGATCGGGACCTACAAGAAATGCCATCGCCACGGGCCGGGCGCGCATGTGATCATCCTGTCGGGCGAGGGCTATTCGCTGATGTGGCCGGAAGGCGAGGAACCGCGTCACTTCCCGTGGGAAGTCGGCACCATGATCGTGCCGCCGAACATGTGGTGGCACCAGCATTTCAACACCGGGCCGACGCCGTCGCGCTATCTGGCCTTCAAGTATGAAGGCGTTGCCGTGCGGAATTCTCAGGGCGTCCCGAAATCGTGGATTTCGTATCGGATCGGCGGCGATCAGATCGATTACGCGGACGAAAGCGCAGCCATCCGGTCGCGGTTTACCGATGCGCTGTCGCAGCACGGTCTCGAACACGACATGGACCAGTTCTACGAGGCCGAAAAGGCGGATCTGCCGCCCAAGCCCGCGGTTTCCGCGGCGGAGTAACAGGATTTACAGGCGGCGGTTCTGCCGGCCGCCGCCTGTGATGCTTTTCCGAAGCTGCTAGTTCTCCATCCGGATTTTTCGTCCGGTGCCGACCGCGTCTTCGTCGGTCAGGTATCCGGCTGAATGGATGCCGTGGATGGCGAGTTCCTCGTCCCGTTCCGGCCGTTCGCCGGTGACGCCGATCGCGCCAAGAAGATCGCCATTCGAGTCGCGGACCAGCATTCCGCCGTCTTCCGCGAAAATCTTTCCTTCGGAGGCCCGGAACAGGTAGTCCATGAAGAGCGGACGCTGTTCAGCCCGATAGCGGACCAGCGAGCTTGATCGTCCCATTGCCAGCGATGCGTAGCACTTGCCCTGCGCCATCTCGAAACGAAGCATGGATGAATCGTCCTGCTTCTTGAACGCGATCACGGAGGCACCCTGATCCGTTACCGCGACCGCCATCGGCTTGTTTCCGTCCGTTTCGGCTTTTTCGAAGATCGCATCGATCATCTGTTCGGCTTTTGCGAGGGGAATGGTTGCCATGGGTCAGTCTTTCCTGATTGAGAGGTCCCGGGACCGGTTGCCGGTTTGTATTTGGAAATCGCTCGGTCGACAACGCGGCTAGGGCCCGGGATCTTCCTGTTTCGTCATGGTGCCGATCCTGTCGGCGTTGCGGGTCCGGAATCCCTTGTCCCAATGACCGCGGCCCTCGAGATCGCCCTGCTCGAATATCCATTGATATCCTCCCCTGGGGTTACTCAGGATTTCCCAGGCGTTGCCGTCCCTGTCCTGAAAATGGAAACTGTAGGTGCCGTGCTGCTGGATCGGCTCGGTAATCCCGGTCAGGCCCCATGTGGCCGCCTGCTCGACGCAATCCCGATGAGCGCGGTCGACGTCTCCATCGCTATCGACATCGATGCCGTTGTGGTGGATGCGGGGCATGGGTGTCGGTTCCCGCTGCTTGACGACGACATAAACGTGATCGCTTCCCCGGCGCACCATCATCGAAACCTTGCTGGTGCGGATGACCTCGAGTCCGAGGAACTCTTCGTAGAAACGCCGCGTCGCCTCAAGGTCGGTCGATCCGAGTGTCCCGTGCGAGAGCATTCTGGATTTGATAACCGGTGCCTTGTCCATCGAAAAACCTCCGTCAGAGCTGTCGCTGGATCTGACGAGAATGGCTTCAATTCATGAACGGAACAAGGCGGAAATGGCGCTGCCGGCAGTGCCGTTGACGGTGTCGGGGCCCATGGATACTGTAGTTCCGATCACGTCTGCTTCGTCCCTTTTCCGGGGGCGATGTCTCACGCAAATTCAATGAATTACGCGTTTTTCAGCTAAACGCGTTTCCTTGGGAGGTTCTCGTCAAATGCCGAAGAAGACCATCAAGAACTGTACTGTCGCCGACGCCTATCTCGCGGTGCTTGCCGACCGCGGCGTCGATTACCTGTTCGCCAACGCCGGTACTGACTTCGCGCCGCTGATCGAGGCCCTTGCGAAGGCCCAGGCGCTCGGAACGCCGCACCCGACCCCGATCGCCTGCCCGCACGAAAACACGGCGCAGCACATGGCGATCGGTTACTACCTCGCGACCGGTCGGCCCCAGCTGACGATGATGCATGTCAACGTGGGCACCGCGAACGGCATGAACGGGTTGTTGAATGCATCGCGCGGGAACGTTCCCATGCTGTTTTCGGCGGGTCGGACGCCGACCAACGAATTCGGCCTCAAGGGGCATCGTTCGCTCGACATTCACTGGACCCAGGAAATGTACGACCAGAGCGGGATGACCCGCGAAGCGGTCAAATGGGACTACGAGCTGCGCAACGTCGAGCAGCTGGAAACCATTGTCGACCGCGCGCTCAGCGTGATGATGAGCGATCCCAAGGGGCCGGCCTACCTGTCGTTGCCGCGCGAGGTTCTCGCCTGGGAGGTTGACGAATTCACCTACACATCGCCCGGCCGGATACAGGCGGCGGCCCCGGCCGCACCCGACCCGGCAGCGCTGCAGCAGGCGGCGGACATCCTGGCCAAGGCGGAGAACCCGGTAATCATCACCAACTGGGGAGGACGCAATCCCGGCGTCATGCCGGCCCTGGTCGACCTAGCCGACAAGTACGCCATTCCGGTCGTCGAATACCGCAACCGGTTCGTCGCCATGCCGCGGCATCATCCGATGTTCGCCGGCGGCAATCCCAATCCGTTCGTGGAAGCCGCCGACGCGATCCTCGTCATGGATTGCGCGACTCCCTGGCTGCCGTCTCAGGTGTCGCCGTCCGAAGACTGCCAGGTGATCCAGATGGCGGTCGACCCGCATTACACGATGCTGCCCGTCAGGGGATTCCAGTCCGATATCGCGCTGACCTGCGCGTCCGATATCGGTCTTCGCGCGCTGTGCGCCGCGATGGAGGAGCCGGCCAAATCGGCGTCGGCGACCATCGACAAGCGCCGCAAGGCCGTGACGGAACGGCACCAGAAGCTGGAAGATAACTGGGCCGCCAAGCTTGAAGAGGTAAAGGACAAAACGCCGATCCATCCCGCGTGGATTTCCCACTGCATCGGCAACATCACGGATTCCGAGACGATCTTCGCCAAGGAATCCCAGTTGCAGGTTCAGTATCTCGATACCTCCAAGCCGACCAAGATCCTGAATGCCGGGGCGTCCTCCGGGCTGGGGCATGGCATGGGAGTCGCGCTGGGCGCCAAGCTTGCGGATCGCGACCGGCTGGTCGTGGGGACGCACGGCGACGGTTCTTACATGTTCAACGTTCCGGTATCGGCGCATTACGTCGCCGCCGAGAACGATCTGCCGATCCTCACCGTGGTGTTCAACAATCAGCGCTGGCAGGCGGTGCGGGGCTCGGCGCTGGGGCTGCATCCCGACGGGTACGCCGCCAAGGCCAATCAGGTGCCGCTTGCGCATTTCAACGTCGAACAGCATTACGAAAAGATGGTCGAGGTGTCTGGCGGTTACGGAGAGCAGGTAACCGATCCCAAGGACATGCAGCCGGCGCTGGAACGCGCCCTCAAGGCCGTCATGGTGGAAAAACGCCAGGCGGTAATCAACGTCATGGCGTCCGATCCGGTCTGACCGGAAAATTTCGGCGGGCGCTTTGCGGCGCGGCAGCCGAGGTATTATGATGATCCGACAGGGACGAGGCCGTCCGTCAGAAGGCGGCCGTCCCCAATCACAAGACGATGAAGATGAACAGGGATTGGCGAGCCGCCGGTTCGCCGTCAAAAGTTCGGGGATGCTTCTTTGGATAATTTCGCCACGCTTCAGCAGGTAGCAAAACACGCGCGCCGTAATATGGGCGATGGCGTGTGGGACTATCTGATGGGCGGCTCCGAGTCCGAGACGACATTGCGGCGCAACCGTTCGGCGTTCGATGCGCTTGGAATCGCGCCGCGGATTCTGCGGAATGTCGCGGAAGTCGACCCGTCGACAAGCTTTCTCGGCAATAAAATCCGGATCCCGGTGATGCTCGCCCCGGTGGGCTCGATGCAGCTTATCGGTGAGGGAGGCGGGCTTGCCGCTGCCGAGGCCGCTGGCGAGTTCGGTACGATTTCATTCCTGTCATCGGTTACCGAACCGACGATGGATATCGTCGGTCCCTCGACAGATGCGCCCAAGGTATTCCAGCTTTACGTCCGGGGAGACGACGACTGGATCGGCGACCAGGTGAAAGCGGCGCAGGATGCCGGGTTCACCATGTTCTGCCTGACGGTCGATACCGCCATCTACAGCCGGCGCGAGCGCGACATCATCAAGCGGTGGGCGCCGACGTCGCGGACCGGCAGGCTGGACGCCAGCCGGGAGTGGCAGGCCGCGCTTAGCTGGAAAAACATCGCCGTGTTCAAGGAACGGCATGACATCCCCCTGATCATCAAGGGGATCGCGACCGCCGACGATGCCCGTACCGCCGTCGAACATGGCGTTGAGGTGGTCTATGTCTCGAACCATGGCGGGCGCCAGCTCGATCACGGGCGGGGAACCGCCGAAATCCTGCCAGAAATCGTCGATGCCGTCGGTGGCAGGGCGGAAATCGTGCTCGATGGCGGGATCATGCGCGGTACCGATGTGATCAAGGCGCTTGCGCTTGGCGCCAACGCGGTCTGCATTGGAAAGCTGCAGGGCCTCGCGCTTGCGGCCGGCGGGCGCGCCGGCATTGTCCGCATGCTGGAACTGCTGGAGGGAGAAATCATGACCTCCATGGCGCTGACCGGACTTCACAATTTCGGGGAAGTCGGGCCGGAATTCGTCGAACAGGCGGAACCGGTCACGGATCCCTTCGCACTTAGCCAATACACCCATATCGATCTTCCACCATTGGAGTATGAAAGATGAATGAGATCTCGAAGGATCTGAAGGCGTACGACCGCCCGCAGAACATCGGCAATCCGCAGATGGGCTGGGCAAGCGACGTCGCAGCTGAAATGCTGCGCCGGATCGGCGTCAAGTACGTGTCGCTGAACCCGGGCGCGAGCTATCGCGGGCTACACGACTCGATCGTCAACTATCTCGGCAACGACTCGCCGCAGATGCTGATTTGCCTGCACGAGGACCATGCCGTTCATGTCGCGCAGGGTTATGCCAAGGCGACGGGCGAGCCGATGGCCTGTGCGCTGCATTCGAATGTCGGGCTGATGCACGGGTTGATGGCGACCTTCAATGCCTGGTGCTATCGCGCGCCGATCATCATGCTGGGCGCGACGGGGCCGGTGGATGCGCCGCTGCGTCGTCCGTGGATCGACTGGATCCATACGATGAAGGATCAGGGCGCGCTGCTCCGGAACTACGTCAAGTGGGACGACGAACCGCGCTCCGCGCAGGCCATCGTCGAGACCATGTACCGCGCCAACCAGATTGCCCGCAGCGAACCGCCCGGGCCGGTCTATGTCTGCTTCGATGCGGGGCTTCAGGAAGAGGCTCTGACCGAGGAAATCGACATTCCGGATGCAAGCCGTTTCCTGCCGTCGGACCCGCCGCGCGCTTCGGAAGAGGCGGTAGCGGAGGTCGCCGATCTGCTGCTCGGGGCCAAGAACCCGGTAATCATGATCGGGCGCAGTGCGCGTACGCAGGAAGCCTGGGACGCCCGGGTCAAGCTGGCTGAAGCGGTCGGCGCCGGGGTCCTGACCAATTTGCGCAACGCCGCGGTGTTTCCGAGCGATCATCTTCTGCATGTCGGCCGCCCGGCCGGCGGTGTAAGCCCGCTTGTACGCAAGACGGTTCACGACGCCGACGTAATCCTGAGCCTCAACTGGCTCGATTTCGGCGGCACGCAGCGCCTGCTGAAACGAGATGGGCCGATCAAGGGCAAGATCATTCACTGCACCCTCGAACAATATGTCCATAACGGGTTCGGGATGGAGCTGTTCGAACTCCCCGAGACCGATATCAACATCAACGCCGATCACGATGCGTTCGTCGGCCAGCTTCTGGCCGAGATCGAAAAGCGCGGCGGCGGCAAGTGGGACGGCAAGCGCGTCGGCCCCGAACCGGCGTCGTGGGAGCCGATCGCAAGCCGCGATCCGGCCTCGTCAATCGAACCGGCGGATATCGTTACCGCCATTGCGGAAGCCCAGGGCGACCGCAAGATCACGATGAACCGCGTGGCTTCCGGCGGTGTGGGACCGGCCTATCAGTTCACCGATCCCATGTCCTACCTGGGACATGACGGCGGCGGCGGGCTGGCGTCCGGCCCCGGCACCTCGGTGGGCGCCGCGCTTGCGGTGAAGGGCACGGGGCGGCTGGCCGTTTCGGTGCTTGGCGATGGCGATTTCATGCAGGGCAACACCGCGCTGTGGACCGCCGCCCGCTATCGCATTCCGATGCTGGTCATCATTTCCAATAACCGCTCCAACTTCAACGACGAGCTGCATCAGGAAACCGTGGCGAAGGACCGCGACCGGCCGGTTGAAAACCGCTGGATCGGCATGCGGATTTCCGAGCCCGAGATCAGCTTCACCGATCTGGCCCAGTCGCTCGGCTTCGAGGCCGGGCCGCCCGTAACCAGGATGGGCGATCTGATGGACCGGATCGAAGAAGGGCTCAAGGCCGTCGAGGACGGCAAGTGCCATCTGATCGACGTGCATGTATCGACCGGCTACGCCGTGCCCCCGCTGATGCGCGGTGGCAGCAAGGGCGAGTGAGACCGGAACGGACTGGAATTCACAAGGAAACGAAACAATGGCTACCGATCTGAAAAACTTCGACCGTCCGGTCAATGTCGGCAACCCCAAGATGGGCTGGGCATCGGACGTCGCCGCCGAAATGCTGCGGCGGATGGGCATCAAGTATCTGTCGATGAACCCGGGCGCGAGCTATCGCGGGTTTCACGACTCCATCGTCAACTATCTCGGCAATGACGAACCGCAGATGATCCTGTGCCTGCATGAGGACCACGCGGTTCACATCGCGCAGGGTTATGCCAAGGCATCCGACGAGCCGATGGGCTGCATTCTGCATTCCAATGTCGGGCTGATGCACGGCATGATGGGTATTTTCAACGCCTGGTGTAACCGGGTACCGATGGTCATCATGGGAGCGACCGGGCCGGTCGATGCGCCGAAGCGGCGTCCGTGGATCGACTGGATCCACACCATGAAGGACCAGGGCGCTCTGATCCGGAATTTCGTCAAATACGACGACGAACCGCGTTCGGCCCTGGCGCTCGCCGAAACCATGGCGCGGGTCAACAAGACGATCCGCGAGGCGCCGACCGCGCCCGCCTATGTGTGTCTCGACGCCGGTCTGCAGGAAAGCGAGATCGATCCGGAAATGAAACTGCCGGACATTTCCCGCTACCAGCCTTGCGACCCGGTCTGCGCGCCGCAGTCGAGCATCGACGCGGCGGCGGAACTGCTCTGCAATGCGAAGAACCCGGTGATGCTGTGCGGTCGGCTGAAACGCAGCGAGGACGGTTACGCGGCGCGCGTCAAACTCGCCGAACTGCTTGGCATGGGTGTCGTTCAGGACATCAAGGTGGCGTCGGCGTTCCCGACCGACCATCCGCTGAGCCTCGCCCCGCCCGGCAACCGTCCGCGCGACGAGGCGGTCGCGGCGATGAAGGAAGCGGATGTGTTCCTCGATCTCAACGCGCTCGACCTCGCCGGCACGTTCAAGCTGGTTTTCGGACGGAACGAGGTGACCGCCAAGGTTATCCACGTGTCGATGGATTCGGCGCTTCATAACGGCTACTCGATGGATCACATGGGAATGCCGCTCGGCGATGTTTCCATGTTCGCGGAACCGGAGCCGGTCGTCGATCAGCTGCTCGCGGCCTGCGAGGCTAGGCTTGGCGGCAAGTCGAAATGGGACGGCAAGAACAAGGGCCGCACCAACGACATCGACAAGAGCTTCGCCGATTTCGCGGCGGGCGATCCGATCTCGGTCGAGGCGCTGACGCTCGGCATGAACGAGGCACGGAAGGGCCGCAACATCACGCTCGTCAACGTGCCGATCGGCTGGGCCGCGGACGGGTATCACTGGTCCCATCCGATGGACTATCTCGGCAACGATGCCGGCGGCGGTCTGGGCTCGGGGCCGGGGACGGCCATCGGCGCCGGTCTCGCGCTGAAGGATACCGATCGCACGACGGTCGCGATTCTCGGCGACGGGGATACCATGCAGGGCGCGTCAGCGCTCTGGACGGCGGCCCATTACAGCATTCCGGTGCTGATCATCATCTCCAACAACCGGTCCAACTTTAACGACGAAATCCATCAGGAAACGGTCGCCAAAATGCGTAACCGGCCGCCGGAAAACCGGTGGATCGGGCAGCGGATCGACGACCCGGAAGTGGGCATCCAGCAATACGCCAAGTCGCTGGGCGTCACCTCGGCCGGCCCGGTCACCAAGGTCGGCGATCTGGTCGGCGCGATCGAAGAGGGGCTCAAGGCCGTCGATGCCGGCAAGCCGTACCTGCTCAACGTCCACGTCGAAAAGGGCTATGCGGTACCGCCGCCTGCCCGCGAGGCGTGATCGTAAAGCGATTGCAGATGGAGAAGGCGGGCATTGCCCGCCTTTTTCATGTCAGGTGTTTGGCGAAGAAATCGACCGACAGGTTCAGCGCCCGCGTCGCATGTTCGGCATCGAAAACCGGGCTGCCATGGCGCGCAAAGGCGTGATCCGCGCCCTCGTACTCATGAATTTCGACCAGCTTGTTCGGCGTTAGCTGGCGCTGGATGAACTTGCAGACGGCGGGCGGCACCCAGGCATCCGCCATGGCCTGATGCAGCATGAAGGGTCGGTGCAGGTTCGGGGCTTCGGCGATCGAGTGTTCGATATAGGTGCCGTAATAAGCCACCGCGCAGTCGATGTCGGTGCGGCAACAGAGCTGGAAGCACATTTTCCCGCCGAGGCAGTAGCCGACCGCGCCGACCTTGCCGTTGCATTCGGGCAGGCCGCGCAGATACGCCATGGTGTCTTCCATGTCCTGACAGCCGAGGTTGTAATCGTAGAAATAATAGAGATCGAACGCCTTGATCTGGTCGTCGGGGTCGGTGTCGCGCAGCTCCAGCCCGGGCTCCTGCCGCCAGAAGATGTCGGGCACCAGCGTCACGAACCCGGCCTCGGCGAATTCCTTCGCGTGGCTTCTCATGGTGTCGTTGACGCCCCAGATTTCCATGATGGCGATGATGGCGCCTTTTGGCGTTCCGTCGGGCAGGGCGAGATAGCCGCCCATTTCGCCGTCCCGGAGCGGGATCGTGACGTTTCTTGTTTCCATGAAATCAGTCCAGTTTCAGGAGTTTTCTCGCATTGCCGGAGAAGATGGCGTCGCGTTCATCGTCAGGGATGTCGAGCGCATTAACAGCCCGGATCGTGCCTTCGATGAAATCGCGGCCGCCCCGCAGATCGAACGGTGCGTCGGTTGCAAAAAGGCTGTGGCCGGTGCCGAAGAAGGCGTGACCGCAGGCGGTAGACGCTTCGGATCCGTTGAGCGCCGTGTCGGCATGCAGCAGGCGGTAATAGTCCTGCGGGTCCTTCTTCAGACCGGCGCGTTTGGCGTGCGGGTTACGCTTGTCGTCCTCGAAAAGCTGTTCGAACCCGACAGCGATCTTCTTGGCAAAAAACGGGATCATGCCGCCCATATGGTGGGTGACGATCTTCTGGTCCGGATTGCGGTCGAACAGGCCGGCATAGATCAGCCGCGTCATGCAGGCGCTGGTCTCGTACGGCCAGCCGAAGGTGAACCAGATTTCGTTTTCCGAGACGTCTTCCGTTGCGTAGTCGGGATGGTTGGGCCCGCGGATCGGATGCACCCAGACCGGCAGGTCCCGTTCGGCAAGCAGATCGAACAGGGAGGCGTAGTCGGGCGCGCTCAGCGGTTTGCCGAGAACGTTCGAGAAAACCTGCACGCCGCGCGCGTCCAGCTGGTCCATGGCGCGTTCGGCCTCGGCCAGAGCGGCATCCGGGTTGTTCATCGGCAGGGATGCGGTGAAGGCCGGAAACAGGTCCGGATAGTTCCGGCAGATTTCGGCCATCCCGTCATTGGCGATCCGGGCCAGCTCCGGGCTGTCGCCCGGTCCGGCCAGCATCTCCAGCGGCGGGTTGGCGAGTGACAGGACCTGGCAATACTGCTCGTCCGCGTATTCCTCCAACATCGCCCGATGCGCATCGAGATCCCACAAAGTCGGGATTTTCGGATAGCGGTCGAGCATCCTCTTGTCCGGGATGATATCGACCAGCCTTTCGAAATAGGGCTTGGGGAGGATGTGGTTGAACAGGTCGAGTTTCATCTTGTTCGCCTAACACAGCCGTCATTGTTGGTTCTCGCCAACCATGAAGAGCTGAACGAATTATGTCAGCGCCGCCTTGCCCTTGCCGCGCCGGCATATCGTATCGACCAGGGCGGGTTTGCCCTTCTTGACCTGCTCGATGGCTCGCCGGAGCGCCGCCTGCACGTCGTCTCCGTTCTCGATCGGGCCTTCCGCCCACCAGCCCTGCGAGCGGGCGAGGCCGGCGAAATCCGGATCGGGGTCGAGCAAGTCCATGCCGATATAGGCGCGCGACGGATCGGTGCCGCGATTGTTGGCGATGACGATCTGGTGGTTCCAGTCATTGTAGTAGGCGCGGTTGTTGTACATCACGATCAGCATCGGGATTTCGTACTTGGCCGCCATCCAGAGCGCGCCGGCGTCGAACATCAGGTCGCCGTCGGGCTGCAGATCGATGCAGAGGCGTCCCGTTCCCTTGTTGGCGAGTGCCACGCCAAGTGATGTGCCGATCTGCGTGCCGGTGCCGAGTTCGCGCCCGCCGTGGCAGTACGGCCGGTCGAAGTCCCAAAGCCGCCGTGCCGCGTCATGCATGGTGCCGGCGGTCAGCACCCAGTCCTCGTCCTTGATGACTTCCCAGACCTCCAGCGCAAGGCGACCCACCGTCATCGGCTGGGAATCCCAGTCTTCCTCCGCTTCCTCACGCCATTTCGCGCGAAGGGCGTCGTGTTTTTTGCCGATCAGCTCGGTCCTGTCGGCGATCTTCTTCGCCAGCCCGTCAGTCTTCGCAATGCGTTCCTTGAGCAGGTCGGTCAGCATCGGTGCGGCGGTGACAACGTCGGCTGTCATGCGAATATCGGCATGAAGCGTCCGCGAATAATCCATCGACCACTTACTGATCTCGGTATCGGTCCAGCCGATGTCGATCCATTTGGCGTCTTCCTTGACTGCCGGCTTGACTGTGCGTGTGGAGATATCGCGGACATGGGTCTGTTTTTCGAAATCGGCGACGTCGAGCAGCAGGACGCAATCGACATCTTCGTAACAGGCCTGATGATCCATCGAGAGGTTGAGCCTGTGCGTACCGGGGAAGTTGAGTCGCGAATTCACGTCCCACACGCTCGCGCCCAGCGTTTCTGCGAGGTTCACCACATGGTCCCAGCCATGCGGCGGCCGGGCGGCGAAATCCGCGACGATGGCTGGGCGTTCGGCTGCGGCGAGCATGTCGGCGGCCTGGCTCAGCGCGGTCGGGTCGGCGGCGGCCTGCGCCGGAACCTTCATGGTGTCCGACGGCGGCATCTTTATTTCCGTTTCGAGCGGGGCTTCCTGGAGACCGGCGTCGTAGCACATGTAAATCGGGCCCTGACGGCCGGTCATCATCACCGAATAGGCCCGGGCGAACGAATCCGGTACGTAATCGATCGTGGCCGGCTGGGCGTCCCATTTCACGTAATCGCGGATTACCTGTCCCTGTACATGGGCCGAATGAATCCAGTCGATGAAGGGACGCCGCTTGTTCTCCGCGACCGGGCCGGTTGCCCCGATGATGAAGACCGGCGCGCGGTCGAGATAGGCGTAGTAGACGCCCATCGGGGCATGCAGCAGACCGACGAGGTTGTGCACGATGGCGATCATCGGCTTGCCCGAATGGCGCGCGTAGCCGTGAGCCATCTGGACCGCGATCTTCTCGTGCGTGCACAGCATCATCGGCGGGTCGTTCTCGCCGTAATTGACGAGGGAATCGTGCAGGCCCCGATAGCTCGCCCCCGGGTTAAGCGCGATATGCTCGAACCCGTACGACTTGATCATGTCGACGATGACGTCGGACTGGTACTTGGTATTGGATTTCTTGATGCCGCTCATCTTTCGACACGCTCCCTTTCTGGGTCTGAATCAGGACGCTTCGCCGCGCCGCCAGGTGATGATGTCGATCAAGGCGGGCTTGCCGGCCTTGACCTGTTCGATGCCGCGCTTCACGGCCGCCTGGATTTCCTTCGGATCGTAAATCGGTCCTTCGGCATACCAGTCGAGACCCTTGGCGATGTGGGCGAAGTCCGGTTCCGGGCCTTCGATATCCATGCCGATATAGGCGCGCTCGACATCGGTGCCGCGTTTCTTGGCGACCGAAATCTGGTGCGCCCAGTCGTTATAGTAGGCGCGGTTGTTGTACATGATGACGAGGAACGGAATCTCGTACTTCGCCGCAACCCACATCGCGCCGAGATCGAACATGAGATCGCCGTCGGGCTGAAGATCGACCACCAGCTTGTCGGTTCCCTTGTAGGCGTAGGCGACGCCCATCGAGATGCCGAACTGCGTTGCGGTGCCGAGATCGCGGCCGGGGTGACGGTACGGCTGGTTGAAGTCCCATACCTTGCGGACCCAGTCCTTGAGCGTACCGGCGGTGAGAACCCAGTCCTCTCCCTTGATGGCTTCCCAGACTTCCGCGGCCATGCGGGATTCGCGCATGGGCATTTCGTCCCATTCGTCCTTGACCTGTTCCTGCCACTTGGCCCATTGCGCTGCATGTTTTTCGCCGACGGCCTGGGCGCGGTCGTCGATCTTCTTCCTGAGCGAAGCATTGCCGTCGATGCGTTCGGCGCAGGCCTTCGTCAGGGCGGGGATGGCATTCGCCGTATCGGCGAGGATGCGCATGTCCCAGTTGTGGTGCTTGTTGTAGTCGGTCGCCCATTTGCTGATCTCGATATCGGCGAAACCGACATCGATCCACTTGCAGTCCGGCGTGGTGATCGCCTCGACCTGGCGGGTTTCCCAGTTGGGCTTGTGCGATCCGCGCGTCCAGTCCACCACGTCGAGCGCCATGACGAGGTCAGCGCCCTTGAACGCGTCGCCGTGCATCGAGACGTTGAGCGGATGCTTGTTGGGGAAGCCCAGACGCTTGTTGATGTCGAACACGGGCGAGCCCACGGTCTCTGCCAGCGCCACCGTGTCGTCGTAGCCGATCGGCGCGCGGGCTGCATACTCGGTCAGCAGCACCGGATAATCGGCATCCAGCAGCA
This sequence comes from Rhodospirillales bacterium, assembly GCA_038116945.1. Classification (GTDB taxonomy): domain Bacteria; phylum Pseudomonadota; class Alphaproteobacteria; order MPNO01; family UBA2964; genus JAYOEY01. The sequence continues at coordinate 262,238 of JAYOEY010000001.1, forward strand.
GGTCGGCGGCCTGGGCGATCAGTTCCGGGTCGGCGGCGAGACGCGGCGGGACCTTGATCGCACTGGCCGGCGGTATCGGCACCTCCTCGGTCAGCTCCGCTTCCTGGATGCCGGCGTCATAGACCATGTAAACCGGTCCCTGCGGCTCGGTCATCATGATCGAATAGGCGCGGGCGAAGGAATCGGGAATGCCGTGCACGCTGCCGGGCTGATAGTCCCACTTGGTGTAGTCGCGGACCGCCGAGCCCTGAGCGAAGGCGGTATGGATCCAGTCGATGAACGGCCGTCGAAGTTTCTCATCCATCGGGCCGGTCGCGCCGATCACGAAGACCGGGCAGCGGTCGATATAGGCGTAGTAGATCGCGAGCGGGGCATGCAGCAGCCCGACCACGTTATGGACCGCCGCTGCCATCGGCTTTCCGGTGGCCTTGGTATATCCGTGGGCAATCTGGATCGCGATTTTCTCGTGATTGCACAGGATCATCGGCGGATCGTTTTCGCCGTAATTCACCAGCGAATCGTGCAGCCCGCGATAGCTCGCCCCGGGGTTCAGCGGAATTGCAGGAAAATCATAGAGCTTGATCATGTCGACGATGACGTCGGACTGATAGCGGGTGTTCGATTTGCGGATGCCGGAGGTCTCGTCGGCCATGTGAGTACGCCTTTCCTGCGTGGATGTTTCGATGGCGACAAAATAGCAGCGAGCGGGGAGGCGGGCTACCCGCGCGCCCTTTTCTAATCGGGTATCGCCGCCTATGATCCGCGCAGCCGGCGAAGGCCGGAAAACGCAGAAATTTTGGGAGCACCAGAGACATGGTTGAGAAGTTCGGCATCGGCCAACCCGTACCGAGAACAGAGGACCCCCGACTGCTCACCGGGGGTGGCCGGTACATGGACGACAACACGCTGCCGCGCCAGGCGCGGGCGTTCATCCTGCGTTCGCCCTTCGCACACGCGAAGATAAAATCGATGGATACGTCTGCGGCAAAGGCAGCGCCGGGCGTCATTGAGGTGCTGACCGGGCAGGATTACGTCGATGACGGGTACGGCATTCTGGAGTGCACGCCCAAGCAGAAGCGGCGCGACGGATCGCCGATGTACGAGCCGGTGCGCCGTGTCCTCGTGCTCGACGAGGTCAAGATGGTCGGCGATTACGTCGCGCTGGTCATTGCCGAGACGCTGGAGCAGGCAAAAGACGCCGCCGAGCTGATCGAGGTCGATTACGACCCGCTTCCGACGGTTTCCACGCCGTACGAGGCGGTGCAGCCCGGTGCGCCCAAGGTATGGGAAGGTGCCGACGACAACATTTGCTTCGTCCATCTGTGCGGCGACAAGGCGGCGACCGATGCCGCGTTCGACAAGGCGGCGCATGTGGTGAAAGGGCGGCTGCCGGTCAACCGCAGCGCCCACGCGACGATGGAGCCGCGCGGCGCGATCGGCCACTACGACGAAGCCCGCGATTTCTGGACGCTCTATACGGCGGTCCATTACCCGTGGCAGGTCCGCGAAGAGCTTTGCAACAAGATCTTCAACCTTCCGGAATCGAAGATGCGGATTGTCTGCGGCGACATGGGCGGCAGCTTCGGCCTGCGCGGCGGCACCTATCAGGAGGTCGTCCTGGTTCTGTGGGCGTCGAAGCGCATCGGGCGGCCGGTCAAATGGGTATGCGAGCGGACCGAAGGCTTCATGAGCGATCATCACGGGCGCGACGTTCACTGGGAAGGCGAGATCGCGCTCGACGATAACTACAAGTTCCTCGGCGTCCGGGCGCAGAGCTGGACCAATGTCGGGGCCTATCTGGCGTCCAAGGGAACGCTGCCGCCGGTCGCCAATCTTGGCACCATGGCGGGGACCTACGACATTCCGGCGATGCATGTGGATGTCTCGGGAGTCTTTACGAACACCAACCCGATCTGTCCGTTTCGCGGCAATGGAAGGCCGGAAGCGTCCTACGTCATAGAACGGCTGATCGACCTGGCGGCGGACGAGCTTTCCGTCGATCCCGCCGAACTGCGGCGTCGCAACCAGATCGCGCCCGAGAATATCCCTTACAAGACGGCGCTGGTGTTTACCTATGACAGCGGCAATTTCGGGGACAATCTCGAAAAGGCGCTGGTCATGGCGGACTATGACGGCTTCTCCGCCCGTCGAGAGATGTCGGCGAAGAACGGAAAACTGCGTGGGGTCGGCATTTCGAATTCGATCGAGCGCGCCGGCGCTCCCAGCCTGGAACAGGCCCAGATCGGTTTCGATACGTCGGGGTCCATCACGCTTCATGTCGGGACCACCCAGCAGGGCCAAGGGCACGAAACGATCTACAAGCAGATCATGGTCGAGACGCTGGGCGTCGATCCCGACAGCATCAGCTTCGCGGAAGGTGATACCGCGCTGCTTCCCTTCGGGGGCGGTACCGGCGGTTCGCGCTCGGCGACACTCGGCGGCGGTGCGGTGCTGCGCTGTTCGCAGAAGATCATCGAGAAAGCGACCAGGATCGCCGCGCACATGCTGGAAGCCGCCGAGGCGGACATCGAGTTCGGCGAAGGCCAGTTCCGCGTCGCCGGTACGGACCGGACGATCAGCCTGACGGATGTGGCCAGGGGATCATACAAGCCGGGCGGCATGCCGGGCGATATCGAGCCCGGTCTCAGCGCGACCATGGTGTTCGAGACGTCGGCCGAAAATTTCCCCAACGGGTGTCATGTCTGCGAGGTCGAGATCGACGAAGAAACGGGCGTGATCGAAATCGTCAGCTACAATGTGGTCGACGATGTCGGAACGGTTCTGAATCCGCTGACGCTCAAGGGGCAGATCCAGGGCGGCGTTGTCCACGGCGTCGGTCAGGCGCTGCTGGAAGAGATCGTGTTCGATCCCGACAGCGGTCAGCTCATGTCCGGTTCCTTCATGGATTACGCGATGCCCCGCGCCGACAACCTGTCTTATATCGAGGTTCAGTCGAACCCTTGCCCGACGGCGACCAATCCGCTCGGCGTAAAGGGCGCGGGCGAAGCCGGTACGGTCGGTGCGGTGCCCGCGGTGATGAACGCGGTCGTCGACGCGCTGTCGGTCTACGGCATCCGTCATCTCGACATGCCGGCGACGCCGGCGCGGGTGTGGTCGGCAATTCAGGACGCGAAGAAGGCGGCGGCCTGACCCTGGATGGGTCATTCCGAACGCCCGGTTTCGATCGGAGAGGGCAGGGAGCGGCTGTACGGGACGCTGACCCTGCCGTCATCCGAAGGAAGGGTGGATGCGGTCCTGATCTGCTCCGGTTCCGGCCCGACCGACCGGAACGGCAACAGCCCGGCGGGGCTCAACAATAACGCGCTCGAAATGGTGGCGCATGCGCTGGCCGGCGAAGGCTTCGCCTCGATCCGCACCGACAAGCGGGGAATTGGCGAGAGCCAGCCTGCCATGGGGCGGGAAGAAGACCTCCGCTTCGAGACTTTCGTCGACGATACGGTATGCTGGGCCCGTTTCCTGAAGGGCATGCCGCGCGTGCGAAACGTGTTCCTGATGGGCCACAGCGAAGGAGCCCTGGTGGCGACGCTTGCGGCGCAGCAATTCAGGACATCGGGTCTCATCCTGCTGTGCGGCGCAGGTTATCGGGCGGCGGATGTGTTGCGACGACAGGTCGGGGCGCCGGAAGTGGTGGTTCCCGAACCGTTGATGGGAGAGACCCTGGCGCTTCTCGAGGCGATGGAGGAGGGGCGAACGGTTTCTACCGTTTCGCAGGAACTCATGGGAGCCTACCGGCCGAGCATTCAGCCCTATCTGATTTCGTGGTTCGCTTACGATCCCGCGACGGCGCTCTCAGAGCTGTCGGTTCCGGCTGTCGTCGTTCACGGGACCACCGATTTTCAGGTCTCGATGGCGGATGCCGAAAGGCTGAAAGCGGCTCGGGATGACGTGCGCCTGATCAAGATCGAAGGCATGAACCACGTGCTCAAAACCGCGCCGGCGGACCGGCAGGATAATTACGCGACCTATTTCAAGCCGTTGCTGCCGCTTGCGCCGGGCCTGATGCCGCCCATCGTGGAATTCCTGCATCGGGCCCCGGTGGGCAACGACCGGTAAAGAAAAGGGCGGGAATCTATCCCGCCCTTTTCAAATGATACAGAATTATCCGGTCAGGGGATCGGCCCGTTCAAATGCGGGAACGCGCTGTGCTCGTGCGGCAGGCGGACCCATGGGGCCTTGGTGACGTAGCTCGGGCTGAGCTGGTCGAGGCTGGTCACGCCGATCAGCCCCATGCAGGTCGTGATTTCCCGTTCAAGCAGGGTCAGGCAGTGCACCAGCCCGGGGGCGCCGGCCGCGCCGAGCGCCCAGGCCTGGAGCCGCCCGATTCCGACCGCGTCGGCCCCAAGGGCCAGCGCCTTGATGATGTCGGTGCCGCGGGTGAACCCCCCGTCGATGACGACGGTGGCCTTGCCGTCGACCGCTTCGACGATTTCCGGAAGCATGTCCATGTTGCCCAGCACCTGATCGAGCTGGCGTCCGCCATGGTTGGAGATATAGATGGCATCGACGCCGTGCTCGACGGCGATGGCGGCATCCTCGCCGGTCTGTATGCCTTTGACGAAGAACGGCCGGCCGTCGATTTCGTCCTTGACCATTTTCACCGTGTCCCAGGTGATTTTCTTCTGCCAGTCGCGCGATGCTACGCGCCGCAGCGCCAGCTGGGTCGGGCTCAGCCGTTCCCGGTTGCCGTAGAAGGCCGAGTCGACCGTCAGCGTCACCTGAGAATAGTTCGACGCCTTGACCCGCTTGATCAGGTCCTTGATCCACTGGTCGTCGCCGCGCACGTAGATCTGGAAGTTCTTGGGGTGCGGCGTGTTGTCGCCGATGACTTCGAGCTCAGGCTGGGTCACGGTGGAAATGAAATTCTGGACGCCGAACTCCTCCGCCGCGGTATCGACGTCGAGCGCGCCGTTCGGCGAGAAATTCTGGATCGAGCCCATCGGCGCGAGAAACACGGGGATACGCATCTTGACGCCCAGCATTTCGCAGGACGTGTCGATATCGCTGACATCGCGGCAGACGCGCGGGCGGAGCGCGAGGCTGTCGATCGCCATGCGGTTTCGCCGCAGGCTGGTTTCGCTTTCGGCGGCGCCGCAGACATAGTCCCACGCATCCTGAACCATGTTGCGGCGGGCCATGAGGATCATGTCATGGGCGGTGTGAAAGAGGACTTCGTCGCTCATCTTGTTCTCCAGTACGGGAAGGGGTCGTTTACAGAATCTGTCCGCCAAGATGCGGGAACGCGCTCATTTCGTGGGGTGGCGCGACCGGACGGGCCTTTGCGAGCTGCGAGGGCCCAAGCCCGGAGAGCGAGGTAACGCCGAGCAGCCCCATGGCGATCTTGATTTCGTCTTCGAGGATCGTCAGGCAGTCGATAATGGCATCCTTGCCGCCGGCGCCGAGCGCCCAGGCCTGCAGCTTGCCGATGCCGACCGCGTTGGCGCCGAGAGCAATGGCTTTCACCACATCGCTGCCGCGGACGAACCCGCCATCGACATAAATTTCCGCCCGTCCTTCGACCGCGTCGACGATGCGCGGCAGGACGTCGATCGTCGCCCGGTCGTAATCGAGTTGCCGTCCGCCGTGGTTGGAGACATAGACGGCGGCCGCCCCGTGTTCGACGGCCATCTTTGCATCCGCCGCCGTGCTGACGCCTTTCAGGATCATCGGCCCGTCCCAGATTTCGGCCATCCGGTCCCACACATCCCAGTCCAGCCCGGCAAGGTATTCGCGGCCTTCGGCGTTGCGCCGCGTCGGCGGGATCCAGCCATGCATCATCTGGCGTTCGCGGTTGCTGTAGACGGCGGCATCGACGGTCACGGTCAGGGCGAAAAATCCGGCGGCCCTGACTGCGGTGAGCAACTCCTCGATCCATCCGTCATCGCCGCGAACATAAATCTGATAGATCTTGGCATGAGGGCTGTTTGCACCGATATCCTTGAAGTGAGGCTGGGTGTGGCCGCTCAGCATGTTGACGATGCCGTATTCCTCCGCCGCGTCGTCGGACGCCTTCGCGCCTTCGGGATGGATGAGCTGCAGCGAGGCGACAGGCGCGAGAAAGAGCGGCAGGCGCGACTGTTGACCGAGGATGGTGGTCGAATAGTCGATTTCGGTAATGTCCGTCAGCACGCGCGGCCGGAAAGCGATCGAATCGAGCGCCATGCGGTTGCGTCGCATCGCCGTTTCGCTCTCGCTGCCGCCGCAGACATAGTCCCACACCGGGCCCGTTGCGTTGCGGCGGGCATGCTTGATGATTTCGTGGTTTGTCAGGAACGTCATGTAACCCTTTTCTCCCCGCCCGAAGCGCGCACCGGTTGTTCCGGAATCAACAATCGGGCTGCGAATGTTAGTGTTGGGACAACACCTTGTCGATAGAGGCGCGGCGCATTTTTAGATGCAAATGCCTATTTTCATGCCGTATTTGCGGGTATAGAATCGCGTTATGGCAAATGCTGAAATCAGGGAAGAAGTGTCGCGGATGCGAAGGCCCGTTGCGCCTCTTCAGCCCGTCGTCGATCCCGCGGCCTGGACGCGGGAAGACCTTGCCGCAGACCAGAGCTGGATTCACACACTGACCAGCGGTGATATAGCAGAGCTTGACGCGGTCATCGCCGATCTCGAACCACGAATCGAGAGCGTTCTTGAAGTCGACCGGGACGATTTTGCGTTGCCGACGCTTGGCGCGAAGCTTGATGCCGTTGCCGATGACATCGTCAACGGCAGAGGTCTAGCGGTCGTTCGCGGCGTGCCGGTTGAAAGGTATTCGCGTCTGCAGGCGGCGATTGCCTTCTGGTGCATAGGGCTGCATGTCGGAGATCCGGTTTCGCAGAATTCGAAAGGGCATCTCCTCGGGCATGTCGCCGATCTTGGCGGCACGACTCTCGCCAATCCGAACAACCGCGGGTATCAGACGCACGAACAGCTGCCGTTCCATTGCGATTCCTGCGATGTCGTCAGCCTTCTCTGCCTGCATCCCGCGAAATCGGGCGGTCTCAGCACGGTCACGAGTTCGTTGAACATCTATAACCGGATGCTTGAAAGCCATCCGGAACTGGCGGCGGCCCTGGCCGAGCCGATCTACCGGGACCGGAGGAACGAAATACCCGAAGGAAAGGAACCGTGGTTCCAGCTACCGGTTTTCAATTTCGAGGCGGGTTACATGACGGTGAGCTGGCAGGGGGGCTACATAAGGTCCGCCAGCCGGTTTGAGGAACTTCCGCCCCAGTCGCAGGCGCTGAAGTATGCGCTGGACCTGTTCGCGAAGATGGCGCGGGAACTGGCCTACGGCATGGATTTCGAGCAGGGAGATATCCAGTTCCTGCACAATCACGTGACGGTGCATTCCCGGACTGAGTTCGAGGATTTCCCCGAGCCGGAACGGAGGCGGAATCTCTTGCGCCTGTGGCTTGCGACGCCGGGCGGCCGTCCGTTGGCGCCGGCCTACCGGAATCGTTACGGTCATCTGGGTCCGGAAGACCGGCCGGCGGGCGGCATTTTGGTTCCCGGAACAAAGTTTCGGGCGCCGCTTTATCCCGAATAGAAACATGGTGTAATATTGTTCCAATAAGCGTCCGCATCGGACATGACAGGAGAGTGAGATGGAACTACCGACAAGTGACCGCTATCACAAGATGAGCGTCGACAGCTTCAACACCGAGAAGCTGCTCACCAATGCCGCGCGCCAGCGCGACGCCCGTAAGTTCAACGAGTTTCCGATCGTCGATGCGGATGCGCATCAGTACGAAAGCGAATCGTTCAACGAAGTCCTCGAATACATCGAAGATGACGTCATCCATCAGCTTGCCTCCGCCGCGCCGAATATCCTGAGCCGCGGACGGGGAGGCTACCAGCCGATCGGCGGCCGGGTCATGCGTTACCCGCTGCGCAAGATCGAGGAAACGCCGGCGGACGGTACGCATCGCGACATTCATCTGTCACGGCGCTTCATGGATGCGATGGGCATCGATTATATCGGTCTTTTCCCGACCGGCATGCTGTCGGTCGGGCTTATGCCGCAGGCGGAACTCGAAGTCGCCTATTCGCGCGCCTATACCAAGTGGCTGATCGAGCGCGTTCTGCCGCACGATCCTCGCGTTCAGGGTTTCGTCTACCTGCCGTTCAACACGCCGGAAGCAGCCTATCAGGCGGTTCTCGATTTCGGCGATGCGCCCGGCATCATGGGCTTCGTCGTGACCAGCCCGCGCTACAAGCCGATCCATGACAACGCCTATATGAAGACCTACGCGCTGATCGAAGAGATGGGCAAACCGCTCACCTTCCATTCCGGTCTGAACTGGAACGATCCGCTGATGTCGGTCACCAACCGCTTTATCGCGGCTCATGCGCTGGGATTCACGCTCTATAACGTGATCCACATGTGCAACTGGATCACCAACGGGCTGAACGAGCGGTTCCCGAAACTGGACGTCGTCTGGACGGAATCGGGCCTGGCATGGGTGCCGTGGCTGGGGCAGCGTCTCGATAACGATTACAAGATGCGCGTGTCCGAATGCCCGAGCCTCAAGAAGCTGCCGAGCGAATACATGAAGGACATGTATTACACCTCGCAGCCGATGGAGATTCCGAACGATCTGTCGTTCCTCGAATCGACCTTCAAGTTCATCAACGCCGAAACCCAACTCCTCTATGCGTCGGATTATCCGCATTGGGACATGGATCTTCCGAGCACGATCTACGATCTGCCGTTCCTGGACGAAAAGGCGAAGCGGAACATCCTTGGCGGCAACGCGATCCGGATCTTCAACATGGATGTTTCGGACCGGTATCCGGACTACCACAAGAACGCGGCCTGATCGCACCGGGCCCAATGACATGCGAAGGCCGGGGCAAACTCCCGGCCTTCGTAATTCGGCTGGAAAACCAGCAAGAAAAGGATGTGCCTGGGTTTGACAGAACCTGGCGGGGCGTTGAAACCTTCAGGCAGGGAAAGAACACAGAGGAACCAAGATGGCTAAGGAAATACTCGTCGGCAAGACTTCCGATTTCAAGGACGGCGACAAGAAGATCGTTCCGACAAGCGACACGATGGAAGTAGGGGTCTATTTCATCAAGGACAAATGGTACGCCTACGCGAACCTGTGCCCGCACCAGGGCGGCCCCGCCTGTGAGGGGATGCTCATGGCAAAGGTGGAAGAGGTGATCGCGGAAGACAAGACGTATCACGGAATGCGCTTCAATCACGATGAAATGCATATCGTCTGCCCGTGGCATGGATGGGAATTCCGTATGGATGACGGCGTTGCCTGCGGCGATGCCCAGTGGAAGCTGCGCAGCTATAACGTAGAGGTCCGTGGGGACGAGGTTTATGTCATCGCCTGAAAATCCCGCTACCCAGGATCCCAGAATTGCCGATCTGCCCGAGGGCGGGGAACCGATCGCCGATATCTCCGAGGAAGAGGCCGCCATGCGGGAATTCACCCGCAAGATGGCGGCGCTTCCCGAAGGAGAACCGATCCCCGACGAGCTCGTCCAGGAAGGGCTGACCGCGCTGACGCGACTCTATTCGGTCAAGTTCCAGCTCGGCGAGCGGTGGTCGCCATTTCTGCCGGGACGGGCCGTTCCGGCGACGGCAGCGATGATCATGTGTACGTCGATGATGCGGGCGGTCAATGTCGAGGTTTTCGAACTTGGGCTGTGGCAGGCCTGGTCCGGCGCCTGATCGACCGTCAATTTTTGCATTCGGGAGAGGGTTATGGAACTCGCGACAAGCGATATCCACAAGCAGTCGATTGAATCGTTCGATACGGAGAAGCTTCTGACAAACGCCGCGCGTCAGCGCGACGCCCGGAAGTATTCCGAGTTCCCGATCGTCGATGTCGACTGTCATCATTACGAAAACGAGTCGCTGCGCGAGATCATCCAGTATTTCGACGATCCGGTCCTGAAACAGGCGGGGCTGGTTTATACCGCCGGAGGAACCGGCGTGCAGTCGCCCATGATGCCGGGCGCCGTGGGCTATCAGGATGTCGCCGGCCGCATCACCCGCTATCCCCTGCGCAAGCTGGAAGAGACGCCGGCGGACGGAACCCACCGGGACGTGCATCTGAGCCTCCGATGGATGGATGCGATGGGCGTCGATTACGGCTGCATTTTTCCGACTCCCATGCTCCTGCTCGGAACGCATCCGCAGCCGGAAGTCGAGGCGGCCATGGCGACCGGCTACAATCGCTGGCTTCTCGAAAAGATCTGCCATCCCGGGCAGAACCGTCTCCAGACGATGATCTATCTGCCATTCAACGATCCGGAAGCGGCCTATCGCACGGTGAAGGAGTTCGGCGACAAACCCAACGTGCTGGGTTTCATGGTCGTGTCGGTCCGCTACAAGCCGATTTACGACAATGCCTACATGAAGACCTATGCGCTGATGGAAGAGATGGGCAAGCCGCTCGGTTTCCACAGCAACTACAACTGGAACGACCGGCTGATCGGGAATACCAACCGTTTTCTCGTGACGCATGCGCTCGGGTTCACGCTGTTCAATACTGTGCATCTCTGCAACTGGATCGTGAACGCGCTGCCCGAAAGGTTCCCCAAACTGAAGACCATCTGGATCGAATCCGGGCTGGCCTGGATTCCGTGGGTGATGCAGCGTCTGGATAACGATTACAAGATGCGCTGGTCGGAAGCGCCATCGCTCAAGCGCCTGCCGAGCGAATATATGCGGGAGATGTATTACACGTCGCAGCCGATGGAAATGCCGAACCGCATGGACGTTCTCGAAATGACGTTCGATCTGATCGATGCGGAAAACCAGCTCCTGTGGGCGTCGGATTATCCGCACTGGGACATGGACGTGCCCAGCACGATCTATGATCTGCCGTTCCTGGACGAGAGGCAGAAGCATCGGATCCTTGGCGGGAACGCGATCGATCTGTTCGGTCTCGATGTCAGCGATCGGTTCCCCGGCTATAAGGCTGCCTGATCCGGCGCATGGCTGATGGGCCGACACTCACGCAGGGGCTGATCGGGCTTATCCGGGAAAAGCCGGTTTCGGCGGACGATTTCGAAAAAACGGCGCTTTTCACGCTCGATGCCGTCGCCAATGCGATTGCCGGCCGCAACAGCGAGCCCGGCCGCAGGCTGCTGGAATGGTCGGTCGGGCGCGCTGGCGACGCCGGTCGCCGGGCGTTTCTCATGGGCGCGCTGACCCATATTCTCGAGGTCGACGATATCCACCGAGCGTCGGTCGTTCATACCGGCTGCGTGACGGTGCCCGCTGCATTCGCCCTTGCCGCGGAACATGAAGTCTCCGGCGAAACCTTCCTGAAATCGGTTCTGTACGGGTTCGAGGCGACATGCCGGGTCGGCATGGCGGTGGGGCCTGCGCATTACCGTATCTGGCACAACACGGCAACATGCGGCCCTTACGGCTCGGCCATGGCGGCGGCAACCGTTCTGGGGCTGGATGACGATCAGACGATGCATGCCCTCGGCAATGCCGGTACCCAGTCCGCGGGCCTGTGGGAATTTCTCGCGACCGGTGCGATGAGCAAGCATCTTCATGCCGGGCGCGCTGTAGAGGCCGGCGTCGTCGCGGCCGAGCTTGCGGCCATAGGCTTTACGGGGCCGCCCGCCATTCTGGAAGGCCCGGCAGGTTTTTTCGCTGGCGCCTGTCCCGATCCGGATCCCGATGCCGTACTCCGCGATGCGGATGCGCCCTGGCAGGTGCATCTGACCTCGATCAAGCCGTGGCCCTCCTGCCGGCATACCCATCCGGCGATTGACGCGGCGCTCGATATTGCCCAGCAGCTCGATGGCCGCGAGATATCGAGCGTCGGGGTCAAGACCTATGGTGCCGCGGTCGATGTGTGCGACCGGCCGGTCGCGAACAGCGAATATGAAGGAAAATTCTCGATCCAGCATTGTGTTGCCGCCGCGTTGCAACGCGGGAAGATCGATTTCTCCGCCTTCGGTGTGGAAGCCCGCGCGAAAGCGGCGAAGCTCGCGGAGTCGGTAAGTGTCCGGACTGGGGAGCCCTATGCGACGGCCTATCCGCGGGCCTGGGGTGCGTCGGTCGAGGTCGTGCTTGAAGACGGCTCGACGATACGCTCGGAAAAGGACGAGTGCTTCGGGGATCCCGACGCTGCGCTTTCCGCCGATGCGATGGTCGACAAGGCCCGTGACCTTATGCGGCATGGCGGCGTCAACGATTCCGGGCGCGTGATTGACGGTGTTCTGGAAATGGCCGCCGGGCGAGCCGCACCGGATCTTTCGGGGCTGTTTACGGGCTGACCCTGGCCCGGCGTCCGATCTTCGACGTGACGATGACGACGGACGTCACAAGAACCGCCCCTGCAATATTGATCAGGAGATCAAGCGGCCAGAAACTCGCTGCTCCGCCGATGATCAGGACCGGATAGAGCCAGATGGGAATCGGCCCTTCCGAAAATCGCTGGATCAGGGTGGTGAAGGCGTATATCCCGAACAGGCTGAAGAAACCAATCTGGATCACCTGCCAGAAATCGCCGCCGATAAGCGGGGTATAGGCGAAGATCAGCGGGATGATGTAGAGCCCCTTTGCGATTTTCCAGGATTCAAAGCCGGTGGCCATCGGGGGCGAGCCCGCGATTCCCGCGGCGGTAAACGCGGCAAGGCAGACAGGCGGCGTTACGTTCGAATCCTGGCTGAGCCAGAAAATGATGAGATGGGCCGTCAGGAGCATCGTCGTCATGGTCGCGGGGTCGACCACGGCCGGCCGTATCGTCACCGCGAGTTCGAAGGGCATGGCGCTGACCAGTTGCCGCGCTTCCTCGATACTCATTCCCGTGCTGACCTTCAGGGCGTGCGGCGAATCTATCAATGCAAACAGCGCTGCCTTGGCGGGGTCGGAGATTCCGTTGACCAGCTGTTCAACCACCAGCCCGTCCGCCAGCATGCCAGACAGCGCCGGCGCCGATAGGATTGCCAGGACGATATAGGCAGCGGTGACCGGCAGCCCCATCCCGAGCACCAGAGACGCCAGCCCGATAAGAATCAGGGCGAATATCAGCGAACCCTGCGACCACTGGGCGATCATAAGGGCAAAGGTATTGGCGAGGCCGGATGTCGTTACGGCATTGTTGATCAGCCCGACCGCGACCAGAAGTATCGCTGTCATAATGGCCGTTTTCATGCCCAGCGTAAGCGCTTCGCCGATTTTTCGCGGTGTCATCTTGTTGGGCGTGACCCAGCTCGTGAGGATCAGTGTTGCGATGGCGACGCACGCCGCATAGCTCGGCGTCCAGCCCGCGACCAGCATGTAGGTCATCACGCCGAGCGGCAGCAGAAAGTTGAGAGCGCCCGCATATAGTTTGCGCTTGTCGACGACGTTGGACTGTTCGACGCCGATATCGTGCTTCATGGCCTCGACGCGCACGATAAAACCGATCGACATGAAATAAAGGATCGCCGGTACAATCGAATACAGGACAATCGTGCCGTACGGTATTCCGGTGTAGGAAACCATCACAAACGCGCCGGCTCCCATGATCGGAGGCATGATCTGTCCGCCGGTCGATGCGGACGCTTCGACGCCCGCCGCAAATCTGGGACGGAAACCGTTTGCCTTCATCAGGGGGATGGTAATGACGCCGGTCGAGGCGGTGTTGGCCACTGCCGATCCGGAAATCGTGCCTGTCAGCGCTGACGCCAGTACGGCGACAAACGCGGATCCGCCGCGAAACCGCCCGGCGACGATTTTCGCGAACTCGATGACGAAATCCGACGCGCCGGACACCACCAGGAATGCGCCGAAAATCATGAACAATGCGATGTTCGCCGACGAGATCGTGGTGATGATCCCGAACATGCCTTCGTCGTTATACATCGACCGGAAAAGAACGTCGCCGAGCGGCAGGCTTGCCGCCCGGAAAGTGCCGGGCAGCCATTCGCCGAGAAACAGGATATAGGACATGGCGATAATGATGAGGACCGGAATGATCCAGCCGGTCAAACGTCGGGTCAGGTCCATCGCCGCGACAATCACGACGATCCCGGCAATCCAGTCAATGGGGGTGAGTTGCCAGACCTGCCCGGTCTTGGCGAGGGTGCGTGCGTAGACGCCGTCCTCGGCATAGGCCATCCAGCCGGCCGAGGCGGCGACGAGCAAGCCGTAGGCGACGTCCATGCCAATAGCCCAGGACCGATGTGAGTGTCTGGGAAACATGGGGGAGGAAATGGCCGCGAGAAAGGCGAACCCGCCAAAATGAATGCAGTTCTGCCAATGGCCGGGCTCGGTCAGGTAGACGTTGGTCGCGATGTGCCAGAGACCGAAACAGACGATGGCGGCGCTCATCGCCCAGTAGACGCCGCCCTGTTTCAGGGCGTGGTCGAAGTCAAAAATGCCGTCGCGAAATCCGGCCGGTACAGGCTCCGGCGGCTGGCTTGCTGGCTCGGTAGTCATGGCCAATTGCCGCGGCTCTCAAGAAACCGGCGGTTGCCATCAGGCAACCGCCGGTTCCGGTATTCGTTCTCACTCACGGAAGTTCAGCAAACAGCCTATTTGGCCATCAGGTGAGACGGAATCGTAAGCCCGACTTCCTTGTAATAGCGGGCGGCGCCAGGGTGCAGCGGCACCGGAAGACCGGCCATCGCCTTTTTGACATCCATCGCCTTTGTGGCCTTGTGAATGGCCTGCAGGAACGGAAGGTTTTCGTATATCGCCTTCGTCAGCTTGTAGACATGCTCTTCCGAGACGTCGGCGTTGACCGCCAGAAAATTCGGCTGTGCGATCGTGTTTACATCTTTCGTCTGCCCCGGATAGGTGCCCGCCTTGATGGTATAGGGAACCCAGAGGTTGCGGCCGCCATCCATCATTTTCCGTTCTTTTTCGGTGACATTCAGGATCGTGAACTTGCCCTTGTTGGAAGCCATGAGCTTGGTAACCGCGCCGGTGGGCGGTCCCGCGCCCAGCCCGCCGCCGACGGCCTGGCCGTTTGCCATTGCATCTGCGGTCGGTCCGAATCCGGCATCGACCAGCTTGTAGTCTTTTTCGATATCGATCCTGAGGCCCTTGAGCAGGACCCGGTTCGAGCCGATGGTTCCGGAATTCTTCTTGCCCATTCCCATCGACATGCCCTTCATGGCAACCATGTCGGAGACGGTCCCGGATTTGACGTATTTGTTGTTGATGATGAACTGTTCGACGTTCTGCCACAGCATCGTCACCGAGCGGACGTTCTTCTGGGGCGCGGAAACCGGACCGGTACCCGTCGCCGCGTAAGAGCCGAACAGACCCTGCAGAATGGCAAACTGGGCGGTGTTGGCGCCGAGCGCCTGTACATTGGCGCCGGATCCCGCTGAATTCACTGCCGTCAGGCTGAATTTATGTTTCGGCAGGAGTTTGATCTTGGTGAGGGTCGAAATGGCGGTCCCCACAGGATGATAGGTGCCGCCTGTGGACGCCGTGTTCAGCACGTAGTCCTTGCCGGCGGAAAAGGCCGGGCTTCCGGCAGCCGCCAAGGTTGTGACGGCAATGGCGACGCCCGCGCTTTTGAGATATCGCTGATATTTCATTTCATCCTCCTAAATCGTTCGAACTCGCTCAGAAAGATCGGTTGATCTCCCGGTTCGTCTGAAAGCCTAACATGAAACGGACAGGCCCTAAAGAACTGCGTCCGAGAGATGAAATGGCCAGGCTTGATGATGTTCCTGTCGCGCATGATACTTTCGCCTGACTTACGCTGGCAGAAATTCGGGGGAGATCGTCATGAAGGCACCGGACCAGAAGGCAAAGGCGGCCGCTTTTGCCGCAATGCACCGCGACGACGGCATTTTCGTGCTGCCGAATTGCTGGGATGCGGTCAGCGCCTGCGTGATCGCCGAGGCAGGGTTCAAGGCGACGGCCACGACCAGCGGCGGCTGTGCGTTCTCCCTCGGTTACTGCGACGGCGAGAACATTCCGCGGGACGAGATGCTGGGGGCGGTCGGGCGTATCGCATCGGCGGTCGATATACCGGTCAGCGCGGACATGGAGGCAGGTTACGGCGTTTCGCCGGAGGCTGTTGCAGATACGGTACGCCGCACAATTGAGACCGGCGCTGTCGGAGTGAATATCGAAGACAGCGACAAGTCGGGTCCGCGCAGGCTTCTCGATTTCGATCTGTCCGTCGAACGGATCGCCTCCGCCGTCGAAGCTGCAAAGGGGAGCGGCATGGATATCGTCATAAACGCCCGGACGGACGGGTTCATGATGGGCAGCGACGACGCCGTGTTCGGCGAGACCGTGCGTCGCGCCAACGCCTATCTTTCGGCAGGAGCGAACTGTGCCTTCGTGATCGGTGCGCGGGACGGCGATCTGATTGCCGCCCTTGCGAAGTCCATCGACGGGCCGTTGAACATCCTGGCCGGGCCGGGTACCCCGCCGGTTTCGGAGCTGGGCGAAATGGGTGTCAGGCGAGTGACGGTGGGCAGCAATATCACCAAGGCGGCGCTGCTGGCCGTGCGCAAGGCGGTGGAGGAACTCGGCGGTCCGGGAACGTACGGCTTTGCCGAGGGCGTCTACACGCAGCCCGAGATACACCGCATCATCAAGGGCGAAAAACCCTAGGACGCCCGGGCTTCAACCCGGGCCATCAGCCGGTCGAGTTCGGCGTGATCGCGCGCGTCGAGCGACGGGCCGGGCGCACGGGTTTTCGCGCTCGAGATAACGCCCCGGCGCCGCAGGATTTCCTTGCGGATGGCAAGCCCGATCCCGATCTGCTGTTCGTAGCGCACGAGCGGGAGATAGGCGTCGAACATATCTTCCGCCTCGTCCGCCTTTCCGGCTTCGTGCAGGGAACACACCCGGACAAGCATTTCGGGATAGGCGAAACCGGTCATCGCGCCGTCAGCGCCGCGCTGAAGCTCCTGCGGCAGGAAAAGACCGCCATTGCCGACAAGAACGCTGACCCGTCGCCGTTCGCCAGCCTCCTCGGCCGCGCGGAACTGCGTAAGTTTGCGCAGGCCCGGCCAGTCCTCGTGCTTGAGGACTTTCAGGCTCGGCAGGTCAGCGAAAAGCCGGTTAAGCAGTGGCGTGGAGAACCAGACGCCGGTGCTCGGCGGATAATCCTGCAGCACGATAGGCGTATCGCCGAGCGTGTCGCAGACCGTGTGAAAATAGGTTTCGATCTGCTGATCGGTCCGGAGCCCCGACATCGGCGCGACCATGACGCCGGCGGCGCCCATCCCCATGACCTGTGTCGCAAGCGCGTCGATAGCGTTCAACGACGGCGCCGACACGCCGACAACTACCGGCACGCGCCCATCCAGCCGATCGAGAATGCGTTTGGCGACGGCGCTGGACTCGTCGTTGGAGAGCTTGTTCGCTTCGCCCATGACGCCGAGGATCGTGAGGCCGGACACGCCGCACTCCACGTAAAAATCGACCATCCGGTCGATACTGTCGAAATCGAGCGCGCCGTCTTCGGCAAAGGGGGTGGCGGCAATGGCGTAAACGCCTTTTGCTGTTTCGTCGAGCATTTGTCGTTTCTCCTGTCTGGCCAGAGGAAACTACACCGCTTAGGCTGGCTTACAAACGGAGGTTATTCATCGATGCCCGAATTCGATCTTGTTGTCCGGAATGGCGATGTCGTAACGGAAAGCGAGCGCTACACCGCCGATATCGGCGTACGGGATGGCGTCATCGTCGCCATTGGCGAAGGTCTGGCGGCGGGGGCTGAGGAGATCGATGCGGCGGGCCGGCTGGTCCTTCCGGGCGGGATCGACAGCCATTGTCATGTCGAACAGATTTCATCCACGGGGATCTGGACCGCGGATGACTGGTTTACCGCGACGCGGTCTGCGGCCTGCGGCGGCAATACGATGATCATTCCTTTCGCCTGCCAGCATCGCGGAGGCTCGCTGCGCGAGGTGGTGACCGCCTATCACGGGATGGCGGAGCCCAAGGCGACGATCGATTACGCGTTTCATCTGATCGTATCGGACCCGACCCCGCAGGTGCTGGGTCAGGAACTGCCCGCGCTGATCAAGGATGGCTATACCAGCTTCAAGATCTACCTGACCTATGACGCGCTGATGCTGACGGATCGTCAGTTTCTCGACGTGCTCGCGGTTGCGCGGCGTGACGGCGCCATGGTCATGGTGCATGCCGAGAACAACGACATGATCGCGTGGATGGCCGAACGGCTGATCGGAGCAGGACTGCGCGCGCCGAAATTTCATGCCATGGCGCGGCCGATGCTGGTCGAACGCGAGGCTACCCATCGCAGCATCGCGCTGGCCGAACTGGTCGATGTGCCGGTCCTGATCGTTCACGTCTCGGGGGCGGAGGCCATCGAGCAGATCCGCTGGGCGCAGGCGAGGGGGCTCAAGGTCCACGCGGAGACCTGTCCGCAATATCTGTTCCTGACGGAAGACGACCTCGATAAGCCGGGGATGGAAGGGGCGAAGCACATGTGCAGCCCGCCGCCGCGCGACGCGGCCAATCAGGAAAGCGTCTGGAAGGGGATCGAAGAGGGGGTGTTTGCGGTGATCTCGTCCGATCACGCGCCCTACCGGTTCGACGATCCAGAGGGAAAGCTGAAAGCGGGCCCGGACGCACATTTCAAGCAGATCGCCAACGGCGTGCCCGGTCTGGAGGTCCGTTTGCCGCTCCTGTTTTCCGAAGGCGTGGGTAAGGGACGGATCGATCTGCACCGGTTCGTCGCGCTGACCGCGACCAACGCCGCGAAACTGTACGGGCTGTATCCCAGGAAAGGCACCATCGCGGTTGGTTCGGATGCCGATCTGACGGTCTGGGATGCCGACCGGCAGGTGACCATTACCCAATCGATCATGCACGACGCGATGGATTACACCCCGTATGAGGGGCGTCAGGTAACCGGCTGGCCGGCAGTCACCGTTTCCCGGGGCAGTGTCGTCTGGCAGGATGGCGAATTCCTGGGCGAGGCAGGACAGGGGCGGTTCTATCGCTGTGAAACGCCCGAAGCGCTGGACGCGGCGGCGCGTCCCGTGACGGATTTCGATCCGGTATCGGGCGAGCTGAGGTCTAAATTCCCCGGATAAAACCGCCGTCGACCGGGATGATCGTCCCGGTGACGTAGCTCGCGCCGTCGCTTGCCAGAAACACCGCCATACGGGCGTATTCGTCGACCGTGCCGTAGCGCTTCATCGGGATGGTGGCGCGGGATTCTGCCCTGATCTGCTCGACATCCTTGCCCTGGGCCTTGGCGGCCGCCTCGTCGATTTGGTCGACCCGGTCGGTCTGGATACGGCCCGGCAGGACGGTGTTGACGGTAACCCCGTCGCCCGCAACTTCCGCGGCAAGGCTCTTCGCCCACAACATCAACGATGCCCGGAGCGTATTGGATATGCCGAGATGCGGAATCGGCTGCACCGCCCCCGAACTGGATGTCACAAGGACACGTCCCCAGCCGCGTTCGCGCATGCCGGCCAGGAACGCGTTTACGATTTCGACCTGGCTCAGGAACATCGGCCGGAACTGGGCTTCCCAGGTTTCCATTGAAACGCCGGCCACGCCGCCCGGCGGCGGTCCGCCGCCATTCGCGACGACGATGTCGAGGGCGCCAAAATCCGCCTCTATCCCGGATATCAGCGCCTTGACCGAGCCGGGATCGGTAAGGTCCAGCTGGTAGGCGCGGGCGGTGACGCCGCTGTCCTTCGATATCGATGCGGCGAGCGCTTCGGCCGTGTCCCTGTCGCGTCCGCAGACCGCCACGTCGACGCCTTCCTGGGCTAGCACTTCAGCGATCCGGCGGCCGATACCCCGGGTCGATCCCATGACGAGCGCGCGTTTCCCCTTGAGTCCGAGATCCAAAATAATTCTCCTGAAATTCTGTTTTACAGTTCGTGCTGGCGTTTCTGCCGGGAGTCGAACGCCATGACCGGCGGGCTGAGAAACTTGTGAACGGCCGGTCCTTCAGCGGGCGGGGCATCGCCGACCGGTTTTCCGCCTTCGATGGTTATGCGATTCATCAGACGCCTCTTCGGGTAGTAATCGTGAAGGGCGGAATGCTGGACCAGGCAATTATCCCAGAAAACCAGCATGTCGGGCTGCCAGACATGACGGTACTGGTACTCGTGGATATAGGTTTTGCGGAACAGCATCTGCAGGACGGTGTTGCTTTCGTCCTCGTCCATATCCTTGATGTAGATCGTGAATTGCGGATTGACGAACAGTACCTTTTTTCCGGTAACGGGGTGTACGCGGATGATGGGGTGAGTGGCCGGCGGGTACATGTCCTCGTATTTCCGGATGCGTTCAATGCCTTCCCGCGTCTTGGGAAACAGCGTCTTGAACGGCTTGAAGTCGTGGACGGCTTCGAGCCCGGACAGAAACTGCTGCCACTTGTCGGAGAGCCCTTCATAGACGGCATTCATGTTGCAGAAGGCGGTGTTTCCACCGACTTCCGGCACGATCTTGGAACACAGGACGGTTCCCATCGGAGGGCAGTCGCGCCAGGTTTCGTCGGTATGCCAGATATCGGTCGGAGGCGGCGGATTGCCTTCCTTCTGGTCGTAGATGATCAGGTCCGGCTCCTGCTCCGTGCTGCTGGAAAAAGGGTGTACCGTGAGATTGCCGAAATAGCGCCCGAACCGCTTCTGGTCTTCGGGCGTTATCTTTTGATTGGGGAATATCAGAACGCCGTATTCCGCATGAGCCTGACGGATCGCCTCGACAACCGGTTCGTCCAAAGGCCGCGTCAGATCGATATCGGTGATCTCGACGCCGCAGAACGTGCCGACCTGGCGCAGATTGAGGCTGTAGTCGGTATTGGCGGGGGCGGGTTCTGCCATATCTGTCTCCTCCTTGACCTCGCTTACCGGGCGGCGGCTCCGCGCAGTCCCGACAGGGTAGCACGCGGCGATATCTGGTCCTGTTCAATTTTCAGTTCGATCAGCGCCGGCCCGCCGCTTGCCTGCGCCCTGTCGAACGCAGCGGCGAAATCCTCGGTCCGTTCCACTGTCTGCCCGTCCAGCCCGTACGACCGCGCCAGCGCGGCAAAGTCGGGGTTCACCAGGTCGGTGCCGATCACGCGGCCGGGATAGAACCTCTCCTGATGCATGCGGATCGTGCCGTAGGTGCCGTTATTCACGACGATGAAGACGATCGGCAGGTCGTACTGCCGCGCGGTGGCGATCTCCTGTCCGCACATCAGGAAGCACCCGTCGCCGTTGAACGAAACGACGGTCCTTTCCGGCCGCACGATCTTGGCCGCGACGGCGGCTGGGACGCCGTATCCCATGGCGCCGCTTTGCGGGGCGAGCTGGGTGCCGAGCCGTCTGTATGGGTAAAACCTGTGGACCCAGTTGGTGTAGTTGCCGGCGCCGTTGGCGATGATGGCGTCGTCCGGCAGGGTGTCGGCCAGCCATTTGACGATGGCGCCCATATCGACCCCGCCCTTCATCGATGGCAGGGCGATATTTTCCATGTGATCCGCGTTCGCGGACCGGGTCCAGTCGTCCCAGACGGGCGTGCCGGACGGCGCCAGCGCGGCGACAGCCGATGCGAAGTTCACCATGCCCGAATGGATCGCGAGCGTGGGCTCGTAGACCCGCGCCAGATCGTCCTGCCCAGCGGCAATATGAACGAATTTCTGATTGAGGCAGGGGATTGAAAACCGCTGATACCCATCGGTGATAATTTCAGTCATCTGCGCGCCCACGACGATCAGCAGATCGGTGTCCTGCAATCTTCTGCCGAGCGACGGATTGATGCCGAGCCCGATATCGCCGGCGTAGTTGGGGTGCGTGTTGTCGAACAGGTCCTGTCGCCGGAACGCCGCGCCTACCGGTAAGTGCCAGGTTTCCGCGAACGTACGGAAATCTTCGCAGGCGGACTCGGTCCAGCCGCTGCCGCCGAGTATGACGAACGGACGTTCGGCTTTGTCCAGCATCGTTTTCAGGCGCGCAAGATTCCCCGGCGACGGCGCAGCCTGAATTTCGGTATAGCGCGCCGCATCGTTCGCTGCCGCCTGTTCCTTCTGCATGTCTTCCGGCAGGGCGAGAACGACCGGGCCGGGGCGGCCGGACGTCGCGACGTGAAAGGCGCGGCTGACCATTTCCGGTATACGCGCGGGGTCGTCGATCTGGGCCACCCACTTGGACAGGGGCGCGTACATTTGCCTGAATTCGACTTCCTGGAACGCGTCCCGTTCCATCATGGCGCGGCCGACCTGCCCCAGCAGCAGAATGACCGGCGTAGAATCCTGATGTGCGGTGTGAATGCCGAGACTGGCGTTTGCCGCGCCGGGCCCCCTTGTCGCGAACACGATTCCGGGGCGGCCGGTCAGCTTGCCGTACGCATCCGCCATGTTGGCCGCGCCGCCTTCCTGCCGGCAGATGACAACCTTGATATCGTCCCGGGCGTCGTAGAGCGCGTCGAGCGTCGCCAGATAGCTTTCGCCCGGTACGCAGAAGATCGTATCCGCGCCGTGAATGCGCAGCTGGTCGACCAGAATCTGGCCGCCGGTGCGGAGATTGGCAGGGGCGTTCATATTTCGATGATCCTGTCGATGAAGACGGTGTATTTCTGGAGCTTCGGCTTGTCCGCGTCCTCGGGCTTTACGTAGCTGAGAGAGCTTTTGCCGAGCAGGGAGCGCGGCAGGATCATGACCCGCGAGAAATGTCCGACGCGGTCTTCCGGGGCCCAGGCGAGTACGGGGGAAGGACCGGCCTCGAACCAGGCTTCTCCCGGTGCGATTTCCGTGCGGTGGCCCTCGGTTTCGACAACGAACCCTCCGTTCAGCAGGCAGCGGATCCCGCCTCCCTGGTGGGTATGGGTATAGGCGATGCCGCCGGGTGGCAGGTCAACACGGTCGCAGCGCATCAGATATCCGTCGCCCGGCTCCAGATCGAGGGAGGCGTCGAGAAGCAGCCTTGATGTAACGTGGTTTCCGGCAATCTCGCCGGGGGAAGCATTGTCCGATCGTACCAGCTCGTAGCGCAGAATCCGCGCACCGTCGGGACCGGCATTCACGGTTTCCTCGCGACTGCTGTACCAGGCGGAATTCTCCGTCAGGGTCGCCGCCGCGTAATAGGAGGCAACGGATGCCATGCCGTCGCGCAGGTACAGGACCCGGTTGAGCGGGGGGAGTGGGGCTTCAGGCGCCGCCCGTGCGCCGAGGCGGTCTTCGTACAGGCGAAGCGTGAAAGCGACCATCAGGCGTTTTTCCCGCCCTGCGGCGACCAGGGCGCCGGCAGCAGGGTCTTGTTTTCCTGGGACCGGATGAGGGGGAGGATCTTCTGCAGAAATGCCCTCCATTCCGGGCTTTTATGCAAGGCAGCGCGCCTTGAGTCTCGATCCCGATAGGATTCGTATCCCCAGACATGCACGATCTGGTTCTGAGGTCCGAAATCCGTATAGTACCAGCCGAGCAGGTTGCCGAGGATCGGCGTCTGGATGGCAAATCCTTCGTCTTCGTAAAGTTTCATATATTCCGGCACCTTACCGGGGTGCAGGGTATAGGTGCGTTGTTCGACGATCATGATTTTCGATCCCGTTGGCTGGTGCCAGCATCACATCACAGGGGGCGCTTTGCGGCAAGCCGGGCGCTTGGGATATCGCGACCGGGCATGGTAACATCGGAGAGAGGTCGTGGCGGCTGGTATGATCCCACCGTCACGTCAGGATGAGCGCGGAAAGGGAGCGACCATGACCATTACATGCCTGCATCACATCAATATCCAGACCGACCGGCTGGAAGAAACGAGGGATTTCTACGAGCGGGTGCTCGGTCTTTATGTCGGCGCGCGCCCTGATTTCGGTTCTCCGGGTTACTGGTTGTTTGCCCAGGGCAGCGATCATCCGATCGTCCATCTGTCGGAGCGCCGCGGCGACGGGCCGGACCAGATGGTCGACGAAGGCAACCGGCTGGATCACGTCGCCTTCTTCGGACGCGATCTGGAAGGCACGCTCAAACTGCTGAAGAAAGAGCGGGTTCCCTATGATCTGCGCCCGGGACGCCTCTACCTGGGCGGCAAGATGGCGCAGGTATTCGTCAAGGATCCCAACGGTATCAATGTCGAGATGGGTTTCTTCCCCGAAACCGACGCCATGTTCCGGGAGTCGATGGCCGAGTACCAGAAACTCAAGCGGAAGGGCGACCGCAAGCTGCAAACCAAAGCAGCGCCGGCGAAGAAGGCAAAGAGAGCCCGCGAGAAAGTCTCGGCGTAACGTCCGAACTATTTTCGTCTTTCGATGAATTTCGGCGTCCATCGTTTATTCGATGGGCGCCGTTTTCATTCAGGCTTTGATCAAACCTTTCTTCCTGCCGATGCCGAACAGGCCGAGCAGGCCTGTCAGGAATGTTGCTAACGGGGCGGGCTCAGAGATGGCAACAATCTGGAGCGACTCTCGGCCACCCTCAAGGCTTACGATCGAAGCTGTCCAGTCCAGCCCGAATGCCAGCGCAGCATCGCTGAAATCGAAAATCAGCGTACCGACATCGCCCACGATGTCATCGGCGATGATGATATCGAACTTATCGCCAATTCCGGCGACAAAACCTCCGAAGAAGTCGACGTCGATAATCGCTCCGGCAGCAAGAGTGGCGATACCCTCTATCGGCCCGGTTCCTAAATCGTCGGAAACATCGATCTGATCGTAATTCGTTCCGCCCAGCAGGCCGCCAAGCTCGACCAGAGTGGTCGAACCCACGCCGAGGTCCAGATTACCGACGATCGACAGGAGTCCCGGCGAGCTGCCGGCGCTTAGCTGACCGCCGCCGTTGACGGCGACGTTCGCTTCGACAGTTCCGTTGATTGAAATATCGCTGCCCGTATCGACGATTACGCCCTCAATGTTGACCATCGTGCCGCCGGAGACGTTCCCGGTGACGTTGCGGAACGTAACGTTATCCGTACCGCTGCCCCCGTTTATGGTCGTCACACCGGAAAAATCGCCGCCGTCGAAAATGACTTCGTCCGTGCCGCCATTGAGGTTGAACGAGCCGGTAACGCTGGCGCCGGCGTTGACGGTCGTCGTCGAGTTCCCGTCATTATTCAGAATGGCGCTGCCGGTTCCGCCGCTGACTGAAGCGCCTGTATTGAGCGTGATGTTGCTCTGGTTGGCGGCGAAGGTGCGTGCCTGGATGCCCGCTACATTTGCGCCGTTGACGGTGCCGTTGACGGTCACGGTAAGCGCGCCGGAGCCGTAATTGCGAACATAGATCGCTGAATAGTTGCTGGTAATGTCGCCGGCGGCGATCGTCATGCTGCCGCCGCTTGCATCCTGATAGGCGTCGATTCCGATGAAGTTGGTGCCTGAGACCGCCCCGGTCGCCGTGACGTTCATGTCGCCGGTGCCGAATTCTTCGCCACGATCCCGTTATTGCCGCCGCTCACACCGGCGGCATTGACCGTTACACCGTTTCCGGCGCCGTTTCGGGCGTAGATACCGTTATTGCCGGTGCCGGATACCGTGCCCGTGGCGGTAACGCTCACTCCGCCGCTGCCGGAGTTGTTAGCGAGAATGCCCGTAGAAGTCCCGTTGACAGCGATCGCATTGATCGTGATTCCGCTGCCGGTCGCCGTACCGACAGCATAAATTCCTTCACCTGCGTTGCCGGTGACCGTTCCCGTTGCCGTGACGCTCAGGTTTCCGGTGCCGCTATGATAGAGATCGAGCCCCTGGGTCTGGCCGGTCGTTCCATTGACGGACACTGTCATATCGGTGCTGCCGCCATTATTACGCGCAAAAATTCCATCGCCTGCAACGGCGTTCACGGAGCCGCCTGATGCATCGATATTGAGGGCGCCGGCTCCGTTGTTTCGGATCTGCAGGTTGTTGCCGGTCAGGCTGCCGTTGACGGTCAGGCTGTTGGTATCCACGGTGCCTCCGCCCCCCAGCGTGTCGCCTCCGGCGATCGTCAGGGAGGCTGCCCTGAGCGTGCCGTCAACAACCAGGCTGTCAGCCGCTACGTTGCCTGTCACCGTTACGTCCGCCGTGTTTTCGACCGTTACGGTGTCCATTCCTGCAACGGCCCCGGAAATGCCGCTGCCGGTGACATTACGGAATGTCAGGCTGTCCGTTC
Source organism: Rhodospirillales bacterium (assembly GCA_038116945.1). Classification (GTDB taxonomy): domain Bacteria; phylum Pseudomonadota; class Alphaproteobacteria; order MPNO01; family UBA2964; genus JAYOEY01. The sequence goes on from JAYOEY010000001.1 coordinate 288,247, forward strand.
CGGCGCCACCAAAAACGTTCGTTACCGCTGAGAAATCTCCGCCGTCGAAAACCACATCGTCCGTACCCCCGTTTAGGGACATGGCTCCGGTGACTCCGGCGCCAGTATTGACGGTGACGGTCGAGTTTCCGTCGTTGTTCACGATTGCGTAACCGGTCCCACCGCTTACGGCAGCGCCGCTATTAAGCGTTATGTTGCTCTGATTCCCGATGAAAGTACGGGCCTGGATGCCAGCCACGTTGGCGCCACTCACGGTTCCATCGACCGTAACTGTGAGGGCTCCTGCACCATAGTTTCGGGCGTAGATCGCTGAGTAGTTACTGGTGATATCGCCGGCGGAAATGGTCATGCTTCCGCCTCCAACCCCCTGGTAGGAATCGATGCCGATAAAGCTAGTGCCGGAGACGACACCTGTTGCGGTGACGTTGGTGTCGCCGGTATTGAAGTTCTTGGTCACGATTCCGTTGAAACCACCGGAAGAGGCGGCTGAATTGACCGTTACGCCGTTACCGGTGTTGTTTCGGGCGTAGATGCCGTTGGTGGCGGTGCCGGAGACAGTCCCGGTGGTCGTGATCGTCATGGCACCCGAACCGTTATTGATGGCATTTACGCCGATTGAACTGCCGGTAATCGCGGAAGTGTTGGCGTCATTGAAAGTTAGTCCGCCGGCTCCTGTATTCGTGAGGTTCAGAGCGTTGCCCGCCCCGACATTGATTCCGAAACCCGGATCGGTCGTGACATTCAATCCCGCAGCGGACAGGTTCTGGGTAGAATCGGCGCCGGCGACGCCGGTGCAGAGATAATTCGGCGATACGGTTACGTTACAGGCACCAGCATATGCATTTCGGCCTGAATAACCGAATGCTACGGTGGCAATGGCGGTGGTGAGTGCAAGCCTCGTTCGAAGGCTGGGCAAGATTTTTTCGGGGTTTTTCATTCCTGATGCCTTTCTTTTTTTTGAGAGGGGATGAAAAAGTCGATGTGCAAACGATTGTTACCAAACAATAACCGCAGCTCACAATTCTGTGAAGATTGCAGGTCCAATATTTAATGTCTTGGGGACGGCTCGGTTTCTTCCGAGTTGCCATTCGGGTAAAATGACAGGAGCGGGAATTGATCGGATAATAAAAGATGTTAAAACATATAGTTAAAACGATTCCTTCCAAAAGGAAATTAAGCCGGGATGAGCAGCTTGCCTGGAAAATTGCCGAGGTTGCAGAGGATTCGGCACCGATCGATGACGCGGTCTGCGACATGGTCGTCAACCGCATCATCGATAACGCTTCCGTCGCCCTCGCCGCGATCAATCGGGCCCCGCCAGCGGCTGCGCGTGCGCAGGCTCTGGGCCATCCGCGCGCGGGCGGGGCGCGCGTGTTCGGTCTGGGAACCGAGATCCGGGTCGATGCGGAGTGGGCGGCCTGGGCGAACGGCACGGCGGTGCGAGAGCTCGATTACCACGATACGTTCCTGGCTGCCGATTATGCGCATCCGGGCGACAATATTCCGCCGGTGCTCGCGGTGGCGCAGCAGATGGGCAAGGACGGAAAGGCTCTTCTGGCCGGGATCGTTACGGGTTACGAAATCCAGATCAATCTGGTGCGGGCGATCTGTCTGCACGAGCACAAGATCGACCATATTGCGCATCTCGGCCCTTCGGCGGCGGCGGGTATCGGCACGCTGCTGGGAATGCCCGCCGAGACGATCTACCAGGCGGTTCAGCAGGCACTGCATGTAACGACCACGACCCGTCAGTCGCGCAAGGGCGAAATTTCGAGCTGGAAAGCCTTTGCCCCGGCCTTCGCGGGGAAGATGGCGATCGAGGCCGTGGATCGGTGCATGCGGGGGGAAGGGGCTCCGTCGCCGATCTATGAAGGCGAGGACGGCTTCATTGCGTGGCTTCTGAGCGGTCCGGACGCGGAATACAGCGTGCCTCTGCCGGAGCCGGGCGAATCGAAGCGGGCGATCCTCGATTCCTTCACAAAGGAACATTCGGCGGAGTATCAGAGCCAGGCCCTGATCGATCTGGCCTTCCGGATGCGGGAGAAGATCGACGACTTCAATGCCATCGAAAAAATCGTTATCCATACCAGTCACCATACGCACTATGTGATCGGCACCGGGGCAGGGGATCCGCAGAAAATGGACCCCGACGCCAGCCGCGAAACGCTCGATCATTCGATCATGTATATCTTTGCGGTCGCGCTGCAGGACGGCGAATGGCACCACGTCCGGTCCTATGCGCCGGAGCGGGCCCGGCGGGAGGACACCGTCAGGCTATGGCACCGGATTTCGACGGTGGAAGACGCGGACTGGACAAAACGCTATCACGAGCCGGATCCCGACAGGCGCGCTTTCGGGGGCAGGGTCGAGATTACCCTTGCCGACGGTTCCGTCGTTTCGGACGAGATGGCTGTGGCGAACGCGCACACTCAGGGCGCGCGGCCGTTTGCCCGCACCGATTACATCCGCAAGTTCGAGACGCTGACCGAAGGGCTGGTGTCGCCGGGGGAATGCCGGAGATTCCTCGATCTGGTGCAGGATCTGCCGAATCTGGACGCGGAGTCGGTTTGCGGTCTCAATGTGGTTCTGGATCAGGCCGCGCTGATAAATGCCGAACGGGATACGAAAGGAATTTTCTGATGCTGTTCACGGAAAGATCCGCCGCTGAAAAGCGATCCGCTTTTCGGGAAGCCCTGAAGGGAGACCGTATCCTGAAGTTTCCTGGGGCGTTTTCGCCCCTGGTGGCGCTTGAAATCCAGCGTCACGGGTTTGACGGGGTCTATATCTCCGGCGCGGCGCTGGCCGCCGATCTCGGCCTGCCCGATATCGGGCTGACGACCCTGTCCGAGGTCACGCAGCGTGGTCGCCAGATCGCGCGGGTGACGGAATTGCCTGCAATCATCGACATCGATACCGGGTTCGGCGAGCCGATGAGCGCTGCGCGTACGGTTCAGGAGCTGGAGGAGCTCGGTCTTGCGGGGTGTCACCTGGAGGATCAGGAAAATCCGAAACGGTGCGGTCACCTGGACAACAAGGCGGTGTTGCCGAGGGACGAAATGGTCCGCAAGATCAGGGCCGCCGCCGATGCCAAACGGGATCCGAATTTCCTTCTGATGGCCCGGACCGATGCGCGCGCTTCGGAAGGGATGGCCGCCGCGATCGACCGCGCCAAGGCCTATGTCGACGCGGGTGCCGATGCGATTTTTCCGGAGGCCATGCAGGGCGCGGCCGAGTTCGAGGAATTCCGCAAGGCGGTGAATGTCCCGATGCTGGCCAACATGACGGAATTCGGGAAATCGCCGCTGCTGTCCGCCGGCGAGCTGGGATCGATCGGCTACGACATCGTGATATATCCGGTGACCACACTCCGTGTGGCGATGGGCGCGATAGGGCGCGGTCTCGGCGAGATTGCTCAGACCGGAACCCAGTCCGGGCTGGTCCAGGAAATGCAGACACGTGCGGACCTGTACGAGTTGATCCGCTACGAGGACTACAACCGGTTCGATCAGTCGGTATTCAATTTCCGGGTCTGATCCCCACGAGGAGAAGAAAATGGCGCGTACATCCAATATCCGGAAGGGGCTGGACGGGGTTCTTGTCGACGTAACGTCCGTTTCGCGGGTCGTCCCCGAGACCAATTCCCTGACCTATCGAGGATACGCGGTACAGGACCTCTGCGAACATTGCTGTTTCGAGGAGGTCGCCTACCTGTTGTGGAACGGCGAGCTTCCGACCCGGTCTCAGCTCAATACGTTTCGGAAGAACGAACGCAAGCGTCGCGAATTGTCGCGCGATCATCTTGCCGTGATCCGCAAATATCCGAAACGCGCGCATCCGATGGACACGATCCGGACATCGGTCAGTTTCCTTGGCGCGACCGATACGTCGTGGGGCGGCGAAGCGCCCGAAAATGACCGCCGCCGGGCGCTGGACCTGCTGGCCAAGATTCCGACGATGATCGCTACGGATTACCGCTACCGGAAAGGCAAGCGCCGGATCGCGCCGCGTGACGATCTCGGCATTTCGGAGAATTTCCTGCGCATGTGTTTCGGCGAGGTGCCGCCGAAGGAGGTGGTGAAGGCGTTCGACGTATCGCTGATCCTCTATGCCGAGCACAGCTTCAACGCGTCTACCTTCGCCAGCCGGGTGGTCACGTCGACGATGTCGGATATGTACAGCGCGGTTACCGCCGGGATCGGCGCGCTGAAGGGACCGCTGCACGGCGGCGCCAACGAAGCCGTCATGCATATGCTGCTGGAGATCGGAAGCGCCGATAAGGCGGAAACGTGGCTCAGGAAGGCGTTTGCGGACAAGCGTGTCGTGATGGGCTTCGGCCACCGCGTATACAAATGGGGCGATTCACGCGTGCCGACCATGCACAAATGCCTCGAAGACCTGTCAGCCTGGCGGAAGGAGCCACGCTGGCTGGAAATTGAGGCGGTTCTCCAGAAAATCATGCTGGAGGAAAAGAACATTCATCCGAACCTCGATTATCCGGCAGGGCCGGCCTATTACCTGATGGGCTTCGACATCGACATGTACACGCCGATCTTCGTCATGAGCCGGATCACCGGCTGGACGGCGCACATCATGGAACAGGACGCCGACAACCGTCTGATCCGGCCGCTTTCGGCCTATACCGGGGTGAAACAGCGCAAGGTGCCCGCGATTGCAAAGCGGTAAATCCGGGACGTTGCCTGACCGGCTTCCCGACCGGAGTACCAGTTTTCTGCTTGCCGGTCCGGTCGGCAGGGTTTTGCTGCGCCCGTGGTTCGACCGGGTTGCTCTCCATTTCGTGGCCAACTGGTATCTGCCGATGTCCCGGGGATGGGCGGCTGGAATTGGGTCGGGGGGATCGTTCGAGAGATTTCGCAACCAGATCGGCCCGGCGGCGGACCGCCTGGGAAATGCAAAAGCCCTGCTGGTCGAGATGCAGGATCAGCTTCGCCTTCAGCAGGAGGCGGCCGCAAAATGGGAAAACGTATTTTTTGGCGGTTCGGCGCCGGAAAAATCCGTGTTGCTTGAAGCGGAGGTCAGGCGCGTCGATACGACGAATCGCCTGATGTTCATGCGGCGGCATTTCGCGGGGGTGCGGCGCAGCCTTCCCGCGGCCCGCTGGCAGGTTGCCGGTCCTGACGAGACGCGGCTGCGGCAGATGGATCGTCTGGCAGATCCGGCCGCTGCTTTTTCCGGAACAGAACGGAGCAGGATATACGAGTCGCACGCCGTACCGGGACCGAGGGGAGACGAGTTCTGGATCCGGATGCGACCGCCGGTGCTGGGCACCGGGGAGTGGGCCTGGTGCAGGGTCCAAATGCCCCGTAACGGAGATGTGAAAGGCATCCTGATCCTGCTCCAGGGGATTTTCATTGAGCCGGAAATGTGGCGATCTCTCGCTGCGCCGGCCGCGACCCTGGTCGACAGGGGAATTGCTCTGATAACCCCTGAAGCGCCCTGGCATGGGCGGCGCTGCCCGTTGGGCGAATATGGCGGGGAAAGTATCCTGGGCCGCGGCCCGCTGGGGTTCATCGACGCCCTGGAAGCGGCTGTCGTGGAAGCCGGACAGTGGATTCAGTGGGGCCGAGAACGGACCGACGCCCCGATTGCTATCGGAGGCGTCAGTCTTGGGGCGCTGACCGCGCAGGTCGTCCTATCCGCGTCGAGCAACTGGCCGGAATCGGCCCGACCGGATGGCGGACTGCTGGTTACGACGACAGACGATATGGTCGAGGCGGCATTCGACGGTTCGCTCGCTACCGCGACGGGTCTCAGGAAGAAAATGCAGGACGCCGGCTGGACGCGCGATGCCCTGGGAAAATTTGCGCCATTGCTTGAGCCATCCCCCGATGTCCCGATCGACCCGGACAAGATTGTCATGGTTCTGGGAAGCGAAGATACGATTACGGCCTACAGGGGTGGATGTTCCCTGGCCGAAAAATGGCTGGTTCCTTCTGGCAATCTTTTCGTGAGCCGGCGCGGACATTTTTCCGCATCGCTCGGCCTCTGCCGGGATGTCGCGCCGCTCGACCGGATGGCCGATATCCTTCTCGCTAACGGCTGATCTGGGGAGTAGGCGGCGTTTTTTTCTGCATGGCCTCCCGGTGCACGATATAGACGCAGGATGCGAGAATTATCGCACCACCGCCGACCGCCCAGAGGTCGGGTACTTCGCCGAAAAAGAGGAACCCGGCGATCCCTGATATGATGATTCGCGTGAAGTCGAACGGTGCGATAATTGTCATTTCGCCGGTGCCGTAGGCCCGGGTCAGGCAGTACTGGCCGGACGATCCGAAAAAACCCAGCAGGACGAGCCAGGCCCATTCGGTCGGGGTTGGCATCTCCATCACGAACAGGGCCGGAACGCCGAGGATCACGGTGCCGTACATCAGGAAGTAGAACACGATTTTTTGCGCCTGTTCGGTTCGTGTCAGGTCCTTCATGGTGGCGAGGGCGCAGGCAGCGAGGATGGCGCCCAGTATTGCGACCATCGCCGCCGGATCGATTCCGGCTTGCGGCTTGACCACCAGAAGGACTCCGCAAAAGCCTGCCAGGGTTGCCATTGTTCGGCGCAGCCGGACCCGTTCCCCGAGAAACAGTGCGGCGATGATGATCGACCAGAGCGGTATGGTGAAGGTCAGGACGGTCGCATCGGCCAGCAGCATGTGATGCACCGCGTATACAGCACAGAACAGAGATGTCGCGCCGAAAAAGGCTCTCCAGAAAAGGGCTGCGTGACGTTCCGATTTGAGCGCCCCGATCCCGTTTGCAAACAGCCAGGGAAGGCAGAACAGGAGGCTCATGAACATGCGGAACGCGCCGACCTCGAGAACCGGGAGGGTTCTCATGAGAATTTTCGCCGTGACGAACATGCCGGTCAGAAGGCTTACCGCCAGCAGCATCCAAAGCACGCCGATCACGTTGGGCGACAGGATGGAATTGTTGCCCGCTGGTCCGGCTTGTTGGGAAGTCATCTGGCCTGAGTTGGCGTAAGAAAAAAGGGTGCAGGCAGTATTACCTGTAATCGGCTTGGGGCGCTACTCGGTCGCACCGGGTAGCGTCGCATCGGGAGAAATGCTCATATGCCGGAAATCGACAGGAACCGGCGATGATTTACGAAGAACGAATATATACCATTCAGCCTGGAAAAATGGCTGAATACCTTGATAACTACGAACGGTTGGGCCTTCCGGTGCAGATGGAAGTGCTGGGTACCCTTGTCGGGTTCTGGCACACCGATGTGGGAGGGCTGAACAGGGTTGTTCATATCTGGGGATACGACAGCCTCGACGACAGGCTTGAACGGCGAGCGGCGCTTGCGGCGCATCCGGGGTGGCCAGCCTATCTCGATGTTGCTTTGCCGCTGATCGTCGAACAGGAAAACCGCGTCCTGATTCCCGCCAGCTTCTCGCCTGCAAGATAAGGACGCACGTCACGCGCCGAGCGCGGCAAGCGGATCGGCGTAATCGAGCCCCTGGGCGTTCGCAACAGCTTCGTGGGTCACGAGCCCGTTATGGATGTTGAGGCCGTGAAGCAGGTGACTGTCATCGCGCAGCGCCTTGACGACGCCGGATTCCGCCAGACGGAGTATGAAGGGCAGGGTCGCGTTGTTGAGCGCGAAGGTGGACGTGCGGGCCACTGCGCCAGGCATGTTTGTGACGCAGTAATGGACAACGCCTTCCTCGATGTAATACGGGTCTGAATGGGTGGTCGGCCTGCTGGTTTCAACGCAGCCGCCCTGATCGATCGCGACATCGACGATCACCGATCCGCGTTTCATGGCTTTCACCATGTCGCGTGTGACCAGGCGAGGCGCTTCCGCTCCGGGTACAAGCACCGCTCCGATCACCAGATCGGCCTCCAGCACGGCCTCTTCGATGCTGAGCGACGTTGAGTAAAGCGTCGTGATCAGGCTCTGAAACTGAAAATCGAGTTCAGCCATTCGCCGCTGCGCCTTGTCGATGACGGTAACGCTCGCGCCCATGCCGGTCGCGACGAAGGCCGCGTTTGCGCCGACCACGCCGCCGCCGATGATGACGACTTTTCCCTGCGTTACGCCCGGCACGCCGCCAAGCAGGACGCCGCGGCCGCCGCGTTCGATCTCGAGCCCGGTGGCCCCGGCCTGCACCGCCATGCGACCCGCGACCTCGCTCATCGGGGCGAGGAGGGGGAGTCCGCCTTCGCGATCAGTGACGGTTTCGTAGGCAATGGCGGTCGCACCGCTCTTCAGGAGGCCCTCGGTCTGGGCATCGTCTGGCGCGAGATGGAGGTAGGTAAAAAGGGCCTGTCCTTTTCGGAGCAGCGCTATCTCCCCGGCTTGCGGTTCTTTCACCTTGATGACGAGGTCGGCCGCCGCGAACACCGCTTCGGCATCGGCAGCGATCTTCGCGCCGGCGGCTTCATAATGCTCGTCGTCGATCCCGATCGCATGTCCGGCATCGTGCTGAATGAACACCTCATGGCCGCGTCGGGTCAGTTCCAGGACACCCGGCGGAGTCATGCCGACCCGGTACTCGTGGTTCTTGATCTCCTTTGGAATGCCGACTCGCATGATCGTCTCCTGCCGCAGTTGCGGAAAATTTGTCCGGCGTTCCCGGACAGGGCTCTGCTTTCGAGATAAGATCGCGCCATTCGATTAACAAGGACAGTACAGATGCGCGCGCTGATGTTGCACGAATTGGGAGAGCCGGAGGATTTGCGTCTCGAGGAGGTTCGTCCGCCGGTTCCGGGGCCTGGCGAGGTGCTGGTCGATCTCTACGCCGCGGCGGTGAATTTTCCCGATCTGCTGAGCATTCAGGGCAAGTATCAGCTCCGTCCCGATATGCCCTTCGCGCCGGGCAAGGAAGGAGCGGGGATTGTATCGGCGGTAGGCGAGGGCGTTACCCGGGTGAAACCGGGGGATCGGGTGATGATCCAGGTAGATTGGGGAAGCTTCGCGGAGCAGGCCGTGGCGCCGGAACACGATTGCTACCCGGTGCCGGACGGGATCGGGCTTGACCAGGCCGCTGCCGTGGGGATCGCCTATCAGACCGCCTGGTTTTCGCTCACTGACCGGGCAAACGTGCAGAAGGGCGAAACCGTCCTGGTAACGGCTGCGAGCGGCAGTGTCGGTCTGGCTACCATGCAGCTTGCGAAGAACGTATTCGGTTGCAGGGTGATCGCCGGTCTCACCACCATGTCGAAGGCAAAAGATGCGCTGGCCAACGGTGCGGACGATGTGATCGATCTGTCGGCCGACAATCCGAGGGATGCGATCCGGGATCAGGTTTTTGCCCTTACCGGCGGAGACGGGGTCGACGTCGTTATCGAAATAAGCGGAGGCGAGATTTTTGCCGGCGCGCTGCGCTGTCTCAAATTCAGGGGGCGTCTCGTGGTCGTTGGATTCACTTCAGGCGATATACCCGAAATGCGGACCAACTATCTGTTGCTCAAGAATATTTCGGTTCTGGGCGTCGACCGTTCCCAGTATCGCGACCTGTGGCCGGACGCGATGCAGGAAGCGCAGGCGGAGATCTTCGCGCACATGGTCAATGGCAGGATTTCGATGCCGATCCAGGCGCGTTTTCCGATGGAGGAAATCGTCCCGGCGTTCGACATCATCCGCAATCGCGATGTCCGGGGGAAAATCGTTCTGACGATCCGGGAAGAGGCGCAGAAATGAAAAATCCCGGCCGCGCTAACGGCCGGGATTGTTCGTCGGGTTAACTGGAAAAACCTACCACTTCTTGGCGGGAAGCGGATTGTCCCGAGCTTCCTCGAGGCTGCTCACGCGATGGAACTGGTTCGCGGGACGCAGATGGCCGTCCTTGTCTACCTGGTCCATGTCGCAATAGAGCTCGAACTCGAAACCGTCGGGATCGCAGAAATGCAATGCCGCGTTGCCGCCGGCACCCTTGCGCCCCTGGAAGACGACCGGAATGTTGTTCTCCTGAAGATAGTCGCGGGCCTTGAACAGGACGTCGATACTGTCGACTTCAAGGGCGAGATGCTCCATTTTCAGGGCTTCTTCGCCCTGCGGGCGGCGCTTTGCCTTTCCCGGCTTTAGGCCGATCGCGTGATGATCCGAGCCGCAGCGGAAGAAAACCATGCCGATCTCGTTCCGGTCGGTCTCTTCGAAGCCCATCACTTCGCTCCAGAACCGGGCGGTGCGCTCGACATCGGTGACTTCGTATACAAAATGTCCGAGCTTGTTCACCTTGATGGGCGATTTGCCGGTATAGCTCTCGGGGTGGTGCTTTTCGGCGGCTTCGCGCTGTGTGTCTACGTGGGTTGCCAGTGTGGCCATGTCTTCCTCCTCTGACGACGTTGTCGAGTAGCGATTCAACTACGAATTGGGACCGGTCCATTCCGATACGATATCGGCGTATTCGGGACGGGCCCGGTCGGTCGGTTCCTGGTTCCTGGAGCCGAGATAAATGAAACCGGCGATCCGGTCGGAGGGCTCCAGTCCCAGAGCCGCCTTGACCTGATCGTTATAGGCGTACCATTCCGTAATCCACTGTGCAGCGTACCCCATGGAAAGCGCCGATGTCAGCATGTTCTGACACGCCGCGCCCGACGAGAGTATCTGTTCCCATTCCGGGATCTTGTGCGCCGGATTGGTGCGGGATGCCACCGCGATCACGACAGGGGCCCGGATGAACCGTTCCTTTTCGATCTCGACCTGTTCTTCGATGCAGTCCGGGTTTGCCTTCTTGAAGGCCTCGCCGAGAACCGCGCCCATTTTCTCGCGGTTTTCGCCCTTGATGACGATAAAACGCCAGGGCGTCAGCCGCCCATGGTCCGGCACGCGCATGCCCGCCCGCAGGATCTTTTCGACATCCGCATCGGCGGGGCCAGGCCCCTGCATGTCACGCACGACGATGGAGCGGCGGCTAAGCAGAAAATCGGACAGATCGGTCATTGGAACGTATTCCTGAAGTCGTTTCTGGATGGAAGAATTATCGCAATTTCTGGGGCCTTGTCATCACCCGGTCAAGCGCGATCGTCGGCTTTAGGCGGGTCTCCCCGTGCGACAAGCATGAACATGAAGGCGATGGCGACAGCGAGCGGGACCATGTTGGCTCCGTAGACGAAGGTGATCGCCCGTCCAACGGCCTGCGCCTCGGTCCCGTCACCGAGACCGACGATATTGGCGAGCATGCCGGCGAGCGCCGCGCCGACGGCAGTACCGAGCGACCGGAAGGACGGCAGGGCGGAGGCGGTTATTCGCTCTTCGCCTTTCCGAGCGAAACCCATGGTTCGGGCCAGCAGGTGGACGTTATGCGTGCCGACGCCGAGCCCGAGAATGACGGCGGACAGGGTGAGCACCCAGAGCAGCGGCAATGTAGCCGTGACGGTGATCCCGGCCAGGCCGACAGCCATCAGGATGGGGCCGATCCAGAGCGCAAATCTTTCCTTCGCGCCGCTCCAGCCGGAGACGACGAAGGTGCCGATGGTCCAGCCAAGAGAAATGCACAGGCTGACGAGGCTGACGAACAGGGGTCTGACGTCGTGCACGACCTGTAGCAGCAGCGGCAGGAACAGGGGTACGGAAGTCTGCACGAGCCCGCCCAGCAGAAGTACCCAGAGGGACAGCCCGACGGGCGATTTCAGGGAAAGCGCACCGGTTGGGTAAAGCCGGTTATCGGAACGTCGGTCGAGCCGCAGTATGGTGAAGGCGATGAGAGCAAGCCCGGCTGCGATAAGCGCTGCCCTCTGGAGCGGAGCCGAAACGGCGCCGGCCAGCGCTATTCCGAATACGCCGCATGCCAGCAGGGAAATACGTCCGATCGGAATATTCCTGTTCTGCGGCTGAGCGTCGCCTTCGTTCCGTTCCGGCAGGCGTATCCAGGCCAGTATGGAGAAGGCAAGGAGTATGGGCACCATGGTCCAGAAGGATCCACGCCACCAGCCGATCTCCGCGAAGACGCCGCCGACCGCAGGCCCCAACAATTGTGCGACCATCCAGACGCCCTGGTTCATGGCAATGATTCGGGTTCGCAGAGCGGCGGGGAACAGCGTACTGATCAGCGCCATCCCGCCGCCCGTCGTAAGTCCGCTGGCAAAGCCCTGGATTCCTCGGGCAGCGATCAGGGAGGCCATGTCGGGCGCCAGCGCGCACCAGAGCGTGCCGAGCATGAAGACAAAGCCGCTGATGGCGTAGCCTTTGCGCTGGTTAAACCTTGCCCAGATAGGCCCCACACTGGCCGCGCCTACGATCGATCCGATGGTGTAAAGCAGGGTCGGCCATGTGTAGTAGGCCGCTCCGCCGATATCCGCGACGACGGTCGGCATGACGATGGCGATGACGAGGACATTAAGTGCGTGAAGGGCGACACCGCCGATCACAAGAATAGAAAACAGGCCTCGCCCTTCCCTGAACAGCTCCCGCCATTCAGCCTTTTCCTCGGTCGTGCCGGACGTCCGCGAGGCGTTGTCGCTCATGATTTCGTTTTATGTTCGGCTGTCGACGGCCTTTCGAGACGGAAATGCCACCAGGCCATGACGCATTGAGAGAAGTTCGGTTCCGTTATGCCGTGGATATAGAATTCCGCCATGATCCGGCCTCTCGCGATCATCCGCGGCGCGCTCCATTCGTCGGCGTACTCCTGTTCCAGCCAGGTACAGGGATCGAAACTCCGGTATCGGTAATAGGTCGCGCCCGTGGCGGCGATTCCGGCGAGGAGGGCAAGGATCAGGAGATTTTTCATGCGTCAGCAGTACCTGATTTCGCCGTGCGCTCGCGTTCGAGCTGCCGCAGGGCGCCGCGCTGGATCTTGCCTGTCGCGGTGTGGGGAAGCTCGTCCACGAATTCGATCGCGCGCGGGTATTTGAAGGCGGATATCTGCGCTTTAACGAAATCCTGAAGTTCGCCGATCAGGGCCTTCTCGTTTTCGATGCTAATGGCGGGTTCGATAAACGCCTTCACGATTTCGCCGCGATGGGGATCCGGCGATCCGACCACGGCGCAGTCCCGGACGGCCGGGTGCTCCTGCAGGACCGCTTCCACCTCGAGGCCGGACACGTTGTAGCCGCCGGTCAGGATCATGTCATCGGTGCGTGCCTCGTAGGCGATATAGCCGCCTTCTTCCCAGCGGCAGAGATCGCCCGAGAGGTTCCAGCCGTCGCGGATATAGGCAGTCTGGCGACCGATATCGTCCAGATAACGGCACCCGTTCGGTCCCTTGACGATCATCTGGCCGGTCTCGCCGGGTTTTACGTCGTTGAATTCCTCATCGACCACGCGGACCTGAAAACCGGGCACGGCCTTGCCGATTAGGCCTGGCCGAATGTCGTCGCCCGATGCCGAAATAAAGATGTGCAGGAGTTCCGATATGCCGAGTCCGTTGATAATCCGAATGCCCGTCTTTTCTTCCCATTCGTGAAACGTCGCAGGCGCCAGCGGTTCGCCGCCCGCGATACAGAGACGCAGGGACGACGTGTCGTAGCGATCCAGCAGGGGGAGCATCATCTTGTAGCCGGACGGTGTCGAAAAACACACGGTCGCCTTTTCGTCCTGAATTGTTTGCAGGAGGACTTCGGGGGTGCCGCGTTCGAGAACGATGGCGGACGCGCCGAACCGCATCGTGTCCGGCATGTAAGCGCAAAGACCGTACAGAAAGGCGATCTGGGGGCTGCCGCAAACGATGTCGTCCGGCTTGATCCCCACCACGTAACGGATAAACGTGTCGGCAACCGCGAGAATGTCGCGATGGAAATGGAGCGTCCCTTTGGGGGTTCCGGTGGACCCGGAAGTAAAGCCGATGATCGCGGGATCGTCGGCGGCTGTATCGACATCCTCGAAACGGTCGGAATTCGTTTTCATGCGCCGTTCGAGCCCGTCCGGCCGCTCATCGCCGAAATAAAGGATTTCCCGAAGCGTTTCGGTCTTGCCGGCGGCGGCTTCGATATCGTCGGCCAGCTTGGCCTCGGAAATCGCGATCTGCACTTTGGCCTTATCGATCATGTAGACCAGTTCGCGCTCGCGCAGCACAGGCATCGTGGATATGGCGATGCCGCCGGCCTTGAGCACCGCGAACCACGCTGCAATCAGCATCGGGTGGTTGGAAGAGCGGAGCAGCACGCGTTCGCCCGGAATGAGATTGCAGTCCTGGACGAGAACGTTGGCGATCCTGTTGGCCTGCGCCCGCAGTTCGGCGTAGCTCCAGACGGAATCTCCGAAGCGGACGGCCGGACGGTCCGGGCCGAACTCTTCGATTGTTCTGTCGAGCAGTTCTGTCGCAACGTTCATCCGGTCCGGATAGGCGGCCAGCTCCGGCAGGACGGAGTAATCCATCTCGGGCCAAAGCTCTTCAGGCGGCAGATTGTCCCGGATGAAGCTGTCTTTGTGGGCGGTGGGTGCGGACATCGGAAACCGTTCAGTGGAAGGCGGAATTTAGGCGCATGCGCCGAGCATGCCAAGGACATGAACGATCAGTCGATATCCGCGATATCGCGATACTCGGGGACGGTACAGTTCCACCCCAGTTTCTCCTCGATTCGGTGTCTCAGCGCGTCGGAAGCCGCGGGTTCGCCATGTACGATATAGGTGTGCCGGGGCGGGGTACGGAAATTCGAAAGCCAGGTGATTATTTCGGATGCATCGGCGTGGGCGGACAGCATGTCCAGCTGGTCGACTTCCGCATGGACAGGGATATAGCTTCCGTGGATTTTGATTTCGTCGGCGCCGGCGATCATTGATGCGCCCCTTGTGCCTCCGGCCTGATAGCCTGCGAAGAGGATCGTATTGCGGGCGTCGCGCGCATAAACCTTGAGGTGGTGGATGACCCGGCCGCCGGTCGCCATACCGCTCGCCGATACGATGACCTTGGGGACGTGGTTTGCGTCGAGGGCCCGCGATTCTTCAGGAGTATGGACATACCGGGCCACCCCGAACGCCGCCCTGGCCTCTTCGGCGGACAGGCGGTGGTCGTCCGGATGGCGGCAAAAAATCTCCGTTGCGTCGATGGCCATCGGACTGTCGAGATAGACGGGCAGGTCGGGAATTCGTCTGGCCTGTTTCAGCCGATGGAGATGGTAGAGAAGGGTCTGGCTTCGTCCGACCGCGAAAGAAGGAATGATTATCGAACCGCCTCTGGCTGCCGTCCGGTTGATGATATCTGCAAGCATGTCCTCCGGATTTTCCTTGGAATGGACACGGTCGCCATAGGTTGATTCGAGAACCAGCACCTCCGCGTCCTCGACGGGTTCCGGATCTCCCATGGTGGGCATGCCAGGACGGCCCAGATCTCCGCTGAATACGATTCGTCTTTCATCGATTCCGATGGTCAGGATCGCAGCTCCCAGAATATGACCGGCGCGCCGGAAGCCAAGTTCGATATTCCCGCCGATCGCAACAGGTGTATGAAATTCGCAGCTTTCGAGACGGTCGAGCGCCCGTTCCGCGTCGGCCATCGTGTATAGCGGCAATGCGGGGCTGTGTTTCGAATATCCCTGATCATTGGCGTATTCGGCTTCCCGTTCGAGAAGATAGGCGGCGTCGCGCAACAGGATATGGAGCAAATCGATAGTGGAGGACGTTGCGTAGACCGGTCCCGAAAACCCCCTCCTGACGAGCAGGGGCAGGTAGCCCGAATGATCGAGGTGTGCGTGGGTTATGACGACTGCATCGATAGCGGACGGGTCCAGCGGGAAGGGTTGCCAGTTTTTAAGGCGAAGCTGCTTGTAACCTTGAAACAGCCCGCAATCGATCAGCAAACGTCGGCGGTCGGTTTCAAGGAGGAACTTAGATCCGGTGACGGTTCCGACTCCGCCGAGAAAGGTCAGGCGCATTCAGCTGGGTGCCTTCTTTATTGGTGTTCCCCATTATGGGCGATATTCGTCGTTTCAGCACGCTTTGCGCTGGCGGTCCGTAGTGTTAGTGTCCGCGCGCTCTGGAGTATGCCGTTTTCGTTATGGATGACCTTATTAGACTTGAACTGATCCGCGAATCCCTCGTCGCGGTCGTCAACGAGATGCGGGCCAATATCATCCGCTCCTCCTATGCGGCGATTATCTATGAGGGGCATGATTTTTCGTGCGCGCTGATGTCGTCCGACGGCCGCCAGATTGCACAGGGGCTGGCCGATCATCCGATCCACATCTTTGCCGTTCCCTATTCGACACGTCAGGTGATTGAGGCGTTCGGAGACGATATTCACGAAGGCGATCTGTTCCTTCATAACGATCCCTATACCGGCGGAACCCATCTGAACGACGTGCTCCTGCTGCAGCCGGTTTTTCATGAAGGACGGCTGGCCATGTTCGCCGCGATGCGGTGTCACTGGAACGATGTCGGCGGCATGACGCCGGGTTCGCTTTCGGGGCGGGTCAAGGAAATCTATCAGGAGGGCATTCGCATCGTGCCGACCCGGATCTGCGAAAAGGGCGCGATGAACAAGGGCGTTCTCGACCTCCTGTTTAACAACATGCGCGGGTCGGAAGAGCGTATCGGCGACTTCAACGCCATGCTCGGTACCGGTCGCAAGGCGGAAGAACATCTGCAGCGTCTTTTCCGGCGGTTCGGCGGAAAGGAGATGCTGAACGGTATCGATACGCTGATCGAACGGTCAGAACGCCAGATGCGGCGCAGGATCGAGGAATGTCCCGACGGCGACTATTTTGCGGAAGGTTATATCGAGAGCGACGGTTCGAATCCCGATCCCCTGGCGATCCGCCTGAAACTGACGATTGCGGGGGACTCCATCACGGCGGATTTCACCGGAACGTCGGCGCAGACGAACGGGCCCACCAACTGCGGACCGGCCATGGCTATCAACGCGGTGGGGACCATTGTAAAGGCGTTTCTCGACCCGAAGACGCCGATCAATCACGGATCGTTCGATCCGATTACGGTTGTGGCGCCGGAAAAATCCTTCATCAACGCGCGCGAAACAGCGCCCTGCGGCGGCATGGCGGAAGTAAAATTCCTGATCGATTCCGTGGTTGCTGCGGCGATGAGCCAGGCCGTGCCGGAAATGTCGGTCGGGGATCTCAAAGGCGGCGCAAACCATGTTCATATCGCGGGACTGCGCGAGGACGGAAGAACGTGGATCCACTACGAGTGGCCTGCCGGCGGCACCGGCGCATCCGCCGGAACCGACGGAAGCAATGCCGTTCGCAGCTATAACGAAGGGGATTTCAACTCCATCCAGTCGGTCGAGACCGTAGAGGCGCAGTATCCCCTGAGGGTGGAGCGGTGCGAAATCCGGGAGGGTGCGTGCGGCGACGGCGAACACCGCGGAGGTTTCGGACTCAGGCGCGATATCCGGGTTCTGTCGGATGCCGCGACCCTGTCGGTTCTGTCGGAAAAGAACGTGATCCCGCCATACGGGGTTTCCGGCGGCAGCAACGGCGCGGCCAACCGGTTTGTCGTGCTGCGCGGCGAGCAGGTCATCGAACCGTCCGATGTGCCAGGCAAGGTATCGGGATTCGGTCTCCGCACGGGGGATATCGTTCGAGAGGAAACGGCCGGCGGCGGCGGTGCCGGCGATCCTCTGAAGCGGGATCCGGCGCGTGTCGTCGAGGACGTCCGCCTGGGGTACCTGTCGAAAGATCAGGCGAGCGGGCGTTACGGCCTCGCGTTTCGCGACAATGGAGAGGTCGATCCCGAAGCGACGGCAGCCTTGCGGCAGGAACTGGCGGGGGCGCGGGTCGAGGTTGAAACGAGATTGTCGAACGATAACGAGTTCGATGGACCGCGCCGGCTGTTTTCGCTGGATGCGTCCCTCGCGGCACGTCTTGGCGTCTCCGCGGGTGACATGATCGAACTCCGCTCGCCGGGCGCCGTACCGCTGAGAGGATGGGTCGCCATTGAGGATAATGCAGGTGGCGACATGTTGACGATAGGACCGGTGGCCCGGGATCTGTTGAGGATCGAACCCGGAGAACGGGTCGAGATCAGGGCGGTTCATGCTGCCCCCGCCGGGGTGTTGTAAGCGATGTCAGACGGACGTTATCTCGTGGGTGTCGACGTCGGTGGCACCTTTACCGATATTCTGTGCCTCAATGTCGATACCCAGGACATTCTGTCGGCAAAAACGCCCTCGTTGCCCGGTAAACAGTGGGAAGGCGTTCTGAACGCGCTTCGGGAGCTTGGCATCGATTCCGGAGATATCAGGGCTTTCGTGCATGGAACGACCATCGCGACCAATGCGCTGCTCGAACGCAACGGCGCGAAGACGGCATTTGTCACGACGGAAGGTTTCCGCGATACGCTGGAAATCGGCCGGACGCGGAGGCTGATCGGTGGCCTGTTCGACATCAAGTTCGTGCGCTCCAAACCGCTCGTCGATCGAACCCTGCGGCTCGAGGTGCCGGAACGCACCGCGGCGAATGGCGAGGTTTTGAAGGACCTGTCGGATTTCGATTTCGTGGGCCTTGCAAATTCCTTGAAGGCCGCCGGCGTGGAGGCTGTGGGGATCGGGTTCGTCAATGCCTACGCAAATGACCGGACCGAAAGGGAGGCTGCTGCAGCGCTTGGCCCTCTGATGGATGATGTTTCGGTGTGTCATTCGACCGGAGTCGTCAACGAGCAGGGCGAATTCCACCGGTTCTCGACCTGCGTCCTGAACGCCTATCTGACGCCCGTGGTAAAGCGCTATCTCGACACGCTTGCCGCGGAGCTGAAGGGGCGGGGCGTTGCTGCGCCGGTCAACGTCATGGGCTCGAACGGAGGCGCCATGACCCTCGAAAAGGCGGCATCCTTCGCTGCCGGTACCTTCCTCTCCGGGCCGGTGGGCGGTGCGGGCGGCGCGGTGCGTGTCTGCGAAATGGCGGACATTGACAACTGCATCACCTTCGATATGGGTGGAACGTCTACCGATGTGGCGCTGATCCATCAGCGGACGCCGCGCATTTCGCACGATAACCAGATCGATGCCTATCCGCTGCAGGTGGCGCAGCTTGATATTCATACGATCGGCGCCGGCGGCGGTTCGATTGCCTGGGTACAGGAAGACGGCACGCTCGAGGTAGGCCCGAGAAGCGCCGGCGCGCTGCCGGGACCGGCCTGTTACGGGCGGGGAGGGACCGAACCGACGATTTCGGATGCCAATCTCCTGTTGGGACGCCTGCCGACGGAACGGACTCTGTCGGGCGGTTTGAGGCTGGACCGCGAGGCGTCGGAGAAGGCGTTTGCGGCGCTGTCGGAAAAGCTCGGCGGCAGCGACGTCACGATGCTCGCGGACGGCGTACTGAAGATCGCGGTGGCGAAAATGGCGGGGGCTGTCAGGGAAGTATCCGTCCACCGCGGTTTCGATCCGCGCGATTTTGCGCTGCTGGGTTTCGGCGGTGCCGGGCCTATGCATGTATTTCTTGTCGCGGAGGAACTGGCGGTTCCCGTCGTGATCGTTCCGCGGTTTCCCGGTCATCTGTCCGCGCTTGGGCAATTGCTTGCCGATCAGCGGCGCGATGCGGTTATGGCATGGGGCGGAAAGCTCAGTACGCTCGATTCCAGTGATCTGCGCGAGCGCGGACTGTCGATGCGGGACGAGGCAGCGGGAATCCTGTCAGAGGATGGTTTCGGAGCCGATCGGCAACGGCACGACTTTACGGTCGACATGCGGTACGTGGGACAGTCCTTTACCCTGTCGGTTTCGCTGGATCCCGAGGCGCCCGACGTCGAACGGCTGCGAAGCGGCTTCTCCGCGCGTCACGAGGAGACATTCGGTCATTCCGACCCGAACAGCGATGTCGAGATCGTCAATATCCGGCTGGTTTCGCATGGGGTTGTCGACAAGCCCTCCCTGAATTTTTTGCGGGAGGAGACCGGCGACCCTGTGGTAGAGGTGCGACAGGTCTGGTTCGACGACAGCTGGTTCGAATGCCCGGTTCTCGACAGGCGGCGGATGCCCGCGGGCGCGTGGTTCGAAGGACCGGCGATCGTAGAGGAAGCGGGCGGTACTTCGGTTGTGCCGCCGGGCTGGCAAATTACGGTACATGGTTCCGGCGCGCTCATATGTCGGAATCCGAAGGCCGACGCTTGAGTTGAAAACCGGGCCGGATTAGCTTCGGCCAAACTTGAATGGATTCAGGACATGACACCTCCCGAAACGGCTTCTCTTCCGCCCGGCGCTGATGCCATGACGCATGATGACTGGTATGCGCTTGCCGGTCGCGTTTTGCCGGGAGCGGGACTAGGCGGCTATTCGCTGCCTGAGGATGTTCGCTTCGTGATCAGTAAAGGCGAAGGCTCGCGCCTTCAGGATGTACGGGGGCGCTGGTATATCGACTATGTCGGCGGCGCAGGGGCGCTGATCCTCGGGCACGCGCATCCGGCCGTCATCGACGCGGTCCAGGATGCAGTACCAAAGGGATTGCATTTCTTCGGGACGCTCAACGAGTACTGCATTCGGCTGGCGGAAAGACTCGTCGACGCGATTCCGTGCGCCGAGAAAATAGCCTACTGCACGACCGGGTCGGAGGCGACCTTCTACGCGATGCGGATTGCGCGCGCTTATACAGGGCGCAGCAAGATCATGAAATGCGAAGGCGGGTATCACGGCAACCACGACTATTCGAATTTTTCCGTGTCGCCCAGCCAGGTGTCGAACTATCCGGCCGGCCGGCCCGATACGGCGGGGATGCCGGCCAGTCTTCCCGGTGAAGTGCTGATCGCACCCTACAACGATCTCGATGTCGTTCGCAGGCTGGTGGAACAACACCGAGACGACCTTGCCGCGATCATCGTCGAACCGGTCCAGCGCGTGATTTTTCCCAAGGAGGGCTATCTCCAGGGATTGCGCGATATCTGCGACGAATTCGGCATCCTGCTGATCTTCGACGAGGTCGTCACCGGGTTCCGCCTCGCCTATGGCGGCGCGCAGGAATATTTCGGGGTTCGCCCCGACCTTGCCAGCTACGGAAAGATCGTCGGCGGCGGCGGGCCGGTCGGTTGCGTCGCAGGGTCCGAACGGATCATGGAGCAGTGCAATCCGGTCAATCGGGGCGGTGCCAACTACGCCTATATCAACGGAACGCTGCACGGCAATCCGGTGGGATGCGCGGCCGGCCTGGCGACGCTGGAGGTTCTCCGCGAGCCGGGGTTCTACGATCGCCTGGGCGAGAACGCCGCGACGCTCCAGCGGATGTGTCAGGACGTTCTTGACAGGCACGGGCTGGCGGCGAAGGCGATCGGCAGGGCATCGCTCTGGCAGATTGTCTTTACGCAGGTCGAGCCGGAAAGCTATGCCGATTTTCTGCGCGCCGACATGGGTTCGACGCGGGAACTCGACCGGTTACAGATGCATGAGGGACTCTACGTCCTGCCCGCTGTGAGACGATTCGTTTCGGCGGTACACACGGACGAGGATTTCGCGAATACGGTTACGGCGCTGGACGCCGCCTGCAGGGCTTTCAAGAACCGACAGTCATCGTGACCAAAGACGGAGCCCGCATAAAGGGAACCGCTGTCCTGTTCTCGGAAATGACGCCGCCGGACGGCGGGGAAGATGCCTTCAACGCCTGGTACGACGGTCACCATACCCCGAGCCATGTGGAAGGCGTTCCGGGGTTTCTGTCGGCCATGCGCTACCAGTCGCCGGTGGGCCCGCATTATCTTGCAGTCTACGAGCTGGACGGCATTGATACGCTCGACAGCGAGGAATACCGGAGCCGCAAATTTACGCCGGACGATGTCACCCGCGAGACGCTCAGTAACGTAACCGGCTTTACGCGATATATCGGCAATGAAGGGTATTTCGCCATCGACGGCGATGACATCCGGACGGTGCTCGATGCTCCGGTTCTGTGGTGTCAGTTACTCAGCGTGCCAATGGAAGAGCGCGGAGCGCTGGAAAGCTGGTTCGACGATGAATATTCCGGGTTGGTGCTGGAAGCGGAGGGCTGTCTCGGGGTTCGCCGATACGACATTGTGGCC
Organism: Rhodospirillales bacterium; assembly: GCA_038116945.1. Classification (GTDB taxonomy): domain Bacteria; phylum Pseudomonadota; class Alphaproteobacteria; order MPNO01; family UBA2964; genus JAYOEY01. The sequence goes on from JAYOEY010000001.1 coordinate 310,103, forward strand.
TGGGACCCGGAACCGCATACCCATCTGTTCCTTCATTATCTTGCCGACAGGGAGACGCCACAGTCGGAGGCGTTTGCAGAAGCGAAATCGACAGAACGCTACAGAAGTCTGTCGGCGAAATCGTGGTTTCAGCCGACATCGGTAATGTACGGACGCCGACGTACCCGGTTACTGAAAACAGGTCCGGCGCCCGAATAATCCAGTCAGCGAAGGAGAGAGAATATGGCAATTTCCAACAAGGAAACGTACGAAAAGGGGCTGTCGATCCGGCGCGAAGTGCTTGGCGGTGAATATGTCGACCCGAATATAGCCAAGGGCAAGGAAAACGATTTTCACGGCGCGATCCAGGACGTAGTGACCGAGTATTGCTGGGGCATGGGCTGGGGACGGGAAGGGGCGCTGGATCGCAAGACCCGTTCGATGCTGACGCTGGCGATCCTCACGGCGCTTGGAAAGCCGGCGGAACTCAAGGCACATACAAGAGGGGCGCTCCGGAACGGCGCATCTGTCGAGGAACTTCGCGAGCTGTTCATTCACGCGACGGTCTATTGCGGTATTCCCGCAGGCGTCGATGCCTTCCGCAGTGCGCTGGAAGCGATCGAAGCCTGGGAAGCCGGGGAAAAGGGCTGACAGTCAGCAGGAGGACAGAAGCCGTCCGTAGCCTTCGATCCTGTCTTTGACGCCGCATCGCCGCAGAGCCGCCCAGAAACCGGCGCTGTTGCTGCTGAGAACCGGTTTCCCGAGTTCGTCTTCCAGCGGTTGCAGTATATCCGCCGTGCCGAAATCGGTGCAGCAGATGAGCAGCGCATCGGCGTCGTCGCTGTCGACGGATCTCGCATGCGCGTAGGCGTCGACCGGCGGGACGCGGGAAATTTTCTGGATTTTTTCGAGAGTGCCGCCGAGCCCCAGGCCGGCAATTTTCGTGACCTCGAAACCGTGCCGTTCGATAAACGCCTTTTCCTTTTCGTTGGTGGAATCGATGTAGGGCGTCGCCATGGCGATCTTGCGAACGTCAAGGGAGACGAGGGCGTCGAGGATCGCCTGGGCCGTCGACAGTACGGGGCGTCCCGAGGTTTTTTCCATGGCGCCGAGCAACCGGTCTGACGGGCACGCCATCGAACCGGATGTGCATCCATAGGCAATAACATCGGAACCCGCGGCGGATAGTTCTTCCGCCGCTCTTGCCGCACGGTCGAGCATTTCCGCGAAATCGTCGGTGGCTGGGTCTTTCTCCAGCGGCACCCGGGTGAAATGGACGGTGACGCCGTCCGGCTTCATCCTGTTGAACTCGATTTCGTTGGTCGTGTTGCTGACCGGAATGATCGTCCCGATCCGCGCGCGCCAGCTTGCAGGTCTGTCGGGTCGCGACATGGCTATCGAATGGGCTGAATCTTGCTTCCGCCGGCGCCCTTTATATCGATTTTCGCGCCCGCTCTCAGCTTCTGCACTTCTTTTTCATAGACGTCGTCGGTCATTTTCTGACGCAGACCGTCGACCACTTCCTCGTAGCGCCGGCTGCCCGAAACGCGCCGTTCTTCGAGCTTGATGACGTGCCAGCCGAACTGCGTCTGCACCGGTTCGGTCGTGACCTCGCCTTTCTTGAGTCCGAATGCGGCCTTGGAGAAGGGGGGCACCATCTGACCTTCGCTGAAAAATCCGAGATCGCCCCCGTTTCGTCCGGACGGTCCCGTCGATTTCTCCGTGGCGAGCTTGGCGAAATCGGCGCCCTTTCCGATCTGCTGGATGATAACCAGCGCTTCTTCGCGCGTTTTTACGAGAATGTGTCGCGCGCGGACTTCTTCCCGTTTGGGTTCAAGCGCCACCATTTTGCGGTACGCGTCGCGCAGGCTGTCCTCGGTTATCAGCGCATTCATTTTCTGTTCCATGAAGAGCTGGTTGAGGATGCCTTCGGATACCATTTCGAGACGCGCCTTGACCTCCGGCTGCGATGCAATGCCCGACTTGCGGGCCGCGTTGGCTATCAGCCTCTGGTCGACCAGCCGTTCGATGAGCTGGGGAAAAATCGACTCAAGGGGGATCTGCTGAAATTGCGCCGGAAGGTTCTGGTAGAACACGACGACGTCCCCGGTGGTTATCTCCTTGCCGTCGACTGTTGCGACGACCGTCCGGTCGCTGGCGGAGAGAAGCGACTCGGGCGGCGGCGTTTGTGAAGACGCGGCGTGGGAAACGAGGATCGAAACCAGAAAGGCGGAAATGACGGCCCGGGACATGGCGGACTCCTGTAAGGGGCTGTGACCGGTTCCAGTCTTGCAGACCGTATCTGTTAAACCAACTGGAACCGGGCCGGATAAACGGATTTTGTTCAGGTTCGGTCAGGCGGCTTTGAGCTTTCGTCCGGCCATCCATTCGAAACCGACGGCGAGCGCCGTAACGGCGATCCCGACGATTTCAACGATTCCGGCACCCGGAAAGGCTTCGGCAGGAATAAGCAGCATTATGCCGCCTGCCATGAAAGCCAGACGCATCAACGGATTCAAGTGCCGCTGGAAATATCCCTGAATGCCGCAGGTCGTAACCCATACCCCTGCGACAGCCGTAAAGAAAGCGATGATTACGGCAAGGATCTCTGGTGATTCGCCCATCGTCGGTCCCTGCATGATGAGCGTTGGCGACATGATAAACATCACCGGTACGACAAGGGCTGTCCATCCAAGTCGCACCGAGGTCACCGCCGTAGCCATCGGATTCGCGCCGGCGAGATTCGCGGCGACGAAGGCCGCAATGGCCACCGGTGGTGTTATCAGGGACACGATGCCGAAATAGAACACGTACATATGCGCGGCCATCGGATGGATACCCAGCTTGACCAGCGGCGGCGCAGCGATGATGGACACCAGGAGGTAAATCGCCGTTGTCGGCATCCCCATTCCCAGAATGATGCAGATGACGGCGGTGAGGGCCAGAAGCATGGCGAGGTTGTTTTCGCCGAGCGTGACCAGCGCCTGCGTCAGCGCTTCGCCGAGCCCGGTTGCGCCGAGAATGCCGATAATCACGCCGGCCATTGCGCCGATGATGACGATCTCGCTTCCGCCCCGGACTCCCGTGTCGCGAACCGCGTAGACGATTTCCGTCACATTCATCCGCTTGCCCTTGAAACCGAATGTCCAGTTGATGAGGACAACGGTTGCGCCCGACCAGAGCGCCGCAGTTTCTGGCGCCTTGTTCAGTCCGAACAGGGCATAGATCAGGACCGCGAACGGTACGATGAAGAACCAGCCCTCTTTCATCGTCCGGCCGAGCGGCGGGATTAGTTCTTCGGGAACCGGCTGGATTCCTTTTTTTGCGGCCTCAAGGTCGGCATAGACGAATACGGCCACGTAGTAGAGCAGGGCGGGTATGATTGCCGCGATGACGACTTCCGTGTAGCCGATCTCCAGAATTTCGGCCATCAGGAAGGCGGCAGCTCCCATGATCGGCGGCATGATCTGGCCGCCGGTCGAGGCGACCGCCTCAAAGGCTCCGGCCACTTTGGGGTCGTATCCGCCACGCTTCATCAGCGGGATGGTGATCAGGCCGGTCGAGGCGACGTTCGATACGGCCGTTCCGGATATCGCGCCGAACAGGCCGGACGCGACGACGGCGATTTTAGCGGAACCGCCGCGGCTGCGGCCGATCAGCGCCGTCGCGATGTTGGTGAACCATTCGGATGCGCCGCCTTTAAGAAGAATCTGCCCGAAGAAGACGAAGGGCAGCACGACGATCACCACGATGGTCAGCGGCAGGCCGAGAATGGCGACGCTGTCGGCCGCGATCGTAGAGGCCAGATATTCCAGCGATTTGTCGCTCGCCTGGAAGAGCCCTGGGACGTGATGCCCCCAGATTGCGTAGGCGATGAAGGTGAGCATGATCGCGGTCAGGCTCCAGCCCGCCGTGCGTCGAATGGCTTCGACCGTAAGGGGAATCAGGAACGCGCCGATGATGGCGGCTTCCGAACGCAGTTCATAAAGGCGTTCCTGCAGCGCGGGGTAGCGGTAGGACAGCCAGCCGCCGACGGCAAGCCCGAGGATCGCCAGCACGCCGTCATAGAAGGGCACTACTGTCTTGGTCGCCCCCATTTTGAAGGGAGACTTGATGAACACGATGGCAAGTGAAAGGCCGAGCGCCAGGGCCATGCCCTGTTCGGTGAATATCTGCCATCCCAGTTCCAGGTGAAGCTGGGAGGCGAAAAAAATCGGGATCAGGGCAAGGGTTCCACCCAGCCAGGCGATCACGGTTCGCCATGAACCCGAAACGGTCAGGTTGGTATCGCCTTCGCTGTGTACGGCTGAAACGGCTTTTTCCTCGGCCATCGATTTAATCCATTAATACATAAAAATTGGTTGTAACGAGCAGGACCCGCACCCATTGAGGGCGCGGGTCCGGTTTTCGCTAAGGAAAATCTGGCCGCGAATCAGCGGGACCAGAGCCCCTTTTCCTTGTAGAGATCGATCGCACCCGGATGATACGGATATCTCGAGCCGTGGTCTTTCTGCGACCGCTTGGCGTTATAGCTGCGCCAGACGGGGCTTACGGCATGCAGGTCGTTGACGCCTTCCACCATCGCCTTTGTGACGTTGTAGACGGTCTTCGCGGGCACGTTCTTGTTGGCAAACAGCATGAAATCGTATCCGAGAAGGACGACCGACGGATCGCGAACCGCGACGTACGGCTTGGCCTTGTTGACCGATTCCCAGGTTCCGCCGGGAACGGAGCTGATCGCCTTCTTCGCCGCCGCCGTATCGGTGGGGAAGCTGAGATAACGGACGCCGCTCTGGATCTTGGCGTTCATGTCCTTGTTGGGGCCGCCGCCGACACCGGCGATGACCACATCGACCTTGCCCTGCTTGAACAGGTTCCAGTGCTGGGCAAGACCGACGGCGGGTACCCGCTTGATGTCCTTGTCGTAGTTCAGCCCTGCAGAGCTGAGCATGACCCTATGGAAGACGTCGAACAGCGGCGCGCCCTTGAAACCGTAGGCAACGCGTTTGCCCTTGAGATCGGCGACCGACTTGATGCTCGAGCTGTTCTGGACCAGGAAGCCGGTACGGAACCGCATCATTGTCGCGACGAGACGGAGGTTCGAATATTTCTTGTTGGATAGCTGACGTCCGTCGACGGCCATCGTGTACTGGATCATGTTGGCAACGCCGAATTCAAGCTCGCCGGCATTGACCACCGGGATGTATTTCTGCGTTCCGCCCATGACCTGGCGCCGCATCTTGAGGATCGTCTTGCCAGATACGACGTTTGAAATCGCCGTCGTCATGGCGGCGACCATCGAACTCTTGGTGCTGCCGATGCCAACTGTCTGCGCGCTGGCGGCTGTCGCGGCAAACGTAGCCGCCGCGGAGACCATCATTACCCTGCTGAACATATTTCGTCCTTTTCCGTTAATTTTCGAATTACTCGTCCTGATGCACACATCGCTCCCCCGAAGCAACAGGTTACCCGGATGGTAACGTATTTGACGAACCGTTTGAAGGGGCGAGTTTTAAGTCGCGGTCTTCGGCCAGCGTAAGCGCGGTGCAGGCGGATACGATTTCGGGGAGTCGCTTTCTCGCCGGAAACAGGTCAACCGGATCAGCGGCGTTGTGGCGGATCTCGAGCGCGATTTCGATCAATCCGGTATCCAGGCCGTTCACCGGGTTCTGTTTCAGATACTCGACCGCCACGTCGTTGGAGCCCATCAAACCCGTGCGCCAGCTATAGCAAAACCGCGCGGCATAAAGGAAAGCGCGGAGAAAGGGCTTGTGCAGGTCGTCGGGCAGGTCGACGAGGTCCGAATATTTCCGTGAATTCGTCCGCCAGTTCTCCAGCGGCTGCCCGATCAGATATGCGCGAATTTCATCCATATCCGGCCTCTCCGGAACGACGCGCTCAGCTTCGCGGAGAGCAACGGCGTGATCCAGATAATCGACGCGGTCGAGGGGCGGGAAACGTCCGACCGAGAATGTCCGGTCCGTCCAGAACAGCGACAATTTGGCTGCGAGTCCTGGATTCCTAGCCGTCGCTTCGTTTCGGAGGTCGGTAATGTCGGTTTCTGAAATTCCCGATTCCGAGATCAGGCCAAGGTCGATATCGCTGTAGCGACGGCTGAAACCTCCATGGGCGAGACTTCCCAGCAGGTAGAAGCCGATAAACCGGTCCTGAAGCTTCCGTTGCAAGAAATCCGCAATGTGATCTGCAAGTTCGATTGCGGCATCGCGCACCGTCTGGTCGGGATCGGAGGTCACTTTTCTCCGGTCCGGATCAACCTGCGCCGGCGAACCGGTCGCCGATGGTTTCGTACAGCTGGGTGCTGGACTGGAACCAGGGTTCTTGCGCGAGACGTCGTCGCCAGTCGGTATCCCGCGCCGCGTCGCGTTCCGGCGACGTCAGGGCGGCCAGGTCGTCGAGGTAATGAACCGCGAGATGCGTCCAGGGCTGGGGTTCTCCCTCGATGATCTCGAACCGGCGGACGGCGAGCCAGTTGGGACATTTCAGGAGCAGCGGGGCATGCTCGTCGTCGTACCAGGCATTGAAATCGGCGGCGCGTTCGTCGGGGACGCTGAAGAACACCGCGTAAAGGTATGGCGTGTCGAGGTAATTTTCACCCGCGTCGTCGCGAGAGGCCTCGGCGATCTGGTTGCCCACATATCGGGAGTAGTTCTGGACGTTGGAGAGCATCCAGGCGGTCTGGGCGTTCGGCTGTGCGCGGACTTTCTGGTACGCGGCGCTGTTCAGAACGTCTTCCGACGATATCTCATACACCGCCAGATAGTTCGGCCGGTCGGGATCGCAGTATCGTCGAGCGCTCAGGAACCCGGGAACAGCCGCCCTGACGCGGATGTGGTGAGTGTCGTACCAGTGGTTGAAATCGTCCTCCCAGTCGGGATCGGGGGACATTTCGGTAAAAAGTATGGTGGCGCCCTTCAACGCCGATCTCCTCGTTTTTGCATCTGCCGGGAAAGCGCGACTGTCGTCTCACGCCCCTGAAAAAACAACGTCGGGAAATATTGTGCATCAAGGAAGGTGTTTAAGCAAACGGTGCTGTCGTTCCCGACGATGTCGACGAAACGCAAAAAACAGAACAGCGACCGCAAGGATCGGAACCGTTGGCGGCGCAGGAAGGCTTATCATGGCATTGCTTAGGGCATTCGCGGCGAGGGAACGATTGTTGGCGTCGAAGCGGATGGATTGCTCCATTTCCACATGAACGAAGTTTCCGCCCAGACCGCGGGAATGGACGCCTTGAACGTTCGTGGTTCCGCCAAGCGAGGAGAAAGTCGTTCCGTCAACGCCGTCATTGACCTGCTGATTGAGGGGGTCGTTCGCCGGGAGGGTGTTGAAGGCGTAGCTCAGGAATCCCGCGCCGGTAAATTGTTTGTCGATCTCGACGATTGCTGGCGTTACCGATCCGTCGCCGGCGGAAAGGACGACATCGGTTCCTGCGGGGAAATTATGGTTCGCATCGTTGAATCCATGGATCGACCAGGCTGTATTTTCCGCGAAAGCCCCGTTCCAGGCCTTGTGGACCTCCTGAAAGATTGAATCGGGTAAGTGCGCTACGTCGGCGGTACCCTGACCGTTCGCGTTCCGGTGCGCCCCGTTCATCAGGAAACCGAGGGCGCCTGCCTGACGGAACGCGTTCGCGCCGATTTCCCAGCTCCTTGTATCGAACCGGACATGCGGCGTTTCGACAAGAATATCGACCTTGCTGTTCAGGTTGACGAAATAGGAACCCCAGCCGCGGGTCTGCTGATTGTTCACGAGCTGTTCGCGGAGACCGTAATAGACGTTGTTCGTCGCATTGTCGGTGAATTGCACGAGCTCGTAATTGAGCGCCGTAGCCTGCGCATCGGCGTTGACGATATTGCCGGAAAAGAGGGTGGTGGCGAGCGCTCCGAAATCGCTGAGTTCCTGATTGGTAGGGGCGACGTAAAGGTTTGAATTCGCTTCGAAGGTAAGATCTCTCAGGCGCTCGATTTCGGCAATGAAATCGCCGGATTCAACGAGCAGCGCCCGACCGCTGCCCGGCCAGGCCACAATCAGGGCCAGCGCAAGCCAGGTTGCCAGTCGAACGGCGATTGCCTTTGGGTTCGTCAATTTCGTTCCGGTCCCGGTCGCACGGCAGCGACCCGTATTGGATATCTGCGGATGATGATTACCGGAAAGTCGTTCCGCAAGAGGCTTGGTGGAATTATTGGTGACAGAGATTACAGATTCTCCATTCCCGGGAGTTGGCCGAAGAGGCAGGAATTGCTGTTGACCCATGAGGAGGATCGAGAACAATGGGCCCTGGCGCTCATTCCGGCAGAATGAAAAATATTTTGGACAAGGCGAGCATGGACGGCAGTCTGGTGACGAGAGATTTCGGGGCCATGGTCGATGACCGGGTCGGCGAAGGCGTATTTCGGGTAGAACGCGCGGTTTACACCGATCCGGCCGTGTTCGAGGCCGAGATGGAGCGCATTTACGACCGGAACTGGGTCTATCTCTGCCATGAAAGCCAGGTGCCGGAAGAGACGAGCTATTTCGCCTGCGAAATCGGGCGGCAGCCGGTGGTTGTCATTCGCCAGCCCGACGGCGCCATCAGGGCGTTTCTCAACGCCTGTTCGCATCGCGGCGCGCTGCTGACGGCGACGAAACAGGGTAAGGCGAGGACCCTGACCTGCCGCTTTCACGGCTGGAGCTATGGCTGCGACGGTCACTGCATCCGGATCAAGGCGGAAAAGGAAGGGTACCCCGAAGACGGTTTCGACCGTTCCCGTTACGACCTGACACAGGTCCCGCGGGTGGAATCCTATCGCGGATTCATTTTTGGCAGTCTCAACCCGGATGTACAGCCCATTGAAGAATATCTCGCTGCGGCAGCGGGGTGGATCGATCTGCTGGTCGACCAGTCTCCGGAAGGCCTCGAGGTGGTTCCCGGTTCGTCGACCTATACGATCCGCGGCAACTGGAAAATGCAGGTTGAAAATTCCGTCGACGGGCATCACGTGTCGACCGTTCATCGCGTGTTCGCGGCAACAGTCAGCAATCGCGACGCGCGGGACGGAACCCAGGGGCTGGCGCAGACCGAAGGGGGCCGGATCACCGGCAAGGTGCCGTCCGGCGCCTACGATCTCGGGAACGGCCATATGTCGATCTGGGCGCAGCACACGACGCCGGAGCGCCGCCCGATCTGGAAGAAAAAGGACTGGCTTGAGGCCACCTATTCGCCGGCCAAGGTAGAGTGGATCCTGACGCGCGGCCGGAACCTGGCAGTGTTTCCCAACGTGATGATCATGGACAACCCGTCCACCCAGATCAGGGTCGTCAAGCCGATTTCGGTCGATCGGGCGGAGGTAACCGTCTACTGCATCGCGCCGAAAGGGGAGAGTGCCGAGGCCCGCGCCGCCAGGCTTCGCAAGTTCGAGGATTTCTACCTGACATCCGGGATGGCGACGTCCGACGATATGGCGGCCCTGGAGGACACCCAGGCCGGCAGCCATGCGCGGGCGGCCCGCTGGAACGATTTCGGGCGGGGCATCGGCTACATGATCGAGGGACCGGACGAAATCGCGAAAGCGATAGGCCTTAACCCGGTTTCCTCGAACATAACCTGGGAGAACGAGACCCTGTATTTCGGATTTTACCGGAAGTGGCGTGACCTTATGGCGTCCGGAGCCTGACGACGATGATGGATGGAGCGGCCGGGGGAGCGGAGGTCGATGACGCGCTGAGACGCGATGTATCGGACCTGATTTACTGGGAAGCCACGCTTCTGGATCGCCGGCGGTGGGAGGAGTGGCTCGCGCTGTTTTGCGACGATGCGGTCTACTGGGTGCCGTCCTGGAAGAACGAGGAAGAAACCACGGACGATCCGGAAACCCAGTTGAATCTGATTTATCTCCGCGGACGGAGCCGGCTGGAAGATCGCGTTTTCAGGATCGAATCCCGGGATTCGTACGCTTCCATGCCGCTAGAGCGGACCGTTCATGTGGTCGGCAACGTTCTGATCGAGTCAGCGGATCATGACGGGGTCTCCGCCGTCGCCAACTGTCTCGTGCACAGCTATGGCGAGCGAGGTACGCAGACCCGCGCCAGCCTGTACGATTTCCGGATCAGGCGAACCGAAGCCGGGCTTCGTATCGCGCAGAAAAAAATCACCTTCATTGACGACCGGATCGCCGGCCCGGTCGATGTATACCATCTCTAGGAAACCGTCATGCTGACTGTCTGCAAGGTCGCCGAAGGCGAAGGGGGCATCGCCGTTCTCGAGGGCGAACCGAGGGAGCCCGGTCCCGGCGAGGTCATGATCAAGGTGACGGCCGCCGGCATCTGCGGCACCGACATGCAGATCTATTACTGGGCGCCCCGCATGGCGCGTCGCATGACGCTGCCCCGCGTGCTCGGGCACGAGGCCTGCGGAAAGGTCGTTTCAGTCGGCCCGGACGTATCAAGCCCGAAGATCGGCGACTTCGTCAGCCTCGAAAGCCATGTATTTTGCGGCACCTGCCGTCCCTGCCGGCTGGGCAATGCCCATCTCTGCGAAAACACGACCTATCCGGGGATCAATTTCGATGGCGGGTTCGCCGAATACGTAACGGTGCCGTCACAGATATGCTGGGTGAATCCGCCCGATCTGCCGTTCCGGGTCGCGGCCATGATGGAGCCGTTCGGTATCTCGGTTCATGCCACGCTCGCCGGAACGGGCGTTGCAGGCAAAACCGTGCTGATCAACGGGTGCGGTCCCATCGGTTTGATGAATATCGCTTCAGCCCGGGCGCTGGGGGCAGTGAAAGTCATCGCCTGCGACCTGAACCCGCTTCGCCTGAAAACGGCGGAGATCATGGGAGCCGATCGTACGGTGCGCGCCGACGAGGAGGATTTGCAGGCGGTCATCCGGGATATGACCGGCGGGTCGGGCATTGATGTTGCGATCGAATATTCCGGGTCCGAAGCCGGTTTCAACGCCTGTTTCGAAGCGCTCGCCAAGGGAGCGGAATTCCGCCTGGTGGGGGCGCCGCCGAGGCCGATCCCGGTGGATTTCACATTCTGGCTTCTGAAATGTCCCACCATGCAGAATATCCACGGCAGACGCATCTGGGACAGCTGGCAGAAAGCGGCGGATCTCGTGGCTTCGGGCGCGGTTGATCTTGGGCCGATTCACAGTCATGACGTTCCCCTGAGCGAAGGCGACAGGGGGTTCGAACTGATCCGGGAAGGGAAAGCGGTCAAGCCGCTTCTGGTTCCCTGAGAGAAGACGGGAAAGCAAGATGGCCAAGTACAATCTGACGCTGGTGTTCGAGGACGGACGCAGCGAAACCATCCAGGCGGATGAGAGCGACACGATCTACATGGCGTGTCTCCGGAATAAAATCCGGATCCTGACCGACTGCCTTGAAGGAGCCTGCGCGACCTGCAAGGGACACTGCATCGAAGGAAAGTACGACCTCGACGAATATGCAGAGGAAGCCCTGTCGGCGGAGGAATTCGCGGCGCGCGAGGTTCTGACCTGCCAGATGCATGTCAGGTCGGACTGCATCGTGGAATTTCCGTACGAATCGAGCCAGGCGTTCCGGGAAGGGCCGAAGAGTTGGCCATGCGCCGTTGTCGCGGTGGAAATGGTTTCGTCCACCGTTGCGCGGCTGGAGATCGGGTTGAACGCACCGGAAGAGGGGCGTCCCGCGTTCCTGCCGGGGCAGTATGTCCATCTGTCCGTTCCCGGTACGGAGGACGTGCGTTCCTATTCTTTCGCGAATCCCCCCGGGGACAGCGGAAACTTCGAGTTCTATATCAAGCTGCTGGACGACGGGGTCATGAGCGCGTACCTGCGCGACCGGGCAAAGCCTGGAGACCCTGTTTCGATGACGGGACCGTTCGGGCATTTTTACCTGCGACGTCCGGAAGCGCCGGTCGTGATGGTGGCGGGCGGCACCGGACTGGCGCCAATGCTGGCGATGCTCGATCATATGGTGGCGCAGGGCTGGACCGATCGGAACATCCGGCTGCTGTGTGGCGCCAATACGCCTGACGAGCTGTTTTCAGAGGCAAAGATAGCGGCATATTCCGGCCAGGGGCTGGATCTTGGCGTTGAGTACGCCGTCGTGGATGCCGGTGGTTCATGGGACGGCGCGGTCGGTCATGTGACGTCGCTTCTGACCGAGGAAATGACCGACGGTGGTGCCGAATTCTATCTATGCGGACCGCCGCCGATGATCGAAGCGGCGGAAACCTGGCTGGCCGGACATGGTGTCGACGGCAAGCGAATTCACGCCGAGAAATTTCTGCCCAGTTAAAAAATACATTAAACGAATGGGTTACCTAATTTTCTTTGGTAAAAAGATCAAATTGAATCATGCCGTTTTAGGGCGTTGACTTCACCTCGAAAAATCTTATTTTGCCTTTCGTACCGGATCGGTCCCATATAGCTGGACCAATTCGGTACGAATTGAACCCGCAGGGGATCTGGATTTTTCGGAATGATCAAGCTCAGCCGTCTGGCGGATTATTCGATTGTGATGATGACGCAGCTGGCCGCCCGTCCGGGTGCGCTGATGCAGGCGCCGGATATGGCGCTTGTTACGGGTGTGCCGGTGCCCACCGTCAGCAAGGTGATGAAGATGCTGGCCCAGTCCGGTCTTGTCGACTCGCAGCGCGGCGCCAAAGGCGGGTACGCCCTGACGCGCGAGGCGGCCCAAATCCCGGTGACGGAGATCATTGCGGCGGTCGACGGGCCGATTGCGCTTACCGAATGCACGGTGCCTGACGAAAACGGGTGCGAGCACGAAGCGTTGTGTCCGACGCGGACCAACTGGCGGAAGATCAACGACGCCGTGGTCAGTGCGCTTCGGGGGATCACGCTTGCGGACATGACGCCCCAGATGGCGCCCTTCGTACCGCCGTCCTTCGAGGTCGAGACGAGGGTGGACAATGGCTGAAGCGGCGCCGACAGCGGAACAGCTGGCCGAGGACAAGGCCTACAAGTACGGCTTCGTTACCGATATCGAATCCGAGTTCGCGCCTCCGGGTCTGAACGAGGATATCGTCCGTTTCATTTCGGCGAAAAAGGAAGAGCCGCAATGGCTGCTGGACTGGCGGCTTGAATCCTATCGTGCCTGGCTCGAAATGGATGAGCCGCGCTGGGCCCTGGTCGATTTCCCGCCGATCGATTACCAGGACGCCTATTACTACGCCGCGCCAAAAAGGCCGGAAGACGCGCCGCAGAGCCTCGACGAGGTAGACCCCAAGCTGCTCGAAACATATGAAAAGCTGGGCATTCCGCTGCACGAACGGGCGATCCTGGCCGGGGTTGCCGTCGATGCGGTCTTCGACAGCGTTTCGGTTGCAACGACCTTCAAGGGCAAGCTGGAAGAGGCGGGCGTCATCTTCTGTTCGATCAGCGAGGCGGTGAAGGACCACCCCGAGCTAGTTCGCAAATATCTCGGCTCCGTGGTGCCGCAGACCGACAATTTCTATGCGACCTTGAATTCGGCGGTGTTCAGCGACGGGACCTTCGTCTACGTGCCGGAAGGCGTAAGATGCCCGATGGAGCTGTCGACCTATTTCCGGATCAATGCTGCCAAGACCGGACAGTTCGAGCGCACTCTCATCGTCGCCGAGAAAGGCTCCTATGTCAGCTATCTGGAAGGCTGCACCGCACCGATGCGGGACGAGAACCAGCTCCACGCCGCGGTTGTGGAACTCGTCGCGATGGACGATGCCGAAATCAAGTATTCGACAGTGCAGAATTGGTATCCGGGCGACGAGGACGGCAAGGGCGGCATCTATAACTTTGTCACCAAGCGCGGTGCCTGCCGGGGCCGGAACGCCAAGATTTCCTGGACCCAGGTCGAGACCGGGTCGGCGATCACCTGGAAGTATCCCTCCTGCATTCTCGAAGGAGACAACTCGGTCGGTGAGTTCTATTCGGTCGCACTGACCAACAACCGGCAGCAGGCCGACACCGGCACCAAGATGATCCATATCGGGCGAAACACCCGCAGCACCATCATCTCCAAGGGCATCTCCGCCGGACACGGTCAGAACACCTATCGCGGGCTGGTCAAGGTCCTGAACGGGGCGGACGGCGCGCGCAATTACACCCAGTGCGACTCGCTCCTGATCGGAGACAAATGCGGGGCCCACACGGTGCCCTATATCGAGGTCGGAAATCCGTCGGCGCAGGTCGAACACGAAGCGACGACCTCAAAGATCAGCGAAGACCAGCTTTTTTACTGCATGCAACGGGGCCTGTCGGCCGAGGATGCGGTATCGCTGATCGTCAACGGGTACTGCAAGGAAGTGCTCAAGGAACTGCCGATGGAATTCGCGGTTGAGGCTCAGAAGCTGCTGGCGGTGAGCCTCGAAGGCAGCGTCGGTTAACGGGATGGAACGGGGAACAGGAATGCTGTCGATCAGGAACCTTCACGCAACGGTGGCGGGAAAGGAAATCCTGCGCGGTATCGATCTTGAGATCGCCGCGGGGGAGGTTCACGCCATCATGGGGCCGAACGGGTCCGGAAAATCCACCCTGTCCTACGTGTTGTCGGGCCGCGAAGGTTACGAGGTCACCGAAGGCGAGGTCCTGTTCAACGGCAAAAACCTTCTCGACATGGAGATCGAGGAACGGGCGGCGGCCGGCGTTTTTCTGGCGTTTCAGTATCCGGTCGAAATTCCCGGCATTTCGACGATGAGCTTTCTCAGGACGGCCCTGAACTCGGTACGCCGGATGAGGGGCGAACCGGAACTGGCGGCGGTGGACTTCCTGAAGCTCGCCCGGGAGAAGGCGAAGGCCCTGGAGATCGACGACAAGATGCTGCAGCGCCCGGTAAATGTCGGTTTCTCGGGCGGGGAAAAGAAGCGCAACGAGGTGCTTCAGATGTCGATCCTCGAACCGCGGCTGATGTTGCTTGATGAGACGGATTCGGGTCTGGACATCGACGCGCTCAAGATCGTGTCGCAGGGGGTCAACGCGCTGCGCGGGCCCGAACGGGCCTTTCTGGTCATTACCCATTATCAGCGCCTTTTGAGTCATATCGTGCCCGATCGGGTTAGCGTTCTCGCGCAGGGACGCATCGTCGCGACCGGCGGCAAGGAGCTTGCCCTCGAACTGGAGGACAAGGGCTATGCGGCCGTCGGGCTCAAGGACGAGGCTGCGGCGTAACCGACATGGCGATCAATCTGAAACAGGTTGCGGCACCGGCGGTGGACCGAGAAATCGCGCGTTTCGAGACGGTTCGCGAATCGCTTCCCGGCGCCTCGCAGGCATGGGTGTCCGAATTCCGGACGAAATCGGCGGATATGCTTGCGCGCAACGGATTTCCGACAACGCGGGTCGAAAGCTGGAAATATACTGATCTCAGGCGGGTTTTCCGGAACGGGTTCTCCGGCGAGCCGGGCCATCTTGACGAGATCGATATCGGGACCTTGCTGCCTGACGGCGACGGGGTATCGATCGTCTTTGTGGACGGTGTTTTTTCGGGATCGCTCTCCCGTTTGGATAGCCAGGCAGGCGTTCGTGTCATGCCGCTGTCCAATGCTCTCGAAGCCGGCGACGGAACGTTGAAGGAGACGCTTGGTTCGGTTGCCCGGATGGAGGAGCCGACGCTCGCTGCCTTGAACGGCGCCTTGATGCAGGACGGGGCGTTTGTCGACATCGCAGACGATATCGAGATCGCGACGCCAGTCCGGATCGTCTGCCTGACAAGCGGAGAGTTCGGCGGCGCTGCTCATTTGCGTCATGTGGTTCGTCTGGGAAGGAATGCGAGAGCAACGGTGGTTCAGGCGCATTTCGGAACGGGCAGCGCGGCGGGGCTCTGCAATGTCGTGACTGAATGCCTTGTCGGGGACGGCGCGTCCCTGTCCGTCATCAAACGTCAGGAAGAGGGGACGATGGCCCTGCATATCGGGCTGCTGGCCGCGGTGGTGGGGCGTGACGCGGCGCTGGACGTCTTTACGCTGTCTTCGGGCGGTCGTACCGCCCGGAACGAAATTCGTGTGACGCTCGCGGGCGAGGGGGCGAATGCCAGGCTCGACGGTTTGGCACTCGGCCGCGGTAGACAGCATTGCGACAACACAACGGATATAATGCACGCGGTACCGCAGGGGACCAGCAACCAGCTATACAAATCCGTGGTCGATGACCAGGCGCGGAGTGTCTTTCTGGGCCGTATCGAGGTTGCGCCGGATGCGCAGAAGACCGATGCAAGACAGATGAACCGCAGCCTGCTGCTGTCTCCGTCGGCGCAGGCCGACAGCAAGCCCGAACTGATCATTCATGCCGATGACGTCAAATGCGCGCACGGCGCGACGGTCGGCGACCTGGATGAAGAGGCGATGTTCTATCTGCGGAGTCGCGGCGTGTCGGGAAGCGAAGCGCGAGCGCTGCTCGTTCAGGCATTTGCCGGCGAAACGCTCAACTCGGTACAGGACGAAAATATCCGCGCCTGGCTGGAGCGCGGATTGATCCGATGGCTCGGTCACGGGGACGAAAAGGAACTGGCGGCATGACGGCAATGCCGGATATCAGGCAGGGCACTGCGTTCGATGTGGAACGGATCAGGGCCGATTTTCCGATCCTGTCGGAGTCGGTCTACGGTAAGCCCCTGGTCTATTTCGACAGCGCAGCCAGCGCGCAGAAGCCGCGCCAGGTGATCGATGCGATTTCGCGCGTATACGAAACCGAATACGCTAACGTCCATCGCGGCGTCCATTACATGAGCCAGAAGGCGACGGATGCGATGGAGGCGGCGCGGGAGAAGGTTCGCGCCTTCATCAATGCCAAAGATATCCGCGAAATCATTTTCGTGCGCGGCGCGACCGAGGGAATCAACCTCGTCGCCTCAAGCTGGGGCCGGAAGAATTTGCGGGACGGCGATGAAATCATCGTCTCCGAGATCGAACATCATTCCAATATCGTGCCGTGGCAGATCGTTGGCGAACAGACCGGCGCCACGTTGAAGGTCGTCCCCGTCGACGACAGCGGCGCCCTCATCATCGAGGATTACGAAAAGCTGTTTTCGGACCGAACGAAGATCGTCGCCATCACGCATGTGTCGAACGCACTCGGGACCGTTACGCCGATCAGAAAGATCATCGATTTTGCGCATTCGAAAGGCGTGCCGGTGCTGGTCGACGGTTGCCAGGCAGCACCGCATATGGCGCTGGACATGCGGGCGCTCGATGCCGATTTCTATGTATTTTCCGGGCACAAGATATACGGGCCGAGCGGTATCGGCGTCCTGTACGGCAAGGCGGAATTGCTGGAAGCCATGCCGCCCTATCAGGGTGGCGGCGAAATGATCGACACGGTGACGTTCGAAAAATCGACCTGGGCCGATCTACCCTTCAAGTTCGAGGCCGGTACGCCGCATATCTCGGGCGCGATCGGGCTGGGAGCGGCGATCGATTACCTGAACGGCATCGGGTTCGAGGCGATCGGCGCGCATGAGCACGACCTGCTCGCTTACGCCACCGAACGGCTTTCCGGCATCAATTCCATTCGTCTGATCGGCACCGCGCCCGGGAAGGCCGGCATTCTGTCCTTCCTGCTCGGCGACGTTCATCCCCACGATGTCGGCACGATCCTCGACCGTGAAGGCATCGCGGTTCGGACAGGGCACCATTGCGCGCAGCCGGTGATGGAACGCTACGACGTTGCGGCGACCGTGCGGGCTTCCATCGGGCTCTACAACACCCGGGGGGATGTCGATGCTCTGGTCGCGTCTCTCGGCCGCGTTCAGGAGATTTTCGGATCATGAGCGACGGGCTGACCGATCTCTACCAGGAGGTCATTCTTGAACACAGTCGTCATCCGCGGAATTTCGGGCCGGCAGAGGATGCGAACCGGAGCGCCCGCGGCAACAATCCGCTGTGCGGCGACAGGGTGACCGTCTATCTGAAACTCGCCGGCGACGTGATCGAGGACGCGAAATTCGAGGCGAGGGGATGCGCGATTTCGCTGGCGTCCGCGTCGATGATGACCGAACTGATCAAGGGAAAAACCGAAGACGAGGCGCGCGAGCTGTTCGAGCGGTTTCACGCGCTGGTCACCGGCGAAGCCGACGGGAAAGAAATGGATGGACTCGAGGCGCTTTCCGGCGTGAAGGAATTTCCGACCCGGATCAAGTGCGCGACGCTTGCCTGGCATGCCATGTCGGCGGCGCTCGACGGCAGCGACGAAAATGTAAAGACCGAGTAGCAACGACAGGACCGAACGATGTTCTGGAGAAAGAAGGAAGACAAAACGGTGGCTCCCGAAACCGTGCCGATGGCTTCGCAGGAAACGGAGCCAGACAGCCGGATGGCGCATGATCCGGACAGGGAGGAGCGCTCGCCCGAGCCTGTCGGGAGGGCCGAGGAAGAAACGCAGCGGGAGCCCGCCTCGTTCGAGCAGGCGCAGCTCGAAGGGCGGGTCATTGAGGCGATCTCGACGGTCTTCGATCCTGAAATCCCGGTAAATATTTACGAGATGGGGCTGATTTACGATATCGATATCGACGGCATGTCCGATGTGAAAATCAGGATGACCCTGACCTCTCCGGCTTGCCCGGTCGCCGGATCGCTTCCGGGAGACGTTCAGCGGGTCGTCGAGGATGTTGATGGCGTGCGTGCGGTTGACGTTGATCTGGTGTGGGAGCCGCCCTGGACGCCGGACCGGATGACGGAAGCGGCGAAGCTCGAGCTTGGGTTCATGTAGGAGCAGGATGATGGCGACGCAGACAGCAGGCCGGGAGCGCCCGCCGCCGTTGAACGTTACGGATGCTGCGGCCGCGCAGCTTCGGAAATTGATCGACATGCACAACCCCGAAGCCGCCGGAATTCGTCTCGGCGTGAAGGAAGGGGGCTGCAATGGCATGACCTACTCGATGGATTTCGCGGAAGAACGCGATCCGATGGACGAAGCCATGGAAGTGGACGGGGTGACGCTTCTGATCGACCCCATGTCGGTCATCTATCTGGTCGGCACTGAAATGGATTACGTCCAGGAAAAGCTGGGGTCGACGTTCGTCTTCCGCAATCCCAACGAGACCGGACGCTGCGGCTGCGGCGAATCCTTCAGCGTCTGACGAAAGTCTGATCCGGATGCCCAAGGTCTATGCGATTGACGGGGTAACGCCGGTCGTCGATCCGACGGCCTATATTCATCCGATGGCGACGCTGATCGGCGACGTCGTGGTGGGCGCGAACTGCTATGTCGGGCCCGGTGCGAGCCTGCGCGGCGACATGGGACAGATCGTCATGAAGCCCGGCAGCAACATGCAGGACAACTGCATCGCCCATACGTTCGCCGGCGGCGAAACCATCCTCGAGGAAGAGGCCAATATCGGACATGGGGCCATCCTGCACGGGTGCCATGTCGGCCGGTGCACGCTGATCGGGATGAATGCCGTACTCATGGACGGCGCGGTGATCGGCGATTTCTCTTTCGTGGCGGCGCTCGCCTTCGTCAAGGCAGGGTTCGAAGTGCCGCCGAAAACGATCGCCGCCGGTATCCCGGCGAAGATCCTGCGCGACCTGAAAGAAGAAGAAATTCAGTGGAAGCGGAACGGAGACGAGGACTATCAGGGCATCATCCGTCGCAGCCGGGAAAGCCTTGAACTGGTGGACGCGCTGACAGACGTATCGGGCGTGACGGGGCCGCGTATCGATGCTCCCGGAATTCCGCCGCTCTACAAGACGAGAAAATAGGGCGCGTGCCTTCCGCGCGCCGGCAATTTTACTGAAATCGTTGCCGGATCAGGAAAACGCCTTGAACCCGATCAGGGTGAAGGTGTCCTTGATGCCGTCCAGAGTCTGGATTTTTTCGTTCACGAAGCGCCCGATATCGGCGTCGTCGTTCAGATAGCATTTCATCAGAAGATCGTATTCGCCGGAAATCGAGTGGACTTCGGAAATCTGCTCAATGTCGAGCACGGCCCTGTCCGCGACGTCGTACGCCTTGCCAAGGGCGCATTTCGTGAAGACGAAGATTGTCTGCATGACGATTGCCTGTCCGCTTACCTCTTACCCGGCGATCTTAGCATGAAGGCAGGCACATGGTCCCCCATGCCGACAACGGATCCCTTTTCTTCTTTCGAAGAATCCTTGCGTTCCCCGCGGGGCGGCCGTTTCCGGGACGGCGCCGATTTTCCCGCCGGCGTTCCGTCTTCCTTCGGGATATCGGGTTTTTTCTCGGGAGCTTTCCTTGTTTCGGGAGTCTCGGTTCCGGCTTTTCCGCGTTTTGCGGCAGGGCGACGCTTTCCGCTCCTCCCAACCCGCCCGTCGTTCCCGTCCTCAAGCGTTCCCTCGGATATACCCTCGATCTGGTATCGGTTGATCTCACGCCCGATAAACCGTTCCACCGCGGCGACGAATTTTCCGTCCTCCGGCATGGCGAGGGTGAACGCCCGGCCGCTGCGTCCGGCGCGGCCCGTCCGGCCGATACGGTGGACATAGTCCTCGGCGTGCATTGGCACGTCGAAATTGAAGACGTGCGAAACTGTCGGAAGGTCGAGGCCGCGCGCCGCGACATCGCTCGCGACGAGAAGCTGGAAGCCTCCCTCGCGGAATTTGTCGAGTGTTTCGAGCCGTGCCGGTTGCGACATGTCGCCGTGGAGCATGGCGACGCTGTATTTATGACGGCGAAGCGACCGTTCGAGCGTGTCCACGTCGCGTTTGCGGTTACAAAAGATTATCGCGTTGACGATGTCTTCCTGATCGACCAGCGTTCTGAGGGCCTCGCGTTTGACGTGGTCGGGTCCATCGATGATCGACAGGAAATGCTCGACGGTTTCCGCCGCCGAAATGTCCGGGGAAATGGTGATTTCCTTCGGATTCATCAGGAACTTGTCCGCGATCGACCTGATTTCGGGAGGCATGGTCGCGGAAAAGAACAGCGTCTGGCGGATCGTCGGCATCAGCCCGACAATGCGTTCGACATCGGGTATGAAACCCATGTCCATCATCCGGTCCGCCTCGTCGATAACGAGGATCTTGATGTCGTTCAGGAGAATCCCGCCCCGTTCGAAATGATCGAGCAGCCGGCCGGGAGTCGCAATCAGCACGTCCACGCCGCGGTCGAGCAGAGCGTTCTGGTCATCGAAGGAGACGCCGCCGATCAGCAGGGCCATGGAAAGCTTGTGGTACCTGCCGTAGGTCTTGAAGTTTTCCGCGATCTGGGTGGCGAGCTCGCGGGTGGGCGTCAGGATGAGCGACCGGGGCATCCGCGCCCGTGCGCGCCCCGACGCCAGAATTTCGATCATCGGCAGGGTAAAGGAGGCGGTTTTGCCGGTGCCGGTCTGGGCACAGCCGAGGACATCGCGCCCCATCAGCACGATAGGAATGGCCTGTTCCTGGATAGGCGTAGGCGTTTCGTAGCCGGCTTCGTCAACCGCCTTCAGGACTTCCGGGCCGAGCCCGAGATCGTCAAATTTCATAGGGAAAGAAGTATCACGTTTTGTCGCGCTTGCGAGCGCCTTTCAAATTCGCGCACTTTGTGGGCCCATTGGCGCGATAAGTCAAACTGTTACTCTTGAAATCACCCCTGTTTCGGCGGACGATGGCCCGAAAAGGAAGGAATTCATGACAAAACTGCTTTCACAGGCCCAGATCGAACAATTTCGAGAGCGCGGCTTCGTGGCTCCCGTTCGGGTGATGTCCGAGGACGAGGCGCTGGATATCCGGAAGAGGGTGGAGGATTTCGAACGCGCACAGGGCAGGCCGCTTTACGGGCTGCAGGTCACCAAATGCGCGCTGCTTTTTCCCTGGGTGTACGACATCGTCAGCCGGGAGAATCTGCTCGACGCCGTCGAAGATCTAATCGGTCCCGACATCCTGATGTATCAGAACGGTGCGTGGTTCAAGGAGCCGTACTCCGACGCCTATGTCAGCTGGCATCAGGATTCGACCTATTACGGAATCGATCCGCTGGACATGGTTACCTGCTGGATCGCGCTGTCGGACGCAGACGAAACCAGCGGATGCATGCAGGTGATTTCAGGGTCGCACAAGCTCGAACAGCTTCCGGTCGAATACACCGAACTGACGAAGGACAATCTGCTCGCCAGCGGACAGAACACGATTATCGACAGAAAGGACGCGACGATCGAAACGATGCCCCTGCGTCCGGGCGAGATGTCCATTCATCATGTCTGTACCGTGCACAGTTCCCTCCCGAATCGTGGGGCGGACAGACGGATGGGTTTCAGCATCGCCTATATGGGACCGCATGTAAGCCAGACGACGGAGCTGAAGGCGACCGCCATGCTGATGAGGGGAGAGGACCGTTACGGATACTATGGACCGGAAACGGCGCCCGTTGCTACGGACGATCCGGGAACGCTGGCCCGCCATGAAGAAGCGGTTACGCTTTATAGAAACAAGGCGAAGGAAGCAGGCAACCAGACTGCCTGGCGCCTTAACAAGCAGCCCGCCGCCTGAGAAAACCGATGCCGAAACTCCTTACGCAAGACCAGGTCGACCAGTATCATCGCGACGGGTTTGCATCGCCCGTCCGCGTCATGTCGGAAGAGGCGGCGTTGGAACTGCGACGCAAGCTGGAGGATTTCGAGGCGAGCCAGGGCGGAAGCCTGCAGGGCACGCAACGGACCAAGGTCTGCCTGCGGCTGCCCTTCATTTACGATATCGTCTCCAACCCGAACGTCCTCGACGCGATCGAAGACCTGGTCGGCCCGGACATCCTGATGTACCAGAACGGGGCGTGGATCAAGGAACCGGAAATCGGGACCTATGTCAGCTGGCACCAGGATATTTCCTATTTCGGCATGGATCCGCCGGATCTGGTTTCGGCGTGGGTGGCGCTGTCGCCGGCCAACGAGGATAGCGGCTGTATCCAGGTCCTGCCTGGCACTCACAAGCTGGGCATGCTGCCGGTTGAATATACCGAAGTGAACCCGACCAACATGCTGGCGAGCGGACAGCGCGTGGTCTACGACGTCGATGAGTCGAAGGCTGTAACGATGCCGTTGCGACCGGGCGAAATGTCGCTGCATCATGTCTGCCTGATTCACAGCTCGCTGCCGAACCACAGCGCCGATCGGCGGATCGGTTTTTCGGTCGCCTGCATGGGGCCGCATATCCGGCAAACGACTGAGGCAAAGGCAACCGCCATGCTGCTGCGGGGCGAGGATCGTTTCGGCAACTACGTTCTGGATGAAAAACCCGCTACAGGTATAGATGATCCTGAATCGATCGCCCGTCACGAAAAAGCCGTGTCGCTGTATCGCGCAAAGGCGGAGGAGTGCGGGAACGCGAATGCCTGGCGGCTCGGCTGAGCCCGGTTTCGGTTACGGGTTGACGCCGCCGTCGCCGACGTCCTCGCCATCCTGCGGCGGGATCATCGCGCGGGTGACTTCCTGAACCAGCTCCATGAACTTCGCATCGCCGATCCCGGTCAGGCCCGAAACCTGTCCGGAGGCGTCCGACTTGAGGCTGTCGCCGATGCAGAACGCGATTCCCATGCGAAGGGTTCCCGAGGAGGGCTGACTCGGGGTGTTCGCGCCTTTCTGACACAGATCATGGCCATCGTGATTCGGCGGCGCGTTGAAGGCGACGACCACCTTGTAGGGACGGACTGTCTTCGGCCCATGGGCACTCACGAATTCCGCCGGAGCGCCAGAGACCTGGTTCAGCATTTGCGACCTGACGGTGTTCGCGAAACTGCCCTGATTTCCGCCGAAAGGATTGCCGGTCACTTCCGTAACGATTGCACCGCGATGCGTCGCGTACTCGAAATCGCCGTCGAAATAAGACCAGCGGGGGCCAGGGTTGTCATTGACGAGGACGATGTTGCAGGCTCCGACGAGAAGTGCAGAGAGGCCCAGAACTGCGATTTTTGCATGTGCCATTGAAGGTGTCCCGTGATCTGTCGCGCGCCAGTCCCGGCGCGAATATCGTAACAACAGGAATATGGGGAGGAACGTCCCGCGAAACATCACAATTTTGCGTGAAATTTTGCGATGGAAACGGAGTCAGACGTCGAGATTGCCGACAGCCGACTGGGCGTTCTTCTGGATAAAGGCAAGCCTGCGCTCGGGTTTCCGCCCCATCAGGTCGTCTACCAGGATGGCGGTGCGCTTGGCTTCGCCAGCGGCCTGCGCTGCGTCGGGCAGCATCACCCGCAGCAGGGTTCGCCTCGACGGGTCCATCGCGGTTTCCTTGAGCTGCGACGCCGGCATTTCGCCGAGCCCCTTGAACCGGCTGATTTCTATCCGCCCGCGTCCGGTAAAATGTTCCTCGATCAGGCTTTCGCGGTGGGCGTCGTTCATCGCATACATTGTCAACGCCCCCTGGGTAATACGGTAGAGCGGCGGGAGGGCAATATAAAGATGTCCATTTTCAATAAGTTGCGGCATTTCCTTATAGAAAAATGTCATGAGAAGTGCTGCGATATGCGCGCCATCGACGTCGGCGTCGGTCATGATAATGACGCGTTCGTAGCGCAAGTTTTCTTCGCCGTAATTCGAACCCGTGCCGCATCCCAAAGCCTGAATCAGATCCCTCAGTTCCTGGTTGGCCAGCATCTTTTCGGATGTCGCGCTCGCCACGTTGAGGATTTTGCCTCTAAGAGGCAGAACCGCCTGGGTGTTCCGGTCGCGCGCCTGTTTTGCCGATCCGCCGGCGGAATCGCCTTCTACCAGGAAAATTTCCGTACCCACGGAATTTCCTGACGAGCAATCCGACAGTTTCCCGGGAAGACGAAGTTTTCGGGTCGCCGTCTTGCGGGCCGTTTCCTTGGCCTGCCGCCTCTTGAGACGTTCTTCGGCTCTCTCGATGATGTATTCGAGCAGGGTGCGGGCTGCATCGGGGTCACCGGTCAGAAAATGGTCGAAATGATCCTTTACCGAATTCTCGACGTTTCGCGCGACCCCGGCGGTTACCAGCTTTTCCTTGGTCTGCCCCTGAAATTCGGGGTCGGGAACGAATACGGAGAGGACCGCCCATGCGCCGCTTACCACATCATCGGGAGCGATGATCGACGCCCGTTTGTTGCCGATCAGCTCCGCGTAGGACTTGAGAGCCTTTGACAGAGCGGTTCGGAAGCCTGCTTCATGCGTTCCGCCTTCCGGCGTCGGCACCGTGTTGCAGTAGGAACTCATTCCGCCATCGCTGTCGGCGGGCCAGGAAATCGCCCATTCGACGCGTCCTCCCTTGCCATTGAGGCTGGCTTCTCCGGCAAACGGGGAAGGGATGACTGTCTGCCGGTCGGCAAGCTGGCTTGCGAGGTAGTCGCTCAGTCCTCCGGGGAAATGAAGGGTCGCCTTTTCCGGTGTCTCGTCCTTGTCGGACAACATCGCCGGATCGCATGCCCAGCGTATCTGAACGCCTCTGTAGAGATAGGCTTTCGAGCGCGCCATGCGGTACAGCATCGTCGGCCTGAACTTCGACGAGGCGCCGAAAATTTCCGGATCAGGATGAAATTTGACCGTCGTACCCCGACGGTTCTGCGCCGATCCGGCATTGACCAGCTTGCTGGTCGGAAGTCCCTTTTCGTATGTCTGAACCCAGAGAGTCTGGTCGCGGGCGATCTCTACGGTCAGGCTGTCGGAAAGGGCGTTCACGACGGAGATGCCGACGCCGTGCAGGCCGCCGGACGTCTGGTAGGATTTGTTGGAAAACTTTCCGCCGGAATGCAGCGTCGTCATAACGACTTCGAGAGCGGACTTGTCCTTGAATTTCGGATGCGGATCGACCGGAATACCGCGGCCGTTATCGCGGATCGTTACGGTGCCGTCCGCATCAAGGATGAAATCGATCCAGCTTGCATGTCCGGCAACCGCCTCATCCATCGAATTGTCGAGGATTTCCGCGGCAAGATGGTGCATCGCCTTCTCGTCGCTGCCGCCGATATACATGGCGGGCCGCCGCCGGACCGGCTCAAGCCCTTCAAGGACTTCGATATCCTGCGCGGAATAGGAATTTTCTTTTTCGATCAGTCGTTTAGAGTTCGCCGCCATCGTCGTGGACCCGTACCGGTGGGCTGAAAAAGGGTATCTGACAATATGCTGTGGGATGGTTATATTCAACCACATCATATTGCGGTAATTCCGCGATCATAGCGTAAATCGAGTAGAGATTGGCAATGACCGATTCCCCGATCCCGCCGAGTGACGATCCGGCCATCCGAATAATGGCCATGCCCGCGGACACCAACCCGAGCGGCGATATCTTCGGCGGATGGCTGATGTCCATGATGGACATGGCCGGCGCCAATATCGCCTACCAGCGCGCGGGCGGTCGGGTGGCGACCGTCGCAGTCGACAAGATCGAATTTCATCGGCCTGTCGCGGTGGGCGATGTCGTTTCCTGTTTTGGCGAAGTGGTACGTACCGGAAATACCTCTCTGACGGTGGCAGTTTCGGCCTGGGTCCAGGACCGTCAGGGCGGGCCGGAGGTCAAGGTGACCGAAGGAGTCTTCACATTTGTGGCGCTCGACCGGGCCGGAAAACCGAGGCCGGTCGATAAGCCATGAAAATCGCGCGTTTCGTGGCCGGGAATGGTGGTCTCTGAACGCGGCTTCCAGGTTTGCCGGGGCCGGCGCGAGGGCGTTGTCTGGGTTGGCCAGGGGATCTGCTTGCTCAACGGTTCGGTCCCGTTCCACAACGTTTTCCTGTTGTAAAAAAGATATCGTTTGATACTATTTTTTTCAATGAAACGTATCACGAGATATCGGAGACAGGACAGGAGACAGGACAGATGTCGAAATTCATCATCCGAACGCACGGCCGTCTGCAGGAATGGGTTGCCGAAGAAAAGGGCTATTTCAAGGAAGAGCGACTGGACTACATTTTTGACGTCAAGCCGTCGATGTACTGGTCTGCCTCGGTAACGTCGACAGACGAAGCGCCTGACGATTACCGGCAGGGTGCTTTTGAATCATACGAGGAAGGTCGTGGGTGCGACGTGTCGACCGCCTGTCACTGGACGGTCAACTATGCCGCTGCTTCGGGGCATGGCCGGATGTGGGGAAACGCTTATTCGGTGTGCCCGTCAGGAATATGGGTGCCTCCGGAATCCGACGTGATGAAACCCGAGGACCTTGCCGATACGGAGATTTCAGTCGGCTACCACTCCGGGAGCCATTACTCGACGATTCAAGGAATGCTCAAATTCATGGATCGCGATCGGATAAAGCTCCGGTTCGGCGGGGGGCTATATGACCGGCTTGGATTGCTTATCGATCGAAAGACTCCTGCGGCAAATGCATTTGGAGTTTCATACTACACACTCGAACAGCTTGGTTTCCGAAAGGTCATGGATACGACCTTCATGATGGGCGCGCTGATCGATGAGAAAACGCCGACAGCGGACGTGGAAAAATTCTACCGCGCGCTGAAACGGGCTCAACAGGATATCGATGCATCGCCGGAGAAGTATGTCCATTATTTCATGAACGAACTGCCACAACGTTTCCACCAGTATGTCGACTACCGGAGATTCGGACCTGGGGAACGCCTTGTCTTCCTGCCCTACACCCAGGAAATTTTCGAACAGACCCATAAATGGGTCGAGGACATGAATCTTTTTCCCGACCGTCAGGGAGTCAGGAATTACGGCGAGGCAATCGTCTCGTCCGCGGCGGAATAGAACTTCTCACAACAGAAAACCCCCGGCCAATGGCCGGGGGTTTCGATTGGTCGGACGCGAACTCAGGCGCTGTAGTACATCGAGAACTCGACCGGGTGCGGCGTGTGCTCGTAGTTGTAGACCTCTTCCCATTTGATTTTGAGGTAACCGTCGATCTGATCGTCCGAGAAGACGTCGCCCCGCTTCAGGAAGTCGCGATCCGCATCGAGCGAATTCAGGGCCTGCCGCAGCGAGTGGCATACGGTCGGGACCCCCTTCAACTCTTCCGGCGGCAGGTCGTAAAGGTTCTTGTCCATCGGGTCGCCGGGGTGGATCTTGTTTTCGATTCCGTCGAGCCCTGCCATGAGCATCGCCGTGAAGGCGAGGTACGGGTTGGCGGTCGGGTCCGGGAAGCGGACTTCGACCCGCTTGCCGCTGGCGCTGCTGGCGAACGGAATGCGGCAGCTGGCCGACCGGTTGCGGGCGGAGTAGGCGAGAAGCACCGGCGCCTCAAACCCAGGGATCAGCCGCTTGTAGCTGTTGGTCGAGGGGTTGGTGAAGGCGTTGATGGCCTTTGCATGCTTGATAATGCCGCCAATGTAATGGAGGCACATCTCAGAAAGGTCGGCATATCCGGATCCTGCGAAAAGCGGTTTTCCGCCTTTCCACAGCGACTGATGGACATGCATGCCCGAACCGTTGTCGCCCATGATCGGCTTAGGCATGAAGGTCGCCGTCTTGCCGTACAGGTGCGCGACATTGTGGACGCAGTACTTGTAGATCTGCACCTTGTCCGCCTGGCTCAGGAGACTGTCGACCTTGGTCCCCAGCTCGTTCTGGCTGGGGGCGACCTCGTGGTGGTGCTTTTCGACCGTGACGCCCATGGTGGCCATCTGGGTCAGCATTTCGGCGCGCATGTCGCCCATCGAATCGACCGGCGCAACGGGGAAGTAACCGCCCTTGATGCCCGGGCGATGCCCGGTATTTCCGCCTTCGATCTCGGAACCGGAGTTGTAGGGTCCTTCTTCTTCATCGACGGAATAGAAGGTGTGGTGCATCGAGACGTTGAACCTGACATCGTCGAATACGAAGAACTCGAGTTCGGGGCCGAAAAACGCCGTATCGGCGATGCCCGACTGTTTGATGTAAGCCTCGGCGCGGCGTGCGGTCGAACGCGGATCGCGTTCGTAGGGCTGCCCCGTTGTGGGATCGAGAATGTCGCAGAACATGATCAGGTGCGGCTGCGCGGAGAACGGATCCATGACGGCGGAATTCGGGTCCGGCATAAGGGTCATGTCGGATTCGTTGATATCCTTCCATCCGGCGATGGACGACCCATCGAACATGATGCCGTCTTCGAAAGTGCCTTCGTCCACCGTATCGACGGCTTGCGCCGTGTGCTGCCACTTGCCGCGCGGGTCGGTGAAACGGAAGTCGACGAATTTGACGTCGTGTTCCTTGACCATATCAAAATATTTTTTGGTATCGCTCATCTGAACAGTCCTGCTCCTAGGTGTCGTTTTGTTTGCTGTGTGTGATTGCCGGCGATCAGATCGCTTCCGTGCCTTTTTCGCCGGTTCGTATGCGAATGGCCTCGTCGACCGTGGAGACGAAGATTTTTCCGTCGCCGATGCGGCCTGTATAGGCTGCTTGCTGAATTGCTTCAACCGCCCGTTCGAGCATGTCGTCATCCATGACAACCTCGACTTTCACCTTGGGCAGAAAGTCGACGACATACTCGGCGCCGCGGTAAAGTTCGGTATGACCTTTCTGTCGGCCAAAGCCTTTGGCCTCGATGACGGTGAGCCCTTTTACGCCGACTTCATGAAGGGCCTCCTTCACCTCGTCGAGTTTGAACGGCTTTATGATGGCTTCGATTTTTTTCATTTTCCGATATGGCGTTGGGGCACTGACAGGCAAATTTCGGTTTGCGCCCTTGCATCTTTCGTGCCAGTTCCATCAAACGGCTAACTTGTTGATATTATGTTTGAAAAATTGTCCGGTGGAGGCCCGTGAAGAGAAATGATGCATAAGAAATGTGCAAAGTGCCTATTTATTCAGCAATTTTTTGGGCTATTGCAGAGTCGGAACCTTCGTTAAAACCGGAGCCCGACGCAAAGCAGTTCGCGCTATCTCACCGGATGGACCGACATGAAACCCGCTAATTCCGTCTTGTCGTCGTATGGAACGACGATTTTCGAGACCATGTCCCGCCTCGCGCAGGAAAACGGCGCCGTCAATCTCGGCCAGGGCTTCCCAGACGGCAACGGACCGCCCGACGTTGTGGCGGCAGCGACCGACTACCTGGAGAACGGGCTGAACCAGTATCCGCCGATGGCTGGACTGCCGGTTCTGAGACAGGCGGTCGCACAGGCCAACAGGCGGTTTTACGGCCTCGACATAGAGTGGCAGACGGAAGTTGCAGTGACGTCGGGCGCAACGGAGGCGCTTGCCTCGTGTCTGTTTGCCCTGATCGAGCCTGGCGACGAGGTGGTGCTGATCGAACCCCTCTACGACTCCTATCTGCCGATCGTGCGGCGGGCGGGCGGCGTGCCGAAACTCGTCCGCCTCGAGCCGCCGCACTGGAAGTTGCCGGAAGACGCCCTGGCCGAGGCGTTTTCCGACCGGACGAAGCTGATCCTGGTCAATACGCCGATGAACCCGTGTTCCAAGGTGTTCAGCCGGGACGAACTGGCGGTGATTTCCGAACTCGTGCTTCGCCACGATGCCTATGCGGTGTGCGACGAAGTATACGAGCATCTTGTATTCGACGATGCAGTTCACGTTCCGCTGATGGCCTTGCCCGGCATGCGGGAGAGATGCATCCGGATCGGCTCAGCCGGCAAGACGTTTTCGCTGACCGGCTGGAAGGTCGGCTACATTACTGCCTGTCCCGCCCTGCTGCAGCCGGTGCTGAAGGCGCACCAGTTCGTGACCTTTACCACGCCCCCCAATCTGCAGGCGGCTGTCGCATTCGGTCTCGAAAAGGCCGACGACTATTTTCTGGGGCTTTCCTCGGAAATGCAGACGCGTCGCGACCACCTCAGCAACGGGTTGAAGGAGATCGGGTTCGAAGTGCTGGACTGCCAGGGAAGCTATTTCATCACGACGGATTTCCGGCCTCTCGGGTTCAACGGAGTCGACGAGGATTTCTGCCGGCATATCACGACCGAGGCGCGGGTCGCGGCGGTCCCCGTCAGCGCGTTTTACCAGAGCGGCGACATCCGACATTTCGCGCGTTTCTGTTTCTGCAAGGAAATCGCCTCGCTGGAAGAGGCCCTGCGCCGCTTGCGTGGCCATTTCGCCTGACCATCGGAAGAGCGTTCACGGGAGTTGACGCTTCAAGGCCACAAGTCTAAAGAAACCGTCCTGAATTCCGGCGGAAACCGTCGGTTCGATGGCGAGCGTAGCTCAGTTGGTTAGAGCACCGGATTGTGGATCCGGGGGTCGTGGGTTCAAGTCCCATCGTTCGCCCCATTTTTCCCTGGTATATTTGTTTTCGGAAACGGGCCAGCCCGTTGGAAAAGAGTGCTCTCGCGCCGGAAGGCGGGTGCTGCTCACGCAATGGCACGGGCCGCAGCGCGCCATTCTGTGGCACTTCGTTGCCGGCGACGCAGGGCGAATGCGTATCGGGGAGAGCCGGCGCAGGTCGCTTCAGCTGTCGGCAGAGACGGTTCGATAGATGACCTTGAGGAGATCCTCCGGAACGAAGGGTTTCGATGCGTAATCGTTGATACCGGTTGCAAGATAATTTTCCCGGTCGCCGTTCATCGCGTTCGCGGTCAGGGCGATAATCGGGACGCTCGAACAGGGGCCCGGTAATGCGCGGATCGCCCTTGTCGCAGCCAGACCGTCCATCACCGGCATGTGGATGTCTATGAGAACGATGTCGTAGGAGTTCTGCTGGACGGATTTCACGGCTTCCGCGCCGTCAGGGACGACGTCCACGATGTGTCCTTCCTCTTCGAGCATGACGGATGCCACAAGCTGATTTACGGCATTGTCTTCGGCAATCAGGACCCGCAACCGTCGTTCCTGTACGGGCTGCGAAGCTTCGAGCAGCGTATCCTTGGCTTCGCCCGGCTGCGCCTTGCTGATGGCGCATGGAACCTTGAACCAGAATTTCGAACCGTGGCCTTTCGAGCTCTCGACCCCGATGAAACCGTCCATGAGCCCGACAAGGTCCTTGCAGATTGCGAGCCCCAGTCCGCTGCCGCCGAACGACCTGGTCGTTGACGCATCGGCCTGGACGAACCGTTCGAAAATCGTGGCCACCTTTTCATCGCTGATCCCGATCCCGGTATCGTCGACTTCGAAGCCAAGCATAATGCCGCCGTTATCGGCGCTTCCGTGCGTAAGCCGGATCGTGACGGAACCGCGTTCCGTGAACTTCACGGCATTGTGGGCGAGGTTGGTAAGGACCTGTTTGATGCGGCCGGCATCCCCGTGAAGCCGGGGAAGGTCGACGGAAGGCCGTACCAGTGAGAACGCAATACCTTTCCGGTCCGCCTCCGGACGGCAGAGGGTTTCGATTTCTTCGAGCAGGCCGACGGGATCAAAGTCCTCATTGACCAGTTCGACGCGTCCGGCCTCGATCCTGGACAGATCGAGAAGATCGTTCAGCAGCCCGAGCAGGACGTTGCCGGAACTGCGAATCTTGTCCGCGTAATTTCTCTGTTTCTCGGACAGCTCCGTTTTGAGGAGCAATGAGGACATGCCGAGGACCCCGTTCATCGGCGTCCTGATCTCGTGGCTCATGGTTGCAAGGAAGGCGGATTTGGCCTTGTTGGCGGCTTCCGCGGCGTCCCTCGCGAGGATCAGTTCTTTCGCGTTGGCTTTCAGCTGCCGCGTAAGTTCCCGGTCGGTGACGTCAGTCCAGCTCAGGAAATAGCCAAGGTCTTCGATGGCGTGCCCTTTGATATCGATGCTTTGCCCCTGATCGAGCCGCAACAGGCGCGCAAAAGGCTTCTGCGACTCCAGGCAAGAGCGAATCTGGTTGAAGACGGGTTGCGTATCGGCGCCGCCGAATATCTTTTGCGTTTCCGCATGAGCGGCGACATCGTCGAAACTCGTTCCCTGACGGCATAACGCCTCCGGTAATGCCAGAATTTTCTGAAAGGCCGTGTTCTGTCCGATGATCGTGCCGTTTCCGGCGATCAGAACGATGCCTTGGTCGGCATTGTCGAGGATTACCTCCAGTAGCC
This sequence comes from Rhodospirillales bacterium, assembly GCA_038116945.1. Classification (GTDB taxonomy): domain Bacteria; phylum Pseudomonadota; class Alphaproteobacteria; order MPNO01; family UBA2964; genus JAYOEY01. The sequence goes on from JAYOEY010000001.1 coordinate 342,838, forward strand.
GCGATTTTTCACGGATTTCCAGTTCCCTCGATTTTAGGTCCGTGATGTCGGCGTAGATGCTGGCAATTCCGCCATTTCGGGTAGGATGTTCTTCCACGAGCATCCATTTTCCGTTCCCCATTTTTGTTTCGAATCTCCCTTTGGGAGAACGATGAATCTCCAGCCTCTGCCGTACCCACTCATCCTTCGACAAATCGCCGATAAGGGCCTGGGGCATCAGTTCAGCGCGTCGCCGGGCGATTTCCTCAAAACTGATCCCGATGGGAATTTCGTTTTCTGGAATCGGGTAAAGGTCGCGGCGATAACGCTCGTTGCAGACGGCCAGCCGGTCGTCGGCATCAAACAGCGCGAATCCCAGATCGACATTTTCGATGGCATCGAGGAACTGGCCTTCCGCAACCTTTCGTGCGTCGCCCTCTTCGAGAATTTTTTTATTCAACGCGGTCATTTCGTCCGACATGAGGGCGAATGCGCGCTGGGTCCGGTTTATCTGTGCGTCGTACTCCGAATATGCGGTTTCAACGAGTTCGAGCAGGGTATCGAGATTGATTCGACCATCGTCTGCCGCTTTGGCGCGCTTGAGCTGTCGTGCCAGTAGTTTTTGCATGCCGGGAACCGAACCTGGCCTAATGTTCCGAAAGAACCGTGATTGTTATTGTCTGGTTGTGCAGTTCGCACATGCCGGACCGGGAGTGCGGGGAAATTTCCCCGTAAGAATAGAATCCAAGCTGAGCGATGTCGTCGCCGAGAATGTCCCTGATGGCTTCCACTTCTTCGCCAACTCTCTGCCCAAGAAGGAGTTTCCGTCCGATGCAGCTGATCAGGATCGCGACGCCGCCATTGCCGTTGATTGCCTGTTTGGCGGTTCCTGCTGCTGCGGCTGCGCCGTCTATCAGCCGCCCGAAATTTCCCTGCATCAGCTGGGCGAGGTGTCCTTCGGGAACATTGCCGGCAAAAACAAGGCTCTGCGTCTCCTCGTCAATGCCCACGATCGTGCGGACGACATCGCTGTCCGGACTGTCGGGAGGCCAGACTCGTAAGGGAAAGAGAAGCGCGCTTCCGGGCAGGTTTTCCGCTTCCTCGCCGAGGTAGCGTTTGTAGAGAGAAAGGGCCGGTTCGCCGTCCAGCTCATACAGCACGTTGCCGCCGGATCTCGTGATGACGCGATTGGGGCCGAACTCGTCCCATCCCCCGATGCTGCCATGGCCCATCTCGAACCGATCGCCGTAAAATCCCAGCGCGCCGATGATGCCGGGCGAGGGTGATTCGTTTACCCCGACAAGCGTGTCTCCGAACCGGTCGCCATCGCCGGCCAGTCCTCCGGTAAGGGGAATGTCGTGTCCGATGACCTCGGTAACGCCCCGTACGAGCTCGCTGCCGTTGACTTCCGTTCCGTCAGAAAGAATGAAAATGGAGCGGAGATCGTCGTCCAGCAGCTTTCGACCGATATACCGGCCGCACTCGATGGCCCCGCCGCAGTCCCAGCTATCCGTGCAGACTGCGCGGATGGCCGTGTCTTCGAATTCGATCGCCGTGGCGATGATGCTGCCGTCAAGCACATCCTCGGCAAGGATCTCCCCGCCGGTGCTGCACCCCGCGATGTTTGCGTCCGGGAACAGTGCCTTGAGTTCGGCTTAGCAATCGCATTCCCGGATGACCTGCTTGTCGCCGAAATAGAGCACCAGCTGGGGTTTCAGGTCGGACGGCGCGCCATCCGATGTCAGCCATCGTTCCGACCCGAACCGGATAAGCTGTGCTGTTCGCATCGTGCTGTTTGAATCCCTGTCGATAATTACGAACGAAGGGTTAACGGCGAGGAGTTAAATTATTCTTAACGGAGAACTGCTGGCGCACCGCCAAATCGCGCGGCTCCTGGTCCGATGACCTGACCCCGGGCGGACGCACATGGCATTCAGGGGCAGGAGAGACGGGAAAAGAAGGGGAATGAAAAAAGGGACCGGGCGATCCCGCCCGATCCCTTTTCCGGAATTGGCTCCCCGGGCCGGACTCGAACCAGCGACAAGGCGGTTAACAGCCGCCTGCTCTACCAACTGAGCTACCGGGGATCAGCGATCCCGAATGCCTTCGCATCTGCGAGCCGGGTATATAGCATAAGCGTTAAGGAAAACGCCAACCCCTAGAATACAATCCGGGCAGGTTTGTTTGAGGAGCGGTGAAAGCGCGATGACTATCGGAATCAGGGAACTGCTCGACGCGGCGCGCGCCGAGATCGACAACATGGCCGCGGCGCGCGCTGTCGCGCGGTTAGGGGATGACGACGTCGTCTTCGTGGACCTGCGGGACGTTCGGGAACTGGGCCGGGAAGGGGGTATCCCCGGCGCCTTTCACGCACCAAGAGGGATGCTTGAATTCTGGATCGATCCCGAGAGCCCGTACCACAAGCCGATATTTGCCGAAGACAGACATTTCGTTTTTTACTGCGCGTCAGGGTGGCGTTCCGCGCTTGCCGCCAGGACCGCGCAGGATATGGGACTTCGCAAGGTCTCTCATATAGACGGCGGCTTTACGGCATGGAAAGAGGCGGGAGGACCGGTCGACCCGCCTAAAGCGGGGTAAACCGCCTGCTCGGTCTTCTTTGACTTGGGTTCCGGGTGATGGTTAGCTTTCCCTGCAGCAGAGAGGGATCGGGTTTTGGACAGTTTACAGGAAGCATCTCGGGCATCGGCGGAACGCGCTTCGGCGAGCGGTTATTCCCTCGACGTCTCGACGAAAATAGTCGACATCTGCGCGGACGCCGGCATTTCGCTGGTCGCCAGCCTGCCGGACGACTGGATCGCGCAGACGATCGCCCGGTTCGAGCAGGACGACCGCTTTACGCATGTGCCCGTAAACAGGGAAGAGTCGGCGATCGGTCTGTGTTCGGGGGCATTCCTGTCCGGTACAGGTGCCGCTGCCCTGATGGGGGCGTCCGGACTGATGACAGTGGTCTACGCGTTGACCAAGATCAACTACACCTATGAAATTCCCGTTTTCATCATGGTCACACAGCGCGGAACGTTCGACGACGGCGCCAAGTTTCATGTGTCTAACGGTCTCTATCTCGACGATGTCATGGACTCGATCAAGCTTCCGTATACGGTGATCGACAGCCGCGACCGCCTTCCGATGATCGCGGAGGCGTACCATCATTCACGCAAGATCAGCCGGCCGACGGTAGTGCTCCTGCCGAAGAAGCTGCTGCAGGGAAAGGTATAGCCGACGATGGACTATCGGGAATGCCTTGCCTATATCGCCAGCCGGTGGACGGACGAGCTGATCGTAACGTCGGCCGGGACGTCTTCCGAAATTTGGCATGACGAAACCCACGACACCGAACGGGTTTTCTATCTTGAAGCGTCGATGAGCCTGTCGAGCATGTTTGCGGCCGGCATAGCGCACGGGGTTCCGGAAAAGCGCGTCTGGGTCATGAGCGGCGACGGCGCGTTTTGCATGAACCCGGGAATGCTGATGGTCGAGCAGCAGATGGCATTGCCGAACCTCAAGCATTTCATGATATCGAACCGGGTCTACGGCTCGACTTCGAACGTTCCGCTTCCCGGTCGCCAGGAGAACGACTACGCGGCGATCGCACGCGGCTGCGGCATCAAACGGGCGTATACGTTCGGGTCGATGAACGAGCTGACTGCAAAATTCGACGAAGCCGTTCTCGAGCCCGGATACACCTTCATTCATCTGGAGGTCGATCCCATGAAAGAGAGGTCGCCGTCTCCGCCGATGGACGGTCCCGAGGTCAAATTCCGGTTCGGTCGCTATATCGAGCGGTCCACCGGCAAGTCCGTCTTTTCCGCGCCACCCTGAAGCGGATTCAGGTTTCGCTGTCCTGATGTCATTCCGGTTTGACGATATCGGCCACCGCCTTCGGGCGTTTCGCATGGGGTCGGGGTTGAGCGCCGATCAGGTCGCTAAAAAGATCGGGATATCGCGGGCGGCGCTTTACCGATACGAAAAGGGCGAAGTGGCGAAGATCGATACGCTCGATCGTCTTGCCAGACTTTTGAACATGTCCGTACCGACCCTGCTCGGTGTGGGCGTCGAATATATCTCGTCGTCCGTCGCTTTTTTCGAGCGCATGCGGCAGATCGAAGAAACGGCCGAACACATAATCGTGTCGTTCGGACCCGTTTCCTACCTGCTTACCTCGGACCGGTTCGACGACGCGCTGGAAGCGGTTCTGTCCGAGGCCATTCCCGACGGGTTGCCCGACGGGGAACGGGCCGTCGCCGAAGTCGGCGAGATCATGGCGATCCTTCGGGACAGGAAAGCTCATTTTCGCGCGCGCGAACCAAGCGTCGCCTGTCTGATTTCCTGGCTGGAACTTCAACGGTTTCTGTCAAACGGGCTGGTTGGGCGTCCCGATCTCGACGCGGCGACGATTGCCGCACGTCGCCGTATCGCGTTCGAGGAAATCGACCGGATCGCGAGGCTGATGGATGAGGAACCGATCGGAGTTCAGATCGGCATTGTCCGGGATACCCTGCCTCAAACGAGTTTTCAGATTTTCCGTCAACCGGACAGGGAGGTCCTCGCGGTCAGTCCGTTCAGGCTCGGCGAACGTCCCAATGTCCGCATCGGCGTCGGCATGATCACCTCCGCGCCGGAAGCGCTTCAGCTACACGAACAGACCGCGGATGCCCTCTGGAGAAGGGCGATCAAGGGGCCGGAGGGCGCGCGGCTGGCGCGGGAGGCCCTGAGCAAATACGCTCCCTGATTTTTTGCGTACCGGTCCGAAATTATCGCCGGATCACGCAACGCTTGCCGTCATCGCGGATTCTGTGCATGATTCCAACAATATAGGCGCTCGGCGGGCCTGTAAGGATTGAGGCGATGGCATATCAGCTACATCTGAATGCATCCGGTGTTGCGACCGGAAGCGGGTCCTGCGAGGTACAGCTCGCGGCCGGATTTGTCCGGGGGGTGATATGAGCACCCGTCTGCGGGACTTCCCTGCGAGACGGGGTTTCGCCCCAAGGGAGCGCAAGGCCCTGGCGCTGCGGATATTCGAAGACCTCGCAAGAATGGGGCGCGACGGTCGTGGGATCAGCCGCCCGACCTACGGTCCAGGCGAAACCGAGGCGATGGAGTACTGCGCAGCCCTGGCGCGGGAGGAGGGGCTTGCCGTCGAGTTCGACGCCGCCGCGAATCTGGTAATCGAGTTGACCGGGAGGAATCCTGACGAACCCTGCATCGTCTGCGGATCGCATCTCGACTCGGTGCCGCAGGGCGGTAATTACGACGGATCGGCCGGCGTGATCGCGGGCCTGCTCGCACTCATTCGCATGAAAAGGTCCGGTATCGTCCCCGAACGGTCGATCCGCGTCATGGCGTTAAGGGGCGAGGAAAGCGCCTGGTTCGGTCTCTGCTATCTCGGGTCGAGCGCCCTGTTCGGAGAACTTGCCGAAGGCGATCTCGGGCGTATGCACCGCTCCGGAAGTAAACCGCTGGGCGAGTTCATGGCGGAATGCGGGGCCGACATAAAGAGGATTTCCGACGGGCAGAGGATCCTGCGCGAGGACGAGGTCGGAGCCTACCTCGAGCTTCATATCGAACAGGGACCGGTCATGGTCGCCCGCGACTGGCCGGTAGGGATCGTTACCGGTCTGCGCGGCAATATCCGCCATGCCGAAATCCGCTGCGTCGGCGAAGCCGGACACGCCGGGGCGGTGCCCCGCTGGATGCGGCACGACGCGGTTATGGCGACGGCGAATTTACTGAGTCGGCTGGATGAGCACTGGCGGGTGCTGCAGGAAAGAGGGATGGACCTTGTCCTGACGACCGGGATGCTTTCGACCAATCCGGACGATCACGCAATGTCGAGAATTCCCGGCGAATGCACTTTCAGTCTCGAAACCCGAAGCCAGTCCATCGATACGCTGGAAACCTTCTATCAGCTGATTCGCAGCGAAGCGGAATCGGTCGGACGGGAGCGGGGGGTTCAATTCGAATTCGACAGACGCTCGCTGACAATGCCGGCGATGATGAATCGTACCTGGATCGATCATCTGCTTGAGACCTGTAAGGCCCTTTCCCTGCCGGCTGAAACGCTGCCAAGCGGGGCCGGGCACGATGCGGCGGTGTTCGCCAACGCCGGCATCCCGTCGGCCATGATTTTCGTACGCAACGAACACGGTTCGCATAACCCGAACGAAGCCATGGATATCGACGATTTCCTGCACGGCGCAGATGTGCTTTATGAAGCCATCCTCAAACCACCGCTCTGAAGCGTTGTGCCTGACGACGTATCCTCTCTGACGATTCCGAAGCCGGACGACTGGCATCTCCACCTGCGCGACGGCGCCATGATGCGGGCGGTCCTGCCGTTCAGCGCCGCCCAGTTCGGCCGGGCGATCGTCATGCCCAACCTCACGCCGCCAGTGACGACCGTCGCCTATGCCGCCGCCTATCGAAAGAGGATTCTCGAGGCGCTGCCGGAGGGGCTCTCGTTCGATCCCCTGATGACCTGCTACCTGACCGATTCGACGGACCCCGAGGAAGTCGCGAGGGGATTCGAGGAAAACGTTTTCCGCGCGGTGAAGCTGTATCCCGCTCGTGCGACGACCAATTCCGAATTCGGCGTGTCGGCATGGGAAAACGTTCGTCCGGTTCTGGCCCGGATGGAAAAGATCGGCATGCCCCTGCTTGTCCATGGCGAGGAAGCCGATCCGGAAATCGATATCTTCGATCGCGAAGCGATGTTCATCGATCGCGTCCTGTCCTGGATGACGGCGGATTACCCGGCGCTGCGAATCGTGCTGGAGCATATTACGACCAGAGAGGGGGCCGATTTCGTACGGAACGCCGGGGAAAACATCGGCGCCACGGTGACGCCGCACCATCTCATGCTGAACCGCAACGATCTGCTGGCGGGTGGCATCAGACCCCATCACTACTGCCTGCCGGTATTGAAAAGGGAACGTCACAGGCTCGCCCTGCGCGAGGCCGTCGCATCCGGCGATCCATCCTTTTTTCTCGGAACCGACTCTGCGCCGCATCCTGTGGGAGACAAGGAGACCGACTGCGGCTGCGCCGGAATCTTCAATGCACCGGCGGCGCTCGAAATATACGCCATGGCGTTCGAGGAAATGGGCGCGCTGGACCGGCTGGAGGGTTTTGCATCGCGCAATGGGCCGGCGTTTTACGGGCTTCCGGTATCCGATGAGACCGTGACCCTGGTCCGTTCTGCCCGCGACGTCCCCGACGTCATTCGCGTCGGCGGGGGCGCCGATGTCCGTCCCTTCTATGCCGGCTCGGAACTGCCCTGGCGGCTTGAAACGGGGTAACCCCGCACGTTGTTTCCCGACCGGACAGCCGATATAACCACTCCCGACTTCGCGGCCCGCTATCCGGCGGCCGCGGTGGAACCTGACACGCGGAATTAATGGAGTGGACGACATGGCTGTTGGCGGCGGATTTACGGACAAGGCGCTTATCGCGGAACTGACGGCCAAGATGCTGATCGAAGTCGAGGCGGTACATTTCAATTCGGAAAAACCGTTCATCTTCACCTCGGGCTGGGCGAGCCCCGTCTATATCGATTGCCGAAAACTGATTTCCTACCCGCGCCTGCGTCAGACCATCATCGATTTCGGGGCGTCGATCATCCTCCGCGACGCGGGATTCGAGCAGTTCGACACTGTCGCAGGCGGCGAAACGGCTGGCATTCCCTTCGCGGCCTGGATGGCGGATCGCCTGATGCTTCCCATGCAGTACGTTCGCAAACAGCCGAAGGGGTTCGGTCGCGATGCCCAGATCGAGGGCGACCTGAAAGAAGGCGAGCGTGTCCTGCTGGTCGAGGATCTGACGACGGACGGGCGCAGCAAGATCAATTTCTGTCAGGCGCTACGGTCCGCCGGCGCGACCGTGGAACATGTTTTTGTCGTGTTCCACTATGACATCTTTCCCGAGACCAAGACCGTAATGTCGGAGATGGGCGTCACCCTGCATGCGCTGGCGACCTGGTGGGACGTATTGAAAGTGGCCCAGGCAGGCGGCCATTTCGAGACTTCGACGATGGACGAGGTCGAAAAATTCCTCCGCGATCCAGCCGGCTGGTCCGTCGCACACGGGGGCGTCGGCACCGCTCCAGGCTGACAACAGCGACCCCGCCGGGAAGACTGACATGAAAATCACCCGGGTTGAGGCAACGAAGCTGCTGGTGCCGGTCAGCTATGATGCGCTCGGCATCGCGCGCGAGGAGAGGGTCCCGCTGACGCTCGTCGCCGTCGATACCGACGACGGCCATACAGGCTACGGCATTTCCGCGATCTCGCATCCCGCACCGGTCGTATCCGCCGTGAACGATGTTCTCGCCCCGGTCATTACCGGTCTGGACCCGATGCGGCACGAGCGCATCTGGCACGTAATGAGCTGGACCGCCATACCGTGGGGCCAAAGCGGTTATGCAACCCATGCCATCAGCGCGATCGATCTGGCGCTTTGGGACATCAAGGGCAAGGCGCTCAACCGTCCGGTATGGGAACTGATCGGCGGCGCGCGGGATGCCGTTCCGGCCTATGCAACCTGCGGCTTTTCGTTTCTTGACGACGATCAGCTCGCGGATGCGGTCAGGCGGGTCCGGGACATGGGGTTTGGCGGCGTAAAGCTGCAGGTCGGTCGACCGGGGCTCGATACTCGCAGGCCCCATCCGCCGCTGGAGGAGATCGTCAAAAGGGACGCGGAGCGCGTACGCCGCGTGCGCGAGGCGCTGGGTCCCGGGCCGGAGATCGCAGTCGATGCCGGCGTTCGTCTGGACCTTCCCAACGCGCGGAAGCTGTGCCGGCTCATCGAACCGTTCGACATCGCATTCTTCGAGGAACCCATCGTTCAGAACGATATTCCGCTGCTGGTCCAATTGAGACAGGAAACATCGATCCCGATTTCGGCGGGACAGAACGAGGGCCAGGCAACCCGGTTTAGGGACATGATGACTTCCGGGGCGGTCGATATCGTTCAGCCCAACGTGTTTATCACCGGCGGGCTGACGCAGTCTCTGCGCATCGCCGGCATGGCGGCGTCCTTCAACATGCCGATTTCCAACGGCGGCGGTGCGCCGCATTTCAACATGCATCTTCAGGCGGGTGTCCAGAACGGCACCGCGGTCGAATGGCAGTTCAGCAACGCCGTGGCCTGCCGGTCGGTTTTTCCCGACGCCCCTGCGCCGGTTCGCGGGACGATGGCAATGCCCGACAGGGCCGGTTTCGGTCTGAGCCCCGACAGGGACGCCGTACGGGAGTTCACGACGTCCTGATTGCGCAACCACCGGAAGTGCGCCTCGGCGCAGGGAAAGAGCATGACGAACGACAACCCTGAAATTGACGAAACCGTCGATGCCAATGGCGTAGCGACGAACTATCACGATGCCGGAAGCGGGCGCCCGGTCGTACTGATCCACGGTTCCGGGCCGGGCGTGACGGGGTGGGCCAACTGGCGCACGGTTATCCCGAAACTGGCGGAGCGGTTTCGCGTGATTGCGCCGGATATGGTGGGTTTCGGATATACCGACAGGCCGACGGATGCCCGTTACGTACTGGATTACTGGGTGGATCATGCGCTCGGCTTTCTCGACGCACTCGGCATCGAGCGTACCCATCTGGTTGGAAATTCCTTCGGAGGAGCTCTCGCGCTCGCTCTGGCCATTCGCGCACCCGAGCGGATCGAACGGCTGGTCCTGATGGGGTCCGTCGGGCTGGATTTTCCGCTCACGCCCGGCCTCGACGCGGTCTGGGGATACGAACCCGCGGTCGAAAACATGCGCGAACTCGTCGATCTCTTTACCTGCGACAAGAAATTCCTGACGGACGATCTGGTGCGGATGCGCTACGAAGCCAGCATCCGGCCGGGCTACCAGGAATCCTATTCATCGATGTTTCCGGCGCCGCGCCAGGACGGCATCCGCGCCCTGGCGAGCCCCGAGGAAAGGATCGCCGCGATAGAGCATGAGACTCTGATCGTTCACGGTCGGGAAGACAGGGTGATCCCTCTCGAATCGAGCATTCGCCTGAACCGGCTTATCGTCCGCTCGCAGTTGCACGTATTCGGTCAGTGCGGTCACTGGACGCAGATCGAACATAACGACCGCTTCTGCCGATTGGTCGGCGATTTTCTCGGTGAGGCAGAAAACTAGATCCGGAAAGCCCGGCTGGCGGCGGACTGGAGACGTCTCAGGCGGTGATGTTGGCTATCGACGCACAGAGCGCTGTGGAGGCCCGGGCCGGAATCGAACCGGCGTGCAAGGATTTGCAGTCCTCTGGATAGCCACTCTCCCACCGGGCCACGGGCGCCTTCTTATGCCCTTAGGGACGCCGCGGTCAAGAAGGCGACGGAATTGTTTGTTAATGATCGTGACGGCATATAAATTCCGCGGTACCGGCATGGGTCCCGGATGCCGGCCCGAGACATAACGAGTGGGGAGATGATGGTTGATTTCGCGCAAGCCCGCCAGAACATGGTGGACTGTCAGCTGAGAACGAACCGGATCACCGATCCGGCAGTCATCGAAGCGTTCTCGACCGTTCCCCGGGAAGCGTTCGTCGATGACATCCATCGATCGGTGGCCTATGCGGACGAGGACCTTCCGATCGGTGGAGGACGGTTTCTGATGGAGCCGATGGTGTTCGCCCGTCTCGTTCAGGCGCTGGACATTTCCGGAAGCGACATCGTACTCGACATCGGTTGCGGTACCGGATATTCGGCTGCGATCCTGGCGTGTCTGTCGGCAACCGTCGTGGCTCTGGAGAGCAATTCCGATCTCGTTACCCGGGCAACCCGGACACTGGCGGAAAATTCGGTGGATAACGCGGTCGTTATCGAGGCGCCGCTGGTTGATGGTTATGCGGGTCAGGGGCCGTATGGCGTAATCTGTATAGAAGGGGCGATCCCCGAAGTGCCCGAGAAACTTCTCGGACAGCTGTCGGAGGGAGGGCGTCTCGCGGCAGTGTTGAATCAGGGACCCGGACCGGGAAACGCGATCCTGATGGTGAAAAAGTACGGCGCGATATCGAGCCGCAACCTGTTTGATGCGAATATCGCTCACCTGCCGGAGTTTGAACGCCGGCCCGGTTTTGTTTTCTAGTGACATTCGGCTTTGGCCGGGAAAGGGACCTCGATGTCGGGGAGTGGACGAAACCTGATCGGCAAATGGTCATTGCCGCTGCTGGCGGTGCTGTGCCTGGAAACGGCGGGCTTGGGGAACGCCGCCATCGCCCAGAGCTTCGAGGAAGCCCTTGGTAAGGCGTATCTGTACAATCCGACCTTGAGAGCGGCGCGCGCCGAACTGCGCGCGACTGACGAGGGAGTCGCTCAGGCCCTCAGCGGGTGGCGGCCGACAGTCGAACTCAGCTACGATTATGCCAAGTCGAATAATTTCTCGAATTCCGGCAACACGGCCCTGCGTTCCCAGAACCGGACGCCCAAAACGACCGCAGTGACGGTGGAACAGAACCTGTTCCGGGGCTTCAGGACCGAAACCGACACCAACCGGGCCGAGGCCAATGTAAAGGCGCAGCGGGCCCGCCTTTCGTCCACCGAGCAGACCGTGCTCTCCAACGCGGCGGCGGCATATATGGACGTTGTCCGGGACGAAGCGGTGCTCGATCTCAACAGGAACAACGAAAGGGTGCTGGCGCGCCAGCTTCAGGCCACGCGAGACCGGTTCGAGGTCGGCGAGGTCACGCGAACCGATGTCGCTCAGGCGGAGGCTCGCCTTTCAAGCGCCAAGGCGGATCGCATCCAGGCCGAAGGGGCACTCGTCCGGTCGCAGGCGCGGTACAGGCAGGTCGTCGGCGACGCGCCGGGAAAGCTGACAGCGCCGCAAACGCTTGGCGGGCTTCCGGTCTCGGAGGAAGATGCGATCAATCAGGCGCGGGATCACAGCCCGGACGTTAAGGCGGCGCGTTTCGACGAGCAGTCGGCAAGGCTTGGAATTAAATCGGTTGAGGGCGAACTGCTCCCAACCGTCGACCTTGTCGGGGAAGTGAACCGTCGCGATCAGGCGTCTTCGCCGGAGAGTCGTACCGAGGAACTCAGTCTCACCGCGGAAGTCACGATCCCGCTCTATCAGGCCGGCGCCGTCAGTTCGAGGATCCGCGAGGCCAAGCAGACGTGGAGCCAGCGCAGGAGACAGCTGGAAGTGGCCTCCTTGGCGGCGACACGCGGCGCCACCGATGCCTGGAAAGGGCTGGTAACCGCTCAGGCCCAGATTACAGCGCTCACCGCTGCCGTTCGCGCCAACCAGATCGCGCTCGAAGGCGTTCGCCAGGAGGCGCAGGTGGGCTCCCGTACCGTCCTGGACGTGCTCGATGCGGAACAGGAACTGCTCAACTCGCGCGTTAGCCTCGTTCGGGCGGAACGCGATGCCGTGGTCGCCAGCGTTGACCTCCGCCAGGCGGTTGGTTCCCTGCTTGCAAGGGACCTGAAACTGCCGGTTTCGCTCTATGATCCGGAAGCGAACTATCGCACGGTTCGCGACAAGTGGTTCGGGCTCGACGTAAAGGACGAATAAAGCTCTGTCGAATCACGGGTTTATGCGTTATCCTTTTGTTTACGTTTTTCTAACCATAGTGTCCGCTTTGTAATCCGGCTTACGGAAACCGTCCGTATGAACGAACCGAAAACCCAGCAGGAACCGTCGATGGAAGAGATCCTGGCTTCCATCCGGCGGATAATTTCCGAAGACGAAAAACCCTCCGCCGAACAGAAGGCGGAGGAGGCGCCGACGGACGACGTTCTGGATCTAACGGAAATAGTCGAGGACGCCGAGGAATCCGTCGCCGACGAACCGGAGGAACCTGAAGCGGTATCGGAACCCGAGGAAACGGCGGTGTCGGAACCGGAAGAGCCCGAGGAGCCGGAATCCGAAGCCGAGGCCGAGGCGGTCGAAACAGCCGGTGTGATCGAAGAGGCCGCAGAGGTCGAAGAGACCGCGGAGGCGGCGGAAGAAATCGATTTCGATGCCGAGATCGAGGACGATACGCTCGAACTCCGTGAAGCCGAACCGGACGAGGAAGCAGTCGCGGAACCTCCCGAAGATCTGATCGAAGAAGCCAGTTTGCCGGTGGAGGAGGAGACATCCTCAGTCCCCGACGACGGCGGGCTGGTGGGAGTGTCGGCGCGCGATGCGGCGACGGGTTCGCTGGCCAGTCTTGTCCATGCGGTCGACCAGGCCAAGGGCGGCGCGACTCTCGGGGATGGCAACAGGACGATCGAGGATCTGGTGAAGGAGGTCATGCGACCGATGATCCGGGAATGGCTCGATCAAAACCTTCCGGGTCTCGTGGAGCGGCTTGTTCGAAAAGAGATCGAGCGTCTGTCGAGAACCGCCGAAGGCGACGACTGACGCCGCTTTGTTTGCTCCCCGGACGACGCGGGGACTTGACGCTTTGCCCTCAGCCCGATTTAAAACGGTCTCCGCCGGTCTCCCGGCCGATTTTCGCTTTGCCCGCAATTTTCCGAATGAGTGAGCGCAGACCGTGACGCTTGAGAAAAACTATAATCCCGCCGATATCGAGACCCGCCATTACAAGGCCTGGGAGGATAGCGGTGTTTTCGGTTGCGGACTTACGCGCGCTCCAGGCAGCCAGCCTTCGGGCGATCCCTTTACCATCGTCATCCCGCCGCCCAACGTAACGGGCAGCCTGCATATGGGACACGCCCTGAACAACACGCTTCAGGACATCCTGATCCGCTACAACCGGATGAAGGGGCGGGACGCGCTGTGGCAGCCCGGTACCGATCATGCCGGGATTGCGACCCAGATGGTCGTCGAACGCCGGCTTGCAGAGCAGGGCGTCGAAATCGACCGCGGACTGCCGCCGTCGAAGGACGGCAACACGCTGATCGACCGCGATACGTTTATCGACAAGGTCTGGGAATGGAAGGCTGAATCGGGCGGCACGATCACCGGCCAGCTCCGCCGGCTTGGCGCGTCCTGCGACTGGGCCCGCGAACGCTTCACGATGGACGAAGGTCTGTCGCGCGCGGTTCGCAAGGTGTTCGTCGAGCTGTATCGCAAGGGACTGATCTACCGGGACAAGCGTCTCGTCAACTGGGACCCCAAGCTGCATACCGCCATTTCCGATCTCGAAGTCGAACAGCGCGAAGTCACCGGATCGATGTGGTACTTCAAGTACCCGATCGAAGGTGCTGAAAATAAATATATAACCGTCGGCACGACGCGTCCGGAAACGATGCTGGGCGACACCGCTGTCGCGGTGCATCCCGACGACGAACGATACAGGGATCTGGTGGGAAAGAACGTCGTCTTGCCGCTTGCGGACCGTCCCATTCCCATCGTCGCCGACGAATACAGCGATCCGGAAAAGGGCAGCGGCGCGGTCAAGATCACGCCGGCACACGACTTCAACGATTTCGAGGTCGGGCGCAGGCATGACCTGCCGATGATCGACATTTTCGACGAGTCGGGTTTCCTGAACGAAAACGTTCCCGAATCCTATCAGGGTCTCGATCGCTTCGTTGCGCGGGAAAAGGTGGTCGAAGCGATGGACTCCCTCGGCCTGCTGGAAAAGATCGAGGACAACCCGATGACAGTGCCGTACGGCGACCGTTCCGGGGTGGTCATCGAACCGCGCCTGACCGATCAGTGGTTCGTCGACACGAAAACGCTCGCCGAACCCGCCATCCGGGCGGTCGAGGAAGGGACGACGAAATTCGTACCCAGACACTGGGAAAACACCTATTTCGAATGGATGCGCAACATCCAGCCCTGGTGCATCTCGCGCCAGATCTGGTGGGGCCATCAGGTACCGGCCTGGTACGGCCCCGACGGCGAGGTCTTCGTCGCGGAAACGGAAGAAGAAGCTGCACAAGCGGCTGCCGAGCATTACGGAAAGACGACCGGGGTTACGCGCGACACCGACGTGCTCGATACCTGGTTCTCGTCCGCGCTGTGGCCGTTCTCCACACTCGGCTGGCCCGACGAGACGCCGGAGGTGGCACGCTATTACCAGACCGACGTGCTGGTGACCGGTTTCGACATCATCTTCTTCTGGGTGGCCCGGATGATGATGATGGGGCTCCACTTCATGGGGAGCGTTCCGTTCCACACGGTCTATATCCACGCGCTGGTGCGCGACGAGCACGGCCAGAAGATGTCGAAGAGCAAGGGCAACGTTCTCGATCCGCTCGACCTGATCGACGAATACAGCGCGGATTCGCTGCGTTTCACGCTTACGGCGATGGCGGCGCAGGGCAGGGACATCAAGCTCGCGACCGGCCGGATCGAGGGATACCGCAATTTCATCACCAAGATCTGGAATGCGGCGCGCTATGCCGAGATGAACGGGTGCCGTCCGGATCCGGCATTCGATCCGGCGGATTGCTCATTGACCGTCAACCGCTGGATTGTCGGCGCTGCCGCCGAGACCGAGGCGAAAATTTCTGCCGCCCTCGAGGAATTCCGCTTCAACGACGCGGCAAACGCGGTCTATCAGTTCGCCTGGCACAGCTTCTGCGACTGGTATCTGGAGTTCACAAAGCCGATCCTCAGCGGCGATGACGAAGCCGCCAAGGCCGAAACGCGGGCGGCGACCGCCTGGGCGCTGGACCAGATCCTTCTCCTGCTGCATCCGATATCGCCCTTTGTGACGGAAGAACTCTGGGAAAAGCTGGCGCCGGCCGGGGGACGCGCGGGCCCGCTGATCACGTCATCATGGCCTTCGATTCCAGAGGCCGGCGGAACAGCGGAAGCGGCCGAGGAGATGGGCTGGGTGATCCGGCTGGTTTCCGAAATCCGGGGCGTCCGGGCGGAAATGAACGTCCCGGCGGGTGCAAAGATTCCCCTGCGTGTTCAGGGCGCTTCCGGGCGAACGAACGAGCGGCTGTCCCGTCACGAGGAACTGATCCTTCGTCTCGCCCGGATCGACTCTATCGGTCCGGTGGAGGGCGATGTCCCAAAGGGCGCGGTGCAGGTAGTCGTGGACGAAGCCACCTGTTTCCTGCCGGTGGGCGACGTGATCGATATCGCTCAGGAGAAGGACCGGCTCGCGCGTGAGATCGACAAGATCGGCGGAGAGATTTCGAAGCTCGAAAAGAAGCTCGGCAACGAGAACTTCGTCAGTCGCGCGCCTGAAGAGGTGGTTCAGGAAAACCGGGACAGACTGGCCGAATTCGCCCGTTCCAGGGAAAAGTTCCAGGAAGCGCTCACCCGGCTTTCAGCGCTCTAACCGCTCCTGTCCCGGACCGTTCGGTTAAAATCCTCCGATCAGAATCCAGAGGATCAGAAGCGGCGCGACGATGCCGCACATCCAGCGCCAGAGCGGCGCCCAGGCGGGCATGGTTCCGTATTCGCCGGCCAGCTCCTCGCCCGCCTTTGGCCAGAACGCCCAACCGACGAATAGCGAGATCCCGATCGCTCCGACGGGAAGAAGGATTCCCGTGGCAACGAAATCCATCAGATCGAACACCGTCTTGCCGAAGATCAGGACCTCCTTCCAGGCGCCGAACGAAAGCGCCGCAGGGATGCCAAGCAGAAACATCACGAGGGCAACCGCGTAGACCACAGGTTTCCGCCGGACATCGAACTCGTCAGTGATATGAGCCACCACCACTTCCAGCAATGACAGGGACGATGTAAACGCGGCCAGCGAGAGCATGACGAAAAACAGGACGCCGAACACGTATCCACCCGGCATCTGCGCAAACACGGCGGGAAGCGTCACGAAGGTCAAACCGGGGCCCTGCGCCGGATCCATGCCGAAAGCGAAGACGGCCGGCAGGATCGCCATTCCGGCGAGCAGGGCGACGCCGGTGTCGATACCGACGATCCACGCCGCATCGCCCGGCAGCCTCTCGGTTTTCGATATGTAGGACCCGTAAGTAATCATCACGCCCATGCCGACGCTGATCGAGAAAAACGCCTGCGACAGCGCTGCGTGAATCGAATTAAGCGTCAGCCTGGAAAAATCCGGCGTCATGTAAAAGGCGAGCCCCTTTTCGGCGCCCGGGAGGGTCACGGCCCGGATCACGAGCGCTACCAGAATGACGAGCAGCAACGGCATCAGAATCCGGCAGTAACGCTCGATCCCGCCCTGAACGCCGCCCAGCACGATCGCCGCCGTTACCGCCATGAACAGAGCATGAAACCCGATGGTTAGACCGCCGCTGGCGATAAATCCACCGAAGGCGGCGCCGTCCATCGACGCGCCCGCCAGCGTTTTCCAGATATAGGCGAGGGTCCAGCCGCCCACGACGCTGTAAAAGGGCAGGATCAGAAAAGCGGTGAGAACGCCGATATAGCCCACGATGGGCCACAGCCCGCCCTTGAGGGTGCGAAAGGAAGCCGCCGGGCTTCGCTGCGCTGCGCGCCCGATCGCCTGTTCCGCCAGCAGGACGCTGAATCCGACCGTAAAGATGATGGCGAGGTAAATCACGATGAATGCCGCGCCGCCGTTCTGACCCGCGACATAGGGAAATTTCCATATATTGCCGAGCCCGACTGCCGATCCCGCGGCGGCCACGATAAACCCTGTCCGGGTTTTCCAACCGGTTCTTTCTGCTGCCATGTGTCTGCCCCGTTTCTGGATCCGCGTTTCCCTTCGCGTGGGGAGATTTCGCGGTTATTGTCTGGAAACATAGCAAAAAAGAGGGACGACATGACGATTCGCATCGGTACCAGCGAACAGGGAGGAACCTTCAACAGGCAGGGCGAGGCGCTCGGCAACGTGCTGCGTCCGCAGCACGAGGTCGAGATTCATACCGTCGAGGGATCGAGCGTCGGGAGCGCAAGGATGCTCCATGCAGGCGATCTGGATTTCGGCTTTTCCGCGTCCAACTGGGTCGGACGCGCCAGCAGGGGAGACGATCCGTTCGATGAACCCATCGCCATCCGGATGGCTGCGCCGGCCAATGTCGGACCGATGTTTTTCGTGGTGCGTGCGGACAGCGACCTCCGGTCCATCGACGACATGAAGGGCAGGCGGGTGTCGGTCAACATTCTGGAAAGCGGGATGTACCAGCACACGAGGACAATCTTCGGAATCCTGGGTATATCCTTCGACGATTTCGAACCCGTCCATCTCGGTTTCGAGGAGGGCGGCGAAGCGTTGATTGCCGAGGAGATCGACGCGCAGTGGCAATGCCCGATTCCCAACCCGGTGATGACAGGGCTGGCGAACCGGCTCGACATCCGGATTCTGGAATACGGACCCGGACAGCTGGATAAGGTCGTTGCAGAAGCCGGTTTCTACCGGCGGGCTACCATGAAGGCTGGCTGCCTGCGCGGCGTGGATGCCGATACGGATCAGGTCGGCGTTCTCAATGTCATTACCACCCACGAGCGCGTCGCCGATGAAACCGTGGAGGAGGTCGTCGGGACGATGGTCGCCAATGCGGCGGCCCTCGGGCAGGCAGAGGAACTCTATGCCGGGCTGGCGGGCCTGTTCGCGGAACTGAAGACAGCGGGGCCGTCGGTCTTCGAGCCCGACGGCGTCAAGCTCCATCCGGGAGCGGTTGCGGCCTACCGGAAAGCGGGGCTTCTGGCCTGAGAAAAATCATAGGCATGACAGGGCGCGGGCACTATTGTGCCCGCCGCATGGATTTAAGCATCCGAATTCGAAGGGAGAGCATCGATGGCCAACGCTCCGCGCAATAGCAAACGGCCCGCTAAAAAGGCAGAGAAGAAAACAGCCGGGAAAACCGCGTCCGGACGCGCGCCGCGCAAGTACAAGTTCGACAAGGCCAATCTGCCTAGCCGTCATGTCACGGTCGGCCCGGAACGCGCGCCCCATCGTTCCTATTTGTACGCCATGGGCCTTACCGAGGAGCAAATTAACCAGCCGCTGGTCGGGGTCGCGACCTGCTGGAACGAGGCCGCCCCTTGCAATATCGCGCTTTCCCGTCAGGCGCAGGCCGCCAAGAAGGGCGTCGCGGAAGCCGGCGGCACGCCGCGCGAATTCACCACCATCACGGTAACCGATGGCATCGCCATGGGCCACGAGGGGATGAAATCGTCGCTCGTTTCCCGCGAGATCATCGCCGATTCCGTCGAGCTGACCATGCGGGGGCATTGCTACGACGCGCTGGTCGGGCTGGCGGGGTGCGACAAGTCGCTGCCGGGCATGATGATGGCCATGGTTCGCCTTAACGTCCCGAGTGTTTTCATTTACGGGGGTACTATCCTGCCCGGCCGGTTTGAAAATCGCGACGTCACCGTTGTCGACGTTTTCGAGGGTGTCGGCATGCATGCGGCCGGCAGGATGTCGGACGCGTCGTTGAAGGAGCTCGAAACCGTAGCCTGCCCGTGCGAGGGCTCCTGCGGCGGTCAGTTCACCGCGAACACAATGGCCTGCGTGTCGGAGGCCATGGGGCTTGCCGTGCCGGGTTCCGCCGGGGCGCCCGCGTCGTTTGTGTCGCGCGACAAGGTGGTTGAGGAAAGCGGTCGGGCCGTGATGAAAGCGCTTTCGCTCGGCATCCGGCCTCGGGACGTCGTTACGCGGGAGTCTCTGATCAACGCCGCCAGGGTCGTTGCGGCCACCGGCGGCTCGACCAATGCGGCGCTTCATCTTCCGGCCATCGCCAACGAGGCAGGAATAAAGTTCACGCTTCAGGACGTTGCGCGAATTTTCAAAAAGACTCCTTACATCGCAGACCTGATGCCCGGCGGAAAATATACCGCGACGGACCTCCACAGGATCGGCGGCGTTCAGGTCGTCATCAAGGAGATGCTCGACGCGGGACTTTTGAACGGCGACTGCATGACGGTCACAGGGAAGACTCTGGCGGAGAACCACAAGTCGATCCGTTTCCCGGCCAAGCAGGATGTGGTCTATCGGGTAAAGGATGCGATTACCCCGACCGGCGGTGTCGTCGGGCTTAAGGGCTCTCTGGCGCCGGATGGCGCCATCGTGAAGGTCGCGGGCATGAAGAACCTGACCTTCCGGGGCAAGGCGAAGGTGTATGACTGCGAGGAAGACGCCTTCGCGGCGGTGGTGGACGGCAAGATCGTCGAAGGAGATGTCATCGTCATCCGCTATGAAGGGCCGAAAGGCGGGCCGGGCATGCGCGAAATGCTGTCGACGACCGCGGCGCTCTACGGGCTCGGTCTCGGCGAAAAGGTTGCTCTGATCACCGACGGCCGGTTTTCCGGCGGCACACGGGGTTTTTGCATCGGGCATGTCGGACCGGAAGCGGCTGTCGGCGGACCGATAGGCCTCCTCAAAAACGGCGACGTGATTTCGATCGACGCAAAAAAAGGCCGTCTTGATCTGGAGGTCAGCGAAAAGGAGCTCGCGGCCCGGCTCAAGAAATGGAAGCCTCGGAAAACGGATTTCCAGTCGGGTGCGCTGTGGCGCTATGCGCAGACAGTCGGGCCCGCCTCGCAGGGGGCCGTTGTGCATCCGGGCGGGGCCGCCGAAAAGCGCTGTTACGCCGACATTTAGCGACACAAACGACGCGGAAACCTGACCGTTTTTCGGGTCCGTTAACCAAGTTCGTGTCGGAAATCTTTACAGTTCGTTTACCACTTGCCGCAGCGCGGAGTGCAAGTGATTGATATCCCTTGATTTAATCTTGTTGGCACAAAGCTTGCGTACGGTATCCCAAGGATGACGGAGTTCCAATGATCGTTAGCGGCGATCGCCATAATCAAGAAATTTCGACAGGCAGGATGATGGACGGCGAAACAACACTTTCGGACAGGCAAGCGCCCGTTGTCCGAAGCCAGGTGCAGCCTTCGGGGCTTGTTGACCTGCTCAACCGGATGAACGCGGATGATCGCGAGAGCCTGATAGGGATTTTGCGTGATACGAATACTTACGTTGCCGAGGATATCAACGACGTTCTCGCGATCCTCAGCTCTCTGGACGACTGACTGGGGCCCTTAGTTTCCGGTATCGAGGTCCTTGAGGAACTGACGAATTCTCGCGGCGTTCGCCCCGGCGTCGCTGCGCCCGACCCGGGATACAGACCGTATGTCGAGGAGGCTGCCCGTTCCCCCGTCCGGGACGATACGGAAGACCATGTCGTCCTTGAAGCCGAACCAGAAGGTTGTCGCGGTCGCTTCAATATGTCCCTTGCGCCGGTCTTCCGCCAGAACCTCCCATCCCGAATCCCGGATAACGCCAAGGACCCTGTCGAACAGCCTGGCGGGCGGCTCCGGGCGTTTCTGGGTTACGATATCCGGGTAGGCCTTGCGTTGGGCGCTCGCAATTTTGTCGCCGGCATAGACTGTCGAATTGCGTGCCTTGGCGGCCTCGCGAACGGCCAAGGCGGCGACGAAGGCGGGCGGGTTCGCGGTGTCGGTGGTTATGTCGTGAATTTTGGGCAGAAACCTGGCCTTCTTCAGCCCGGTTGACGGCACGCCATATGTCAGCAGACCGGCGATAAGCCCGATGGCAGCAAGAACGACGCCCCGCCGTCCCGGGCGGCTGGCCAGAAAACATCCGATGAGAGCGATAACCGCCCCGCCAAGCCCGGTCCAGGCGGCCACCCGGAGAATCGAGAACCCCGTACGGTAGGTCCACAGATCCGCGCGGTGCCCGAAACCTGCAAGAATTGCCGCGAACATGGCGCCTGCGCCAAGCGCGAGCCCCAGGAGAGCCACTCTGGAATACCGGTTTTTCGTCATGAAACGCTTCCCAGAAATTCGTTATAAAAATTTCAATCGAAAACGGTGTCGATGTAATGATCTGAGTCGACAATCGCCTCGATTACGGTCGGTCCAGGCGACTGCAGCGCTTTCCTGACGGCTTTGACAAGACCGCGCCGGGTTCGAACGCCGATCGCCGGTACACCGAAATAATGGGCCGGCGGCGAGCGGTATTCCTCGGGCTGCAGTTCCGTGCCGTAAATGCCGTACTGGCGCCGCATCTGCTTTACCCGGATCAGGCCGAGCCAGCGATCGTCCAGCACGACGACCGGCAGCGCGATTCCCATTCTTTTCGCCGTAGCGAGCTCTCCGCAGGTCATCTGAAAACACCCGTCGCCGATGAGACAGACGACATCGCGCTCCGGCTGGGCGAGCTTGGCGGCAATCCCGGCAGGCAAGCCGAATCCCATCGAGGACCAGCCGTTGGTGATCAGGAAGCTCTTCGGCGCTGGCGCGTGCCACTGGCTCGCGATCTGATGCGTATGCGCGCCGACATCGAAGGCGAGTATCCCGTCATCGGGAAGTGCAGACCGCACGGCATCGATGGCTTCGTGCGCAGAAAAACCAGCGGTGTCGGGCCGAAGCAGGGACGCGAATCGTCGGCGATGCTCGTTGAGTTCCTTCTTCTTCCACGCATGCGAGGAGCCCTCGAGCAGCATGAATTCGCCAAGCGCGGCATCCAGATCGCCGATGACTTCGAGTTCGAGCCTTACCGACTCGGCGACATCGGCCGACTCGATATCGATCTGCAGCAAGGCGACATCGCCGATCCATGCTTCGTACTCGACTTCGATCGTGTCGTAACCGAGCCCGACGATCAGGTCGGCGCTCCGCAGCAGCGAGCGCTGATGCTGGCGGCGCGCCCGTTCGATGCAACCGAGACCGAGCGGGTGAGCATCGTCGATCAGCCCCTTCGCCATCGTCGTGGTCATAAAGGGCAGATCATGGTGTTCGACAAACCGCCGCAGCAGGTCCTTGTCGTACATGCGCATGGCGCTCGAACCGATGACCGCGATGGGTCGTTTCGCCCTGGCGATCATGGCGGCGGCGCGTTTGATCATGTCGCGCGGGGCAGGGAAGACCGGATCAAGCGCATCGAAATCCGGAATTTCCTCGGTTGCCGGTGCTAGCGCCACATCTTCCGGCAGGTCGAGATGGACCGGCCCGCGCGGTTCCGTCATGGCAATCCTGACGGCGTCGGCAACCCGCCGGGCGACGTCGCCATGGCGAAGCGGGATGGTCGCCTTCGTGATCGGCGCGAACAGGGCATGGTGATCGATATACATCTGAATGCGCCGGCCCAGCTGATCGGTATTCAGGTTGCAGGTGATGGCGATCATCGGAGACCGGTCGAGCCATGCATTGCCTACCCCGGTGCTGAGATTGGTGGCACCGGGTCCCAGCGTTGCGATACAGAAACCGGGCCGATCGGTCTGGCGCCCCATCACGTCGGCGGCGAAACCGGCCGATCCCTCGTGCGCGGTCAGCACGAACTCGATGCCTCCGGTGCGCATTGCCTCCATCACCGGCAGGACATTGCCGCTCGGGATACCGAACCCGTGCGTGATGCCAGCCTTGCGCAGGGTGGCGACGATCAGTTCCGCGTTGTTCATTGACGTCCCTTGATGGCCTTGATGACATAGGAGAGGAGCAGGCACACCAGCGTCCCGACCACAACGAAAACCAGCACGTTCGCGACAAGAACCCGCCAGTCCGTAATACCGTGCCGGATATAGGCGATCGATGCCCAGATCAGCCCGAACAGCAGTGCCCCGGTTGCATAGCGAAGCATGTTCAACCCTCCGTCAGTTCGCACCATACCGGCGTATGGTCCGATGGTTTTTCCTTGCCCCGCGGTTTCCGGTCGATACCGGACTCCTTGAGACGGTCCGCCGCCAGCGGCGAAAGAAGGAGATGATCGATCAGCAGACCGAAACCCTTCTGCCAGGCGCCGCCGGTATAGTCCCAGTAGCTGTACTGACCCGCTTCGGGATGCAGCGCGCGGAACGCATTTGTCAGCCCGAGATTGTTCAGTGCGCGAAAACGGTTGCGGGATTCGGGGCGGCACAGCGCGTCGTCGCTCCAGCCCGCGGGATCGTATACGTCGTCGTCGGTCGGGCAGACATTGTAGTCGCCGCCGAGCACGAAAGCCTCGTCGAGTTCGATAAGGTCCTTCGTATGGGCCAGCAGCCGGTCCATCCAGGCGATCTTGTAATCGAACTTTTCTCCCGGCGCCGGGTTGCCGTTGGGCAGATAGATCGAAGCCACCCGAACCCCAGCGGTGAAAGCCTCGACATAACGCGCCTGCTCGTCGCTGTCGTCGCCCGGCAAACCGCGCGTGACATCCTCGATCGGGTGCCTGGAGAGGATCGCGACGCCGTTATAGGTCTTTTGGCCGTGCGCTGCGATGTTGTAGCCGAGATCCTCGATCTCGGCCGCCGGAAAATTTTCGTCCACCACCTTGAGTTCCTGGAGGAGGGCGACATCGGGCCTGGCGTCAGCGAGCCAGTCGAGAACGCGGGGCAGGCGCGCGCGGATCGAATTGACGTTCCAGGTGGCGATAACGGTCATCGGCGACATCGTTGTTGGGAGAAGGACCCGCTGCCGATGTTCTAGCGCAGAATCGAATATTCAGCCAATCGAGAAGGAGACGCCGCAGCCGCAGGTCGATGCCGCGTTGGGATTACGAAGCGTGAAATAGGACCCGATCAGCTCTTCGGCAAAATGGAGTTCGCTGCCGACGACGAGATCCCAGCTCGTCGGGTCGATCAGGACCTTCACCCCGTCCCGCTCGATCACCCGATCGCCCTCATCGGGTTGATCGTCGAAGGAAAACTCGTACTGAAATCCCGAACAGCCACCCCCGTTTACCGCGATTCGCAGGTTCTTGCCGGCGAATTCGCCGTCCGCCGTGAGTTCCCGAACACGCTTGACGGCGCTGTCGCTGATGATGACCGTGTTTTCGGCTTCAGCCATTTTTCCCTGAAATCCGCTTGTAAGAGGCGGTGTACGGCAATGTCAGGATATGTAGGTCGCCCGGTCGGCGAGGTCAATCCATAGGCGATCCCGGAGGACCAGCTTGAACAAAGGACGTCCAAAACCGCAATTGCCTCGGCGGGGCTGTAAGACTAGGTTTCCGGCATGACAGCAGACGGATTTACGCTCGGTGTAAACGGTCGCCCCGCTCTGGCGCCATATGCGACCGATCCGTCCGCGAGCCGCGGGCGTTTCGTACCGGAACCGGAGAGCGCAACGCGGACCGTATTCCAGCGGGACCGCGACAGGATCATACATTCCGGCGCGTTTCGGCGTCTCAAGTACAAGACCCAGGTTTTCGTCTATCATCAGGGCGATCATTACAGGACGCGGCTGACCCACACCCTCGAAGTAGCCCAGATCGCGCGCTCGCTGGCGCGTTATTTTCAGGTCGACGAGGATCTCGCCGAAGCGCTCGCACTGGCCCACGATCTGGGGCATCCGCCGTTCGGGCA
Organism: Rhodospirillales bacterium; assembly: GCA_038116945.1. Taxonomy (GTDB): domain Bacteria; phylum Pseudomonadota; class Alphaproteobacteria; order MPNO01; family UBA2964; genus JAYOEY01. The sequence goes on from JAYOEY010000001.1 coordinate 367,945, forward strand.
TTCCGGCGAGGATGCGCTGCACGAGGTCATGAAACCGTTCGGCGGTTTCGACCATAACGGGCAGGGGCTTCGCATCGTTACCGCACTGGAAGCCCGCTACGCCGGGTTCGACGGGTTGAACCTGACATGGGAGACGCTCGAGGGGCTGGCCAAGCATAACGGGCCGCTGATACCGGCCTCAGGCGATACCGCACGGTTGCCGTGGGCGGTAACGGAACACGCCAGGCAGCAGGATCTGGAACTGCACACCCAGCCGGGCATCGAAGCGCAGATCGCGGCGCTTTCCGACGACATCGCGTATAACACCCACGATGTTGACGACGGACTCCGGGCCGGTCTGTTCAGCGTCGAGGACCTGGCGGACCAGCCGCTGGTGGGCCCCCTGATCAGCGAAGTGGCGCGTCAGCATCCCGGGCTTGCGAAGTCCCGGTTGATCCACGAAACCACGCGGCGGATGATCGACCGGATGATCAACGATCTCCTGGAAGAAACAACGCGCAGGATCGCCGCAGCCGATCCCGGGAGCGCGGCAGATATCCGCTCGCTATCCCGACCGGTCGTTGCGATGTCCCGGGACATGGAAACGGCAAACAGGGGCCTGAAAACCTTTCTGTTCAAAAGGATGTATCGCCATTTCGAGGTAAACCGCCGGGCGACCAAGGCCCGCCGGGTGGTTGGCGAACTGTTTGAATTGCTCCATCGGGACCCGGGCTGTCTACCGACACGCTGGCAGGAAGCGGCTGAGGGCGGGGATGAGACCGTGCGGGCGCGCGTGGTCTGCGATTACATTGCGGGCATGACGGATCGCTACGCGCTCGACGAACATCGGCGACTATTCGATTTGTACGAATAATGAACATATACAACTACTTTTCACGTGTTATTGAGAAAGAAATCGAATTTTTGGCGAGCCAAAATCTGGTGCCGGCGGGGCTCGATCTTTCGCGAATTTCCGTCGAACCGCCTCGCGACGAGGCCTTGGGAGACCTGAGCACCAACGCCGCCATGGTGCTGGCCAAGCCGGCCGGAATGAAACCGCGCGACCTTGGCGAAGCGCTCGCCCAAAGACTGAACGGACATGCCGATGTCGCATCCGCGGAGGTGGCCGGCCCCGGTTTCGTCAATCTGCGTCTGTCGACGGCGTTCCTTCACGACCGGATTCACGAAATTATCCGGCAGGGCATCGATTACGGAAACAGCGAAATCGGCGAAAACAGGCCGGTCAACGTCGAGTACGTATCGGCGAATCCGACCGGCCCGATGCATGTGGGGCATGGCCGCGGCGCGGTGATCGGCGACGTCCTTGCCTCTCTGCTGGCGAAAGCCGGGTTCAGAATAAGCCGTGAATATTACATCAACGACGCGGGGGCTCAGGTCGACGTTCTGGCGCGGTCCGCCCATCTTCGCTACCGGGAGGCGCTGGGAGAAGAGATCGGCGAGATTCCGGAGGGGCTCTATCCTGGCGATTATCTGAAAGACGTGGGTGCCGCCATCGCCGACCGAGACGGGGACCGCTGGGTCGGGGGCGACGAAGCAGAATGGCTTCCTGAATTTCGCGCGTTTTCCATCGATGCCATGATGGCGTTGATACGTTCGGACCTGGAGGCGCTCGGAGTCGCGCACGCCGTATTTACCTCGGAACGAAAACTGGCGGAGGCGGGCGCGATACAGCGCGTGGTCGATGAGTTGAAGGCCCGGGACCTGGTTTACGTGGGAACGCTTGAGCCGCCGAAAGGCAAGCCCCCTCCGGAAGACTGGGAGGCGCGGCCGCAGCTTCTGTTTCGTGCAACGAAGTTCGGCGACGATGTCGATCGCCCGCTGCAGAAATCGGACCAGAGCTGGACCTATTTCGCGTCCGACATCGCCTACCACAGGGACAAGTTCGAACGCGGTTTCGAAACGATGGTCGACGTCTGGGGCGCCGATCATAAAGGCTACGTGAAACGGCTTCAGGCTGCGGTGCAGGCCGTAACCGAAGGAAAGGGCGCGCTCGATGTCCGTCTCAGCAATCTCGTGAACCTGATGGACGACGGCGAGCCGGTGAAGATGTCGAAACGGGCCGGATCGTTCGTCACGCTCCGGGAAGTCATCGACGAGGTCGGCCGGGACGTGGTCCGGTTCATCATGCTGACGCGCAACAACGAGGCGCTGCTCGACTTCGATCTGAAGAAAGTCACAGAGCAAAGCCGCGATAATCCGGTGTTCTATGTCCAGTATGCGCATGCGCGCATATGTTCGATTCTGCGGAATGCTTCCGAGGCCTTTCCCGATCTTCGCCTGGACGATGCAACGCTGGCTGAAACCGATGTATCCGTGCTTACCGACGAAGGAGAACTGTCGATGGTCCGGCGTCTCGCCGCCTGGCCCCGCACGGTCGAGAACGCAGCCCTTTCCTATGAACCTCACAGAATCGCCTTTTATCTGATGGACATCGCCGCCGCGTTTCATGCCTTCTGGAATCGCGGAAACGACAGGGAAAATCTGCGTTTTATCGTGCCCGGGAACGCGTCTCTGACACAGGCGCGCATAGCGCTGGCCCGCGCCGTCGCTATTGTCATAGCATCGGGGTTGTCCGTGATGGGAGTCGAACCGGTCGAGGAAATGCGCTGACATGGCCGATCATCTTGACGTTGATGCGAGAGACCGCCCGGTTTCGAGCGAATCCGCTGGAGGCGGAAACTGGGGCCGCAGGATCCTGACGCTCCTGATTGCGTTGGCGGCACTCGGCGGCTTTGCTGTCGTTGTGGTTTATTCCTACGACAGGGGAACGCAGACTGCCAAAGACAAGATAGCGCCGATCGTCAAGGCGCAGGACGGACCAACCCGCGTCCGGCCTGAAAAGCCGGGTGGAATGACGATTCCGCATCAGGACAAGGAAATATACGACCGGCTCGGCGGAAAGCCCGAGACAGGCCGGATTGAAAACCTGCTGCCGCCGCCCGAGCCTGTCGCCTCCAAACCGCCGCCCATGCCGGAGAAAGCCGTTGCGCCGCCCGAAGCGATAGCAGAACAGGCGGCATCTCCCGCGGCGGGGACGGAAGATGTCGCTCCGGCCGCTTCGAAACCGGACGAACAGAAGCCGCCGGCGGTGAAAACCGTTGAGCCGCCGCCAGCGCCGAAACCCGTCGTAACCGAAAAACCTTCGCCGGACGTTTCGGCCCGGCCGCCGCCGCAGGCCGGGGGCTGGAGAATCCAGATCGCATCGCTGCGTTCCGAGGACGGAGCCAGAAAAACCTGGAATAACCTGCGCAAGAATCATCCCGATCTGTTCGGAAGGCTGTCGATGTCTGTCGAGCGGGTCGAGATTTCCGGCAAGGGCGTATTTTTTCGGCTTCAGGCGGGCACGCTGAAGGACCGGGCAAGCGCGGCCGCGCTGTGCGCCAAGGCCAACTCGCGCAAGGTAGGCTGTCTCGTTGTCCGTCCCTGACGGCAAGCCGCCCCGAGCGATCGTTTTTGGGTGCCAGGGACTGTCGCTGACCGACGACGAACAGCGTTTCTTTCGCGCGAGCGATCCTTTCGGATTTATCCTGTTTGCCAGAAATTGCGACACCCCCGAACAGGTCCGGGCGCTGGTTGGAGAGTTGCGCGATTCGGTACAGCGCCGGGACGCCCCCGTACTGATCGATCAGGAAGGGGGACGGGTCGCGCGGCTAAGCGCGCCGCACTGGCGTCATCCGCCGCCGCAGGGAAAAATCGCCGCGCTGGCCGAGATTTCAATGGAAGATGCCGAGCGCGCTGCATTCCTGAATGCCCGCCTGATCGGCCGCGAGCTGGCGGCGCTGGGAATAACCGTCAATTGCCTTCCGGTTCTCGACATTCCGGCCGCCGACGGACATGAAATCATTGGCGATCGCGCGCTTGGCCGGAATGTCGACACCGTTGCAAGGCTGGGAAGATCTGTCTGCAAAGGCCTTCTCACGGAAGGAATCCTGCCCGTGATCAAGCATATCCCCGGCCACGGACGGGCCCGGGTTGACAGTCACCGGGAACTTCCCGTCGTCGATGTTTCCATAGAGGAACTGCAGGAAACCGATTTCGAGCCGTTCCGGCTTCTGTCGGATCAGCCGTGGGGGATGACGGCGCATGTCGTATACAGCGCGCTCGACCCGGCGGCGGCGGCGACCGTATCGGGGATCGTCGTGGAAAAGTTCATCCGTACCGAAATCGGATTCTCAGGGGTGCTTCTGTCGGACGATATCGGCATGGAAGCGCTTGAAGGCGATCTCGCGGACCGTGCCGCGGACGCGATTGCAGCTGGCTGCGACCTGGCGCTCCACTGTTCCGGCGTCATGGAGGAGATGAAAACTGCCGCGAGCCGCGTTCCGCCGATGACTTCGGATGCGGAAGGACGCACGCAGTTAGCCGAGGCCCTCCGGCTGGCCGAAGGCGCCTCGGGAAAGCCGGATTTCAGCGACATGCTGAACGAATTCGACAGCCTTATGATGAAGGGTTCCTGAGCGATGCAGAACGTTCTGGAGCAGTTGTCCATCTGGTTCCTGCCGGTTCTGATCGCAATTACGTTTCACGAAGCGGCGCACGGATATGTGGCATGGCGGCTCGGCGACGACACGGCGAAGCAGTCGGGCCGGGTTACCTTCCTGCCCTGGAAACATGTCGACCTGTTCGGCACGATCCTCTTGCCGGCCTTCCTTCTCCTGACGCGGGCTCCCTTTCTGTTTGGCTGGGCGAAGCCGGTGCCGGTCGATTTTTCGAACCTGCGGCACCCGAGGAGGGACATGATCTGGGTCGCTGCGGCGGGGCCGGGGATCAACCTGGTGCTTGCAACGGTGTCGGCGGCGCTTCTTCACCTGGTGCCCTTGCTGCCGGTGGAGGCGGAGGCCTGGGCGGCGCGGAACCTGCTGAATTCCGTGCTGATCAATCTGGTTCTCGCGGTCTTCAACATGGTGCCCTTGCCGCCTCTGGACGGCGGCAGGGTGGCCGTCGGTCTTTTGCCGGCCCCCATCGCGTACCAGCTGGCCCGTCTGGAACGAATCGGCCTTTTGATAGTAATCTTGCTATTGTTCGTCGTGCCTTGGGCGGGACAGCAGATTGGGCTGAATATCGATCCTCTCGGATGGCTGGTTCGCGGACCGGTCAACGGCCTGTACGGGATGATCATGACAGTTATCGGCCCGCATTAGCGGAACGATCGGCGCGAAAGTACGCCATTTGAAATGAATATCGAGCCCGACTCCTTCGAAACGACGCGGCCTCCCCGTTATGACGGCGACCTTGTGGTCGACCTCGACGGATATGAAGGGCCTATCGATGTTCTCCTGGCGCTGGCGCGTCAGCAGAAAGTCGATCTGCGGCATATCTCGATTCTGGCGCTGGCAGAGCAGTACCTTGCCTTTATCGCTGAGGCGAAGCGGCTCCGGCTGGAGGTTGCCGCCGATTATCTGGTCATGGCGGCTTGGCTCGCCTACCTCAAGTCGCGTCTGCTTCTACCGGTGGAAGAAGAAGACGGCGAACCTTCGGGGCCTGAAATGGCGGAGGCGCTGGCGTTCCAGCTTCGCAGGCTCGAATCCATGCGGACCGCCGGCGAAAATGTCATGCTGCTGCCCCGGCTCGGTCGGGATGTGTTCGCCCGCGGCAAACCCGAGGGAGTCAGGATCCGGCGGGTGCCGGTCTACGATTTGTCGTTGTACGAACTTCTCAAGGCTTACGGTGATCAGCAGAAGCGACATCGCAGCGGGCCGCTTGAAATTACCGCCAGCGAAATCTATTCCGTCGACGACGCGCTCGAACGGCTTGAAGCGATCCTTGGCCGTCTGCCTGACTGGAAGACGCTGGAGGCGTTTCTGCCCGACGACATCAGGGGCACAGGGTTCGTCCGCAAGTCCGCCCTGGCGTCGACCTTCGCCGCAAGCCTGGAGCTCGCCAAGAGCGGGCGTCTGGAATTGCGGCAATCCGGCGTGTTCGGCCCGATTTACCTGCGCTCCCGGGCGCAAAACGACAATCAGAGATTTGATCGAGATCAGGTGGAGTAGCGTGCAATGGACGGGTTGGTGCAGCCGCAGAATATGGTCGATCAGGAACAAGAACATGAACAGGGCAGGGGAGAAAGAATGACGCAACCTGCCGATCAGCCGTTGCGACTGCTGGAAGCGCTGCTTTTCGCGGCGCCCGAACCGGTTACCGAGGCCTGGATCGCCGATCGTCTTCCGGAGGGCACGGATGTGGCGGGCCTGATTGCCCGGCTCGTCGACGAATACAGCGAACGGGGCGTAAATCTTATCCGGACCGGCGGCAGGTGGGCGTTCCGTACGACGCCCGACCTGGGCGATTCCCTCGAGATCGAAGTCACGGTCTCCCGCAAACCCTCGCGCGCGGCGGTCGAAACGCTGGCCATCATCGCCTATCATCAGCCCGTAACACGCGCTGAAATCGAGGAAATCCGGGGCGTGGCCCTGAGCAAGGGAACGCTGGATACCCTGCTTGAAATCGGCTGGATCCGGCCGGTGGGAAGAAGGCGGACACCCGGTCGTCCGGTGACATGGGGAACCAGCCAGGAGTTCCTCGATCATTTCAGCCTGGGCGAAATCGGCGATCTGCCTGGACTGGACGAGTTGAAAGCGGCGGGGCTGCTCGATACCAGACCGGTTCGCACCATCTTCGGTGAGCTGTCGACCATGAAGGGCGACGACGAACAGGAACCGGACGGGCTGGAGGATTCGGCGTCGGACGACGACATGCCGGAATCGGCAGAACCGCTTTACGAAGAGGAAGAGGGAGACCCGCCCCTCGTTTCCTGAACCGCAACGGTACGGCCCGGGGCCTATCGCCTTCCTGATCGTTTCGTCTTACTCTGCCGGCATGTGCGCTGAAATCGTTCATGATCATTCCACGGAGGCAATCCGGGAGCGTCTCGAGGAGTCCAACGAGGCCAGCTATCTTCGCGACTGGATCTATGGCGGAATCGACGGCGCGGTAACGACCTTTGCGATCGTATCCGGCGTAATCGGCGCCGACCTGTCGACCAAGATCATTCTGATACTGGGAGCGGCGAACATCGTGGCCGACGGTTTTTCGATGGCCGCCAGCAACTACACGGGAACCAAGGCGGAGAACGAGGAATTCGACAGAATTCGGGCACACGAGGAACGCCAGATCGACCGGGACCCGGAGGGCGAGACGCGGGAAATACGGGAAATATTCCGGGCGAAAGGCTTTCAGGACGAAGACCTGGCGCGCGCTGTCGAGATCATCACGTCAGACCGGAAATTATGGGTCGATACGATGATGACGGAAGAATACGGTTTGCCGATGCAGGACCGGTCCTCGATCAAGGCCGCAATCGGAACCTTTATCGCGTTCCTGCTCTGCGGCCTGGTGCCGCTCCTGCCTTATCTTATGTTCCAGGATGCCGCCGAACGGTCGATAGCCAATATCCTCTGTATTACGCTGACGGGCTTCACCTTCTTCGCGATCGGGTCCGTGAAAGCCCGGTGGTCGTTGATCTCCTGGTGGCGGTCGGGGCTGGAAACCCTCGGTATCGGTCTGGGCGCCGCCGGAATAGCCTATGTGGTCGGATTCTGGCTCAAGGGGCTGGCATAACCGGTCCGCCCCGCTACCGACAAAATCCCCTGGTGAAAATCCCTTGATAGGGTCCGACTGGGCTGATTTATTGCGGCGCTTGGTTGTTTCTGTAATCATGATGATTGAAATTCTTGGCCTTTGCGCCTCCGGGAAAGGTAACTGACATGGGTACGTTCGGCGTTTGGCAGTGGGTGGTCGTGCTGATCATCGTCCTCATCCTTTTCGGCGGTGGCGGCAAATTGTCGCGACTGATGGGCGATATGGCCCGCGGCATCACCTCCTTTAAGAAAGGCCTGAAGGAGGAAACGCCGCCCGAGAACAGCGGCGACGCCAAGATGGTCGACGCGACGGTGAAAACCGAAGTAGCCGATGCCGCGAAAAAGGACGAGCCGGCCAAGAGCTGACGGCTCTATGGCCGCAGTTTTTGCGGTTTGTATGCATTCCGGTTGAAGGCGGAAACGCGCCATGTTCGACATAGGCGGCTGGGAATTCCTGATCATCATGATCGTGGCCATCGTCGTGGTAGGCCCGAAGGAATTGCCCGGGCTGGTCCGGACGGTGGCCGAATGGATAAGACGCGCCCGGGGGATGGCGCAGGAATTCAGAAGCGGCCTCGACGATCTGGCGCGCGAGGTCGAGCTTGAGAAAATCGGCGATGACGTAACCCGGCGGATTGGGCTGGACGAAACGGTGACCTCGATCCGCGACGAAATCGAGAACACGATCGACCCGAAGGGCGAAATCGCCGAAGCCTTCATCGACGACGGCCACATGCTGGATGAGCATCCGCTCGATTCCGACGAGGAGTTCGAACTGGATGACGACGCCGAAGAGCTGTATCCCGACCCCGAAGAGCTGTATCCCGACGGCGAAGAAGAAGTCCTGCCGGCACACGACGACGGCGCGCAGCCGAAACAGCTAGCGATCGAGGAATCGGGAACCTCCGCCGACGAGGAAAAAGTACCGGTCAGGAAAAGCTGACGATGGCGGAAGTCCAGGAAGACGAAAAACGAATGCCGCTGCTCGATCATCTGATCGAGCTCAGGATGCGCCTGATCTATTCGCTTGCCGGGTTTTTCGTCTGTTTTCTGCTGTCTTTTTATTTCGCGGAAGCGATCTTCGGATTTCTGGTCGAACCGCTGGCGCAACAGATGACCCGCGCCAACGCGCGGATGATTTATACCGCCCTGCACGAAGCGTTCTTCACCTACGTCAAGGTGGCGTTCTTTACCGCCGCGTTCGTGTCCTTTCCGCTGATTTCCGCCCAGATATGGCTGTTTGTCGCGCCCGGTCTCTACAGACACGAAAAGAAGGCTTTCCTGCCGTTTCTGATCGCAACGCCGGTGCTTTTTTTCGCAGGCGGCGCGCTCGTCTATTATTTCATCATCCCCCTGGCTTGGGATTTTTTCCTGAACTTCCAGACTTCGGGAGGCGCCGATTCCCTGCCAATTCAGGTCGAGCCGAAGGTTGACCAGTATCTGTCTCTGGTGATGCAGCTGATCTTCGCCTTCGGGATCGGGTTTGAGCTTCCTGTCTTCCTGATGCTTCTGGCAAGGGCCGGAATCGTGACGTCCGCGGGTCTCGCCGCCAAAAGGCGTTACGCGATCGTGGCCGTTTTCGTGTGCGCTGCGATTCTGACCCCGCCCGACGTCATCAGCCAGATCGGGCTGGCGGTGCCGATCCTGCTGCTCTACGAAGTCTCGATTTTCGGTGCCCGCATAATCGAGAAGAAACGCGAAGAACGCGAGGCGGCGGAAGAGACCGCGTAGCGGGCCCTTGGTGATTCTGGACGGCGACTCGTTCCATCCCGTATAAGCGGTACGCCACCACGGAGAGTTTTATGCACGATATCCGCTGGATTCGCGATAACGCCGCTGCATTCGACAGCGCCCTCGAAACCCGGGGCCTCGGGTCTCAGGCGGAGCCGCTGATCGCGCTTGACGGCCGGCGCCGGGCCGTCACCACCGAGCTTCAGGACGCGCAGACCCGGAGGAACGAGGCCTCGAAGCTAATCGGTCAGGCGAAGTCGAAGGGAGAAGACGCCGAGGCGCTGATCAGGGAAGTCGCGGATATCAAGGAGCGCATGCAGGCGCTCGAAGAGGAAGAGCGGGAACTGACGGACCGGCTGACCGAAGCGCTTTCCGGGATTCCCAACCTGCCGTTCGGCGACGTGCCGGTCGGGGAGGACGAGGACGCAAACGTAGAGCTGCGGCGTATCGGCGTCCCGCCATCCTTCGATTTCGAGCCGAAGGATCATGTCGAAATCGGCGAAGGACTCGCCGGAATGAGTTTCGAAAAGGCATCCAGACTGTCAGGCGCGCGATTTGTCGTTCTGTCCGGTCAGGTTGCGCGGCTTGAGAGGGCGCTTGGCGCCTTCATGCTCGATCTTCATACCCGGGAATTCGGATACACGGAGGTCGCTCCGCCGGTTCTTGTCCGCTCGGAGGCTTTGTACGGAACGGGTCAGTTGCCGAAATTCGCGGAAGACCTGTTCCGGACGGACAACGATTTCTGGATGATACCGACAGCCGAGGTTCCGCTGACGAATCTCGTCGCCGGGGACATTCTTGACGAGGGGGACCTGCCTGTCCGGGTAACGGCGCTGACCCCCTGTTTTCGTTCCGAAGCAGGGTCGGCGGGACGCGATACGCGGGGAATGCTGCGGCAGCATCAGTTCAACAAGGTGGAACTCGTCAGTATCGTCCACCCGGACCGTTCCGATGAGGAACACGAGCGCATGACCGGTGCGGCGGAAGAGGTGCTGAAACGTCTTGGGCTCGCTTATCGCGTCGTCGTCCTTTCGACCGGCGACATGGGATTTTCCGCGCGTAAGACGTACGACCTGGAGGTATGGCTGCCGGGTCAGGATACCTATCGCGAAATATCGTCCTGTTCCAATTGCGGCGACTTTCAGGCGCGGCGGATGCGCGCCCGGTTTCGCCCGGAGGGCGGCAAGGGAACCGGTTTCGTTCATACGCTCAATGGATCGGGGGTCGCGCTGGGACGATGTCTCATCGCCGTTCTTGAAAATTATCAGCAGGCAGACGGATCCGTGCTGGTTCCGGAGGCCCTGCGGCCATACATGGGCGATCAGGAACGGCTGTCACCCGAATGACGCTCGAATCACGCAAGATTCGTCTCGTTATGGAGCTCCGGCAGCAGGGCATCACCAGCAGTCAGGTCCTGTCAGCCATCGAGCGCGTTCCGCGCGAGGTCTTCGTACCGGACTCGTTCCACGATCAGGCCTACGAAAACCAGGCCCTGCCCATCGGTCACGGACAGACGATCAGTCAGCCGTCGGTTGTGGGATACATGACGCAGGCGCTTGAGCTGGAGCCGCGTTCCAAGGTGCTCGAAATCGGAACAGGCTGCGGCTATCAGGCGGCTGTGCTGTCGCGTCTTTGCCGCCGGATATACACGGTGGAAAGGTTTCGGGAACTGTTGCGCGCCGCCGACGAACGTTTCCGGACGCTGCGGATCCACAATGTCGTGACGCGCTGGGGCGACGGCATGAAAGGATGGCCGGAGCAGGCCCCGTTCGACCGGATGATCCTGACCGCCGGCACACAGAAGGTTCCGCCGGCGCTGTTCGAGCAGATGGCGGAGAGCGCAATTTTGATTGCGCCCGTCGGGCGGACCGCAAGCGAACAGAGCCTGAGGCGCTGGCGACGGGAAGACGGCGGGGCCTGGGAGGAAGAGGAACTCTGGCCGGTCCGCTTCGTACCGCTTCTGGAGGGAACCGTCGATGGCGATTGAACGGAGACGATTTCCCGGCCCGGCTGTCGTCGCGCTTGCGGCGATTATGCTGATCCTCGGCGCCTGCGCGCGGGTCGACCATCGCCCGGAAGTGATCCAGGGCACGCCCCAGTCGCCGCCCGCCAGGCCATCCGTTGAGACCGGGGCCGCGGAAGATCCCGGACCCGGCCGTGTCAGGGTACGGCAGGGGGACTCACTATTTCTCATCGCGCGACGAAACGGCGTTCCGCTGCGCGGGCTGATCGAAGCCAACGGTCTCAAGGCGCCATACGTAATTTACCCGAACCAGATTATTAAATTACCCGGAAAAGCATTTCATATCGTTCAGGAAAACGATTCCATCTATTCCATTTCCCAGCGTTTCAACGTCGACATGGCGGAGCTCGTTCGCGTCAACCGAATACCGCCACCCTACAGGATCGAGAAGGGACAGCGGCTCCAGTTGCCAGGCGCGGGCAGGCAGGGGGAAGCGAGGAACGCCGCGGTCGGGCGGCAGCATTCCGCGGCGCGTCCCGACCCCCGTCCCGCCAGCGGTCCGGCCGCGCTGCCGAAACCCGACCGGCAGGAAGCGGTGCGTCCCCCCAGTCCGCCGCCCAGGGCCAGCGATCCGAAACCGGTCGGAGAACCGCCGAAGCGGAGCAGCGGAAAGTTTCTGTGGCCCGTCCGCGGCAGGATCCTTGTCGGGTTCGGTCCGCGCAAAGGCGGTTTCCACAACGACGGGATCAACATCGCTGCGAGCAAAGGAACGCCTGTGCTGGCCGCGGAAAACGGCGTGGTCGTTTATACCGGCAATCAGCTAAGGGGATTCGGCAACATGGTGCTGCTGCGGCATTCGGAGGGATGGATGTCGGCTTACGCCCATAACGACCGGGTTCTCGTCAGCCGGGGACAGACGATCCGGCGAGGGCAGATCATCGCCCGCGTAGGCAGTTCGGGCAACGTCGGCAGCCCGCAACTCCATTTCGAATTGCGCCGCGGCGACCAGGCGGTTGACCCGCGCCGCTATCTCGTCAGGTTTGCGGAATCGACCCCGTCAGGAATCTTCGCCGCTGTCTTCCGCTAATCGAGGGATTTCCCAAGCCTCCCTGCGAGGTCCTGAATATACTGCCATGCAACCCGGCCCGACCGGGCGCCGCGGGTCATCGACCATTCCACCGCTTCGGCATGCAATGTCTGCCTGTCGATCTCCAGTCCGAATCGTTCCGCGTAACCGTCGACCATCGCGAAATACACGTCCTGACTGCAGCTGTGAAACCCGAGCCACAGACCGAACCGGTCGGACAGGGACACTTTCTCCTCGACCGATTCCGCCGGGTTGATCGCGGTCGAGCGTTCGTTTTCGATCATGTCCCGGGGCATCAGGTGGCGACGGTTCGAGGTTGCATAGAAAACCACATTGGCCGGACGGCCCTCGATTCCCCCCTCGAGCAGGGCCTTGAGCGATTTGTAGGCGTTGTCCTCCCCGTCGAACGACAGATCGTCGCAGAAAATGATAAACCGCCGGGTGCTGCTTTCCCTCAAGAGAGGGAGCAGGCGCGTCAGCGTCGCGATGTCTTCGCGATGCACTTCGATCAGGATGAGAGCGGGATGGTCCCGGTTGATCTCGCCATGGGCGGCCTTGATCAGGGAACTCTTGCCCATGCCGCGCGCGCCCCAGAGGAGCGCGTTGTTCGCCGGCAGGCCGGCCGCGAAACGTCGGGTGTTCTCTATCAGAATGTCCTGAGCCTGATCGATCCCCTTGAGCAGGGCGAGTTCGACCCGGTTGACCGCTGCTACCGGCTCCAGACGCCCGTCCTCCGCCTGCCAGACGAAGGCGGTAGCCGCTTCGAAATCCGGTTCCGGCGGTGCGGGTGGATTTCGTCGTTCGAGGGCATCGGCGATGCGGCGGAGGAGCGGAGCGATCTGTGAATCCGTCATGTCTTTTCTTTCCAGTCCGGCGCGACCCTAATGTCAGGAGGCAGGAACGGTCAACGGGGTTGAAACCGAGCACTAAGTACTTCAAAACCTTTGACCTGCGCCCCTTGCATGTGGGCGGAGGACCGGTATAGTCCCGCAACTTTTGAGCCAAAGCTTCTAAGGAGACCCGGATGTTTATTTCCCCTGCCTATGCACAGGCAGCCGGCGGCGGGATGGGCGGACTTGAATCGCTCCTGCCGCTCGTTCTGATTTTCGTCGTTTTCTATTTTCTGCTGATCAGGCCGCAGCAGAAGAAACAGAAGGAACACAAGGCGATGCTGGAGGCCTTGCGTCGCGGAGACAGGATCCTCACCAGCGGGGGGATCATGGGCACGATCACCAAGGTCCAGAGCGAAAACGAGCTGATCGTCGAGATCGCGGAAGGGGTCAAGGTCCGGGTAGCGCGCGGCATGGTCGCGGACGTCATGGCCAAGACGGAAAGCCGAGACGCGGCCAACGATGACGACGATAACGGCGAAGAAGAAGAAATTACGGGCAAAGACAAGAATTAGCCCAATATTCGACGGTATCGTTCGAGCAACTCCGGAACGGCTAATACGATGCTTCATATCGCGCGTTGGAAGATCATTCTGGTTCTCGCTATCTGCGTTCTTGGGGTGGCCTACGCCGTGCCGAACGTATTGAACAAGGATACGCTGACGTCGATTCCGGACCCGTTGCCCAACCGGCAGATGAACCTTGGCCTCGACCTCCGGGGCGGCGCTCATCTCCTGATCCAGGCGGATCTTCAGGAAGCGATCCTTGAAAGCCTGAACAGCCTCCAGCAGGGGGTACGCGGCGCATTGCGGGGAGCCAGGGTCCAGTACCGGGGTCTCGGCAACATCCAGAACGGTGTTGCCGTTACGGTTCTCAAGGAAGCCGATAACGAAAAGGCCCGCGACGCGTTGCGGCGTCTCGCCGACGGCATGACGCTCAGCCGCGACGGACAGCGTTTCACGATGGTCATGACCGAACAGACCATCCGCGAGCGACGGACGGCGCTGCTCGAACAGGCGATCACCATTCTGAACCGCCGCGTCAACGAGCTCGGCCTGACACAACCGACGATCCAGCGTCAAGGCGCGGACCGTATTCTCGTTCAGGCGCCGGGCGCCGATCCCAAGTCGCTCAAGGCGATCATCGGCAAGACCGCGAAGATGACATTCCATCTGCTCGAGCCCGAGGTGACGACGCTGGACCCCAATCGGCGCCCCCGGCCCGGCACGGTAATTCTCAAGGAGCTGCAGGAGGAGGGAACCGCAGCCGCTGCGCCTCCCAGCTATTTCCTTGTGAAGAAGCGCGTCGAGGTCAGCGGAGAAAACCTTGTCGATGCACAGTCCACGGTGCAGCAGGGACGCCCCGTTGTCAGTTTCCGTTTCGACCCGGTCGGGGCCCGCCGTTTCGGCAACGTAACGAAACGCAATGTCAATCGTCCTTTCGCCATCGTCCTCGACAATGAAGTGATTTCGGCGCCTGTCATTCAGGAGCCCATCCTCGCCGGCAGCGGGATCATAAGCGGGAATTTCACGACGGAATCCGCAAACAGGCTTGCGCTTCTGCTGAGAAGCGGCGCGCTCCCGGTACCGCTGACCATCATCGAGGAGCGATCGGTTGGCCCCAGCCTGGGGCAGGATTCCATCAAGGCCGGCAAAATCGCGAGCGTCATCGCGCTTGTTGGAGTCGTCGTGTTCATGGGGATGGCCTATGGCGGATTCGGAATGTTCGCCAATCTTGCGCTCGCCCTTAACCTCATCCTGATCGCCGCTGCGCTGTCCGTGCTACAGGCGACGCTGACCCTGCCGGGCATCGCCGGAATCGTGCTCACGATCGGCATGGCGGTGGACGCCAACGTCCTGATCTTCGAACGCATTCGCGAAGAGGCGCGAGCCGGACGAACGCCGATTTCAGCGGTGGATACCGGCTATCAGCGGGCTCTTACGACCATTGTCGACGCCAACCTGACCACTTTCATTGCCGCCCTGCTGCTCTACATGTTCGGGTCGGGAGCGGTGCGCGGTTTTGCGGTTACGCTCGCGATCGGCCTCATTACGTCGATGTTCTCCGCCATCATGGTAACGCGGCTCATGGTGGTAACCTGGCTTCGCAAGCGCCGGCCAAAGGTCCTTCCGATATGAGACTGATTTCATTCGTTCCCGTCGGAACAAAAATCCGATTTCTCAAGTTCCGCAAAATGGCGCTTCTGGCGTCAGCTGTTCTTTGCGCCCTCTCTCTGGGGCTCTACGCAACCAAGGGGCTTAATTACGGGATCGATTTTCAGGGCGGGATTCTGCTCGAAATCAGAACGAAGGGTCCGGCCGACCACCAGCAGCTTCGCGAGCGTATCCGGGAGCTGAATCTCGGCAATTTCGAAATTCAGGGTTTCGGAGAGCCGACCGATGTTCTCATCCGGATCGAAACGCAGCCCGGCGGGGCCCCCGGACAGCAAAAGGGCATTGAGGCCGTCCAGAGAGCGCTCGGTCCGGACGTCGAATACCGACGAACCGAATTTGTCGGGCCTACGGTATCAGGAGAACTCGTTCAAGCCGGCGTAACCGCGGTGTTGCTCGCCCTGCTGGCGATGCTGGTCTATATCTGGTTCCGGTTCGAGTGGCAGTTCGGCGTCGGCGCGGTTGTCGCGCTGTCGCACGACGTCATCATGACCATCGGCATGTTTGCGGTGGTCGGGCTCGAGTTCAACCTGACAACGGTTGCCGCAATTCTTACCATTGCCGGCTATTCCATCAACGACACGGTGGTGGTCTACGACCGCGTCCGGGAAAACCTCCGGAAATTCAAGGTCATGAAGCTGGAAGAGGTTCTCGATCTCAGCCTGAACGATACGCTTTCTCGTACGTTGCTGACCAGCATCACGACCATGATCGCGCTCCTCATCCTGTTCTTCTGGGGCGGCGAGGTCATCAAGGGCTTCAGCTTCGCGATGATCTGGGGCGTCCTGGTGGGGACCTATTCCTCGATCTTCATCGCGGCGCCCCTGCTGATTCACATGAACCTGCGGGCGCAGGATGTTGCGCTGGACGAGGACGACGCGCCGGCCGCTGGCTGAGCGGTCAGATGGTCGATATCACGCCACCGGTCGCATCCGGTCGACAGATCATCCAGGGCTACGAGAAAAACGCGTTTCGTATTGCCGGGATCGATTACAGCGGACCGGTTTTCGTTACCGAAACCGAAACCCGGCCGTGGGAAATCTCCACCGTCGAAGAATTGTGCCTGCCGGACGGCATGACGGCAGGGACGGACATCAGGGTCCTGCTCGTCGGCACCGGCGATGCGATCAGACCGGTTCCGGTGGAATTTCGCCAAACGCTTCGCAAACAGGGAATCGGCGTCGAGATCATGGATACGGGCGCGGCCTGCCGGACGTTCAACGTCCTGCTGTCGGAAGAGCGGGCGGTCGCGGCCTTGCTTATTCCGCTCGGTGATTCGGGGCGTTGAGCCCGAGCGAAATCGCGGCGCCAGCAAACATCGCGACAGCCCCGCACAGAAAAACCGGCGTGTAGCTTTCGGTATAGGCGAACAGGGCAACGAACAGATAGCTGGCTGCCGCCTGCAAAATCGTTGAAATCAGGGCTGACCGACGCCAGACGGCAGCCATATGTTGCGCGCCGACAAGTTGGTGAACGCGTCCCGAAAGGATGGCGGTCACCCCCGGCTGAGCCCCGACCGCAAGCGAGGAGAATACGAGCATTTCCGGTTCCGGCCAGACAACCGGCAGGCCGACTCCCAATCCGAGAACGGCAAAAGACAGGAACAGCCCGGCGCGAAACCCGATGCGGTCGGCGAGCCATCCCCAGGCAAAGGTCCCGATAATTGCGCCCAGACCGAAAAGGACCCAGTGAAACCCGCCGAAAGCGATGTCCTTTTGCAGTCCCCGCACCAGATAATCGACCCAGTAAATCGAATGAGGAATCATACCGAGCGAGAATGCCGATCGGGCAGCGACAAAACCGACAACCAGCGGCGTCCAGGAAATCTCGCTCCGTTCCGTCTCCCGGTCGGGTTCAGGCAGCGCCGATGCCGGTCGCCATCCCCAGAATGCAAGAACGATTGCAGCCGCTCCCATAGCTGCGATCCCCAGCCATGCCGCGGCGAGACCACTGCCGAGCAGCCATGGGATCAAGGTTCCCGCCGAGAGAATTCCGACGCCGACCCCGCAGAATACAATCGCGTTCGCCAGCCCGAGCTTTTCCGGTGGCGCGGACCGCGTCACGATGGCAACGGCGTAGATCATCATGATGCCGATACAGGCGCCGACCGTGCCTCGGCAAAACGCAAGCCATATGAACCCGAACGGGGCGGCGCTGCCCACCAGACTCAAGAACGAAACGAGCAGACAGGTCCGCACGGTCGGTACTTCGCCGAGGCGCCGACGGATAAACGGCGCGGCAAGCGCGCCGATCAGGTAGCCTGCAAAATTGGAGGCGCCGACTGACCCTGCCTCAGCGGCGGAAAGGGCGCCGTTTTCGATCAATGCCGGTATCAGCGGCGAGTATGAAAACCGGCCAAGCCCCATCCCGACAAGAAGGGTGGCGGAGCCGGCAATCGACAGGCGAAGCCACGAAGGCATGAAATTCCTTTCGAGCCGGTCAGGGTGGCAATATGCTAAACGCCCGGTAATATCCGGGAAAGAGGACGGGCAAGGAGGATCAGATGGCCGAAACCGCAACCGCCGCAAAAACAGGCCCGGCAATCAAGAGCCGGTTTATCTCCCATGGCACGCTGGGTTCGATCGATCTCGACCGCAGCCGCAGGTTCTACGAGGAATTTCTGGGACTTGAAGTGGTTCAGACGAGTCCGATTTCCCTCATGATCCGGCTAGGCGGTAACCACGTCTATGCCGTGGTCAAGACCAAGAGGAAACCGGTCATGGACCGGCTGTTCCATAACGGGATCGACGTGGATACGACAGCGGATGTCGATGAATCCTATCAGACTGTCCTTGATGCCGCGGAAGAATGGGGGCTGCACGATATCGACGAGCCGAGGGAACAGCACGGCACCTACAGCTTCAAGTTCTGGGACATGGACGAGAATTGCTGGGAGATCCTTTCAAACCCTGCGAACGGATATACGTGGATTTTCGACAAGGGCGATCTCGACGGCAAAGGTCATTTCGAGCGCGGATTCTTCAAGACACGGCCCGACGGGAAATAGTCGTCAGGCCTTCCGCTTTCCGCCTGTTTCGCTGTACAGCGAATAGTAGCTCGCTGCAAAGATCATGCCAGCGCCGAGCCATGTCCAGTGGCTTGGAAGTTCCGCGAACAGCCAGAACGCGATCAGGACGCTTACCGGCAGGCGCAGAAAATTGAACGGCTGCACGACCCGCGCATCCGCCGCCTGAACCGACTTCGCGTGGAAAAGGCCGGCCAGCAGGTAACAGACTCCCAGAACGCAGATCCACAGCAGATCGTCCAGTCCGGGCGTGTTCCAGACGAACGCGGCCGGAATGGCGGAAACGATCAGTGCCAGAAGATTTCCGTATATCGTGATCTGAACAGGCGTGTCGGTTCGGGACAGCGATTTGATGCAGATGTTCGTGCCGGCATAGGTAACGGCGGTTACCAGCACCGCCCCGGCGGCCAGGGAAAATTCGATCAGTCCCGGTCGCAGGATTACGAGCGCGCCGGCGAATCCGACCGCGCACCCGATCCATGCCTGCGGTGTCGATCTTTCTCCCAGCATGACCACTGCGAGGGCCACAGTGATCAACGGAACCAGAAACAACAGGGAATAAACCTCGCCGATGGGCATATGGGCGAGACCGTAGAAGACGCACACCATGCCGGTGTAGCTGAGGGCCGTTCGCAACAGGTACATCGGCATGCGCGACGTCCGGAGGGTTCCCCTCTGCGCCATTCGCAGCATGCCGGGAGCGAGCAGGACGCAACCGAACAGCGAACGCATGAAGACGAGCTGGAACGTCGAGAAATCAGATGACAGGTGGCGAACGCACGACGCGGCTATGGCGACCAGGGTCGATGCGGCAGCCATCCAGAGGGCGCCTCTGATCGCATTGCTGCGACTGTCGCTTGATGGCTTGCTGGACATTCCGAAAAGCGAATTGGGGCGAGACAAAAAAAACGGGGGGCCAAGGCCCCCCGTTTGCGACTTCCGCGATGCGGATCAGAAAATATTCTGCGCCGCCACCATGCAGTACAGCATGGGGATCGACAGCATCGTGTTGGTCCGCGAGAACAGCATTGCCGTCCGGCCGGCCGCCGCCTTGTCGCCTTCGGCGCCGTCGATGCCGAGCGCGATCTTCTGGTTCGGCCAGATGATGAACCAGACGTTGAACCACATGATCGTGCCGAGCCACATGCCGATGCCGATCGCCGAATGCTTGGCGACGCCGTCGGTCAGTCCGATGGTGATGGCTTCGACGATGTAGCCGTTCAGCCACGCCAGAATCAGGCCGGTCACGATGGTCGACATGGCGCCCCAGCGGAACCAGAACAGCGCGGCAGGAGCAATCACTCCCGTTACGGCCGGTTTCTGCTCGTCCGGGATTTTCGGCATGTTGGGAATCTGGACGAAGTTGAAGTACCAGAGGATGCCGATCCACATCACGCCTGAAACGACATGAAGCCACCGGAAGATAAAGGCCCACCAGCCAAGGTCCATCGCCAGACCCGCTTTGTGCCACCCCATCAGGATCAGCGCCACAACAACAGCCAGCACGAAGCCGGTCGTTACCGTTCTGCCAAGATTTGAAAGTATCGCTGCCATTTCCTTGCACCCCTGTCAGTCGAAGAAACCCTCTTTACGAGGACGGTAAGATTTTCAAGCCGTTAGGGTATTTTAAACTTGGCGAATCACAAAGGCCGATTCAGACAGTAAATTTGCGGAATTCAATCGCCGTCTTCCCGTGACCGGGTGGTCGCCGAAAGGGCGAGGCGGGCTGCGACATATCCTGATGTCACGCTGCCTTCGATGGTCGCCGGCAATCCGGTCGCGGTCCAGTCTCCGGCAAGAAAAAGGTTCCTGAGCGCGGTTCGGGCCGGCGGCCGGGCCGCAACGGCCTTCGGTGTCTGGGCCATGGTCGCCCGGCGTTCCTTGATCACCCGCCAGGGAGGAAGCCGGCCCATGTTCCGTTTCAGAACATGGGAAATCTCATTCCAGATCTGGTTCGCGAGCTCGAAGTTGGCTCGCTCCGAGGCTTCGACAGCAGCGCTGATTGTCACCGACAGGATGTTGCCGCGCACGAACAGCCATTGCGCATCGCACCCGATCAGCCCGAGAAACGGCAGCCCGCCCGGCAACTCGATCGCTTTATCCAGCTTGAAGTGCAGATTGACGATCGGGCGCGCTTCGAGCGGCGGATTCGCATCGGGCCACAGCTCGGCGCAGATGTCGGGGGGAACGGCAAGGACAACGGCGTCCTCGCTGCCGACTTTCAGAAGCCCTTCCTGGAACCGCAGCGCGAGAAGTTTTTCATCCTGCCAGCGCAGCCCGCGGACACGGGCCTGATACCGGATGACCGTTCCCCGGTCTTCCAGGTACCGGATGGCCGGATCGATCAGGGAGGCGGAGATTCCGTTGCCGAAGATGGTCGGCCGGCAGGCCGCTTCTCCCTTGAAGAAAGAAAGCGACAGCGCCTTCCAGAGCAGGCGGGCCGACGCTTCTTCGGCATCGGTGTTGAGTATCGCCTGGGACAGCGGCTGCCAGAATCCTTCCATCAGGGGATCGTCTGCGCCAACGCATCCGGCTACCGTGGCCGAATCGCCGGCGCGTTTCAGGCGGAGCGCCCGGAAATAGTCCGCTGGGGAACTCCCGGGTACGCGCCGGCCGGGATCGAGCAGCCACAGGGGAAGCCATGGATTTCCCGGGCGCAGCGTCCATTCCCGGCCCGACCGTGCATCGATAAAGGGAAAGGCGGCCGGACGGATCTCGGTAACGGTACTTTCCGAACCGATACGCTCAAGATAATTCCTGGTATTCCGGTTGGCCCCCAGCAGGATGTGGCTGCCGTTATCGATCAGGCAGCCAAGCCCGTCGTCGAAAAACGAACGACAGCGGCCGCCGGCCCGCGGCGATGCCTCGTAGAGCGCGA
Source organism: Rhodospirillales bacterium (assembly GCA_038116945.1). Taxonomy (GTDB): domain Bacteria; phylum Pseudomonadota; class Alphaproteobacteria; order MPNO01; family UBA2964; genus JAYOEY01. The sequence continues at coordinate 389,267 of JAYOEY010000001.1, forward strand.
CCGTTCGCCCGGCCTCCGCGCAGCGGACGGCGCAGGCAAGGCCGGACATGCCGGCGCCGACAACGTGAATCGTGCTCATCCGCGCCGGCTCCATCCACGCAGAAGTCCCGTGACGACCGCCATGATTTTTTCCGGACCCGACAGGTCGACACGGACGGCGACCGGATCGAGACGCCGCAACTTGCGCGACAGGCGTTCGGCTATCGCGACGATCACCGCCGTCTCCAGCCGGAGTCCCCGGTTGCCGATCAATGCCGGCGCGCCCCGGGCCTGAAGGATCAACTCGTCGGTCCGGTCCAGCACCGCATCGAGGGTGGAACGGAGCGCCGGGCTTGCCCGTTCGGCATTGAGGGCCTCGACGCCGGCGCCATTCGCCCGCAGCATGTCTTCCGGAATGTAGACGCGGTCGAGATCACGGTAATCGTCTTTGCAGTCCTGAAGATGGTTCAGGATCTGGAGAGCGATACACAGCGCATCGGTCTTTTTCTTGGGCGTATCGTCCTCGCCGTGCAGATCGACCAGATAGCGCCCCACGGGCGCGGCGGAATACAGGCAGTAATTGATGAGCTCGGACCAGTTACGATACCGCTTCTTGGCAACATCCATCATGAATGCCTGAAGCAGGTGACGCGCGTGCTCCACGGTGATGCCGGTAGCCATGGCACTGTCGCGATGGTTCCAGGCGGCCTCCGTAACGGCATCGCGCCCGTGATTTCCCAGAAGGGCCTGGTCCATGGCGGCGAGAAGCGCCGATTTCTCTTCCGGATTCATATCCGGAGAATCGGCGACATCGTCGCCGGCACGGACGCAAAGATAGAAAAGATGGACGTGCGGACGCAGCGCCTCCGGAATCAGACGGCTGGCCACCGGAAAGTTTTCGTCGTTCCGGGTCTTGGTCGGCGCGGCCAGTTCCCGCGGAGCCGTTCCGCTGTTGACGCTGTCCATCGGTCGATACTATCCGCGCTTATGGTTAATCTGCTTCAACGACCGAAGTATATGCCAAAGGCCGGTTAAGGGGACATTAGCCGTTGAATACGCAGGAACATTCGGATCAGTCGGAAGAATCCCCTGATTCCAGCCGTTTAAAAGAAGCTTTCGACTACTGCGCGGCCCAGCTGCGTCTGTACGATTCGGATCGATATTTTTCCTGTCTGCTTGCGCCGCCGGAACATCGCCGTGCGCTGGTCGCCCTTTTTGCCTTCAATCTCGAGATTGCCAAGACGCGGGAATCCGTTTCGGAGCCCATGCTGGGCCATATTCGCCTGCAATGGTGGCGGGACTCTCTCGACGGAATTGCAGACGGCACGCCCCGTTCCCATGCCGTCGTAACCGCGCTCGCGGAAATCCTGACGGGGAAGGGGGCCGTCCGCTCTCTCCTGCGCGAGATGATCGACGCTCGGGATACCGATCTTGAAGAGGAGCCCATCCCGTCTCTCGATGACCTCGTCCGATATTGTTCGGCCACTTCCGGCACTCTTAATGCCGCGGCCCTCAAATTGCTCGATGCAGAGACAGAAAGCCTGACGGCAGGGCGCGACGCGGGGGTCGCCTATGCGCTCGTCGGTCTGGTCCGAGCGGTTCCTCACCTCGCGGGGACGGGACGCAGCGTCCTGCCCGGAGTTACCGCCGGCGAAATAATCCCCGCATCCGATCGGGTGAAGAAAATCGTCCGCGACATGACCGGCCTTGCAAAGGAGTACCGGCAGGCTGCGGGACACGGGCTTGCTTCCCTGTCCCGTTCCGAACGGCCTGCCTGCCTGCCCGCCGCAACCTGCCGCGCCGATATCGTCCGGATCGAAAAAGCGGGTTTCGATCCCTTCGTGTTCAAGGACCGGGGGCGCCTCGCGCGTCACGCCGCCATGCTGTCTTCGTATTTGTCCGGGCGGTTCTAGGCGACCGCCTCAGCCGTCTCTCCTGCAAGCCAGGCAGACAGGTCCTCGAGCGACCGTTCCGCATAGGCCGCTTTGCGGTCCCGTTTGCGGACGCGCTCTGCCAGCGGCGGGAACAGACCGAAATTGACATTCATCGGCTGAAACGTGTCTTCCTGTGCGCCGCCGGTGACATGTGCCAGCAAGGCCCCCATCGCGCTGGTGCCGGGCGGCGGCCGGGGCACCTTTCCGAGCGCCTCGGAAGCGGCAAAACGTCCGGCCATCAACCCCATCGAGGCGCTTTCGACATATCCCTCGCAGCCGGTGATCTGGCCGGCAAACCGAAGCCTCGGCTCTGCTCTGAGGCGGAGGATACCGTCCAGCAGGCGCGGCGAATTCAGGAAGGTGTTGCGATGGAGCCCGCCCAGCCGGGCGAATTCGGCGTTCTCAAGTCCGGGGATCGTCCGGAAGATACGGGTCTGCTCACCGTGCCGCAGCTTGGTCTGGAACCCGACGATGTTGTAGAGCGTGCCCAGTGCGTTGTCCTGGCGCAGCTGTACAACGGCAAACGGTTTTTTCTCCGGCTGGTGGGGGTTGGTCAGCCCGACGGGTTTCATCGGGCCGTAAGCGAGCGTCAACCGTCCGCGCGACGCCATGACTTCGATGGGAAGACACCCCTCGAAATAGGGCGTGTCTTTCTCCCACTCCTTGAAATCGACCGTGCCGCCATCGAGGAGCGCATCCAGAAAAGCGTCGTACTGCGCCTCCGTCATCGGACAGTTGATGTAATCGGAGCCATTCCCGCCAGGACCGGGTTTGTCGTATCGTGACTGAAACCAGGCGATATCCATGTTTACCGATTCCCGGTGAACGATGGGTGCGATGGCATCGAAAAAGGCGAGGGAATCTTCTCCCGTTATTCCGCGGATCGCATTGGCGAGAGCAGGGGAGGTCAGTGGCCCGGTCGCAACGATTACGCTCTGCCAGCCGGCGGGCGGCAGACCGTCCACTTCGCCTCGTTCGATTGCGACGAGCGGATTTGTCTCAAGCGCGTGCTGGACGGACCGGGAAAATCCGTCCCGATCCACTGCGAGCGCGCCGCCGGCGGGAACCCGGTGTTCGTCGGCGCATCTGAGGATGAGCGACCCGCAACGCCGCATTTCTTCGTGCAGCAGGCCGATCGCGCTGCGCGACGCATCGTCCGACCGGAACGAATTCGAACAGACAAGCTCCGCGAGCCCGTCGGTCTGATGCGCATCCGTCGTTCTTTCCGGCCGCATCTCGTGCAGGACAGCGGGAACGCCTGCCTGCGCGACCTGCCAGGCGGCTTCCGACCCGGCGAGACCGCCGCCGACAATGTGAATTGGAAAAGTCATCAGAAGACCGCGGGTCGATATCGCATCACCACGACCAGCTTCGAGGCCGCTCGGAATCGTCGACGATCCTGTTTCTCATCGTACCAATTCCTTCCAGCTCGGATTCCAGCACGTCGCCGTCCTGCAGGAACCAGTTCTCTCCTTCGACCTTGTGACCGCTTGCAACTCCCGAAGGCGTGCCGGTCAAAATGACATCCCCGACGTCGAGCGTCATCTGAGACAGATAGGCGATCAGTTGCGGAATCGCCCAGATCATGTTGCCTGTGGTGCCGTTCTGCCGGCTTTCCCCGTTTACCCGGGTACGCAATGCCAGGTTCATCGGGTCCGGTATCTCGTCGGCGGTAACGAAACAGGGCCCCATCGGGGCAAACGTGTCGAACATCTTGCCGAGAAGCTGGTTGCCTTCCTTGCGTTCGATCCGGGCGACATCGCGTGCCGTTATGTCGTTGACGATGGTGTAACCCGCGATCACGTCATAGGCTTTGTCCTCGGGCACGTCCTTGCAATGCCTTCCGATCACCATCGACAGTTCGGTCTCGTAATCGAGCATTTTTGTCATGTGGGGTTTGACGATGTTGTCGTTCGGTCCGCAGATCGTCGAGTTTGCCTTGATCCAGGCGGACGGTACCGTTGGTCCTTCCTTGACCTCTCCGCCGCGCATCTCCGCCATGTGTTCGCTGTAATTGCGTCCGACCGCGATCATCTTGGGCGGTTTGACCGGCGCTGAAAGGAGGACCTCGTCAAGCGGGGTGAGCAGCGCCTTCCCGTCGGTTCCTTCTTGGGAATTTCCGGCACGGGCAACGAATTCGGCGGCGTCCGCCAGCGCTGCCTGCGCCTCCGCCCCGCCTTTGAGCCAGCCTGCAACGTCGTCCGGGAACAGGCGACGTGCGCTATCCGCATCGTGCGTGCGCTCTCGGCAGCGGCGCAGATCGGCGACCGAACGGTCTTCGTCGCAGAGGAGCCCCAGCCTGGCCTCGCCGCCATCGATGCTGTACCGCACGAGTTTCATGATGTTTGCTCCAGCCTATTCTTCCCGGGACCTTAGCGTCCCTTCGCGCCATGGTCATCCTTCGACAAATGGGCTAGCATCAAACCAACATAAAAAATCCGTGTTCATATGAAAAAGGGAGGAGACGAGGATCATGAAACTTTGTGAAACGCTGAAATACGGTGCCGCCGCATTGGGGCTCGTACTGGCCCAGCCGGCCGCCGCCGACGAGGTTGCGGATTTCTACAAGGACAAAACGCTGGTCATCTACAACGGGCTGAGCGCCGGTGGAGCCTACTGGACCTACGCCCGTACGCTCGCCACCAATATGGGGCGGCATATTCCCGGCAACCCCACCGTCATCATGAAGACCAAGTCCGGCGGCGTGAGCCGCGTGCTCGCCAACTGGCTCTATAACGTCGCGCCGAAGGACGGGCTTGTTTTCGGCGGCATCCATGAGCGGATGGGGCTCGAGCCTGAAGTCTATCCAAAGGGCACCAAGTTCGACGGAAGGAAGTTCAACTGGATTGGCAGTATCGCCACGCAGAAGAGCGTCTGCTTCACCTGGCATACATCCAAGATCAAGACCATCAAGGATGCCATCACCAACAAGGTGCTGGTCGGCTCCAGCGGCAGCTCGGCGACCGCATCGGTAATGCCGCGCCTGCTCAACACCATGGTCGGAACAAAATTCGAGATCGTCCGCGGTTATGAGATGGGCGAAGCCTTCCTGTCGATGGAACGCGGCGAAGTCGAGGGCATCTGCGGGTACGGCTGGGCCAGTCTCAAGACCCAGAAGCCCGACTGGATCCGCGACAAGAAACTCAATTTCATCGTCCAGTTCTCGAAGACGGCGCATCCCGAGATTCCCGACGTGCCGGTCATGATCGACCAGGTAACCAAGGAAGATGATCGGAAGACGCTGGAAATCCTGTTCGGCACCCAGGATATGGGCCGCCCTTACGCTGCGCCTCCGGGCGTGCCGAAGGCCCGGGTCGCCGCCCTGCGGAGTGCTTTCGACGCAACCATGAAGGATCCGAAATTCCTCGCGGACGCGAAGAAATCGCTGCTCGAGGTTGACCCGATCTCGGGCGCGGAAATTCAGGCGCTGATCACCAAGCTCTACGCCTATCCGAAAGAGCTCGACCAGCGGGTGGCCAGCTTCCGCAAGCCGATCAAGGGTTACGACAAGAAGCGCAAGATCAATTGGGTGTCGGTCGACACGACCATCGGCGAGACGGTCCGCCAAGGGTTCAAGTTCAAGGCCGGCAGCGAAATGCACCAGGTCCGCGTGCATGGCAAAAACACCGCAGTGACGATCAAGGGCAAAAAAGCCAAAGGCAAGCAGCTCAAGGTCGGCATGAAATGCGCGGTGACCTATTCCGGCAATCTCGGCATCGCCAAATCGGTGGCCTGCGAGTAGTCGCGACTACGATGTTCGGCCGCGGCGCTCGAACGCGCCGCGGCCGCCTTCACTGAACAGGGAGTGTGAACATGGCATCGGTCAAGGAACGCACCGGCGTCGGGCAGCGCCCCGAGGGCGAAAAGCAAAGCGTAGATCAGTTCGGCAGTTTCCGGGCGGCGGAGGAAAAGGCGCCGGGCACCTATGCCGAGAATCCGATCGTCAAGCCGATGATTCTGTCTCACGGCACGCTGGGTGTGATCGATATCAAGGAATCCAAGAAATTCTATACCGAATTTCTGGGCCTCGATTGCGTCCGGCACCAGGAGCGCGGGCTGAACGTACGCATCGGCGGTTACTGGGGCGTCGTGTGCCTCGAAATCGGCGACGGCGTACAGGCTACCAAGGTCTATAACCACTGGGGTCTCGACGTCGCGACGCCGGAAGAGGTCGACGAAGCCTACGAAGCCGCTCTGAAATACCAGGACAAGTACGGAATCCGCCGGGTCAACAAGCCGCGCCCGCAGCACGGAGGCGATTACGCCTTCAAGCTCCAGGACCGCGACGGCAACTGGTGGGAAATCCAGTACATCGTCGAGCCGATGAAATACGACAAGCGGTTCGCGCGCGGCGACGTGATCCCGACGTAAAGCCTACCTGTCCTGCGGGATCAGCCTGCTCCAGTCCCAGCTTCGCGGGCCGTCTGGCTCGTCCACGATCCTGTTCCGCATGACTCCGATGCCCTCGACTTCCGATTCCAGAACGTCGCCGTCCTGAAGGAACCAGTTCTCTCCCTCGACCCGGTGCCCGTTGGCAACGCCCGACGGCGTGCCCGTCATAACGACATCGCCGATCTCAAGCGTCATCTGCGACACGTAGGAGAGAAATTCGGGAATCGACCAGATCATGTCGCTGGTCGATCCGTCCTGGCGGGTCTCGCCGTTGACCCGGGTTTTGATCCCAAGATTATGCGGATCCGAAATCGCGTCGGCGGTCACGAAACAGGGTCCCATCGGACCGAACGTGTCGAACATCTTGCCCAGAAGCCGGTTGCCCTCGTCGCGTTCGATGAAATTGACGTCGCGCGCCGTAATGTCCTGCATGATCGTGTAGCCCGCGACAACGTCCCAGCCTTCCGACTCCAGTACATTCTTGCATCGTCTGCCGATCACCACGCACAGCTCGGTCTCGTAATCCAGCTTGTGCGTCATATAGGGCTTGACGATGTCGTCGTTAGGACCGCAGATCGTGTTGTTCGCCTTCACCCAGGCTGCAGGAACCTTGGGCCGTTCGGAAATGGTCTTTCCCGCCATCTCCTCCTTGTGCTCGTTGTAGTTCCGCCCGACCGCAATGATCTTGTGCGGCGCGATGGGGGCATGAAGCGAGACCTCATCAAGGGGAACGAACAGGTCGTCGTCCCCCGATTTCGAGAGATATTCAGCAGCATCAGACAGGGCAGGGCGGGCCGTTTCTCCGTTCTCCAGCCAGCCCGCGACGTCGCCGGGAAACATACGCACAGCGTCCGCTTGGCTCGTCACGGCCGCGTACGCCGCCTGCAGGTCGCCGAGGTGCGCGCCGTCATCCATGAGCAGTCCGAGCCTCGGCGCCGCGTCGGGCGCAGTTGTCGGCGTATATCGATAGATTTTCATTGATGCGTCTCCCTGCGCGGCTGTTTCGGCAATGTTATCCCTCGGAGGCGCTATGGTCATCTCTTCGGGCGCGAGATAGCATTCCCGGAAACGGACGGAGGCCGGCATGGCGACATTCGAGGAACGCACGAAGATCGGGCAACGTCCCGAAGGCGCTGAAAAGCAGAGCGCGGCACAGTTCGGCAGCTTCAAGGAGGCGGACGAGCTGGCGCCCGGCACCTATGCCGAAAACCCAGTCGTGAAGCCGATGATCCTGTCGCACGGTACGCTGGGCGTGATCGACCTGCACGAATCCAAGCGGTTCTATACCGAGTTTCTCGGGCTTCACTGCGTGCGCCATTCGAAAACCACGCTGAATGTCCGTATGGGCGGCTACTGGAGCATCGTGTGCCTCGAGATCGGCGAACAGACCCAGCCGACCCGCACCTATCATCACTGGGGCATCGACGTCGCCACGCCGGAAGAGGTCGATGCGGCCTACGAGGCGGCGCTAAGGGACAGGGAAAAGTACGGAATACGCCGCATCAACAAGCCGAGACCCCAGCATACCGGCGGCGACTACGCCTTCATGCTGCAGGACCGTGACGGTAACTGGTGGGAAATCCAGTACATCGTCGAGCCAATGAAATACGACAAGCGCTTCGCACGGGGAGATTACAGCCCCGGCTGATCCCCTCTGACCGTCGGCTTCGACACGGACGGACATTATCCCGTTCCGTCCAACCCGACCGTTCCGTTCCGTCAGATTGCGGGCAGGCGCGTGTTTTTGCAGTTGAAGCAGCATGGCGCTTGGTCATCGCCGATTGGCGGCGTAGAATTTTCTAAACCCGGAAATCTGACAGGAGGCATTCATGGCAACCGCGTATCCGACCGAAGGCAAGGAGCCTCGGAAATCCCAGTTTTTCGACTATCACCGGCCCGAAGGGTTCAGCACCGGCAAGGCGGTGGTAAATCTGGGGCGTTCCGACCATCTGCGCGGCTGTGTTCATGTGGTCAGAAAAGGGGCCGGCGACAACAATCTCCACATCCATACCGGCATGGACGGTTTCTATATCGTGCTGAAAGGCGAGGTAACGTTCTACGGGCCGGGCGACGAGGTGATCGGCGTTTTCGGCGAAAACCAGGGGCTCACCATGCCGTACGGCAACGCCTACTGGTTCGGCAATACCGGGGACGGAGACCTGGAGCTTCTTCAGGTGGTTGCCTGGGCGCCGGATATCGAGGACAAGCGGATTGATCTCGACCCGCCCAAGGGCGACGTCGCGCCGGAAAAAAGCGACAAGTTCGACGCGCGGGTGCGGTAGTTCCCGGAACCTATTTCGGGCGCGATGCCACGAAATGCAGCGTATGCATTTCAAGCACCTCGTCGCCGTCCTGGTTGGTGGTGACGAACCGGAGTTTGATCAGGTTGCGGCCCTTGTCGTCACGGGCGGGCGACGCCTCGAGCACCGTCGCCGTGACCCTGAGCGTATCGCCAGGTTTAACGGTCTTTTTCCAGCGCAGCCGGTCGACACCGGGCGATCCCATGGCGCAGGCGCTGAATACGTCTGATTCGATGAACAGCCCGAAGCTGATCGAACAGGTGTGGAAACCGGCCGCGACCAGGTCGCCGAACATATAGTCCTTCGCCGCAACCGGATCGGTGTGGTAGGGCAGGGGCGCGAACTCCTTGCCGAACCGGATGATGTCGTCGGCGGATATCGTTCGTTCATCGGTCTCGAACGCCGCGCCAACGGTAAAATCCTCGAAATAGAGATCGCTGTATTTCATGCCGGTATTTCCGCCGTCTGCTCGCTGAGTACTGGAAGATCCTGCGCATTGATAACGACATGCGCCGAAATTGTCTCGCTACGCCCCCTGACGTCCAGTTCATGACGCGGAAAGGCGCTGAGGTCCATACCGGCTTTCCGGGAGACCGTGTCTGACACGAGCAGCTGCGCCCGGTATTCCTTGGTGAGCGCTTCGAGGCGGCTTGCCGTGTTTACCGCGTCGCCGACGGCGGTCAGCGACGTGGTGTCGCCGTAACCCATCTCGCCGATGATGGCGGGACCGAGATGGATACCGATTCCGATCCGGAACGGTTCGTCCAGTTCAGCTTCCAGGGACCTGTTCAACTCATCGAGCTGGCGGGACATCAGGCGGGCTGCCTCGAGCGCCTGGCGGGCGCCCTTTTGCGCATCGCCGTCGACACCGAACAGCGCCATCACGCCGTCGCCGATGAATTTGTCGAGATACCCCCCGGCATCCTCGACCGCCTTGCCCATATTGGCGAAATAGCGGTTCAGGACAAACACCACGTCATAGGGAAGCTTGCGCTCGGAAAAGCCCGTGAAATCCCTGAGGTCCGCGAACAGGATCGAAATTTCTCGCTCCTCGCCCATGTGATAGGCGGGACGCGGCGCCGCGTCGCGCGGCGAGCTGTTCGGCGGCAGCAACGGGATGATGGTCACCGGCGCGCTCGGCTGCGTCTGGCAGGCCAGACGCACCATCGGCGGAGAACCGATCCGCTCCAGAACCCGGGTTTCCTCGGGACTCGGCTGCGGCAGGTCTTCCATGCCCTCGATTATGCGGACCCGGCAGGTCGAGCAGCGCCCGCGCCCGCCGCAGACCGATGCGTGGGGAATTCCGCTGCCGAGGCTCGCGTCGAGCAGACTCGTGCCGGGCGCGATGCGAACAATCCTGCCGTCCGGGTATGTGACGTCCAGAACTCCCCGTCCGCGGACGATCAGCGCCCGAAGGACGCGGGCGAAGAGTGCGGCGGCGACCGCGCCGCAGATCGCCCATCTCACGATCGGCGACAAGGATACGAGATATTTCCTCGTCTCCCTGTCCGGGTAGTTGATGATGTCCCGGACGGCGTCGCGCCAGAGCGGTTCCTGATACAGGTTGAGCACCTCGCGGCCGGCGGCGGTGTATCCTACCAGCGCCAGCACCGGAATGATGAGGGCGACCGCGAAAAGATACTGGCTTACGCCGTCGAACCAGGGCTTGAGCCTGAGCCAGTAATAGACCCCGATGCAGCCATGAACCCAGGCCGCGAACAGTCCGGCCGTCTGGTAATAGAAATACTGCGTGGCGAACTTGAAATGCGCCAGAAGCACGTATGCGTACAGGTCGTTGGTCCCGGCGATCTGATGCGCGCCGCGGGTACCGACCACATGTCCGACCAGAAGCATCGGGATGGCGATGCCCAGACCAAGCTGAACCGCCTCTGCAAAAGTGTATCTGAGGCGATGACGTTCATAGATCGCCCAGAGCGCCAGCAGGAAATGGATGCTCAGCGCGCCGTACAGGGCCAGCGTGCCCACCGGATTACGCCAGATCGCCAGAAACCAGATCCGGCCGTCCTCCATCGCGTCGTAGGAGATCAGACCCAGCATGTGATTGAGCAGATGGCTCGTCACGTAGGCGAACAGGATCAGTCCTGTCGTCAGTCGGATACGGCGGATCACGGATCGGTTTCCTCCCGGTCCGGAGAGTAGGTCATCGCCGGAGCAAAATGCAATCGGGCCGGCGCCCCTTCAAGCGCCGGCCCGGATTTGATTACAGAGACAGGGAAGGGCGGTCAGCTGCGCTTCTGCTTCGCCTGCCAGGCGTCCCATGCCTTCTTGAGCTCGGTATACTCCTCGCACGACGAGTTGCAGAGCTTCGCCAGCTTGTCGAGGTGCACCCGGGCTTTCTCCGGCATGTTCTTTTCGAGATACGCTTCGCCGATATATTCGTTTGCGCCCTTGTGATCGGGGTCGACGGCGAGCGCGCGGGTGTAATAGTTGAAGGCGAGGTCGTACTTGCCAAGCTTGCGGTAGCTGTAGCCCATGTAATTGAGGGCGTTGGCGTTGCGGCTGTCGGCTTCAAGCACTTCCTTGAGCTTGTCGACAGCTTCGTCGTAATTCTTGGACTTCACCGCGCGGACGGCGTCCTGATAGTTTTCCGCGGCCTTTTCGGCAGGATCGCTGTTTCCCATCGCCGCGGCCGGAACGGCATTGAGCAGAAGCGCCGCCAGGGCGATGGCGGTAAACGCGCCGGATATCGTATTCATGGGCATCTCCTGTAGGTGAACGCCACGTCGGAAAGCGCGGCCTTCCAGACTATCTATGCATTCCGGTAAACGAATTCCAATTGAAATTATTCCCCGACACGCGAACGTGTTTCGTCCAGCGCGCGTTCCTCGACACCGATCCGGTGCTTCAGCAGGGCGGCATTCGCGAGGGAAAAAACCAGCGCGACGGCCCAGGCGCCGAAGGCCATGGGCAGGAGCAGGATTTCCAGGGCGACGACGCAATAGTTCGGGTGTCGCAGATAGCGGTAAGGTCCGCTTCGCACCGGATCGGCGTCCGGCAGCACGATTACCCTGGTTGTCCAGCGCTCGCCCAGCGTGGCGATGATCCAGTATCGGGCAGGCTGCAGGACCAGAAACGGTCCCAGAAACCACCAGTTCGGCTGTGTATCCGGCGCAACGAGAAAGAACAGCGCCGCCAACCATGCGGCATGGAGCAGGACGATCAGGGGATAGTGGCCCGCGCCCCTTTCGTAGCCACCCTGCGCCAGCAGTTTTTTCGTATTCCGGCTGGAGACGACGAGTTCGGACAGCCGTTCGATGACCACCAGCGCGACGACCAGGTAAAAAACGCTCATGCCGTCAGGCGATCATCGTCAGAAAGGCGGCGGTAAAGCCCGGCCCCAAGGAAGACAGGAAGTACCGGCCGGTCCGTCGCGCGGCGAGAACGCGTTCCAGAACGAACAGGACGGTCACCGCCGACATGTTGCCATATTCGCGAAGGATAGTGCGCGAGTCGGAGAGTGCGCCCCGATCGAGACCGAACGCGTCTTCCAGGGCGTCAAGAACCTTTGCGCCGCCGGGATGGCAGACGAAATGATCGACATCGGAGAAAGAGAGGCCGTTTCGTTGCATGAAGGCGGTCGCAACGTCGCGGAACTCGGTTCGCGTCAGCGCCGGAATGTCGCGCGAAAAAACCACCCCGAGACCGTCGTCCTCGACCTTCCAGCCCATGATATCGAGCGAATCCGGCCAGCTGTGCTCGCCCGCGAACTCGAAGGCGGCGCCGGTTTCGCCGCTGCGGATAACCGCCGCCGCCGCTCCGTCGCCGAACAGGGCGGTCGCAATCACGTTCGCCTTGGTGCTTTCGGCGCGACGGAAGGTAAGCCCGCAAAGCTCGACGGCAGCCAGCAGCACGGTTCTCCCCGGCGCGGCGCGGGCAAGGTCGGCGGCGCGCGCCATTCCGATGATTCCGCCGGCGCACCCCAGTCCGAAAACCGGAAGACGCTGGACATCCCGTCTCAACGCCATCCGCTCTATCAGAAGAGCGTCGAGGCTGGGCGTCGCGATCCCGGTGGTCGACACAGCCACCACCGTATCGATTTCGTCCCTGTCGATGCCGGCCAGTTCCAGCGCCTTGATGCTGGCCTCCTCGATGAGGTCCAGCGCGTTTTCGATATAAAGGGCGTTCTTTTCCGCCCAGCCGTGCGGCCTTTCATACCAGTCGGGGGGAACGCAGGAGTAGCGCATGTCGATGCCGGCGTTTTCGTAAACCGGCATGAGACGCTCGAGCGCGTCGGGACTTACCCCGGGAAGATAGGCGGGCGCGCGCTGCAGAACTTCGTCCTGGGCATGTTTGAACCGGGGAACCGCTGTCGCCAGCCCCAGCAGCCGGGGAGGCGGGACCGAATTGCTTTCCATGATGCCAGTGTACAGATATATCTTGCGGGTTACAGGCGGTTCGGGCGTTCCATGAAAATGTCGAGGTCAGGGCCCGAAACCCGTCCTCCGGAAAATGCCGGAAGGCGTTCGACAGGCAGGAAATGAACGACAAACCCAGCAGCGCAAATACCCAGCCGCCCGAAGAACCGGCCGTCCGAACAGGTGGACGCTTCGGCATTCGCCGCCATCTGCGCGGATATTTCCTTGCCGGGGTCCTGATCACTGCGCCGATCGGACTGACGACCTATCTGGCGTGGCTGTTCATTCACTGGGTGGACAACCAGGTCACGCCGCTTCTGCCGCCCGCCTACAATCCTGAAACCTATCTGCCGTTCGGCATTCCCGGCCTCGGCCTTCTGATCGTCTGCATAGGCCTTACCCTGATCGGCGCGCTTACAGCCGGTCTCCTCGGTCGCATGTGGACGAACCTGACCGAGAATATCCTCAACCGGATGCCGGTGATCCGCGGCATATACAGCGCCATCAAACAGATATTCGAAACCGTCCTGTCGCAGAGTTCGCAGTCGTTCCGCGAAGTCGTTCTGTTCGAATATCCTCGTCGGGGCTCATGGGCGATGGGGTTCATCACCGGACGTACGGAAGGCGAAATTCAGGACCTGACCGAGGACGATGTCGTCAACGTATTCCTGCCGACCACACCGAATCCGACCTCCGGCTATCTCCTGTTCATTCCGAAACGCGAACTGGTGGTCCTGTCGATGTCGGTGGAGGAGGGGATCAAGATGGTGGTTTCCGGCGGCATCGTCACGCCCCCCGACCGCAGGCCGGAATCGCAACGGGGCAGGAAACTGATTGCTTCAGCGAATGGAGATCAGAAGACGATCTCTCCGGAGAGCTGACGTCGCGACGGTTGTATCTGTCAGGAGGCCGGGATAACGTCTTTAGACACACAAAAAAATTGATTTGTGGTGTCAAGATGGCTTCAGGCCAGCCACACAGACCGATTTGGGGTGCCGTCGCGGCTGCACTTCTCGGCTTTCTTCTTTCGACTTCTGTCACTGCCGCAATAATCTTCGAGGACAATTTCGACAGCGAGGCGCCAGGGTTTGGAACGATCCTGAATTACGGGACGTCCACCGGCGCCCTTGCGAACTGGGACGTGACAGCGGGCGATGTCGACCTGATCGCTTCGGGCGAATTCAATATAACCTGCGTCAGTGCCAAATGCCTTGACCTGGACGGAACATCCGGAAGCGCCGGCCGGATCGAGACCAAGGCGAATTTCACCCCCGGCACCTACACGCTGTCGTTTACCGCGTCGGGCAATCAGAGAGACCTGTTCAGAGGTCCCGACAGCATTACCGTTTCGTTCGGAAACCTTGTCGAGACATTCGAGTTCGAGGCGACAGATCCTTTTCAGACCTTTGTCAGGGTCGTTACGGTCGGCGCCGGCGGGACCGACAAGCTCGTTTTCGATCACGCCGGGTCGGGTGGCGGCAGCGATCAGCTTGGCGCGATCCTCGATAACGTTTTTATCACCGATACGATTGATATTTCGGAGCCTGGCGGGCTTTTCATTGCGGCGCTTGCGGTCTTTGGATTGCTGCGACGACGCTCCGCTGTCTGATCAGTCGAGCCTGTACGGGATCAGGGTCGGTCCGTCATTAAGCCGCACCTCGCCGGTTTCCCGATTGAAATTTCGCTGTTTGAAGGTTCCGGCGCGCCGGGCGCGGACGATAAAGGACATCGAATCCGTCGGTCCGCCATGTTCCTGATGAATGCCTCCGGGCCGCACGGCGTCGACATCGCCCGGACCGATCTTCGTGCAACCGGTCTCCCGTAACGTCGCAGGACCCTTGTTTCGGTCACCGCCGTCGGTTCTCTCATATCGGTGCATGGTTTCATGCCCGTCGATCAGCCCGTAGAGCGTCCAGACATCGCCGTGATCGTGAATGCTGGTCACGGAATTGGCCTTGCGGACCGTCGCGTTGAACACGAAGCCATAGTCCGGATCTTCGTAGAACAACAGGTTCCGCACGCCGCCGGACGCGTCGGCAACGGTCAGCGGCCAGTTTTCGGAGCGGGTTTTCAGGTCCGGGTCCGCGAGCAGCTCCAGCATGGCTTCTCGGATCGAAGACCAGCGGCGGTCGATATCCGGCTCGCTTTCGTAGAGCGCGCGGATCGTCACGACAAACCGCGCAGCGGCGGGCAGGCGAGGGGCAACTGAAATGTCCACGGTCTGTGGGATTGTCTCCGCCATGGCTTTTCCTCCTGTCATTCCCGGCTTCCGAAATAATCGGCGAACGAGCCGACCCTGTCACGTCATAACAATCACGCATTTGTGTCGTGTTTTGACCCGGCCAAAGATTCCCGCACCACGGGATGCGCGTTAGGTTCGAACGACAGCAGAATCCGGACCGGTAATTCAGCCGTTTGTCGCCCTGCTCAAGTCCCTGTTTCGACAGGTTGTATCCAGTGGAGTGAAACATGCCATCGCAAAGGACATTATCGAAATTTCTCGCAGGTGTTGCCGTATCCCTTTGTCTTGGGGCGGGCGGCAGCGCCGTTGCGACACCTGTCAATATCAATGTCTCGGGTGCATTCTCGGTCGCAACCGGAACGCTGGCCGACCTGCTCGGGCGGGCATTTATCGGCGGCTTCAGTTACGACACGGCGGGTGCCACCACTAACGATGCCTTCGGATCGCCTGCCGACGGCGGTACGGGACAGGAACTGGGAACCGAATTCACCGGGGGCTCGGCAACCCCTTCCATTCCGTCCCTCGGCGAAGGTTTTACCAGCCCTACGCTTGTTGCCGAACTGGAAAACAACGTCACGCGAACCGCCGGCGATCTGCTCAACCTGTTGCCCGACGGCACGTACGATTTCTTTTCGCTCAACGGATGGTCGCCGGATTCAAGTTTCGTGCCCGGGGGAACGACGATCAATGAACAGGGCGCCGATACGGGCGTCAATTTCGGTCTGACCTTTATAGCCGCAGTCGATAGCGGGTTCGTGGGAACGCTCAGCGATCCATCCGCCGAAGTTCCTCCGGCAACATTCGCTTCCGCCTTCCCGACGGCGATCGACCTTTCCCAGGTCGATTTTGTCGTCGTAACGGTGGAGGAATACGTCAACCAGAGCCTCGTCGGGCTGGCCTACCAGTTCGGCACTATCGGCGAGGGCGGCACGTTCGAAAATTTCGAGATCGTTTCTGCCGAAGCCGTACCAGAACCGGGCGCCATCGTCCTGTTCGGACTTGGCCTGACGATCGTGTTGATTCGTTTCAACCGCCCGCGTCGCGCTATCTGACGCTGTTCCGGACCGGCTTCACCGTCCGCAGAAACGCAACGACCGCGTCGAGATCGTCGGCGGTCATCCTGTCGTAGCAATGGTAGCACATCGGCGGGCGGAGCCCCGAGCCGTCATGCCTCTTGCCCTCGGTGATGGCCCGCTTGATCTGCTCGTCGGTCCACGCGCCAATGCCGGTTTCCCTGTCCTGGGTGATATTGGCGGCGATGCTTTCTCCCCAGGGGCCGCGGAAGCTCCGTCCGTCCGCCCCTAAATGGGTCTTCATCAGAAGGCGTCCCTTGTCCATGGTGGTGTGGCATTCCATGCAGTGACCGATTTGCACAAGGTACTCGCCATAGGCGACCTTGTTCGAACGCGGGACGTCGGGGACGTTGGCGACGGGATGCCCGGCGCGAAGTTTCATCCTGTATTTCGATGCCGGCACCTTGTTGACGACCGGTTTGACCGTTCGCAGATAGGAGACCATCGCCTTGACGTCATTGTCCGAGAAATGGCTGAAAAACTCGATCGCCATGGGGGCCCCGATGATGGAGCCGTCCGGCCGCTTGCCTTCGCGGATTGCCGTAACGATCTGTGCGTCCGTCCAGTTCCCGATCCCTGTATCTCTATCCGGAGTGATATTCGTCGCAAAGGAATGGAACGGCGCCTTCGGCCCGCCGAAGGAATTGCCGCCAGCGAGCGGCACGCCCTTCATCGGGCCGCCCCGGGCGGTATGGCAATTGCCGCATCCCCCGATGCTTTCAACGAGATACTTCCCACGGGCGACCGAATCCTACGCGGAAACGCCCGGAGCCGTCAGAAAACTGACGACGGCAATGCCGACAACGGCAACTGCAGATATCAACGACTTCACGTGCCTCTCCCGGATGTTGTTCTGGTTTTCCCATTTTCGTCTGTTTTCTTCGATCCGCAAGGTCGCGATTGATGGAGGGGCGGCGGTCGGCACGAACCGAATTCTGTGCTAGAAAGATTTCGTACGCAGCACAGCCGACAGGGACCCGCCATGGCCTCATTCAACGTGATCGACGCGACCATCGCCGACATTCATGCAGCCTATCGAAACGGCAGCCTGACCGCGCGCGAACTGGTTGAAACCTATCTGGACCGGATCGAGCGTTACGACAGGAACGGCCCCGCCATCAATTCTGTCATTTCAACCAATCCGAAGGCGCTGGAAGAAGCCGACAGGCTTGACGCCGCATTCAGGGAAAGCGGTTTCGTCGGTCCGCTGCACGGCATTCCGCTGTTGATGAAGGATCAGGGCGACGTGGCGGAAATGCCGACCACGCTGGGATCCATCCTGTTCAGGGACCATATGCCGGGACGCGATGCCACGGTGGTGGCGAAGCTCAAGGCGGCCGGCGCCATTTTCCTCGGAAAAACGACGCTGGGAGAGCTGGGCGCGGGGGATACGCACGGCTCGCTGTTCGGCTCGACCCGCAACGTCTATGACCTCGCACGGACGGCAGGCGGATCGTCCGGCGGTTCCGGCGCCAGCGTGTCCGCGAATCTGGCGGCAGCGGCCCTCGGGCAGGAAGGCTTCGCCTCCATCCGCCGGCCGTCGATCTGGAACGGGATCGCTGGAATGCGGCCGACGGCGGGGCTGGTAAGCCGCAACGGCGTCTATGCAGGCTGGCCAATGGTCAACGGCTCGCTCGGCCCGATGGCGCGAAGCGTCGCCGACCTTGCGAAACTGCTCGACTGCATGGTCGGATACGATCCCGGGGACCCTGTTACGGCACGCGGCGTCGGCATGACGCCGGAGAGCTACGCGGGCCTGCTCGACGCGGGCGCCCTGAAAGGTGCGCGGATCGGCATCCTGCGGACCCCGATGGGGCATCGCGCCGAGCCGGACACCGAAGATTTCGCCCTCGTCACTGAGGTTTTCGACAGGGCGGTCGCCGATCTCGCCGGCGCAGGAGCGGAAATCGTCGATCCAATCGAAATTCCGGACCTTACCGACCTGCTGGCAAAGCGGGCACGCGAACCCGGGGAGGACGACCTGTCCTATTCGGCCTATGCCGCAGGCAGCGCCGGCGCCCCTTTCGCGACGCGAGCGGAAATCATGGCGTCGCCCGAATACGCGAATGTGTCGAAGGGAGTCCATGATCGATGGGGCAGCGAAAGCACGCCGGAGAAGCATTACGAGTATGTCAGGGCCCGCGATCTGCTGATGACGCGTCTCCTCGCCGTCATGGCCGACAACCGGCTCGACGCCATCGTGCACAAGGCCGTCGAACACCAGCCGACGCTGATCGAAGAAGGGCTTAACCCGCCGTTTTACGACCAGAGAGGGGCGCCGCACCTCAATACTTTCCTGGTCTACGTGCCGTCGGTGGTGGTCCCGGCAGGCTTCACGCGGGAAAACCTGCCTGCGGGGATTACCTTCCTGGGACGGCCCTACGACGACGGCAACATGCTTCGCTTTGCCTATGCCTACGAGCAGGCGACGAGGCACCGTAGAGCGCCGGATTGCGCCCCCTGAGCAGAATTTGTTTCAAATTCGCGTGACATTGGAATCGTTAACTACAGGTTTTTGTTGACTTTTAGCGCCCCCATACGGTAAGGTATGGAAATGAGTGACAAATCGAAAAAACCCGCCCCGGAGCGGTCGCACAAGGCAATGAACAGGAAATGCCTTATGTGTCAGGACGAGTTCGAGAGCTCTTGGTCTGGCGAGAGGGTCTGCAAGCGCTGCAAATCCTCCAACACCTGGCGGTCTGGAACCGACTACGAAGCGGCCTAGCCGGCTTCCTCTTCTCTTTTTCGCTTTTCAAGCTCGGCGGCTTCTGCCGCCGTCTTGCCCCATAGCGGCGGATCCCTGAGATATTCGTCTTCCTCGGGAGTATTCGCGCGCCCGAGGACGTCGTTCCTGTGCGGAAACCGCCCGAACCGGCGAATCGCTTCATGGTGGCCTGTCGCGGCGACAAGGCCTTCCTCATCTACAAACGACCTGTATAGCGACAGGCTTAATTCCTGATCCGCCAGATTTTCGCTGTGCTCGAAAGGCAGGTAGACGAACGTTCGCGGCCAACGGGCCAGATCTAGGTCGTACCGCCTGTCGATGGCCAGACGGGCTATCTCGCGCGCCTTGGAATCGCTGTCAAACGCTCGCGGCGTGCCGCGATGGATATTCCGGGGAAACTGGTCAAGGGCGAGGATCAGGGTCAGGCAATCCTCGGCGGTGTCGGTCAGGTGATCCAGATCGCCAGCCCGCGCCTGTTCGCAAATTTCCGAATAGTTTTCAATCAGTTCAGCATCGAACTCGGCAGTGGATTTGAACCAGACCTGGCGTTTTTCGATGTTGAGCGTCAGATTGGTCGTGCCGAACCAGAATGTCAGAATTTCTTTCGCTAAGGGGGTCATCGTGTCTTTCTAGCCGGATCGGAGCGTCGGAACCAAACTATCCCTTTCGAACAGATAAAGCAGCACCCGGAGGGATTTTCCCCGGGGAGAAGAGAGTTCCGGGTCGCGTTCGAGGATCAGCCGGACATCGTCCCGTGCCGCCATCATCAGCTCCTGATGCGCCACGAGGTCCGCGAGCCGGTAGGAAGGCAACCCGCTCTGCCGCGTGCCAAGCAGTTCCCCGGCGCCGCGCAGCCGCAAATCCTCCTCGGCAATCCGGAATCCGTCTTCGGTTTCCCGTAGAATCTTGAGCCGCGCTTCAGCGTTCTGGGTCAGCGGCGACGCGTAAAGAAGCAGGCAGGAAGAGGGCTTTTCGCCGCGCCCGACGCGGCCCCGAAGCTGATGCAATTGCGCCAGCCCGAACCGCTCCGCGTGTTCCACCACCATGACGGTCGCTTCGGGCACATCGACGCCCACCTCGATGACGGTGGTCGCAACCAGGATGTCGGTTTCGCCGGCGGCAAACGCCGCCATGGCCCTGTCCTTTTCGGTGGCGCGCATCTTGCCGTGCACCAGCCCCACGCGACCGGGAAACCGGCGCTCGAGCGCGGAATGACGGTCGGTGGCGGCGGCGAGGTCGATGGCCTCGGATTCGTCGACCAGCGGGCAGACCCAGAAGATGCGCGCGCCTTTCGAGATCGCCCCGTCCAGCCGGTTGACCACGTCGGCGATGCGATCGAGGGGCAAAACCCGCGTCTCTACCGGCTTCCGGCCCGCTGGCTTGTCGGTCAGGCGGGAGGAGTCGAGATCGCTGTAGGCGCACAGCATCAGCGTTCTCGGGATCGGCGTCGCGGTCATTACCAGCATGTCGGCGGCGCGGCCCTTGGACGTCAGCATGAGGCGCTGATGCACGCCAAACCGGTGCTGCTCGTCGATGACCGCCAGCGCGAGGTCGTTAAACGCCACATCGTCCTGAAACAGGGCATGGGTGCCCACCGCGATATGAATGTCGCCTGACCGGAGACCCTCCACGATTTCGGCCCGGCCCTTGCCCTTGTCGCGGCCTGTCAGAATCGCGGCGCGCAGGCCGATGGCCGCGGCCAGAGGTTCGATGGTCGCGAAATGCTGGCGGGCAAGGACTTCCGTGGGCGCCATGATGGCGCCTTGCGCGCCCGCCTCGACGGCCTTCACGATGGCAAGGAAGGCTACAACCGTCTTCCCGCTGCCGACATCGCCCTGCAGCATCCTCAGCATGCGAAGCGGCGCCGCCATGTCGGCCGTAATTTCACCGAGTGCGGCCGTCTGCGAATTTGTAAGCGCGAAGGGCAGGGCGGCTATCGCCCGACCGGTCAGGACTCCATCGCCCGTGACGATCCGGCCGTTCCGTTTGCGCTGCGATGCCCGAACCATGGCAAGGGCCAGCTGGTCCGCCAGAAGTTCGTCATAGGCGAGTCGCGCGCGCGGCAGGGCAACCGGTTCGAGATCCTGCTCGGTTTCGGGATCGTGCGCCGCCATCAGCGAGGCATGCCAGTCCTTCCAGCCCTGTTTTTTAAGCCATGCCGGGTCCTGCCATTCCTCGAGCGCGGGCGCGCGTTCCAGCGCGCCCCGGATCGCGCGACGGAGCGGCCTCGGCGTCAGTCCGGCGGTCAGGGGGTAGACGGGCTCGACCCCGGTCACCTCGTCGGCATTTTCGGGATCGGCGATCAGGTCCGGATGCGTCATCTGGATACGGCCCTGATAATGTTCAATTTTCCCGCTGATCAGCCGCTCTTTACCCTCCGGCAGGGTTTTTTGCAGGTAGTCGCCCCTGGCATGAAAAAAGACGAGTTCGATCTCCGCCGTATCGTCGGCGCAGACCACGCGATAGGGCAGGCGCGGGATGCGCGGGGGCCTGTGTTCGAGAACCTGAACGGTCAGCGTTGCGATAACGCCGGGCGGGGCATCGGCAACCTTCGGCGCAAAACGCCGGTCGATCAGGCCGGTCGGCAGATGCCAGCACAGATCGACCACCTTTTCGCCGGCCAGCTTGGCGATCGCCTGTGCAATGCGGGGCCCGACGCCCGGGAGCGTCGTGGCGGCTGCAAACAGGGGGTTAAGAATGGCTGGACGCATTGGCCTTGGCGGAGCTGGTTGGTCGAAACGGCTGACAAGCAGCGGCGATCAGCCTATATCCTAGGCCGGACCCCGAGAGTTGCAATCCACCATGACCGAACCGGACCTTGAGACCAGACGGCGCAGGCTGAACTACCTGAGCCAGCGGCGCGGCACGAAGGAAGCGGATCTGGTTATGGGCGGCTTCGCGGACAGATATCTGGAAGGAATGGATGCCGCGGATCTGGACCGGTTCGAAGCCCTTCTGATGGAGCCCGATCCCGACCTGATGATCTGGGTCGGCGGTTCCGAACTGCCACCCGGGCGACACCGTCACGCCCTTTTCGATCTTTTGATCGAGTTTAAGAAAACCCTGTCAGAACATTGATTTTCAATAATTATCCACTTAACGACACTGGCAAAGTTCTGCTCGGCGGCATTCCCGACGGGGTCGATGCGCTCGCCCTTGCGGAACTTGTATCGATGGCGGGGTCAACCGGCGGCGGAGCGCATCTGCATGTCGCGCGCGACGACCGGCGGATGGAGCAGCTGCGCGCGGTCCTGTCGGTGATCGTCCCGGAAATGGAAATTATCCCGTTTCCGGCATGGGACTGCCTCCCGTATGACCGGGTATCGCCGAACGCGGATGTCCTTGGCGACCGGATGCACGCGCTGTCCCGGCTCAAGTCGGGGTTCGACAAGGGGGCCCTGATCCTGACGACCGTAAATGCCGTTCTGCAGCGCGTTCCGCCGCGCGACGCGGTGGGCGGCGCCGGGCTCTCCCTGAAGGCGGGCATCCGCGTCGCCCTCGACGAGCTGGCGCTGGCGCTCGAAGCCCGCGGGTTCGGCCGGACGGGCACGGTGCGGGAGCCGGGCGAATTCGCCTTTCGCGGCGGTATCGTCGATATCTTCCCGCCGGCCTCGTCGAGGCCGGTCCGGCTCGACCTGTTCGGCGACGAGATCGAAAAGCTTCGTTTTTTCGATGCCTCAAGCCAGCGAAGCGAGGAAGACTGTCCGGAAATAGCGCTGGAGCCGGTTTCAGAACTGTCGCTCGACGATGGAAGCGTCGCGCGGTTTCGCGAAGGGTATCGCGCTCTTTTCGGCGCGGGCAGCGGCGATCCCGTCTACGAGGCGGTTTCCGAAGGACAGAGGACAGCCGGTGTCGAGCACTGGCTGCCGCTGTTTTACGGCCGCATGGAGACATTGTTCGATTATCTGCCGGGTGCCCCCGTCACGATCGATCACCATGGCGACGACGCGGTTGCCGCGCGGCTGGAAACCATCGCCGATTTCTACGATGCCCGGAAAAGCTTTGCCGACGCCCGCCGGGGATCGAAGAGCGACGAGTCAGTCTATAACCCGCTTCCGCCCGACCGGCTGTACCTGTCCGAAAATGACTGGAAAACCGCCATCCATACGCTGCCGAACGGATGGTTCTCGCCATTTGCGGCGGCTCCGGAGACGGAAACCGCAAGGATTGTCGATTGCGGCGGCCGGCGCGGCCAGGAATTCGCCGCCGCCAGGCTGGCGGCAACCGGCGCCAAGGATACGGGAGAGGCAGACAGCGTCTTCGATGCGGTGGTCGGCGCGCTCAGCCGGGCGCTCGAACGCGGCGAACGCGTCGCGATAGCGGGATACACTGCCGGCAGCGCCGAGCGTCTGGCAACGCTGCTGGGCGAACATGGCCTTCCGGCGGTCGAACGGGTAGATGGCTGGGCCGATTTCCTGGCCTTGCCGGAGCGGACCGTGGGCATGTTCGTGGTGGGGCTCGAGCACGGGTTTACGCTAGACGGTTTCACCCTCGTCACCGAGCAGGACATTCTCGGCGAGCGCATGGTTCGATCGCGCCCGCGGCGGCGTCAGGCCGAGGCCTTCATCAGCCACGCGAGCGAGCTGTCTCCCGGCGATTACGTCGTCCATGTTGAACACGGGATCGGCCGTTTCGAAGGGCTGGAAACCATTACGGCAGGCGGCGCGCCCCACGACTGTCTGCGCCTGACCTATGACGGCGGCGACCGGCTGTTCGTGCCTGTCGAAAGCGTCGAGGTTCTTTCGCGCTACGGTTCGGCCGACATTTCGGCGTCGCTGGACCGTCTGGGCGGCGCGGCATGGCAGTCACGCAAGTCGCGTCTGAAGAAACGGCTTCAGGCAATGGCCGACGAGCTGATCCGCATCGCCGCGCAGCGGGCGCTCGCGCCGGCGCGCAAGATCGTCGCGGCGTCCTCGGCTTACGAAGAATTCTGCGCCCGTTTTCCCTGGCAGGAGACCGACGATCAGCAGACCGCCATCGTCGACGTGCTGGACGGGCTGTCGGCGGGCCGTCCGATGGACCGGCTGGTCTGCGGCGATGTCGGGTTCGGCAAGACCGAAATCGCTCTCAGGGCCGCCTTCGCCACCGTTATGGGGGGCGGGCAGGTCGCCGTCGTCGCGCCGACGACCCTGCTGTGCCGTCAACATGTCGCGACGTTCCGCAATCGATTCCAGGGCTTTCCGGTGCGGATCGGACAGCTGTCCCGAATGGTCGGGGCCAGGGAGGCGGCGGACACGCGCAAGGGCATCGCGGACGGGACGGTCGACATCGCCATCGGCACGCACGCGCTGCTGGGCAAATCCATCCAGTTCAAGGATCTGGCGCTGCTCATCATCGACGAGGAGCAGCATTTCGGCGTGGCCCACAAGGAACGCCTCAAGAAGCTCAGAACCGACGTGCATGTTCTGACGCTGACCGCGACGCCGATCCCGCGCACGCTGCAGATGGCCCTGACCGGCGTGAAGGAGATGTCGATCATCGCAACCCCGCCGGTCGACCGGCTGGCGGTGCGGACCTTCGTCACGCCGTTCGATTCCGTCATCATCCGCGAGGCGATCCAGCGCGAGCGGTTCAGGGGCGGCCAGATTTTCTACGTCTGCCCGCGCATCCAGCATCTGGAAGAGGTCGAGGCCGCGCTCCGGGAGCTGGTGCCCGACGTGCGCATCGCCGTCGCGCACGGCCAGATGACGCCGACGGCGCTCGAAGACGTAATGAACCGGTTCTATGACGGGGCGGTCGACCTGCTGCTGTCGACCCAGATCGTCGAATCCGGCCTCGACATACCGACCGCCAACACGCTGATCGTGCACCGGGCCGACATGCTGGGGCTGGCACAGCTGTACCAGCTTCGCGGCCGGATCGGCCGGTCGAAACAGCGCGGCTACTGCTATCTGACATTGCCGCCCGACGGAAAGATGACGGAAGCGGCAATCCGCCGGCTGGAGGTGATGCAGTCGCTCGATGCGCTGGGCGCCGGTTTCACGCTGGCAAGCCACGACCTCGATATCCGGGGCGCCGGCAATCTTCTCGGCGACGAGCAGTCCGGCCATATCCGAGAAGTCGGCGTCGAGCTGTACCAGCACATGCTGGAAGAGGCGGTGGCGGAAGCGCGCGGCCTGTCGGTCGCCGGTCAGGACTGGAGCCCGCAGATCAATATCGGCACGCCGGTGCTGATCCCGGAGGGCTACGTAACCGATCTCGATGCGCGGCTCGGTCTTTACCGGCGGCTTGCCGCTCTCGAAGAAGCGGGGGAGGTCGATGGTTTCGCGGCCGAACTGATCGACCGGTTCGGTCCGATCCCCGACGAGGTCGAGAATTTGCTTCAGGTCATCGCGATCAAGCAGCTCTGCCGTCGCGCCGGGGTGGAAACGCTGGACGCCGGGCCGAAAGGGGCGGTGATCCGGTTCCATAATGACGAATTCGCCAACCCGGTCGCCCTGGTTCAGTTCATTCAGGCGCAGTCCGGCCAGGCCTCCGTCCGGCCCGACCACCGGCTCGTCCTGAGACGCGAGTGGGGTCACGCCGGAACGCGCCTGAGGAGTTCGCGTCAGCTTGTTGCGAAACTGGCCGAGCTGGCCGCCGCTTAACCGGCCGGTTTCCGCCAGACGGTCGCGAACCAGCCCTGTTGTTCGCGGGGCAGGCCGGGCGGACGCCAGTAATGCCGCTCCGGCTCGAAACCAGCCTTTGGCACCAGATCAAGCCAGGTTTCGTCCCTGAATTTGCATCGGAAGCGCTGACCGTCGAACGATTCCTCATCGTCTCCGCGCGGATTCGACGCGAACAGGACGCCTTCGGGCTTCAGGCAGGCGAAAAGATCGCCCAGAACCCGCAATATTTCCGCTTTCGGGACATGAAGGAGTGTCGCGTTGGCGAAAACCCCGTCGAAATGGCGCTCCGGCAGATCGAGTCGAAGAAAATCCTGGTGCCAGACCTCGCATCCCGTGCGTTTGCGCGCGTCCTCGACGAACGCGGCTGAGCCGTCGAGTCCGACGGGGAAATGTCCCTGGTCGCGAAACCAGAGCAGGTCGCGCCCCGGACCGCAGCCGAAATCGAGAATGCGGAGGCCCGGTCGGTTGCCGAGCGCGTCGAGCAGCGCCGCATGATTCTGGCTTACATCGTGGTCGCGCGTACCGAGCCAGAACCGTTCCGCTACCGAATCGTAGAACCGCAGGGTCGCGTCGAGCTGGTCGCGGAAATCATTCATGACAAGGATCGGGAAATGTTTTCAATACACTGATATAACGTCATTTTCCGGCATATTGTCGAAACCCGCCAGCGTCGGGGTTTTCCTGCCGGGCGAGATCGATGATCTGCACGAAAACCTCCGGAGACTGGGCGCCGGAAACGGCGAACTCGTCTTCGAAGATGAAGCAGGGAACCCCGGTGATGCCCGACTGGCGAATTTTTTCGTCGTCGGCAACGATGTCGGCGCGGTCGGCGGTTCCCTTGAGATATTCGAGAATTTCCGGGCGTCCGAAACCCGCCTCCGCGGCGATATCGGCGAGGACCGCGATATTGCCGGTATCCAGCCCGCGCACGAAATAGGCGTCGTAAAGGGCGTCAATCAAGCCTTCCTGCTTTCCGTGCGGTTCCGCATGGCGCATCAGACGGTGGGCCGCGACGGAATTGGGAATGCGTTCGATTCTGTCGAACCGGAAGGACAGCCCGTCCTCCTGCGCCGCCTTGCGGAGCCGGTCATGGGAACGTTCCGCCCGTTCCAGCGTGCCGAAGCGGGTCATCAGATAAAGATCGCGTTCGATTCCGCCGGCAGGCATGGTCGGGTTGAGCTGAAATGGCCGCCAGCGCATCTCGTACGGTACGTCCGGCCTCATCGCCATCGCTTTTCGCAGGCGCTGCTTGCCGATATAGCACCAGGGACAGATCGTGTCGGCGATGATTTCGATCAGCATGCGCGGTGGAATTCTGGAACGGGTCGGATATTTCCCGCCAGTGTACCACACTAGCCGCTGACGGTCAGATAATGGATGCTGAACAGGCTGTTTTCGTCGATCCAGAGTTTTTCAGGGGTGTATCCCGCCTGGCGGGCGATATCGGCGAATTCTTCCGGCGCATATTTGTATGAATTCTCTGTATGGATCGTCTCGTCCGCGCCGAAATGGAAAGTTTGTCCGCCGATCGAGACGTCCTGTGCGCGGGTGCTGATCAGGTGCATTTCGATCCGGCCTTCATCCTCGTTGTAGAAGGCGTGGTGGCGGAACCCGTCCAGGTCGAAATCGGCGCCGAGCTCGCGGTTGGCGCGGACCAGCAGGTTGAGGTTGAACTCGGCCGTCACGCCCGCCGCGTCGTCATAGGCGGCGTTGAGGATGGCGGCATCCTTGCGCAGATCGACACCGATCAGGAAGCCCGGCTGAGCCCCGGTAAGGATGCGTTTCGCCGAGCGCAGGAACTCCGCTGCTTCCGGGCGCGTGAAATTGCCGATCGAGGAACCCGGAAAGAAGCCGAGCGTGCGCCTGGCATATTCCGGTCCGTCCGGCAGGTCGAAAGGCTGCGTAAAATCGACGCAGACGGCATTGACCGGCAGGTCCGGATAGTCGGTGGCGACGGCCTGACAGGACCCAATCAAATGGTCGCGCGAGATATCCAGCGCGGTATAGGCGGCAGGAGCCTCCAGCGCATCGAGCAGGATGCGGATTTTCACCGACGAGCCGCTGCCGAACTCGACGACATGGCAGGCGGGGCCGAACAGGGAAGCCATTTCCGCTGCTTTGGCCTCCATCAGCGCTGTTTCGGTGCGGGTCGGGTAGTATTCCGGCAGTTCGCAGATCGCCTCGAAAATCTTCGAGCCGGCCTCGTCATAGAAAAACTTGCAGGGCAGCGTTTTCTGCGCCCGCGACAGGCCCGCAATCACCGCGTCGCCGAAATCCTCCAGCGCGGGTTCGAGGTCGTGAAACGCGGCAAGCCGCTCTGGTATGGCGTCAGGCATGAAATCTCCGTCGGGGCGGGACCGTAACGCCCGGTCCTTTGCGGCGCAACCAGTCAACCGATACGGCTTCCCTCATACCCGGCTCCTTCCTTTCTTTTGCTCTTTCAGGGCCGGTGGATTATTTTGGCCCTCAGTCGTCAGAGGAGAGTGAGGATGGCCGAAGGCACCAGCGCGGTCGGGGAAGCCGAGGGCAAGGATCCCGGCATCGGCCATAACCAGCCCGAGGTCGTGTGGGACCGCTGGGTCAAGAAGCGGACCTTCGTGCGCGCGCTCGAAGGCACATACGGCGAGATGCAGAGCGGTCTCTACGACCAGCCGCGCGTGCTCTCGACCGCCGACATGAAATGGAAGGGCGGGCCGCAGGCCTACGGCAAGCACGCCATCAACCCGGCCAGCGGCAATATCGCGCAATCCATCGAAACTCACATGCATGTGTTCGCGCCGGGCGGCTACGCCCAGAATCACGGCCACATGAACACGGCGACGTTCTACGTGCTGCGCGGCACGGGCTACGACATCCATGACGGGGAGCGGATCGAGTTCGAAGCGGGCGACATGCTGCTGGTCGAGGCGTCCTGCGTGCACCAGCATTTCAACGCATCCAATACGGAAGACCTCGCCGTCGTGGTGATGAAGGCGAAACCGCTGTTCCTGTTCATGCACATGCTGTTCCAGAAGACGGTCAAGCTGCCGCCGTCCGATCCCGTGCCCGGGATGGAGCTCTATTCACCGCCGGAGGATGTCTGGTAGGTCGAGCAGGTCGAATTCGGGGCTGTCGCACTCGATTTTTTTCGCCAGCGACGCCTCGTAGGTGAAGCTGCATTTCATTTTCGGTTTCAGGGCGGCGCGGTCGGCGCTGTTGCCGTCTACCATGATACGGGTCCGGCCGGCAGCGATCCTGAGCGTGCCGCCGGAGGGCCTTTTTTCCTGGTTCCCGGCGTCTTCGGGCGGCGGGCCCGCTTTCCAGGTGAGCAGGCGATTGCCCTGTTCGAGCGTGGCAATCGTTCCCCTGTCATTGCGGACTTCGATGATCGCCTTGAACACCGGCGTTTTCGACCGGTCGATCCGGGCACGGACCGCAGCGGAAACGATATCGAGCGGGTATTCGTACAGCGTCTCGATGCCCCGCTCGACTGTCTTGCCGTCGACCCATCCGGTCTGCAGCCATTGCCGGCCGGCATCTTCGCGGAACGCGCTGTCGGTCATGGTTCTCGCGAACGCCTGCCGCAGCGCGTCGGCCCGGGCCTTCGGCACGTCCGGACCGACGAGATAGGGACGCGCCCATAGCTGCCGGGAAAAGATCAGCTTCAGCGTGTCCGCCTCCTTGCGACTGCTCGCGAAGTCGGTGACGGCGGGGACATTGGGCAGGTCCTTGTGACGGATGGCGGCGAGCTGGATCAGAATCCGCATTTTGCGGTTCCTGATCAGATCCTGGGCCGTCGCGCGGATCGACGCCCAGGACCATCCGCAGCGGCCCTCGACGACGCCGTCCCGCATGGCCAGATTGATATCGAACCCCGAGGGAAAGCCGGTCAGCAGTTTGATTCTGGTCCCCAGCAGGTTGTTCAGCACCATCGGAAACAGGTCGGTATCGGAACCGGCCCCGGTCCCGCCCATTGTCGCGCCGCGCGTTTTCAGATCGTCCCAGAAGAGCACCGGTGCGGTATGCCAGGCAACGCAGACCGACACCTCGTTGTTCATGGAGCCAAGCCACTGGAAGCGGCGCGGGTCGAATTTTGCCTGCGCGTTGCCGAACAGGGGCTCGGTCGGCAACGCACGTCCGATATTGCCGATCGAGGTTCCGTCCTGGGTTTTCTCCGAATAGAGCCGGTTGGCGAGCTTCAGGCTGCCCGCTCCGGGCCGGTTTTCGACGGCAACGGACGGTTTTCCCGGGATATGGCGCCCCAGATGGCGGGCCAGCGTACGGGAATAGCGATCGTAGCCGCCACCGGCGCCGTAGCCGACGAAAACCGTGACCTCGCGCCCCTTGTAAAAATCGGCGACCTCATCCGCGGCCACCGGCGGCACAAGGAGCGCTGTAACGGCGAAGACGGAGAGCGCGCGGGCGAGGCGTCCGTTCATGCGCCGGCTTTTTTGCCGTCGCCGCTGTGTTCCTGCGTGGTGACGAAGCAGAACATGGAGGCCGCGATGAAAACCGCCGAGAACCAGAAGATCGACCGGGTCATTTCATGGTCGAGCATCCAGCCGAACAGGATCGGGACGACGAAGGAGGCGCCCATCAGCCCGCTCGACAGGAATCCCATGACCTTGCCCATCGAACCTTCCGGCGTGATGTCCTTGATCAGCAGGTCCCGGGTCGGCAGCAAGAGGCCCTGCAGGAAGCCGGAAGCCGTGATCGTGACGAAAATGGCTGCGCTCGGCATGGCAACCGCGCCGAACAGGGCGATCAGGAGAGCCGCGCCGCCGAGGGTAAGGAAAGCTGTCAGTTTCCGGACGCCCAGCCGGTCGGCCAGCCAGCCCCCGGCGACGATGCCGACGGCAGTGCCGCCGAGAAATCCGGTCAGCGCGTAGTTCGCGACGGTGAGAGGCGTATCGTAGAGCAGGCCGATGGCGGTCACGAAGTAGATCTTGATCCCGGTAAAACCGAGCGTCAGCAGCACGAAGAACAGCAGGCACATCAGGACCGGGAAGGAAAGCAGAAGCTTCATGCCTTCGGGCCGGGTGTCGGGCGTGGCATTCCCGGCATCTTCCCTGTCCTGCCGGAAGGTCATGGCATCCTGAATCAGTCCCTGCTGGCTCCACAGAAAGACCGCGTAGACGAAACCGACCAGCCCGACGACATGGAACGCGCCGCGCCAGCCCCACAGCTCCGACAGGCCGAGCATGACGAACGGGGCGATGGCGAAGCCGACATTGCCGCTGAACAGATGAACGCTGAACGCACGCCCGAGCCGGCTCCGGTCGACCGATCCGGCGAGAATGGCGTAATCGGCCGGGTGGAACACGGTATTGGCGAGCCCGGCAATCGTATAGAGGACGAGCAGGTGCCAGAAAGTGGTCGAAAACCCCATCAGGGCGATCGCCACGGTCTGGATCAGGAGACCCCAGACCAGCAGTTTGACGGCGCCGATCCGGTCGACGATGAACCCCACCGGCGTCTGCAGGATGAAGCTGGACAGCGAGAAGGCGCCGAGAATGACTCCGAATCCCAGGTAATTGGCCTCGATATCCGCCTTGAGCAGCACGAGGATCGGCGGAATGACCAGAAAATAAAGATGGCTGAACATATGGCCGAAACTGACCATGCCGATGATTTTGGTGTCGCGCGCGGTGGAAACGGCAATCTGGGCCATATGGATGTGCTGTCGGTTGGCGTCAGGAATGTCGGGCAAGGATATGCCAGCGCGGTTACGAATCAAACAATCTTGCGCTTTCTTGACCGGCATCGGGCGCTACGCCAGACTCGCCGCGACAGGGAGGACCGGCGATGGATGAATTCCCGCTTCCCGGGCCCGCGGCGCCCGGCGGCGTAAAAGGTATCGACCGCGAGCCGTTCGAGCTGTTCCTGATTCACGAGGGAAGGCTGCTCGACGAACGCCGGT
This sequence comes from Rhodospirillales bacterium, assembly GCA_038116945.1. Classification (GTDB taxonomy): domain Bacteria; phylum Pseudomonadota; class Alphaproteobacteria; order MPNO01; family UBA2964; genus JAYOEY01. The sequence goes on from JAYOEY010000001.1 coordinate 420,795, forward strand.
TCGAGGAGTGGATGGAGCTCTTTACCGAGGACGGGCATTACTGGGTGCCGTCGGTTCCCGATCAGGAATCTCCCTACCAGACCGCGTCACTGTTCTTCGACGACCGGCAGCTCATGAAAACAAGGATCGAGCGGCTGCGTCATCCGCGCATCCATATCCAGACCCCGCCGTCGCGTACGATGCACATGGTATCGAATGTGGTGGTGGATGATGTCGGCGGGGCCGCGACGGAATACCGGATCAGCTCGTCGGTCCTGGTGGGAGAGTACCGACTCGACGTTCAGCGGTTCTTCGCCGGCCGCCAGTATCACACGCTGGTCAAGCACGGGAACAGCTTCAGAATAAAGCTGAAGCGCGTGAACCTGATCAACTGCGACACCGCGTTCGAGGCGATGGCGGTGCCGATCTGAGCTATTTCTTCCTGCGCTCGCGTTCGATCTGCAGACGGGCCATGAAGGACATGAAGGGGTGGACGCCGAGCTTCACCAGCGCATGGTCGTCGAGCGCGAGCAGGGCCTTTCTTTCCGCCGCCGTGATGTCGAGTTTTTCGGCATAGGCTTTCGGGTCCGAGGCAAACCGGGCGCGTTCTTCCGCGTCATTGGCCAGCCGGTGCAGCGCGACGGAGATATCGAGCCGGTCGGGCGCGATTGCCGGGTAGTGCGGCCGGAACGGTTTTTCCTTACCGGTCGGCTGGGACCACCAGGCGAGCGTGGCGTAGTTGTGGTGCCAGCTCGGGTCGAGCGATGTCACATCCGGTTTCCGTTCGCCCAGCATTCCCGCGGCGACCCCCCAGCAGCGCAGCTCGATATTGCCGGTATCGTCCAGCCGTTCCTCGTCGAGCGCTAGCAGGTAGCGCAGATTGCCGGTTTCCAGTTCCGACAGGACCTTCCGGTCGAATTCGAGGTCCGGGTTCGAATAGCGCTCGGTGCCGGGGAAGTGCGACATGCCGCCGGAGGCGATCACCACCGCGCGCAGCCCCTGCGCCTTGAGCGCTCGGTTGATCGCGCCCCCGAGCGCGTAACAGCGTTCCATCCTCGGCTGCGGCGGAACGTAAGCGTTGACGAAAAGCGGCAGGATGGGCCCGTCGATCCCGAGAAAATTCAGCGGGATGCCCAGCGAATATTCCATCTCGGCGGTCGCCGTGTGGGAGACGTCGAACCCTTCCTCGTAAAGATAGCGGATCGTCTCCGTTGCCTCATTGCTGGCGATGGGATGGTCGAACGTCCGTCCGGCGAACCTGCCCGTCGCCCTGTTGCCGCGATGGATGGCGAAGGGCGGCACGCAATGCAGCGCGAACTGGTTGGCGTGATCGTTTGAAACCGTCACGTAGATATCGGGCCTGAGCGCCTTGAGCCGCTTGCCGTTGGCGGCGGCCAGACGTTTGACCTTCGCCACTGTTTCCCGGTCTTCGCTGTCGGGCAGGGTGAAGAACTGCGGCGCATGCGCCATGCAGACGCCGCCGACGATGCCGGTCCGTTTCGACGCCGCCATCGTCAGTGATCGCTGCGGTGGAGGATCCTGTCTGCGAGCCCGGTTTCGTACGCTACCCCGTCCGGCGTCAGCGCGATGCCGAGGGGAAAGAACGAACGCGCGAGCCCCTTGCGCTCCAGCGCCTTGTAGACGCCCTCGTGATGCAGTCCGGTCGCATCCTTCGATGCCACCACGGCATCGCCGCAATGGAAATGGTTGCCGTGCGGATTGGGCAGGTTGCTTATCATCACCTCGCCGGTCTGCTCGTTCTTGGTGGAGCTTTCGGGAAAGCGCGCCAGATGCTGGAAAATCGTCAGCGTGCGGAGCTGAAGCGGGTTCAGGCGAAGCGGATTGTTTTTGGGAGGCATATTCTTCTTCAGAGTTTGGGGTCCGGGCACTTGCCGCCGAGACGAACCGCGCCGTACGCGCCGGAATGGACGTCCCAGTTGATGCCGATATGCTGGGCAATGGCGTGAACGTCGCGCCAGGCCCGCTCGACCGGATTGCCCTTGGCCAGTCCGCGGCCGCCGATCAGCGGGAACAGGTTTTCCATCGCCTCGACGCAAAGCCTGCCGACATAGGCGACCATCAGCCGGTAATGCACCCGGCGCCGGATGTCCGGAATGGTTCCGTTGCGGGCGTCGCGGTTGAGTTCCTCCCGGATCGGCACCAGCGTCGACCATGCGGATTCGGCGCGGGCGGCGACCTCGGCGATGCGGTTCTGCGCGCTTTGCATCTGCGCGAGATTGACCCCGGTCATGGTGACGCGTTCGGCAAGCCCGTCGGCGACATGGTTCAGCGCTCCCCGGACCGCGCCGATAGAGGGACCGACAAGATTGAACGGGAACGCCGCATACATCGGGATCCGGTAGATATGGCTGTCGTTGGCAAGGGAACCCGGCGTCGGGCCGCCCCTGGTCTGGCTGACCGGAAGAACCCGGTGATCGGGGATGAACGCGTCCTTGATGATCAGGTCGTGGCTGCCTGTGCCGGCAAGGCCGTTGGCATTCCAGTTATCGGCAACCTCGTAATCGGATCTCGGAATGGCGACAAAGGCCGCTTCCGGGCCGTCGCCGAAATCGATCATGGCCTGGACCACCGCTGCCTGACAGTAATCGGAACCGCTGGAGAACCCGTACCGGGCGGAGAAGCGCCAGCCGCCGTCGTCGCGCTCTATTTCCGGACGCCCGAGGGGCAGGAAGGAAGAGCTGATGGTGGCGGACGGGTTGTCGCCCCAGATTTCATCCTGCGCGTCGGTCGGGAACATGCCCATGACCCATCCATGACAGGCGGTAATGGCCAGATTCCAGCCGCTGGACGCGCACCCGGCGCCGACCTCCATGGCCAGTTCGGTATGGGTTCCGAAATCGAACTCAAGCCCGCCGTAGCGCTTCGGCTGCAGGCATTTATAGAAACCGGCTTCGTGAAATTCCTTTTCGGTTTCCGGAGGCAAACGGCGCAACTCGACGCATCTTTCGGCCCGTTCGGCGACCACCGGCACCATCTCCCGGGCGCGGTGAACCAGATCGGCTGGGGTAAGATTTTCAGTCATGTGGCAAGATTAATTCATGGTATCCGCGCTGTCGCGCAAAATTGACTGGCTTGGTAATCTACGCGCATGACCGATCAGATCATTTATCACATGTGCCGCGCCGACGAATGGCGGGACGCATTGCCGTCGCGGCGGTATCCCGGCTCTTCGCAGGATCGCGAGGACGGGTTCATTCATTTCTCGACCGCCGAACAGGTCAGGGAAAGCGCTGCCAAACACAGGGCCGGGCAAGGTGGCCTGCTGCTTCTTTCCGTCGACGCGGCATCCCTCGGAGACGCCCTGAAATGGGAAGAATCGCGCGGCGGCGCACTTTTTCCGCATCTTTACGGCGAACTGCCCGTCGAGGCGGCGGTTCGCGTCGATCCGCTCCCGCTCGGCGAAGACGGGCTGCACGTCTTTCCCGACAATTTTTCCGATTCCGCCTGACGCATGGAAGTCACCCGTTTCGCGCCGAGCCCGACGGGGTACCTCCATCTCGGTCATGCCTATTCCGCCATCCTGGCGTCAGAAGCGGGCGACCGCTTCCTGCTGCGGATTGAAGACATCGACGGCGGGCGCTGCCGCCCCGAATTCGAGGCGGCAATCTTCGAGGACCTCGAATGGCTCGGGCTCGAATGGGAAAAGCCGGTGCGCCGCCAGAGCGATCATTTCGACGATTACCGCGTCGCGCTCGACAGGCTTTCAGGGAACGGCCTGATCTATCCGTGTTTTTGCACGCGGACGGACATCAGGCGGGAAATCGAGCGCGCCGGGGGCGCGCCGCAGGGACCGGACGGCCCGGTCTATCCAGGGATCTGTCGCGCCCTGTCGGGAGACGAACGGGAATCCCGGGCGGCGGCGGGCGAGAGCTACGCCCTGCGGCTCGATGTCGAAACGGCATGCGAGCGCACCGGACGACTTACCTGGATCGACCGGGACAGGGGCGAGATCGAGGCACGACCCGCACGGTTCGGCGATGTCGTGCTGGCGCGTAAAGACGCGCCGACCAGCTATCATCTGGCGGTGACGCTCGACGACGCGCTGCAGGGCGTGACGCTGGTGACGCGGGGAGTGGACCTCGCGCCGGCGACCGATATTCACCGGCTGCTGCAGGCGCTGCTCGATCTGCCGGTGCCGGATTGGAAACACCACAGCCTGATGACCGGGCCAGACGGAAAACGCTATGCCAAACGGGACAGATCCCTGACCCTGCGGTCACTGCGCGAGGCGGGCCGGACGGCAGACGATATCAGGAGAATGACATGCGACGGAAAAACGTAAACCTGTCCGCCAGCGAAGGCCGCAAGATCGGCGGGCTGGAGGAGTCCGGTACGGCGGCGGCGTTCTGCGACGCGGTGCGGATCGAAACCGGCGATGCCGTCTATCTGCATGTTTCCGGCCAGACGCCGATCGACGACGAGGGCAGGCTGGTCGGCGAGACCATGCTGGAGCAGACGCGGCAGGTTCTGAGACGGATCGACCGAGTGCTGAGGCATGAGGGCGCCGCGATGACCGACATCGTCCGCGTCCGGGTCTATGTCACCGATATCTCGCCGGAGGCGCTGCGGCAGGTGCACGAGGCGCGCAACGAGGTCTTCCCGCCCGATTCCCGACCGGCCAGCACGCTGGTGCAGATCTCCGGAATCATCCGACCCGGCGCGATGATCGAAATCGACGCCGACGCGGTCATCACGGCAACATGATCACGCCGCCATTGATGGCGACGCTCTGACCGGTCATGAAGGCAGCGTCCTCGCTCAGCAGCATGGCGACCATGCCGGCGATATCGTCCGGGTGGCCGACGCGGCCGAGCGGCACGCCCTTGCCGCGTTCGCGCAAATTTTCCAGCGTTACGCCCGGCGCTTCCAGCGGCTGCCGGGTTTCGGACACGCCAGGAATGATGGCGTTGACGCGGATGCCGTACCCGGCCCATTCCTGCGCCAGCGTCTTGGTCATGGCGATGATGCCGGCCTTCGATGCCGCGTAATGGATGCCCATCTTCGCGCCCTGGATGGCGCGACCCGAGGCGAGGTTGATAATCGATCCGCGGCCGGCCTCGATCATCGCCGGTGCGAAGGCCTGCGCGGTCAGGAAAGATCCGGTCAGGTTGACGGCCAGCGTGCGGTTCCACATGTCGAGCGGGACCGTAAGGGCAGGGGAGCGCGGATGGATGCCGGCATTGTTGACGACCGCGTAGACCGTTCCGAACTTCTCCAGCACGGCAGCGGAGGCGTCGGCGATATTTGCGGCATCCCCCATGTCGCAGGAAAAATAGGCGACATCCTTTGCGCCGGCCTCGCGACACAGCGCGACGGTCCGCGCGCCGTCGTCTGCCTCGATATCCCAGACAGCGACCCGGCCGCCATCCCGGGCGAGGCGCCTTGCGATGGCGCGACCAAATCCGCGCGCAGCCCCGGTGACGACGACCGCGTCGCCCGGCCGGAAATGATCGCGCTCTAACCGCAGTCCTTCATCCTCGATCTCGCGATCGAGCGTGTCCGAATTGATGTCGGTCATGATCCTTCCCCGTTTGAGAGCGGGAAAGTAAACCCCGCAATTCCCTAGTTGGGAAGGGAGGTCTTCCCCCGTTCGAGACGGCGCAGTTCCCGGGCGTGTTCGGGTACCACCGGGTTCGGGTCATCCCTCAGAACGCGATGCGCCGGACCGTCGAGGTCTTCGTACTGCCGGTTTCTGACCGTCCATACGAACGCCAGCAGGGCCGCGAGTCCCAGCGCGAGCGAAATCGGGATGAGATAGAGGAGGATCGTCATCGGGGCGCGCGAAGCCTCATCGCGTTCAGCATGACGAGGATCGAAGAAGAAGACATCAGGACTGCCGCTACAAGCGGCGTAAGACCGTTCAGGAGAGCAACCGGCAGCGCGACGATGTTGTAGAGCGCCGCGAAGAGCAGATTCTGCAGGATCAGACGCCGGGCGCATTTCGCGATATCGAGCGCATCCAGCAGGGCAGCGATCCTGGGAGTCGCCAGGATGACGTCGGCGGCATTCCGGCTGATATCGGTCGCGGAGGAGGGCGATGCCGAAACGGCGGCCGCCGACATCGCCGCGGCGTCATTGATGCCGTCTCCGACGAACAGGGTCTTGCCCGGGTGCTCGCCGATGATCCGAAGTTTTTCCTCGGGCGAAACGTCGGCAGCATAGCGCCCAATGCCGAGTTGCCCTGCTACCCTGCGAACCGCCTGCTCGCGGTCGCCAGACACGACCGAGATGGAAAGTCCGCGCCGGAGCAATCCCGCCACCAGTTCCTTCGCGGTTTCGACGGGTCGCTCGACCAGTGACCTGCATTGGCAATAGTGGTCCGGGTTGATTGAGAGGATCTGGCTTATTCT
>JAYOEY010000002.1:0-360673 GCA_038116945.1 Rhodospirillales bacterium
AGTAGCAGCTGTCCTTGCCGACGAAATGCGGCGGCAGCACGCGCGACCAGTCGCCGGCCGGCGCTTCGAGCTTGAACACTTCCGCCCCGAGATCGGCCAGTATCTGGGTAGAGAACGGACCTGCCAGGAACTGCGTGAGATCGAGGACGCGAATGCCGTCGAGCGGTCCGCCGCGCTTGGGAAGTGCCGTCATTCGGCGGCCTTTCCGCGTGCAGGCCGAGTGGCGGCGACGATTTTTTCCGGCGTCAAAGGCACGTCCATGAAAGACGCGCCAAACGGTTTGAGGGCGTTTTCCACCGCTGCGATGATGGCGGCCGCCGCCGGGATGGTGCCGCCTTCGCCGGCGCCCTTGACGCCCAGCGGATTGAGCGGCGACGGCGATTCGATATGGATCGCTTCGGCGTCGATTACCTCGCCGGCACCGGGGATCAGGTACTCCGCGAAGGTCGTGGTGAGCGGATTGGCCCCGTCGTCGAAATGCTGCTCCTCGAACAGCGCATTGCCGATCCCGTGGGCGAGCCCGCCCTGAACCTGCCCGTCGACGATCATCGGGTTGATCAGGTTTCCCGAATCGTGCGCGATGACGTAGCGCAGGATCGTCACATGCCCGGTCTCGATATCGACCTCGACCTCGGCGACATGGGTCCCGTTGCAGTAGGCCGACTGCTCCGGCGAGAAATAATGGGTCGCTTCCAGCCCTGGCTCGAAACCCGGCGGCATGGCGAAACCGGGTGTGCCGGCGATCGCATGCGCCAGCTCGCCGAGCCCCAGCGACATGTCCGGAACGCCCCGCACAAATGCTCGTCCACCGTCAAGTTCGATGTCCTCTTCCGCCGCTTCCAGCATGTGGGCGGCGACCCGTATCGCCTTCTCCCGCACTTCCAGCGACGCGAGATGCACGGACGGGCCGGCATTGGCGGCGATGCGGCTGGCGAAGGTGCCGACGCCGTGCGGGATCGACGTGGTGTCGGCGAGCCGTACCTCGACATCCTCGACGCCCACGCCGAATTTCTCGGCGCAGATCTGCGCCATCGTCGTCCAGTGGCCCTGGCCCTGCGGCGCCGCTCCGGTCATGAGATAGATGCGCCCCGACGGCGCAATGCGCACGGTCGCGCCCTCGAACGGGCCGAGCCCCGTCCCTTCGACATAGGAACCGATGCCGATGCCGATATATCGGCCCTCGGCCCACGCCGCCCGTTGCCGCTCCGCGAAACCGTCATAGTCAGATTGCGATATTGCCTTGTCGTGACAGAGGGGATAGTCGCCGCTGTCGTAAATCACCGGCTTGCCGTCGCGAAACACCAGCCCGACCTTGTACGGCATCGCCTCGGGCGGGATCAGGTTGCGGCGCCGGATGTCCGCCGGGTCCAGCCCGAACGCCTCGGCGGCGAGGTCCATCAGCCGTTCCATTGCGAACACCGCCTGCGGCCGGCCCGCGCCCCGGACCGGCGTAACCTGGACCTTGTTGGTCAGCACGACCGTGGTTTCCAGGCGGTAGGCCGGCAGGACATAGGGCCCCGGCGTGGTCGTTGCGGCGATCAGGGGCGAGACGATGCCCCATGGCACGTAGGCGCCGGTGTCGTGGATCATGGTGCCGCGGACGCCCAGCAGTTTTGCGTTTTCGTCGAACGCGGCCTCCACATCCCAGTACTGGTCGCGCTCCTGGCTCGCGGTCAGAAAATGTTCGCGCCGGTCCTCGGTCCACTTGATCGGCCGGCGCAGCCGGCGGGCGAGATACGGCACCACCGCCTCTTCCGGATAGAACATCGCCTTGGGACCAAATCCGCCGCCGACATCGGGCGCGATCACGTCGATCTCGTTTTCGGTCCAGCCGAGCACGCCGACGATGTTGCGCTTGACCTGATGAGGCGCCTGGGTCGCGGACCACAGCATCGTGCGGCCCTCGTCGGCGTCGTATTCGGCCAGCGCGCCGCGCCCTTCCAGCGCGTGGCCGCCGCCGCGATGGTGACGGATCGAGACGGAAACCGTCCTGGCCGCGCCCGCGAAGGCGGCATCCACATCGCCGTATTGCGGCGTGAATCTTGCCGCGATGTTGTTGTCGGCGCCCGTGTGGGCCGGAGTTGCGCCATCGGCCAGCGCGTCTCTTGCGTCATTGATCGCCGGCAGCGGCTCCCAGTCGATCTCGACCGCGACGGCCGCGTCCTCCGCCAGGTGGCGCGTCTCCGCGATGACCACGGCAACGGGTTCGCCCACGTAATGGGTTTCGTCGCGCGCCAGCAGATAGGGCATCCGCACCTGGGTAATCGCCGGGTTGGGCAGCAGAAGGAGAAGCCGGTTGTTTCTTATGTCCGCCGGAAAATCGGCCAGCGTGAACACGCCATGGACTCCGTCCATCGTCTCCGCTGCCGACTTGTCGATCGTGGTGAAGCGCGCATGCGGGTGCGGGCTCCGGACGAACACGGCATGCAGCATGCCGGGCAGCAGGATGTCGTCGGTGAACTCGCCTGAGCCGGTCAGCAGCGCCTGGTCTTCCAGCCGCTTGACCCGCGCGCCCATGAATTTAGCGCCCATGAAAAAAGCGACTCCCGTTTCTCAACGCGCGAAAAGATGGATCGAACAGACGCCGTGATCGAAGCCCGATACGCCGCCGCCGGTGCAGTGCGTCAGCCCGACCTTCGCCCCTTCGACCTGGCGGGCGCCGCACTGGCCGCGCAGCTGGCGCACCACCTCGACGATCTGGCCGACGCCGGTGGAACCGATCGGGTGGCCCTTGGACAGCAATCCGCCCGACGGGTTGACCGGGATGCGTCCGCCGATCGATGTCTCGCCCTCTTCCAGCAGTTTTGCTGCCTCGCCCCGCGCGCAGAACCCGAGCGCCTCGTAATAGAGAAGTTCGGCGATGGCGAACGCGTCATGCACTTCGGCAAGGTCCACGTCCTCCGGACCGATGCCCGATTCCTCGTAAAGCTGCTTCGCGCCGCGCAGCGTGATCTCGGGCGTCGTCATGTCCCGGTAGCCGGTCATGTATTTTCCGGAATTGATTTCCGAGCCCGCGACGCGGATCGCATCCGCACCGGCCTGCCGTGCCTTTTCGGCGGAACAGATGACGACGGCGGCGGCGCCGTCGCCCGACGGGCAGCAATGGAACAGGTGCAGCGGGTCCGCCACCGGGCGGGAGTTCCTGACCTCTTCGACGGTGGTTTCCTTGCGGAACTGGGCATCGGGGTTGAGCGTGCCGTGCCTGCGCGCCTTGACCGATACCATGGCGAGCTGGTCTTCGGTCAGGCCGTACTCGTGCATGTAGCGCTTGGCGCGCATGGCATACAGGGCCGGCATGACGAGCCCGTGGCTGACTTCCCAGTCCTCCTTTTCGAGCGGCAGCGTGCCGCCGCCGAACGTGGTCAGTTTTTCGACGCCGATCACCAGCACCGCGTCGTATACGCCCGCACCGACCGCAATATAGGCCTCGCGGAACGCGGTCGAAGACGACGAACACGCGTTCTCGATATTGACGATGGGAAGACCGGTGATGCCGAGTTTCTTGAGGATGCGCTGGCCCGCCATCATGCCGCCGAGCGCCGTGCCGCAATAGGCGGCCTCGATATCCTTTTTCTCCAGCCCGGAATCCCCGATCGCCTGCTTGACGGCAGGCCAGGCGATGTCGGCGAGCGTTTTTTCCGGGTACTTGCCGTAAGGCACCATCCCGGCGCCGATGACCGATACTTCGCGCATCATGCGTCTCCCTTGCCAGCCGGGCGAAAGGCGTAGCTCTCGACCGGGTTGCCGTCTTCGTCCGTCCCGAGCCCGGCGATAGTCGCTTCGACCGCCATGTCCATCGTCAGGCTGTCCGGATCCGCGTCCACGATATGCGCGAACACCCGAACGCCCTCCGGCATGTCGACATAGGCGGCGACGAACGGCAGGGCCCAGCCCTTCGGGGCGGCGTGTACTACAGAGAAAGAATAGAGGGAGCCGCCCGGCCCGAGCGGAAGGGCCGACACATTCTCCGACATGCATTCGCAGCACACCTCGCTCGGCGGGAAGACCCGCGCGCCGCAGTCGTTGCACTCGGTTCCTACCAGCCGGACGGTTCCGTCCAGCTCGCGACGTACCGCGTCGCCCGCGAGATTGAGCGCTTGTCTGAGTTCTTCCGCCGCGTCGTTCATCGGTCTCTTCCGTCTGTTCCGCTGGTCTCCTTTCCTAGCGCTATTCGCCGGTCCGGGGAACCTCGCGGATCGATGTATTGGGCGCGATGTCGCTGCGGCGAAGCTGTGCGCTGCGCAGCCCGTTCTGCAGATAGTCGCCGGCCGCCGCGCGCGCCGCCATCTCGTCCCATTCGTCGGTCCAGTCGCCCAGCGAATAGCCGTGCCACGGGCTCTCCGGTTTGAGCGGAGGAAGGCCGAGCCTTTCCCACAGCTCCTTCGCGTTTTCCATATATTCGCGTTTTGGCAGCGCGATCGGCGGCATGTCGGCCTTTAGCGTGGCGTCGATCAGGATCGAAGCGTCCTCGCCGTTGCCGCGCTCGAGCGCCGGACCGTGCCCCCGGTCGCGGTGCGGCAGGATCTCGACATCGAGCGCCGGGTTGGACCGGTAGGCCAGCGCCCAGAACACCGAATCCCCGTTCTCGGGATCGATATCCTCGTCGACCGCGACGACGAACTTGCCGCAGGCGGAATCGAGCGCAGACGCGGCATACATGGCGCGCCAGATTTCGGTAACCGGCACGCCGCGTTCGAACACCAGGAATACGATGCGTCTTATGTTGGTCAGCGGCTCGTGCATCGACACCTTCTTCAGCCCCTTGATGCCGAGCTGATCGCGCAGATGGTTGAGGAATTTGGGTTCCATCGCGACGCGCTTGATGACGCTCGATTCCGAGGTCGTAACCTGTGAAATGATGGTTGTCAGCACGGCGTCTTTCCGGTGGGTGATCGCGGTGACGTCGAGGATGAAATTGTATTCCTCTGTATTCACGTGACCGTGGCTCTCGCCGAACGGGGCTTCGGGTTCCAGATATTCGGTGTCGACCAGCCCCTCGATGACGATCTCGGCCTCGGCCGGCACCAGCAGATCGACCGTCTTGGCCTTGACCACCCGGATCGGCGCGCCGACCAGACCGCCAGCGACCGACACCTCGTCGAGCCCGGCGCGGAGGCTCTGTGGCGCGAGGTAGAAAACCGACGGCGGGCAGCCGACAGCGATCGCCATCGGCAGCTTTTCGCCGCGTTCCCTGCATTTGAGCCAGTGGGCGTGGCCGCCCTGGCCCAGATTGGTGAAGAACTTCACCGCCAGCCGGTCCGGCGCCTTGAGCCCGGCGCGGTAGGTGCCGACATTCTGCACGCCGGTTTCGGGGTCGCGCGTGACGCAGGCCGTGGCGGTAAAGTAGGGCGCAGAGTCGAACCCGGGCGACGAGATGGGCACGGGCAGCGCATCCAGCCCCTTGCCCTCGCCCTGCAGGTCGGCGCCTGTCAGCACCACCTCGTGGCAGGGCGCGTCTTCGACTTCAACCGGCGGGACCGGGTTGGCTATGGCGTCGCGCCAGCGTGCGCCGATGTCCTCCTGCGCCACGCCCATGCCGATGGAATAGATCGCGGGCGTTGCCGACAGCGCACCGACCACCACCGGCATGTCGTATTTCCGGCCTTTCGAGTCGGTGACGTTGGTGAATTTGAAAGCCTTGCGCTCGCTCTCGGGAATGCCGCCGCGAAACTGCCAGCGGACAAGAGTCATCAGCTCCGTGTCCTTGTTGACCGGCGCGTCGATTACCCGCAGCAATCCGGCCTCGTCGAGAGCTCGCAGGTGGTCCTGCAGGTCCGGATAGCCCCTGTCGGCTGCTGAAGGATATCCAGTCGTTTTTGTCGCCATCGATTTCCGCTCCCGTTGGGCGCAGCGTACCCCAGGCGGCGGCGCGTGCCTATATCACGAGACGGGTTGTTTCGCTGCCGCGTTACGGGCCGCGCGTTTTTCCTGCCGTTCCCGCCAGGCGATGATACTGGTCGCCGATACGATCACCGCAGCCCCGGCCCAGGTCCAGGCGTCGGGTACTTCGGAAAAGACGAAAAAGCCGAACAGGGTTGCCCAAACCATGCGGGTAAAAACGATCGGCTCGTTGAAACTGACGTCTGCTATCGCGTAGGCACGGACGCTGAACAGGTGGCCCAGGCTGCCGAGGATGCCGATCAGGATCAGCCAGCCGAACTGTTCGAGCGTCGGCCATTGCCAGAAAAACAGGGCGGGGACCAGCGTCATCAGCGTCATCAGGAACTGCAGGTAGGCGACGATGGTCGTCGGATCGTCGGTTCGCGTCAGGCTCTTGGCGAACAGCTTCGATATGCCCGCGAAGGCTGCCGACCCGATGGTCAGCAGCATGCCTATCTGAAGCTCCTCGAAGCCGGGCCGGATGATCAGCAGCGCGCCGCTTGCACCGATCAGCAATGCCGCCCAGCGCCAAAACCGCACACGCTCGCCAAACGCGACGATGGCGCCCAGCGTCACGAACAGCGGCCCGGTCAGCGACAGAGCCGTCGCGTCGGCCAGCGGCGTCAGCGACAGGGCGGTGAACCACATCAGCATCGAGGCGGAATTGAACACCGCGCGAATCGTATGCATGCCGAACCGCGTCGTCTTGAACAGCTCGATCCCGCCGCGCAGCAGCAGCGGCACCAGCGCCAGAAAACCGAATAGATTGCGGAACACCGCGATGACGAACGGGTGCAGGTCGGCGGAGACCAGCCGCACCGTCCCGTGCATCGACGCGAAAAGGGCCGCTGCGAACACCATATAGCCGGCGGCCAAGTAGGTGGGCGGGACAACCGTGGAACGCGGGACGGAGGACATGGGGCGGTCGAAAGGCCTTGCGATTATCGGGAACGATCCGGGCGTTCCTTTGACCGCGGTCCCGACCCGCGTATCATTGGCGTCATCAGAGCTTTACAGGAGAACGCGCGCCATGGCGACCGACGAAATTCCCCCCATGTTTACACCCTACACGATGCGGGACCTGACCGTTCCCAACCGCATCGCGGTGTCGCCCATGTGCATGTATTCGGCGGACGATCTTGACGGCACGCCGACCGATTTTCACATCGTCCATCTCGGCAGCCGCGCGGTCGGCGGCGCGGGGCTGGTGTTCACCGAAATGACCCAGATTTCCCCGGAGGGCCGCATCTCGCCCGGCGACGCCGGCATCTGGGACGACAAGCATGTCGAGCCCTGGAAGCGGGTGGTCGATTTCGTGCATCAGCGCTCCGACTCGAAGATCGGCATGCAGCTCGGCCATGCGGGGCGCAAGGGGTGCGAGCCGCGCAGCTGGGAACGCAACGCCTCCCTGCCGGACGACCAGAAATGGGAGATGGTCGCGCCGTCGGCTATTCCGTTCGGGCCGGACGCCGACACGCCCCGCGAGATGAACCAGGCCGACATCGCCAAGGTCATCGACGATTTCGTGAGCGGCGCCGAACGGGCGGAGCAGGCCGGTTTCGACATGATCGAGCTGCATTGCGGTCACGGCTACCTGCTGTCGTCCTTTATTTCGAAACTCTCCAACCACCGCACCGACGCCTATGGCGGCGACGTCGCGGGGCGGATGAAGCTGCCGCTCGAAGTGTTCCATGCGGTGCGCAAGGTGTGGCCGGATCACAAGCCGATCTCGGCCCGCATCTCGGCGGTCGACTGGGTAGAGGGCGGCAACGAAATCGAGGACGCGCTGGAGGTCGCCCGCCTGTTCAAGGAAGCCGGGCTCGACATTCTCGACGTCTCGACCGGCAATGTGTCGCATATCCGCCGGCCAGCCATGCCGGGATTGTTCCAGACGCCGTTCAGCGAACAGATCAGGGCGGAAATCGGCATTCCGACCATGACCGTCGGCAACATATCGACGCCCGAACAGTGCAACGACATCATCGAAAACGGGCGCGCCGATATCTGCTGTATCGGCAAGGGGCATCTTTACGACCCGTATTTCGTCCGCCACGCGGCTCGTGCGCTCGGCTACGGTCTGAAATGGCCGAACCAGTATCCCGCGGCAGGCGGGTTCAATCCCGAGGGGAGCTGACTGAATTTGATGGCGGCGCCGATTTGACGATCAGGACCCCAGGACGATTTCCCTGCGCCAGATATAGAGCCCGCTGGCGATGACGATGGTCACGCCGAGGAGCGTCCACGCGTCGGGGAACTGTTCGAAAAACAGCAGCCCGAAAAGGGTCGCCCAGATCACCTGCGTATAGAGAAACGGCGACAGCATCGAGGCCGAGGTCAGCTCCAGCCCGCGGATCAGCAGCCAGTGGCCGAGCCCGTAGAACGAGCCAAGGGCCAGCATCATCGCCCAGGCTGCCGGGCTGGGGTCGGTCCAGAAGAACGGTACGAACAAAGAGGTCGAGGCGACGCCGAAGGCCGATGTCCAGAACAGGCTGGTGTTGGTGGTGTCGGACTTCGAGGCGATGCGCGTCAGGATCTGATAAAGCGCATAGCACACCGCCGAGCCCAGCGGCAGGATGGCGGCCCAGTGCATTGCCTCCGTGCCGGGCCGGATGATGACCATGGTGCCCACGAACCCGACCGCGATCGCCGCCCAGCGGCGCGGGCCGACCTTTTCCTTCAGAATCGGGATCGAAAAGGCGGTGACCAGCAAGGGCGTCAGAAAGCTGATCGCCACGGCGTCGGCCAGCGGCAGGTAGCGCAGCGCGCTAAAGAAACAGACGGTGGCGGTCAGCATCAGCGCAGACCGGCCGATATGCAGCCAAGGCCGCGTCGTCTTTGCATTGGCCAACATGCCGGCCCGCTGGAAGACGATGAAAGTGACCAGCGCATGGAACGTATAGCGCGCCCAGACCACCTGGGTGATCGAATGATCGCGCGCCAGCAGCTTGACGCACACTTCGCCGGAAACGAACAGCACGATCCCTGCCAGCAGCAGAACGATGCCGAGCCGGGGATTCTGCGGTCTGTCGATAAGGGGGGCGGGTTTCGAGGGAGCGGTCATCGGACGCCGGGTGTACCCATTGCCGCGCGCCGAAACAAGCGGGCGGTTCCGGCGCGGGCCGTCAGAAAACCGAACAGCCGGTCCGTTCGTTCAGCGCCTCAAGCGCCTTCTGTCCCGCCAGCGACGAATGGCTCGCATCCAGCCCGGGCGACCAGACGCAGACGGCGAAGCGTCCGGGTACGACGCCCGCAATGCCGCCGCCGACCCCGCTCTTGGCCGGCATGCCGACATGGAACGCGAAATCGCCGACCGCATCGTACAGCCCGCAGGTCATCATCAGCGCGTTGATGCGCCGGGCCCGGCGCGGGTTGATGAACGTTTCGCCGCTGCGCGGATCGACGCCGCCATTGGCGAAATGCAGAAACGCGCGCGCCAGCTCGCGGCACGACATGGCCAGCGCGCAGATATGGAAATAGACGTCGAGCACCGCGTCGACGTCATGGTTCAGGTTGCCGAAACTTTTCAGGAAACTGGCGAGCGCCCGGTTGCGGTGGCCCCATTCGGCTTCCGACGCGGCGACGGTTTCGTCGAACGCGATGTCAGGCGCGGCGGCCGCCCGGCGCACGTGTTCGAGAATCGTTTCCGCCGGGTCGTCGCAGTTGGTCATCAGCGCATCCAGCGCCACGATGGCGCCGGCATTGATAAGCGGGTTGCGCGGAATGCCGTGCTCGTATTCGAGCTGCACCAGCGAGTTGAACGGGTTTCCCGACGGTTCGCGCCCGACCCGTTTCCACAGCGCCGGGCCGGTGGCGCGCAGCGCAAGCTCCAGCGTGAAGACCTTGGCGATGCTCTGAATCGAGAACCGCTCGTCGGCATCGCCTGCCGCGCCATCGACGCCATCGACGCCTGCAACGGCAATGCCGAACCGGTCCGCCGGCACGGCCGCCAGCGCGGGGATATAATCGGCCACCTTGCCCTGGCCCAGCAGCGGCCGCATTTCCGCCGCGATGTCGTCGAGGATGGGCTGCAGATCGATATCAGGCACGGGGGCCGCCAGTTCGACGCTATTTCAGTTCGGAGTCGAGGAACCCGATCAGCTTGCCCCAGGCATCCTCCGCCTGGTCCTTGCGGAACCGGTTGTCGTCGCAGAAATCCTGGAAGCCGTGACCGGCGCCGTCATACTGGTGAAATTCGTGATCGATTCCGGCGGCCTTCAGCGCGGCGTCGAGATCGGCGACATCCTCCGGCGACGGGTTCTGGTCCTCGTTGCCGAAGATGCCCATCATCCTGCATTTCATGTCGCCGGCCAGCTCGATCGGCGGCGGGCAGCCTTCGCCCATGCCGAGCTTGATGCGCCCGCCATACAGCACCACCGCGGCCCTGTAATCCGGGTTGCGGCAGGCGGCGAGCCAGGTCACGCGCCCGCCCCAGCAATGGCCCATCACGCCGATGCGGCCGGCATCGACCCTGCCCATCCCGGTCAGCAGGCCGAAGGCCGCATCCATGTCGGCGATGTTTTTGTCGTCGTTCCATTCCTCGCGCTTGATCGCGACATCGGTCTCGGGCGGCCACCAGTGGAAGATGAACGGGATCACCGCGGCATAGCCCGCCCTGGCAAGCCGTTCGCCGACATCGATGGTGAACGGGTCCTTCTCCAGCCCTTCATGCGCGATCGGCAGATGCTGCGCCACCACGATGCCGGGGCACGGCCCGTCGCCCTCCGGCATGAAGACCAGCGTGTCCATCGGACTGCCCTGAACGTCGAGAACCTGTTTCGTATACATGGGGTATCTCCGAATTTTCGTGTAGGACCGGTTTAGCAGCTTTTGGAAACCGGGGCATCTGTCGGCGTTTCAATCGGCAGGAGATCATCGGGTCAGGCCCGAGGATGACGGACCTTCACTTAAAAAGCGCGTCATGCCCGGACCCGTTCCGGGCGTCTCCCTCCAATGAATCGTCTCCGCGGGGTTGGCGGTTTCCCGCAGGCGAATACAATCCCCCGGAAACGGAAAACAGGGAGACCATCATGGGACAGTTCGCCATCGGCCAGTCGGTGCCGCGTACCGAGGACCCGCGCCTGCTCAGGGGCGAGGGGCGCTATGTCGACGATGTCAGGCTGGTGAACCCGGCCCATGCCTTCATCGTGCGCTCGCCGCACGCCCATGCGCGCATCAAATCGGTCGACAAATCGGCGGCGGAAGGGATGCCCGGCGTGCTCGGCGTTTATTGCGGCGCCGACGTGATGGAGGACGGGCTCGGCTGGCACGCGCCGCCCCATATCCGCAACCGGCGCGATGGTTCGCCGCTGTTCATGCCGCCGCACCCCGCGCTGTGCGTCGACAAGGCGCGCTATGTCGGCGACCAGGTGGCGATGGTGGTGGCGGAAACGCTGGATCAGGCGCGCGATGCGGGCGAGAAGATCGTCATCGAGTACGAGATCCTGCCGCCGCTGGTGCGGGGCGTCGATGCGAGGAAGCCCGGCGCGCCGGAAATCCACGAGGGCTGCCCCGATAACGAATCCTATTACTACACGGCGGGCGACGAGAAGATGGTGGACGACATCATCGCCAGCGCCCACCACGTCACGCGGCTTTCGCTCGACGTCAACCGCATCTCGCCCAACACGATGGAGCCGCGCGCCGCGATCGGCGATTACGACTGGCGGATGGACCGCTACACGCTCTATGGCGGGACCCAGCGCATGTTCCTGCTGCGCCAGACGCTGGCCGAGCAGGTGCTCAAGGTGCCGGAAACCCAGATCCGCATCATGACCAACGATGTCGGCGGCAGCTTCGGCATGAAGGGCGGCCAGCACCCGGAATATCACCTGGTGCTGTGGGCGTCGAAAAAGCTGCGCCGCCCGGTGCGCTGGATATCGGACCGCTCGGAAGGGCTGGCCTCCGACTGGCACGACCGCGACCAGCATACCGAGGCGGCCCTGGCGCTCGACGCGGACGGGCATTTCCTCGCCATGAAGGTCTCCAACATCTGCGCCATCGGCGGCTATCTCGAACCCGGCGGAACGATCTCTCCCGCCGGCCATCTCGGCGGGCTGGCGGGCACCTATCGCACGCCGCACATCTTCGCCGAGGCCTCGGCCGTGTTCACCAACACCGCCTGCAACGGGCCGTTTCGCGGCTCGGGCCGGCCCGAGGCGGCCTATGTGCTGGAACGGCTCGTCGATACCGCGGCGCGCGAGATGGGAATCGACCGGGCGGAAATCCGCCGCCGCAATTTCGTCGCCCCCGAATCCATGCCGTTCAAGACCGGGCTGATCTTCACGCTCGATTGCGGCCAGTTCGCGCAGAACCAGGAACAGGCGCTGGCGATGGCCGATTACGACGGGTTCGAGGCAAGGCGCGAGGAAGCCGCCGCGCGCGGAAAATATCGCGGGCTCGGCATCGCCAACTTTATCGAGCAGACGGCGCAGATGGACGGCGAAACGGTGAGCGTCCGGTTCGACCCGTCGGGCTCGGTGACGGTGGTGGCCGGCTCGGTCGATCACGGGCAGGGGCATGACACGATGTACAAGATCGTGGTGTCGGATGCGCTCGGCATCGACGCCGACGATATCCGCGTGTCTTACGGCGATTCGGACACGATCGAGTTCGGCGGCGGAACGTATGCGTCCCGCACCGCGATCCTGGGCAGCTCGGCAGCCGTGCGCGCGGTCGACAAGGTGATCGAAAAGGGCATCGACCTCGCCGCCCACATGATGGAAGCCGCGCCCGACGATCTGGAATACGGGAACGGCGAATTCCGCATCAAGGGCACCGACCGCGCGGTATCGATAAAGGAGGTCGCGCGGCGCTCCTACCAGGCGACCAGCCTGCCCGACGGGATGGAGGCCGGGCTGTTCGCCATCGACACGTTCGCGCCCGGCACGCCGACCTTCCCCAACGGCTGCCATGTGTGCGAGGTGGAGATCGACCCCGAGACCGGGCGGACGGAGATCCTGAAATATTCGGTGGTCGACGATGTCGGCACGGTGATCAACGCGCTGACGCTCGAAGGCCAGATCCATGGCGGCATCGGCCAGGGCGTCGGCCAGGCGCTGACCGAGGGCGTGTTCTACGACGCGGAATCCGGCCAGCTGCTGACCGGCTCGTTCCTCGATTACGGCATGCCGCGCGCCGATGACATGCCGAGCTTCGATCTGGCCAACAACCCGGTGCCGACCAAGCTCAACCCGGTCGGCGCCAAGGGCGCCGGCGAAGCCGGCAATGTCGGCGCGCTCGCCGCCATCACCAACGCCATCGCCGACGCGCTAAGCCCGCTGGGCATCGTGAATGTCGACATGCCGGCAACGCCGAACAAGGTGTGGAAGGCGATCCGGGAGGCCGGGGGGTAGGAGGACGAGACCAAATTAGGATATCTGGCCCCAATCAACCAGTTTTTACTCAAACGGTAATGGCTAATCTGCTAAAGATCTCTATGGAGTATCTTTGTCGCTAACCTTTTCTGTCTTGGCTCGAGCCCTGCCGGATTGGGAAACTGGTTTCAATCGATCCAAAATCTTCTGGACGAGCGCGTCCTCGCTTGCATTTTGAGTGGTTTCCAGCGTCGCCTCGCCTTTCTTCAATATGAAGTTTCGTTCTTCGCGACTCATCTCTCGTGCAAATTCCATAATATCTTTTTTCGTTCCCTGCTGCACAGTGATCAGAGCGGCGGCATTTCGTATACTTAGTGTTGTTACCTCGTTAGAAAAGTAGCGCATTTGTTCCAGCGACCTAGAATGATAACGAAACATAATTAATGCCAATGCTTCGGCGAGCAAAACTACAGGAAACGTCATTGTCTCATGCGTTATTAAGAACTGGGTCCAGTCATTACCCGAGACCTTAAAATCGGCGGCGAGGAACATGACGAATTTCCAACCGATAAGCCCTAGTCCTAAGAGCGCCAGGATTATGCCAAGAATTCTAAATATGTTGGCGGATTTTTGTGCCTTGACCGCCAGTTCATCGACCCGGTTTCGTGTGGTGTTGAACCTGTCTATCAGGTCCTCCCGCATTGTCTCGCGCCACGTGTATTCATCTGCTCCTTTTGCCAGCTGTGCCCCGACCAGTTTTACGACGTCGTCGCCAATAATGTTATCGACTTTTACCTCAACTTGTCTTGTAATTCTGCTGTCTAGGTCACTTGATAACCGATTCGCGGCGGTTTGTGCAGCCCGCTGTGCTGTGTCTTCAAATTCCCTTCGGAGCGATTGAAGTTGAGAGCCAAAGTCCCGCTCAGCCTCGGCAGACGAGGCATTAATTTCATAACTATCTTTATATGGATTTTTACGATATTCATTATATAAAAACATGCCCGTTAGGGAAATCATAAAAAAAGATGCTAAGAAAAAATAATATAGTGCCACCTCTCGTTCTGAAAAACTATATTCACTAAACTGTAAAAATATATTCGTATTTTTTGTGTCAAACGTAGTCCCAAGAGAAGCAAACAAAACAGCCATAAAAATAAAAACGACAAAATTTCTGCGTCTTCTCTGTGATATTGTAATTCTACCCATAGACATTTTTATCCCTTTGTCCCAAACCTGAATGGCCAGTCCTATACATGCCTTCGCTCGATAGGCTTAATGGTCGCTCCATAATCTGATAAAAGTCAACCAAACCAGACAATTTTTAATGAGCCGAAATCTTAGATAGCTAATTATGTTTGACGTGAGTTTCGTATGAATGATTCGTTGTGGGCATTTCCATTAGGTTAACCTAAGGTTGCTGCTATTTTTCCGACGATTCGATTTTTACAAATATATTTCGCGTCAATGTAGCTTGACTTGGCAAATTCCATTTTCGGCAAGGCCCCCTTGCCTTATGGAAGGCGCTGCTTGGATTGGCGGCCTGTCTGGCTTCACTCTGCCGCCGTGAGTTCAATAACCGCCCTGTTCCCCGTCGCCTCGATGGCCTCGCTCATCCGTGCCGTCTTGGTCGCGTGATACGGGTTGAGGATCCGCTGCGCCTCGCGGTTGTCGATGCCGAGGCGGCGGGTCAGTTCGGCGGCGGTGACGCCGCGCTCGCGCATGGCGATATAGAGCGCGATCTTCATAGCGACACCCATGTCGGGCGCGATCAGCCGCTCACCCTTGCGCGGTTTTGACGGCTTTGGGATTTCCTCGCGGTATTTCATGCGGAACATAAGCGCCGAATCGAGCAGGTCGGCGGCTTCCGCCATCGCTTCTTCCATATTTGCGCCGTCGGTCGCGGCTTCCGGCAGATCGCGCAGCGTCACCAGAATGCGGCCGTCCTCGTCTTTTTCGAATCTGGCCGGGTAGGCGATTTTCATGTCAGGTCGTCCTTGTCCAGTCCGAGGTCGGAAAGCATCTTGTTGAGCAGCCCGGTTCCGATCTCTTTCTTCAAATCCTTGATGGTCGTATAGGCCGCGCCGTAAAAGACCCGGCCATGGCTGCCTTTGCCAGGCTTGCCGTCATAGCGCACGGCCACGCCATTGGCCTTCCCCAGGCGGCGCAACTTCTTCAGCAGTTCGTTGCCGTTCATGGTACCGCAATATAGGACAAAAATGTCCTAAATGCAATTCCCAAAGGGCATCGACGTCCAATCCAGTGTCGTTTCAACCTGTTCCATCCCTCGCCCCTCTCCTCTAAACTCCACCCCACGGGGAGTTGCATACAGATGACCATTTCGCATATCGGCATTATCGGGGCCGGGGCCTGGGGTACGGCGCTGGCGCAGGCGGTTCGCGCGGCGGGCAGCGACATCGTGCTGTGGGCGTTCGAGCAGGAGGTGACGGACGGCATCAACGCCGGTCACGAAAACGCGCTGTACCTGCCCGGCGTGCCGCTCGATCCCGTGATCCGCGCGACCTCCGTGCTGGAAGAGGCCGCGGCGGCCGACGCGGTGCTGCTGGTTACCCCGGCGCAGCATCTGCGGCGCGTGACGGCAGAGCTTGCTCCGGCGCTGCCGTCCGGCGCGCCGGTCGTCATCTGTTCCAAGGGAATCGAGCAGGGCACGACGGCGCTGATGTCGGAAATCGCCGCCGAGACCTTGCCGGGCCACCCGGTTGCGGTGCTGTCCGGCCCGACCTTCGCGTCGGAAGTGGCGCGCGGCGCGCCGACCGGGCTGACGCTTGCCTGCCGCGATGACGCGGTCGGCAAGGCGCTGGCCCTGGCGCTGGGCTCGCCGCATTTCCGGATCTACCGGACCGACGATGTGAACGGCGCGGAAATCGGCGGCGCGGTCAAGAACGTGCTGGCCATCGCCTGCGGCGTGGCGCACGGGCGCGGCTTCGGCGACAACACGCGGGCCACGCTGATCACCCGCGGGCTGGCCGAGATGACGCGGCTCGGCGTCGCCAAGGGCGGCCGCGCCGAAACGCTGATGGGCCTCGCCGGGCTCGGTGATCTGACGCTGACCTGCACCAGCACCCAGTCGCGCAACTATTCGCTGGGCGAGGCGCTGGGACGCGGCGAAAAGCTGGAAGACATTCTCGGCGCGCGGCGCACGGTCGCCGAGGGCGTGTTCTCGGCCGAGGCCGTCACCGCGCTGGCCGCCAAACTGAATGTCGAGATGCCGATCTGCGCCGGGGTCGACGCGGTTCTCAAGGGGCGCATCACGGTCGATGCGGCGATCGAATCGCTGCTCGCGCGCCCGTTCAAGGCGGAGTCCGGTTGATTAGGTCCGCTAACGCGGATTCGCGGGTTTGAGGGCCGGAGCCGAATTTAAAGGATACGAAAATGAATTACTGGCTGTTCAAATCCGAACCCGGCGCCTGGTCGTGGGACGACCAGGTGAAGAAGGGCGTCGAGCACTGGGACGGCGTGCGCAATTATCAGGCCAACAACAACATGAAGGCCATGAAGAAGGGCGATAAAGGCTTCTTCTATCACTCGGTGAACGAAAAACAGATCGTCGGCATTGTCGAGGTGGTGAAGGAACATTATCCCGACCACACCGACAAGTCCGGCCGGTTCGGCATGGTGGACATCAAGGCGCTCTGTCCGGTGAAAACGCCGGTGACGCTGGCCGAGATCAAGGCGGAGCCGAAGCTGGAAAACCTCGCGCTGGTCAAACAGTCGCGCCTCTCCGTCGTGCCGGTCGGCAAGGACGAATGGAAGCTGATTTGTAAAATGGCGGGCGTGAAGCCATAAATTGTTGCGGTTCCGGCCTGCTCCCCCACCCGGCCACCGGTTATTTGCTCCGGCGGTCATCAAGCCGCCACACCAACCCTTGATGCCCGCCGTGTTTATTAGAGGAAACCCAGGATGAGTTACGAAGACACACCCATCACCGAAGACAAGGGCACCGATACCGTTCTCTGCACCCTCGACGAGCTGGAAGATCCCGGCAGCCGGGAATTCCGCGTCGGACGGCGCGAGCGCATGTTCGTGGTGAAGAAGGAAGGCGAGGTCTTCGCCTACATGAATCTGTGCCCGCACCAGGGCACCGTGCTGGACTGGAAGCCCAACACGTTCCTGACCACGGAGCTCGACTACATCATGTGCGCGACGCACGGCGCCCTGTTCGAGATCGAGGACGGCAAGTGCGTCTGGGGCCCCTGCCTCGGGCGCGCGCTCGCCCCCATCAAGGTCCGCGTCGAAGACGGCAACATCCTGCTGGACGAATAACGTCTGGCCGGTTTGCTGCTTCGCGGTCGGGGCGTTTTCTTGCCTTGACCGGGCGACTCCGATCATAATTCGCCCGAAAGCATGAGCGTCGCTGCTCATTGATCTCTGGGGCACAGACAGACAACGGGAGACGACGATGTCCGACGAAACGATCTATCCGGTACCGGACGAATGGGCGAACAAGGCCTGGGCCGACAACGACAGGTATCTGGAGATGTACCAGCGCTCGATCGACGACCCCGAAGGGTTCTGGGGCGAGATGGGCCAGCGCATCAACTGGATGAAGCCCTATACCAAGGTCAAGGACGTCTCCTACGCCAAGGAAGATCTGCATGTCCGCTGGTATTACGACGGCACGCTGAACGCCTCGGCCAACTGTCTCGACCGGCATCTGTCGACCCGCGGCGACCAGACCGCGATCATCTTCGAGGGCGACGAGCCCGATGTTTCGAAGAAGATCACCTACAAGGAACTGCACGAAGAAGTCTGCAAGTTCGCCAACGCGCTGAAATCGCTCGGCATCAAAAAGGGCGACCGGGTCACGATCTACCTGCCGATGATCCCCGAGATCGCGGTGGCGGTTCTGGCCTGCGCGCGGATCGGCGCGATCCATTCGGTGATCTTCGGCGGGTTCTCGCCCGATTCCATCGCCGGCCGCATCATCGACTGCGATTCCAACTGCGTCATCACCTCGGACGAGGGCGTGCGCGGCGGACGGCCCATCCCGCTCAAGGCGAATGTGGACACGGCGCTGAAACAGTGCCCGATGGTCGAGCACTGCGTCGTCGTCAACCGCACCGGCGGCGATATCGGCTGGGAGGACGGGCGCGATCACTGGTATCACGAGCTGATGGCGGACGCGTCGCCCGACTGCCCGCCCGAGGAGATGGACGCCGAGGACCCGCTCTTCATCCTCTATACGTCCGGTTCGACCGGCAAGCCCAAGGGCGTGCTGCACACCACCGGCGGCTACATGGTCTATGCGTCGATGACGCACCAGTACGTGTTCGACTATCACGACGGCGACATCTACTGGTGCACCGCCGATGTCGGCTGGATCACCGGCCACAGCTATATCGTCTACGGCCCGCTGGCCAACGGCGCGACCACGCTGATGTTCGAGGGCGTGCCCACCTATCCGGACTCAAGCCGCTTCTGGCAGGTGTGCGACAAGCACGACGTCAACATCTTCTATACCGCGCCGACCGCCCTGCGCGCGCTGATGCGCGAGGGCGACGCGCTGGTAAAATCGACCAGCCGCGCGTCGCTGCGGCTGCTCGGTTCGGTGGGCGAGCCGATCAACCCCGAAGCCTGGAAATGGTATTACGAGGTGGTGGGCGACAGCCGCTGTCCGATCGTCGATACCTGGTGGCAGACCGAAACCGGCGGGATTCTGATCACCCCGCTGCCGGGCGCGACCGCGCTCAAGCCCGGCTCCGGCACGCGGCCGTTTTTCGGCATCCAGCCGCAGCTCGTCCATGCCGACGGGGCGCCGATCGACGGGCCCGGCGTCGGCAATCTCTGCATGATCGATTCGTGGCCGGGCCAGATGCGCACCGTGTTCCGCGATCACGACCGGTTCTACGAGACCTATTTCTCGCAGTTCCCCGGCAAGTACTTCACCGGCGACGGCTGCCGCCGCGACGAGGACGGCTATTACTGGATCACCGGCCGGGTCGACGACGTGATCAACGTGTCCGGCCACCGGATGGGCACGGCCGAGGTCGAGTCCGCGCTGGTGGCGCATCCGAAAGTCGCCGAATCCGCGGTCGTGGGTTTCCCGCACGACATCAAGGGGCAGGGCATCTACGCCTATGTCACGCTGATGGAGGGCGAGGCGCCGAGCGACGATCTGCGCAAGGAGCTGGTGCAGTGGGTGCGCAAGGAAATCGGCCCCATCGCCAGCCCCGACGCGATCCAGTGGGCGCCCGGTCTGCCCAAGACGCGGTCGGGCAAGATCATGCGCCGCATCCTGCGCAAGATCGCCGCCAACGAGATGGACGATCTCGGCGATACCACGACGCTGGCCGATCCCTCGGTGGTGGAAGACCTCAAGGCGAACCGGGCGGGGTAGGGTTTCGCTCTTCCCGGTACAAGATTGCCGGGATTCATTCTGAAGAATGGCCCGGCGATGACGTGTTTAAAAAATACGCGTCATGCCCGGGCCCAGTCCCGGGCATCTTTCCGAGAGGATGCGCCCCCTCAGAAATCCACGCAGCGGCCGTTCTTTTCCCAGTCGCCGTAGCGCGTCGGGTCCAGCCCGCCGCGGCCGCCGAATTCCTCCGGCCGTTTTGCCGCGGAATCCTTTTCCGCTTCGTTTTCCTTTGCGTCCCCGGCGGGTTCTTTCGGCCTGTCGTCCGTCATCGGTCGGTTCCCTTGCACTATCCCCCCATTCTTACCACATTCCGGGCGAAGACCTGAAATACGGACACAAGTCATGAACTACGCCCGTACCGCCATCCTGCTCGCCGCGATGACCGGCCTGTTCCTCGCCATCGGCTTCATGCTGGGCGGCGAGGCCGGCATGGCGATCGCGCTGCTGATCGCGATCGCGATGAACGCGTTCGCCTACTGGAATTCCGACCGGATGGTCCTGTCCATGTACGGCGCGAAGGAGGTCGATGAACGGTCCGGCGGGGCCTATTACCGCATCGTCGCGCAGCTCGCCGAGCGGGCGGAACTGCCGATGCCGCGCGTCTATATCATCGACAGCGACCAGCCCAACGCGTTCGCCACCGGGCGCAACCCGGAAAACGCGGCGGTCGCCGCCACCACCGGGCTGATGCGCATCCTGAGCCACGAGGAAATCGCCGGGGTGATGGCGCACGAGCTTGCCCATGTGCGGAACCGCGATACGCTGATCATGACGATCACCGCGACCATTGCCGGCGCGATCTCGATGATCGCCAATTTCGCCCTGTTCTTCGGCGGCAACAACCGCAACAACCCGCTTGGCATTGTCGGCACGATCCTGATCATGATCCTCGCCCCAATCGCCGCGGCGCTGGTGCAGATGGCGATCTCGCGCACCCGGGAATACGCCGCCGACCGGGCGGGCGCCGAGATCTGCGGCCATCCGCTGTGGCTTGCGTCCGCGCTCGGCAAGCTGGAACAGGGTGCGGCCGCCATCGACAACGAAGAGGCCGAGGCCAATCCCGCCACGGCGCACATGTTCATCGTCAATCCGCTCCATGCGCGCTCGATGGACAATCTGTTCTCGACCCACCCCAATACGCAGAACCGGATCGCCGCGCTCCGCCAGATGGCGGGCGTCGCCGGGCCGTGGGGATAAATCTGCCTTAGCGCGCCCGCCGCGCGCCCAAATACGTCATCGCCGCTGGCGCTTTGGAATTTCGCCGCTATTCTGCGCCGATGGCTCACCCTCCCCAGAAAACGCGTCCCGCCGCGCCCGCCGGGCAATCTGGTAAGACCGGTATCGAGGCGCGCGCCGCCGCCGTCAACATGCTGGACGCGGTGCTGCGCCAGGGCAGGCCGCTCGACGAAGCGCTGGGGGGGAGCCGGTCGCTGGCCGCGCTGGAAGCGCGCGACCGCGCCTTTGCCCGCATGCTGGTGTCGACCACGCTGCGCCGGCTGGGGCAGATCGACGCGGTGCTGGACGAATTCGTCGAACGCCCCCTGCCCGACCGCGCCTTCGTCATCCGCAACATTCTCAGGCTCGGCGTCGCCCAGCTCCTCGTGCTGGAGACCCCGGCGCATGCCGCGGTCGACAACGCCGTCCGGCTCTGCGTGGTGGTGCGGCAGCAGGGATTCAAGGGGCTGGTCAATGCGGTGATGCGCCGCGTGGCGCGCGATGGCGCCGGCCTCTTCGCAGCCTCCGACCCGATGCTGAACGCGCCGCAATGGCTCCGCGACAGCTGGACTGCCGCGTATGGCGCGCAGGCCCACGACATCGCCAGGGCGCATCTCGTCGAACCGCCGCTGGACCTGACCGTGCGGGGCGACCCGAAGGCGTGGGCCGGGCGGCTGGGCGGCCAGCTCCTGCCCGGCGGGACGGTGCGGCTGCAGGGCGCCGGGGAGGTCACTGCGCTGGTCGGTTTCAAGGGGGGAGGCTGGTGGGTGCAGGACGCCGCGGCGGCCATCCCCGCGAAGTTGCTGCTGTCCGCCCTCGGCGATGCGGCCGGCAGGACGGTCATCGACCTGTGCGCCGCCCCCGGCGGCAAGACCGCGCAGCTGCTCGATGCCGGCGTTTCCGTGACGGCGGTCGACCGGTCCGATCAAAGGCTGGCGCGGCTGCGCGAAAATCTGAGCCGGCTGCGCTTTGATGCAAAAATCGTGAAGGCGGACGCGACCCGGTGGCGGCCTGCCGAACCCGCCGATGCGGTCCTGCTCGATGCGCCCTGCAGCGCCACGGGTACCATCCGCCGCCATCCGGATATCGCGTGGAACAAGACGGCAGACGACGTTTCGCGCCTCGCGGAGCTTCAGACGGCGCTGTTGACCGGCGCCGCCGACATGCTGAAGCCCGGCGGCGTTCTCGTTTACAGCGTCTGTTCGCTTCAGCCCGAGGAAGGTCCCGAACGGATCGCCGCGTTTCTGGCCGCGGACAGCCGGTTCGAGCGGATGCCCGTATCCGTGGATGAAGTCGGCGGGATCCCCGGCATTGTCACGCCCGGGGGAGATATCCGCACGCTGCCGGGCCATCTCGGCGATGCGGGCGGGATGGACGGATTCTTCGTGGCGCGGCTTAAACGCCGGGCGCCGGAGACAGAGTTATTGAATTGATAACCTTAGGAGCGTACAAGATTCCACCAGCAAGGTTAACGGCCGCGCGGACGCAAGAGATACTCGTTTGACGGACTCTGGCACCAATCACGAAATTTTCTTACGCGAAGAAACCGTAAAGACATCAACCGATCGCAGTTTCGGAATCGTGTTTACGGTCGTTTTCGCGATCATTGGCCTGTGGCCGCTGATGGGCGGACACGGGGTGAGGCTGTGGGCGATCGCGGTCGCCGGGGTCCTGCTGGTCGTCGCCCTGGTCAGGCCGGTCTGGCTGGCGCCGGCAAACCGGCTCTGGACGAAATTCGGGCTGCTGCTGCACCACGTTACGAATCCCCTCATCATGGGGCTGGTATTCTTCGTTGTGGTAACGCCGATGGCGTTGGGAATGCGTTTTCTGGGAAAAGATCCGCTTTGCCGCAAAATCGACAAGTCGGCGAAGAGCTACTGGATTGACCGCGAACCGCCCGGGCCCAAGCCCGAAACCATGATCAATCAGTTTTGAGTTTCTGATGGGATTTCTCAGGGAATTCTGGAGTTTCATGCGGGCGCGCAAGAAATTCTGGCTGCTGCCGATTTTCATTGTGCTGTTGCTGTTCGGCGGGCTCGTGATCCTGACCCAGGGATCCGCAGTGGCGCCGTTCATCTACACGATATTCTGATCTGCTGTCGTGGCGATGCGGATCCTGGGCATATCGGCTTTTTACCATGACAGCGCGGCGGCGCTTGTTGAAGACGGCAAGGTCGTGGCGGCAGCCCAGGAAGAACGGTTCTCGAGGAAAAAACAGGATTCCGGTTTTCCGCAGGCAGCGATCGACTATTGCCTGGACGAAGTCGGCGCCAGTCTTTCCGACATCGATTTTGTCGCGTTCTACGACAAGCCTTTCCTGAAGTTCGAAAGACTGCTCGAAACCTACGTCGCCTATGCGCCTCGCGGGTTCGAATCGTTCCGCATGGCGATGCCGGTCTGGCTCAAGGAAAAGCTGTTCCAGAAGACGCTGCTGAAGGACAGGCTGCGCAACGAAGCGCCCGATTTCAACTGGGACAACCGGCTGCTGTTTGCGGAGCACCATCAGAGCCATGCCGCCAGCGCGTTCTATCCGTCGCCTTTCGAAAACGCGGCGATCCTGACCATGGATGGCGTCGGCGAATGGACGACGACGTCGCTTGGAATCGGCAGCGGCAACAAGGTGGAAATGACGCGGGAGATTCATTTCCCCCATTCTCTCGGCCTGCTCTATTCCGCGTTTACCTATTACACCGGCTTCCGCGTCAATTCGGGCGAGTACAAGGTGATGGGGCTGGCCCCGTACGGCGAGCCCAGATACACGAAGACGATTCTCGACAATGTCATCGACGTGAAGGAGGATGGCTCTTTCCGGCTCGACCTTTCCTATTTCGATTTCTGTACCGGTTTGCGCATGACGAACGACAGGTTTCACGACCTGTTCGGGGCTCCGCCGCGCGATCCCGAGAGCCTGCTGACCCAGCGCGACATGGACCTCGCCGCGTCGATTCAGGAAGTGACGGAAGAAGTCGTGCTTCGCCTCGGCCGGTCGATCGCGAAAGAGACGCAGGAAAAGAACCTGTGTCTCGCGGGCGGCGTCGCGCTCAACTGCGTCGCCAACGGCAAGCTGCTGCGCGACAACTGCTTCGAGAATATCTGGATCCAGCCGGCGGCCGGCGATGCCGGCGGCGCGCTCGGCGCAGCCCTGGTGGGCTATCATTATTTTCAGGATCAGCCGCGCAAGCTGAATGGCGCGATGGACGGCATGAAAGGCGCCTATCTGGGACCTGAATTCCGGCAGACCGACATCGAGGAGCGTCTTGCGGCGGCGGGGGCGGTGTTCAGCACGCTGTCGGACGACGATACGATCCGGCGCACCGCGGCCGCCCTGGCCGACGGCAAGGCGGTCGGCTGGTTCCAGGGACGGATGGAGTTCGGGCCGAGGGCTCTCGGCGGACGCTCGATCCTCGGCGATCCGCGCGACCCGGCCATGCAGAAGACGCTGAATTTGCGGGTCAAATACAGGGAATCGTTCCGTCCGTTCGCGCCGTCGGTCCTGGGAGAACACGTGTCGGACTGGTTCGAACTCGACAGGGAAAGCCCGTACATGCTGCTTGTCGCCAATGTCAAAGAGGAACACCGGCGCGAGATGACGGCGGAAGAGCAGGCGCTGTTCGGAATCGACAAGCTCAACGTACCGCGCTCGTCGATCCCGGCGATCACCCATGTCGACTATTCGGCGCGGGTCCAGACCGTACACGCGGAGACCAATCCCCGCTATCACGCGCTGATTTCCGCATTCAGGGACCTGACCGGCTGCCCGGTTCTGGTCAACACAAGCTTCAACGTCCGGGGCGAGCCCATCGTGTGTACGCCCGAAGACGCGTTCCGCTGCTTCATGGGCAGCGGCATCGAGGTTCTGGTCGTCGGAAACTGCTATCTGGCGAAAGAAGATCAGGATCCCGCGCTTGCGGAAGACTACAAAGACAAGTTTGAACTGGATTGATTCTGCCAACTGGGCGTAGAAAACATCTGCGAACCAATCGGTGGAACCGTGCAGAAACCAGTTCGAATCGCCCCATCCATCCTGTCCGCCGATTTCGGGCGGCTGTCCGAAGAGACCGACGCGATCATCGCGGCCGGCGGGGACTGGGTCCATGTTGATGTCATGGACGGGCATTTTGTGCCCAATATCACTATCGGTCCCGGCGTGGTGAAGGCGATCCGCAACGCGACCCGCGCCGTGTTCGACGTTCACCTGATGATTTCGCCGGTCGATCCGTATATCGGCGATTTCGCGGACGCGGGCGCCGACATCATCACGGCGCATGTTGAAGCCGGCCCGCATCTGCACCGGACGATCCAGGCAATCCACGCGGCGGGCAAGAAGGCGGGCGTGTCGCTAAACCCGTCCACGCCGGCCGAGGCCGTCGCCCACGTGATCGACGATGTCGACCTGATCCTCGTCATGACCGTCAATCCCGGGTTCGGCGGCCAGAGCTTTATCGAAAGCCAGCTCGCCAAGATCAGATCGCTTCGGTCGATGATCGATGCATCCGGTCGCGATATCGACCTCGAAGTGGATGGCGGCATAACCGTCGATACGGCGCCGAAAGCCATCGCGGCCGGCGCCGATGTACTGGTAGCGGGGACGGCATCGTTTCAGGGCGGACCGGACCGTTACGCGGACAATATTCGCGCGCTTCGCGGCTCGGCCTGACGGCGGCGGGCGGACATGCGCTGGTCAGGATTCCGGGCCCTGAGCCATTCGGCGTTACAGCCCGTTTTCGCCAGCCGGGTCTGGCGCATGACACTGCCGGCCCAGGCCGGCGAAAGACCGGTCTTTCCGTCGATCGACCTGTGGCCCGGCGACGCGTCCCGGGGAGCGGTCATTGTCGCCGGCGATTTTCAGTGCGCCGGCAAGACGATCCGGGCCGCCGAAGCGCCCTGGATGGCGGCCGGCGTGTCGGAAAGCTGGATTTCGATCGTCTCGTCTTTCGAATGGCTGCGCGATCTGCGCGCCGCAGGCGGAGATGCGGCGCGCGAGCGCAGCCGCCAGCTCGTTCGGCGCTGGATCGAAACGCATGGCGCCCGCTGGCGCAACGCCGGCTGGAGGCCCGATATCCTCGGCGCGCGCATTGCCAACTGGATTGAGAACGGCGCATTGCTGACGGCTGGCGCCGATGAACGTTTTCTCGATCTGCTCTCCGTGTCTCTCCGGCAGCAGGCGGCGCATTTGCAAAGGATCGCGAGGTTCGCAGCGCCCGGCGCCCCGCGAACTCGGGCCCTCAAGGGGCTTGCATTCGCGGCGATTTCCTTTCGCAACGACCGGAACCTGGCCTCCGCCCTTTCGATGCTGCAGGCGCAGATCGCCAGGGACGTGCTCGCCGATGGAGGGCATGTCGCACGCAGCCCCGCGGTGCAGCTGGCCATCCTGCGGGATTTGATCGACATCCGCGCCGCCTTGCGCGACGCCAGACAGGAGGTCCCCGAGGATATTCAGACCGCCATCGACCGCATGGGGCCGATGCTCAGGTTTTTCCGGCACGGCGATGGCGGTCTGGCGCTGTTCAACGGAGCGGATGAGGACGAAGGCTGGCTGATCGACATAGCGCTGACGCGGTCCGAAGCGAGAGGCAAGCCCCTCGACTCCGCGCCCCATACCGGATTCGAACGCCTGACGGCCAGCCGGACGCTGGTTCTCGTGGATGCCGGCGGCCCTCCGCCTTCCGGCTACGATCTCGACGCCCATGCCGCGCCGCTCAGCTTCGAAATGAGCAGCGGCAAGGAACGGCTGGTTGTCAATTGCGGCGCCTATCGCGGCGACAGCCAGGAATGGCGCGTGGCGCAGCGAACCACGGCGGCGCATTCCACTGTCACCGTCGAAGACCACAATGCCGCGGAGTTGCTAGAGGGCGGCGGAATCGGGAAACGACCGTCCACCGTCCGTGTCGACCGGCGTGAAGGCGACGGCAGCATCTGGGTCGATGGCAGCCATGACGGGTATCAGCGCCAGGACGGTCTGATTCATCGACGCCGGCTTTACCTGTCGGCCAGCGGCGGCGATCTCCGGGGCGAGGATTCGCTGACCGGCAAGGGCAACCGGAAATACGTCGCCCGGTTTCACCTCCATCCCTCTGTCCGGGCCTCGATGGTGCAGCAGGGAAGCGCCGTTCTGTTGCGGCTTGCGAGCGGCGAGGGCTGGCGTTTCCGCGCGTCCGGCGGCGCCATCACATTGCAGGAGAGCGTCTATCTGGGCACGCGCGACAGCGTCAAAAGATGTGAACAGATCGTCGTGTCGTCGGCCACGCAAAACGGCGAAGGCCAGATCAAATGGGCGTTTACGCGTCTCGCCAGAGACGGGTAAAGGGATATGTTCAGAGCTGCCAGCGCCGGAAATTGGCGGGGAACGAACGCAGCCGCCACATGCCCTTAACGTCTGCGATCAGCCCGTCGCCGGCCAGCAGGGCGTTGAAGCGGTCATCCGGAAATTCGACGTAATCGGTATGCGGCACGGCGCCGACAATGCAGTCGTACCCTGTCGCGTCGTCGAGCGAAGGCAGCAGGTCGATATTGAAAATCTGCTTCGCTTCTTCCGGATCGGCGAAGGCATCGTGAACGTCGACCGCGAACCCCCTGTCGGTCAGGCCCCTGACAATATCGATAACATGGGAGTTCCGGAGGTCGGGGACGTTTTCCTTGAAGGTCAGGCCGAGCATCAGGATGCGGCCGTTTCCGTTCCTGCCCAGGGAAGCCAGTTCCGACGCGATGCAATCCGCGACGTAGCCGCCCATTGCGTCGTTAATCCGGCGTCCGGCCAGGATGATCTCCGGGTGATGGCCCATCGCGGTCGCGGCGTGAGCGAGGTAGAACGGATCGACGCCGATACAGTGTCCACCGACCAGACCAGGCGTGAATTTCAGGAAGTTCCACTTGGTGCCCGCGGCCTCGAGTACGTCGTAAATCGAGATCCCCATCTTCTGGAAGATCGTCGCGACCTCGTTGATGAAGGCGATGTTGATGTCGCGCTGGGCGTTTTCGATGACCTTGGCGGCTTCGGCGGTGCGGATGTCGCGCGCCTTGAACACGCCGCCCGAGGTCAGCTTGCCGTACATTTCGCACAGAGTGTCCGCGACAGCGTCGTTCTGTCCCGCGACGACCTTTGTGATGCGATCGACCGTATGCTCGCGGTCGCCCGGATTGATTCGCTCGGGCGAGTAGCCGAGGAAGAAATCGACGCCGCACGTCATCCCGGAGGCCGCCTCGAGCTCTGGGCCGGCGATATCCTCGGTGACGCCGGGATAGACAGTGGATTCGTAAACGACGATCGCGCCTTTCCGGATGACTCCGCCAACCAGCCGGCTGGCTCCCCGGACGGCAGTCAGGTCAGGTTCGTTGGCGCTGTCGACCGGGGTCGGGACGGTGACGATATAGATGTCCGATCCCCGGATGTCGTCCGCCCGATCGGTGAACGTCATGGTCGTCGACGTCAGCTGGTCCGGGCCGATTTCGCGGGTCCGGTCATGGCCGGTCCGAAGCTCGTCGATCCGCCGGCGATCGATATCGAGTCCCACCACCGGAAAATGCCGGGAGAGATGGATCGCCAGAGGCAGGCCGACATATCCCAGGCCGATCACCGCGATCTTCTCGATTTTCGCCATTTACCACTCCGTTCGTCCGGCTGGATCGTCTACTCCGGCGATCCGATACGTGTCAATCGAGGCTTGCGACCGCCGGACAGTAGCGATGAAGGTTAACCGAATCGTTGACGCGCGCGGCCGGAAAATTGCGCCGCGTCGCCAAAAAGCCGAAACCGGTCGTCGCCCGCGCAACAAAGTTGCAATATGCGTTCAGCCTGCATAGTTTGCCGGCCACTGATTTCGCCCGATTCCACACGGAGAGCCATGCCATGCCGGCATCGCGGACGCCCATACAGAATGCCGACAACGCGTCAGTGCCCGCGCGCAGGAGTTCCGCGCTGAAGGCGCTGCTGACCTCGCCGCAGACCGAATTCGTCATGGAGGCTCATGACGGGCTGTCGGCGAAAATCGTCGAAGAAGCGGGGTTCAGGGGAATCTGGGCGTCGGGCCTTACGATGTCGGCGGCGCTTGGCGTTCGAGACAGCAACGAGGCGTCCTGGACGCAGGTTCTGGAAGTCCTTGAGTTCATGGCGGACGCGACATCGATCCCGATTCTGGTGGACGGCGATACGGGGTACGGCAATTTCAACAATGTGCGCCGGGTGGTCCGCAAGCTGGGCCAGCGGGGCATCGCCGGGATCTGCATCGAGGACAAGCTGTTTCCCAAGACCAACTCTTTTATCGGCGACGGGCAACCGCTTGCCGATATCGACGAGTTCTGCGGCAAGATCAAGGCCGGCAAGGACAGCCAGGTCGACGACGATTTCTGCCTGGTTGCCCGCATCGAGGCGCTGATTTCCGGACGCGGCATGGTGGAAGCGCTGAAGCGCGCCAAGGCCTATCACGAGGCCGGAGCCGATGCGCTGCTAATCCATTCCAAACAGCGCGACCCCGAGGAAATTCTCACCTTCCTCGCCGAATGGGGAAATCGCTGCCCGGTGGTGATCGTGCCGACAACCTATTACGACACGCCGACAGACGCGTGGCGCGATGCCGGCGTGTCGCTGGTCATCTGGGCCAACCATAATCTGCGCGCCTCCATCTCGGCGATGCGGGAGGTGTCGTCGCGGATCGCCCGCGAGCAGTCGCTGGCGGGGATCGAAAATTCGGTCGCCACCGTGCGGGAGATTTTTCAGATCGCCGGCAACGACGAGCTCGCGGAGGCCGAACGAAAATACCTGCCGGCGACCCCCGACGCACCGCATGCGATCGTGCTGGCGGCTTCGCGCGGAGTCGAACTCGGGGCGCTGACCGAGGACCGTCCCAAATGCATGGTCGAAATTCGCGGGCAGCCGCTGCTGCGGCGGCTGGTCGATACTTTCCACGGCGGCGGGGTGCATGACATCACGGTGGTTCGCGGCTATCGCAAGGAAATGGTGAACCTTCCCTCGATCCGCGCCATCGACAACGATGCTTACGACAGCACCGGCGAGCTGGCGACGCTGGCCTGCGCGGCCGACCGGCTCGACGACGAAGTGCTGATCGCGTACGGGGATATCCTGTTTCGCCAGCACATTCTCGATCAGATCCGGAACGCGGATGGCGACATCGTGCTGGCGGTGGATGCGCTTTGGCGCGAACGCGATTCCGATCCCGGATCGCGCCATCGGGATCTGGTGCAGTGCAGCGCGCCGTTCCAGGTCGATTATCTTCAGGATGCTCCGGTATCGCTTCTCCGGATCGCGCCCGATATCGCCGAAAGCGACATCAACGGCGAGTGGATCGGACTGGCGCTGGCGCGCGAAAAGGGCACGGCCTCGATTCGGGCAGCAATCGCTACGATGCGCGCGGACGGATCGCTTGAACGCGCCGGATTGCCCGGACTGTTTTCCCGGCTGATGGCGGATGGCGTCGAAATCGGCGTCGTCTATGTTGCCGGGCAGTGGCTTGATGTCGACGATGCCGCCGACCTGAAGGCCGCGGACAGCTTTCTGTAACCCGGCGTCAGATCAGCCCGCGCCGGCCCATATAGGCGTATATCCTGTCGGCGAGATCTTCGGGCGCATGTCCGACCGTATGCAGCACGATTTCAGCATTGTCGGGCGCCTCGTAAGGCGAATCGACACCCGTAAAGTTGCGGATTTCGCCCGCCCGGGCCCGGCGGTACAGGCCTTTCGGATCCCGCCGCTCGCATTCCTCGAGCGGCGTGTCGACGAAAATCTCGATGAATTCGTCGGGATCCACCATGTTGCGAACCATTTCGCGTTCGCTCCTGAACGGCGAAATCAGCGCCGCCAGGACGATGGTGCCCGAATCGACGAACAGCCTCGCGACCTCGCCGACGCGTCGAATGTTCTCGACCCGGTCCTCCGGCAGGAACCCGAGGTCGCGGTTTAGCCCGAGACGCAGGTTGTCCCCGTCGAGCAGATAGGTCTGACAGCCTTCGGCATTCAGCCGCTTTTCAAGGGCGTTCGCAACGGTGGATTTGCCCGACCCGGACAGGCCCGTCAGCCAGATGAGCGCCGGCCTGTGGCCCGTGCGAGCCGAACGTGCCGCTTTGTCGACCGCCGTTTCATGCCAGGAAACGGTGCTCGATCGCCAGAGTGCGAACTCCAGCGAGCCGCCGCCGGCGGTCTCGCCCGTCGCCCGGTCGACAAGCAAGAAGCTGCCGTCCGGAGAATTTTCGGATTTCCGGTCCAGCGCAATTGCCGCGTCGAAAGCGATGTTAACATAGGCGAATTCGTATCGTCGCAGGTCCCGGGCGGCGAGCCTCTCGAGCGAGTCCGGATCGAAACGGTGTTTGATCTCCGTTACGTGAGCGGTCAGCAGCCGGTCGCCGATCCTTGCCGAATAGAGGCGCTCCGGGTAGAGCGGTTCGTCGGACAGCCAGAAAACATTCGCGGCGAAATGATCCGCGGGGCCCGTCGCATCCGCGTCCGACGATCCCGCAAAGGGCTGCCTGACCCGGCAGTTTTCCAGCCAGCGCATCACGGACGGTTCTTCCGGCTGCGACCCCGTTACCGAGCTCAAGAGCGGCCCGACGGTTACGCCGGACAGGCCGAGAGGCGACAGAATGCTCCGCGCCTGTGCCGACAGGTCGGCGAGAACGGCCGGATCTTCCGCATCGATCGCGAGAAAGATGGAGGGCACTCCCATCCTGGCGAACAGGTATGCGAGCGACCGGACCGACGTCGACAGGCGGCGTTCCGAATCCGCGATAATGACCGCGGCGTCCGCGACAGATGCAGCAATCGCGTTCGCGCCCGGAGATTGCTCCGGGTCCCACGCCTCATCGACGCCGTACAGGCGGTCGCCTGCCGACAACCGGCCGTCAGCGACGGGCAACCCGACAGCGGGGACGGTTTCGCCGTTGCCGTTCCACCTGCGGATAAGAAGACGCAGGCGCGCGTCGCCGTCTTTCGGTTCGTCGATCATGAAACGTTGCGGCATCCGGACAGAAACTCGGCACTCATGACAGCGGGGCTTTCCCGTTCGACCCAGACCGGCCTGCGCGACAGTCTATTGCAGCTTGTCCGTCGAGGGGGCGCAGGGGCTG
Organism: Rhodospirillales bacterium; assembly: GCA_038116945.1. Classification (GTDB taxonomy): domain Bacteria; phylum Pseudomonadota; class Alphaproteobacteria; order MPNO01; family UBA2964; genus JAYOEY01. Next base: position 31,858 of record JAYOEY010000002.1, read on the forward strand.
ACACCGCCGTTCGCGGTTCCTCTTCTTCGCGCCAGCGCATCCTTCAGCCGGTGTTCGAATACGGTCGATGCCTCGCGCTGATACAGAACGTTCGTCAACGTCCGCCAGATTCGTTTCGGGTAGAAGAGATAGCTGATGAGGTAGTTGGTCACCATGAAACCCAAACGATAGATCGCAAGTTCCCGGCGGCCGATCGTCTCGTTGTGCGTGAGCGGCTTGAGCGATGTAAATTCGCTGTTGAGCGACGTCAGCCCGAGGAAATAGCGGTCGCTCAGCTCAATCACGCCGCTTTCCTGAAGGTGCGCGAAAATTTCCGTGCCGGGATAGGCGGAATAGATGTTGATCGATGCCTCGTCGACGCCCCTTGCGGCCATCTTGAGCCCGAACCAGACGGTCCGGTACACATCGGCGCGCGTTTCGCCCGGAAAACCGATGATCAGGTTGGTCCGAAGCGTCAACCCCAGCCTTCGCGCCGCCATCACCGATTCCGTCAGGCGATCGAGCGACACCTTTTTCTTGATCAGCTCCAGCGTTCTGGGCGAGCCGCTTTCCGGCGCGTAACACAGATAGGTGCAGCCGGTCTTTTTCAGCAGCCCAAGCGTCTCCGCATCCAGCGCCTCCGAGCGGGTGCCCGACGGCAGCGACCATTTTACGTTGATGCCTTCGTCCAGCATCCGCTGGCACAGTTCGACGGTCCATTGTTTCTTGGTGATCGCCGTCAGGTCGTAGAGCTGTATCGACGTGATGTCGTATTCGCGGATGTAATGTTTCATCTCGGCGATGACGTCGTCGATGTCGCGCAGCAGATATCGCGTCGTCCACATCTGCGCGCTCGAGCAGAAGGTGCACTGAAACGGGCAGCCGCGCGAAATCATCATCGGCATGTCCCGTTCGGTCTGGATGCCGAAAGACTTGCCGGCAGACCAGAATTTTTCCAGATAGCCGTTCTGCCAGTGGGGCCACGGAATGTTGTCGACATCCCGGATCCGGGTCAGGCCGACGCTTTCCAGAAACTGTCCGTCGGGTCCGATCGTACAGACGCTGGCCAGGTTCGCCGGATCGCTTCCCTCGCGAACGGCCTCGACGATTTCGTAGAAGACATGCTCGCCCTCGCCCAGCGCGATGGCATCCAGCGCCGGGCAGTCGCGCAGCGAATATTCCGGCAGCGCGGTTGCGTGTTCGCCTCCCGCGACCAGAAAAGCGTCGGGAAAACGCGCGCGAACGGCTTCGATCAGCCGACGGTGTATCGGCCACTCGCCGGAAAACATGGTCGAAAACCCGATGACCCGGGCGTTTCCGGGGATCATCGCGACGGTCTGTTCGATGGTGATGCCCTGACACTGGTATCCGTCGATTCCCTCCGGGTGCCAGATGACGTTGAGCCCTTCGCCGACCGCATCGACGATGACCGGTTCATAGCCGCGTTTCTTCAGATAGCCGGCAATGAAAGCCAGCCCGATCGCGGGCGTCGCTTCGTTATTGAAAGCCGCGTAGGTGGAAAGGATCGGGCCCCGGACCAGCGCCACGCCGAATTCCGCTGCGCCGGCGTCGGCCGATACAGCGCCGACATCTCTCATGATCGGGCGCGGATTGCCGAACTTGCCGGGCGCGGGCGCGTTCAGCGAGCCCGGATCGGAACCCGGATCGGAAGTCGTGTCGATGTTCGCGGAGCCTGACATTGCAACCATGATATGTATGGGGTTCGGATTCAGCAGTAAAGGAATTTTGAATCAAGGGTTTCCGGCTATCCTTGCCGTTTCCGGCGTTCAGCCCTCTATCTGCCGGTGTCCCCATGCCGTTCCGGGAGATCCCGACGCAGCCGGGCGGTCGCGGGAACGACATAAAATAAGGAAAATAAAGAATATTCTTGACGTTCATGGCGCGAACGCTTTAGTGTTCGTGCCGTGAACAAGATTGTTCAGAACGTGAACGTTAGCAATTCGCTTCTTTCGAACGATCGTCAAGCTGCAACGCCCATGACAACGAATACTGTCTCGGAAGATGAAGCGAAAATAACGCTGGGTCTTCTCAACGCCATCGAGGCGAACAGCAAGGTGACGCAGCGAACCGTCGCCCACGACCTCGGTATCGCGCTCGGGCTGGCCAACGCTTACCTGAAACGATGCGTTCGCAAGGGGCTCATTAAGGTCCAGCAGGTTCCCGCAAACCGGTACGCCTATTATCTCACGCCGCAGGGTTTTGCGGAAAAGAGCCGGCTTACGGCCGAATATCTCACCATTTCGCTCAATTTTTTCCGCCGCGCGCGAAACGAATGCGCGGAAGTGTTTCGTCAGTGCGAACAGCTTGGTTGGCGGCGGGTCGTTCTCGCCGGTACGGGCGACCTGACGGAAATTGCAACGCTGTGCGCGAATCATGCAGAGATCGAGCTGGTCGGTATCTACGATCCCGCCGGGACAGCGGCGGATTTTTCCGGTCTGCGGGTGTCCGACAATCTGGCGGCGCTGGAACCCTTCGACGGCGTGGTCATTACCGCGTTCCGCAATCCGCAGGAAAGTTTCGATGCGCTGGTCCGGATGATTCCGGCCGCGCGCATCGCCGCGCCGGCGCTCCTCGGAATCTCGCGCGAACCGCCGCAGCTGATGGAATAGACGATGAACGCGTTTCTCGCAGATACGATGGACGGAAGCACCTGCTGGTACGTGGTGCACACCCACGCGCGGGCGGAAGAAACCGCGCAGCGCAATCTGATCCAGCAGGGTTTCCAGGCGTTTCTGCCGCAATACATGAAAAAGCGCCGGCATGCGCGGCGGACCGACTGGGTAAGCGCGCCGCTGTTTCCGCGTTACCTGTTCGTCGCGATCGATGTCGCCCGGGCGCGCTGGCGGTCGATATCGTCGACCATCGGCGTTCAGCATCTGATCTGCTGCGGGGAAATGCCGGTGGCGGTTCCTGAGGCGGTGATCGCGGAGATTCGCGCGCGCATGGATGAAACCGGAATGGTTCCGGTCAGACAGAAAGTACCGTTCCGCAAGGGCGAAACGGTACTCGTCACCGGCGGGCCGCTTGCCGACCAGGTCGGGCTGTTCGACTGCGTCAGCGACGAGGAAAGGGTATTCCTTCTGCTCGACATTCTCGGGCGGCAGGTAAAGGTCAGGGTGCCGCTCGACGCCGTCACGCAATTCGCGTAACGCGGCGCGCGGCGCCAGAGGCCAGCGCCCACGGGTGAGACATCGGTTTCACCCGAACGGTGGTAGCGTGGCCAAAATCACCCAAGACATGCCGCTTGCCGACAACGATAGCTGGCCGCTCAACGAAGACGGCGTGTGGATCGACCTCCGCGGGAAACCTCGGGAAAGGCCCGGTCCGGTCCTGTTTCTCGATCGCGACGGCGTCATCATTTTCGATGCCGTCTATGTCGGCGATCCCGCGGATGTGGCAATTCTGCCGGATGCCGCCCGCATGATCGCAACGGCCAACCGGATGGAAATACCGGTCGCCGTCGTTACGAACCAGTCCGGGATCGACCGGGGATATTTCGGCTGGTCCGATTTCGATGGCGTGATGAAGCGGATTGCCGACGAGCTGGCGTCCAGGGGCGCCCATCTCGATGCGGTGGCCGCCTGTCCCTTTCATCCCGATTTCACGCCGGGCTATGGCGCCATGCACGACGGGTGGCGCAAGCCCGGCGCGATGATGATCCTGACCCTGGCAAAAGAACTCAACGCGGATCCGTCGTCGTCCTGGATGGTCGGCGATCAGGAAAGCGACATCCTTGCGGCGGCGGCGGCGGGGCTGGGCCATGCGCTTCTGTTGAGTGACGCCGGCGGCGACAGCCGCGCCGCGCCGGTCGGGCCGTCCGGAACGAAGATCGTGACGGGCAATCTGGCGGGTTTCCTGGACAGCGGGACGGGCTTGTTCGCCAGCGCGAAAACGCGTTAGCGGATCGTGGGTCAGTCGACGTCGAGACAGCTTTTCAGACCCGTCGACAGGTCGATCCCGGGTCGCCAGCCCAGCAGGGACTCGGCCTGCCTGGTGTCGGCAAACACGCATGGCGTGGGATCGTCGTCATCCTGACGCTGGGTGACGACTCCATCCTCTCCGCCGGCGATATCCCGCAGGAGCTGGACGACATCGCCGATCCTGGTCGGTTTTCCGGTGCCGATATTGAGAGCCGTCATGGCGCCCGGTCTGGTTACGGCTTTTGCAATGGCATGGGCGACGTCGTCGACGTGAATGAAATCCCTGATCGATTCCCGGTTTCTCACCTGTGCTTCGCCTTGGCCGCGAATCGCGCGGATAAGGTAAGGTATAAGGAAATATTCGGACTGGCCGGGCCCGTAGACATTGAACAGCCGGACAATGGTGCCCCTTACGCCGTGGACTTTCGCGTAATGTCGACAGAGTTCCTCACCCATATGTTTCGTCAAGGGATAGAGCCAGCGGGGCTCAACGGTGGCCGTCTCGGAAAGCGGTTCGGTCTCGGCGCGGGGCGCGTAGACGCCCGAGGTCGATGCAAAGACGATCGCCGCGCTGTTCCGGCGACAGGCCTCGAGGGCGTTTGCGAGCCCGGCGACGTTTACCGAAACCGTCTCGCCGGGATTTTCGGGCGCCCCGGACGGCGTCCGGGCGGCAAGGTGAACGAGAGCGTCGAAATCGGCGCTGAACGTGTCGCTGTCGCGAACGTCTCCGTCGAGGATTCGAACGGCGGCCTTCTCACGCGACAGAGACCTGCGCACCGCCCGGCCGATGAAGCCGTTCGCTCCGGTGATGGCGATGATCGGGGCGTCGGTTTTACGGGGTTCGCGGGATGCCATCGGATCGATCCGGCTTCGATTTCGTATGGAGGGTGCGCCGCACCATGACCGTACAGCCCAATCTAGGCAAGGGGGTGAAGGACGCGCGGGCGAACCCGGCGCGGATTTCAGTTGTCGCCCCGGCCTATAACGAATCGGAAAACCTGCCGGTACTTTTCGAGCGCGTTCGAGAAGCGCTCGAAGGCATAGACGTTCCGTTCCAGCTTCTGGTGGTGGAGAACGGCAGTACCGACAACAGCATCGATGTGCTGCGGGACATGCATGAACGCGATCCCCGCCTCAACTATATCCGGCTGTCGCGGAATTTCGGACATCAGGGCGCCCTTACCGCCGGAATGGCGGTGGCGGAGGGCGATGCGTTGATCTCCATGGATGCCGATCTGCAGCACCCGCCCGAGGTGCTGCCTGAAATGATCGCCAAGTGGCGGGAAGGATATGACGTCGTCATCGCGGTCGCGAACACCAATGCAACGCAGTCCCTTGCCCGGCGGATCATAAACCGGATTTATTATTCCGTGATAACGGGCATCTCCGGTCTCGACCTGCGCGGCGGGCTTTCGGATTTTCGCCTGATGGACGGAAGCGCCGCCCTCGTCATGAAAAGCCTGCCCGAGCGGTCCCGCTATCTGCGCGGTCTGGCCCGCTGGATAGGGTTCTCCCAGACATCGATCAGCTATGAGATCGCCGAGCGGTTTCGCGGGGAGTCGAAATTTTCGCTGGGGCAGCTCTTTCGATTCGGGGTCGATGGCGCGCTTGCCTTTTCGATCCTGCCGCTCCGGCTGTTCCTGGTTCTCGGATTTTTTGTCGCCGGCTCGTCGTTGCTCTACGCATGCTATCTCGTGATGTCAAAGCTGCTGTCCGACCATTTCGGTATCGGAGAGAACGCCGTAAGCGGCTTTACCACCCTCGCGGCCGGCATTTTCTTCCTGAGCGGCACGATTCTGATGGGGATCGGCATTCTAGGCGAATATATCGGCCGTATTTACGACGAGACGAAAGCGCGTCCGAGCTACATCGTCTGGGAATCGTCCCTGAAGGATCCGGATCCTGAATCCGGCTCCGACCCGCGGGAAGCCCGTTGATGGCGGAATTGCCCCATGTCGCCATATTGTGCGGTGGCCGCGGCGTGCGGTTGCGGCCGCTGACCGAGCAGGTTCCCAAGCCCATGGTGCCGGTCAACGGCCGCCCGATGCTCGATCACGTCATCGATTTTTATGAGGCCAGAGGAATCCGGCGTTTCACCCTGTGCGCCGGCTATCGCGCGGACGTCATTCGCGAGCATTACGCCGATGCCGGGCGCCCGTCGGTCATTACGATTTCGGAGGCGGGCGAGGACGCCGGCATGCTGCGTCGTCTGTGGGCGCTCAGGGACGAGCCGTTCGACCGTCTGCTCGTCGCCTATGGCGACACGTTCGTCGACCTCGATCTCGACGACCTGATCCGCAGGCATGAAGAGCTCGGAACGCCCGCAACCATTCTGACGGCGGAGATCACCAACCCCTTTGGCCTGGTTGACGAGACCAACGGCCGCGTGACCTCGTTTCGCGAAAAGCCCGTGATGCGGTATTACGTAGGCTGCGCGTTGTTCGAACGAGATATTTTTTCGGAAATGACCCCGGAAATGGTCGACATGCCCGACGGGAACGGGCTGGTCGCTCTTTTTCATAAAATGCTGGGCGACGGTCGGCTCGGCGCCTACCTGCATGGCGGTCTGCAGCTCACCTTCAACACCCACGAAGAACATCGTCGGGTCGAAAGCGAAATCGGCAGCTACTACACATATAGTGAAAATCAATGAATGAACTAAAAGGCAAACGCGTTCTGATAACCGGGGGCAGCGGTTTCATCCCGTCGCATCTCACCCGGCGTCTGGTTAAGGGCGGGGCGAACGTCACCATCACGACCAAATACAACAGCGTCATCGACAACGCGCGGATCGCCGATGTCTGGAACGACATCAACGTCATCGAGGCGGATCTCCGCAATTTCGACATCCTGCGCCAGCTCGCGGTGCTCAAACCCGAGATCATTTTTCACACGGCGGCCTACAATCATGTGGGCTCCAGTTTCGACAATTTCGCCGAGGCGATGGATTCCAACGCCAAGGGGACCGCGAACCTTCTGGAAGCCTACGAGGATTACGAACGCTTCATCTATATTTCGTCCTCCGAAGTGTACGGGGCGCAGGACAGCGTTCCGTTCGTCGAGACCATGACGCCGCACCCGATCTCTCCCTATGCGATCGGGAAATATGCCGGCGAGCTTTACGCCTGGATGAAAATGGACCAGGTGGGACGTCCGATTGCGATCGTCCGTCCGTTCAACGCCTATGGCCCCTATCAGAGTCAGCGGGCCGTAATTCCCGAGATCATCGTCAAATGTTTGAAGGGCGAGGCCATACCCCTTACCGAAGGTCGCCAGACCCGCGAATTCAATTACGTCGAGAACCTTGTCGACGGTTTCATCCTCGCGGCGACCAGGGAAGCCGCGCTCGGTCAGGTCATCAATATCGGGGCGGGCGAGGAAACCTCCATCCGCGACCTGCTGCACCTGATCCATCAGCTCACCGATTCGACTTCCGAACTTCAGATCGGCGCCCTGCCGCATCGGCCGACCGAAATCTGGCGCATGTGCGCCGACGCCACGCGCGCCCGGGATCTACTCGGCTGGGAGCCAAGGGTCCGGCTGGCCGAGGGGCTCGAACGCACGATCGCCTGGCATCGCGACTATATGGACGTGTTCGAGAACCCTGCGGGTGCGCTGCAGCGCCTGGTGACGCACGGCTCGTAACGCGCCTTTCATCAGGTCCGATCGACCGGAGACGAAGCAGTGCCGCCTGATGGCGGCGAAACCATGCCCATGACGCAGCGACGTTATATTCCTTACGGCCGCCAGGACATCGACGATCACGACAGGGCCGCCGTCGACCGAATCCTGCGCGCTGATTTCATCACGCAGGGACCGGCTATCGACGCGTTTGAAGCAGACCTCGCCGGATTGTGCGAATCCCGCTATAGCGTTGCCGTCAGCAGCGGCACTGCCGCGCTGCACCTCGCCTATCTCGCGCTTGGCGTCGGGCCCGGCGACACCGTCTGGACCACGCCCAACAGTTTTGTCGCGACCGCGAATGCCGCCCTCCTCTGCGGGGCGAAGGTCGACTTCGTCGATATCGATCCCGACACCCGATGCATGAGCCCCCAGGCGCTGGAGCGCAAGCTGGCCGCGAGCTCCGCGACAGCGCTGCCCAAGGCGGTCGTACCGGTTCATTTCGGCGGCCATTGCTGCGATATGCCCGCCATCGCCGGGCTCGCCGCAGCGTATGGATTCCGGGTCGTCGAGGACGGCGCGCATTCGCTGGGGGCGGCATACAGGGACGCCGACGGCGCCCGGCACATGTTCGGTTCCTGCGCGCACGCCGACCTGGCGATCGCAAGCTTCCATCCGGTGAAGATAATCACCACCGGAGAGGGCGGTGCGGTCATGACCGGCGATGCCGAACTCGATCGTCGCCTGCGGCTGCTGCGGAGCCACGGCGTGACCCGCGATGCCGGGCTGATGGAAAACCCCTCAGAGGGCGACTGGTATTACGAGCAGGTTGCGCTCGGCCTCAACTACCGCATCACGGATCTGCAATGCGCGCTGGGCAGCAGCCAGCTCGCGCGGCTGCCCGGTTTTCTCGAAAGACGGCGTCACCTGGCGGCCCGGTACGATGAGCTGCTTTCCGGTCTGCCGGTTCGCCGGCCGACAGTCATGCCGGGACACGAACCGGCCTGGCATCTCTACGCGATAGAGGTCGACGCCGACCGACGCCGATCTGCGTTCGATGCCATGCGCGCCGCGGGCATCGGCGTTAACGTGCATTACATCCCGATCCATCTGCAGCCCCATTACCGTCGACTTCAGTTCGCGCCCGGACAGTTCCCGGTTGCGGAACGGTATTACCGGGGGGCGCTGTCCCTGCCGCTGTTTCCCGGTCTTGAAACTGACGAGCAGGATCATGTGGTATCCGTGCTGGCCGAGGCGCTGTCGTGAGGATTGTGCTGGGGTCCGCGCAGTTCGGGTCCGACTACGGCATATCGAACAAGGTCGGCCGGCTTTCCGGGGACGCGGTGAAATCGCTTCTGACTCGCGCCCGCAGTCATGGTATCGACACGATCGACACCGCGTGCCTTTACGGCGACGCTGAAAGCGTCCTTGGCGAATCGCTCGGGGACCCGGGGTGGAAAATCGTCACCAAGACGCCAAAATTTACCGGCCTGACGGGCGCGCGGGCGGTCGAAGGCCTGCGCGCTGCTTTCGATGCCTCGCTGGAACGTCTTCGCCGGGACCGGCTGCAAGGTCTGCTGGCACATGATGCCGACGATCTGCTGGGTCCCCATGGACCGCGAATCTGGCGTGCAATGCAGGATCTGAGGGCCGATGGCCGGGTCGGGATGATCGGGGCTTCGGTCTATACCGGCGGCCAAATCGACGGCCTGCTGGCGAGATACGATCTCGATCTCATCCAGCTGCCCCTTAACATGCTCGACCGCCGCCTTGTGGATGGAGGCCAGCTGGAAAAGCTATTGGCTGCCGGCGTGACGGTTCATGCGCGATCGGTATTTCTGCAGGGGCTGCTTCTGATGCCGCCCGAAGGGTTGCCGCCGCGATTTGCGGATATCGCGCCGCGTCTCCGGGTCCTGCGCGAACGGCTGTCCTGCATGGGGTTGTCGCCGGTCGAGGGCGCCCTCGCAGCGGTCAGGGCAGGACCTGAAATCGACGCTATCGTCGTCGGCGTCACCAGCACCTGCGAGCTGGACGAAATCGTGAGCGCGGCGGAGAGGATTGCCGGCCTCGAGACGGATTTGCCGTTTGAAGAATTTGCGGTTGCGGACGCGACCGTTCTCGATCCACAACATTGGCCGGATCGGCGCCCGCAGGGCGTCGTGGGCTAGGAGAAACGAATGCTGAAAAAATGCAGCCAGTGCGGTCTGCCGGAAACCTACGAGACGATCGAGTTCGACGGACAGGGCGTCTGCAATATCTGCAATCAGAAGTCCTATCGCGACGGCGCCATCGACTGGGACGCACGCTACGCCATTCTCGCCGATCTGATCGAGCAGTACCGGGGCAAGCACGATTACGACTGCATCGTGCCGTTTTCCGGCGGAAAAGATTCGACCTATACGCTGTGGCGGCTGGTAACGGACTTCAAGATCAAGCCGCTGGTGGTTCAGTTCGATCACGGCTTCATGAGACGCGGGCTCAGGGAAAACAATCTGAGAACCTTCAAGAAGCTGGGCGTGGACGTTCTTTCCTTCACGCCCAACTGGAAACTGGTCAAGCGTCTGATGCTGGAGGCGCTCGTCCGCAAGGGCGATTTCTGCTGGCACTGCCATACCGGAATCTTCTCTTACCCCATGCATGTCGCGCTCCGTTACGAGGTGCCGCTGGTCTTCTGGGGAGAGCCATCGAGCGAATACACGGCCTATTACGACTACCGCGACGACGAGATCGAGGAGGTCGACGAGGAGCGGTTCAACCGGTTCGTCAATCTGGGGATCACGGCCGAGGACATGGCCGGCATGATCGACGCCGATTTCGAATTCGACAGGCGCGATCTCGCGCCGTTTACCTACCCGCCGCTCAGGAGCCTCAAGCGGCTGGGTTACCGGTCGGTGTGTCTGGGGTCGTTCATCCCGTGGGATGTTCGCAAACAGGTTGGAATCATAGAACGCGAACTGGGCTGGAAGGGCGATCAGGTCGAAGGCATGCCGTGGGATGCGTACCCTTATGAAAAGATCGAGTGCTTCATGCAGGGTATGCGCGATTACATCAAGTACATGAAGCGGGGCTATTCGCGCGTCAGCCAGATGGTTGCGCTCGATCTTCGCAACGGGCGGATCGAAAAGGAAGCGGCGGACAGGCTGGTGGAACAGTTCGAAGGCCGGAAGCCGCCCTCGCTTGAAATCTTTCTCGAATATCTCGGCCTGACCGAGGACGAATTCAATTCGATCGTCATGAAAACCGTCGTTCCGCCGCACGCGCCAGACCTTGCGTCGCTTGAGGTTGCTCCCAGGACATGGGATTTCGATCAATGGTATCGCGAGGCGCCCGAGGACCGGGGAATCCCGTGCAAACCGGGCGCTTGCCGCACCTGTTTCGACTGCGCCTGACGGACGGCGCGACTGCCAACCGGCTCCCGGCGGATGATCGGCATTCTCGACATCGGGATGGGCAATCTCGGCTCGGTATGGAACGCGACTTACGAGTCGGGGTTCGATCCCGAGATCGTCATCGATCCGGACGATCTCGACCAGATCGACCACCTCATCCTGCCCGGGGTCGGCCATTTCGCGACCGCGATGGAAAAACTCTGCGAAATGGGCATGGTCTCGCCGCTCAGGAGCTATGTCGAAAGCGGCCGTCCGCTGCTCGGTCTCTGCGTCGGCATGCAGGTGCTGGCCACCGAGGGAACGGAAGGCGCCAGGACGCCAGGGCTCGATATCATCGCCGGGACGGTCGACCGACTGCCGGTCAATCCGCCCTTCCGGGTACCGCATATCGGCTGGAACGCGGTCAGCGCCGTCCGGGATCATCCCGTCCTGGAGCGCATCAAACCTGAACGGGACTTTTACTTCGTCCATTCCTACGCGTTCCGTCCGGTGGACGAGGCGAACATCGTGGCAAGAACCGAATACGGCGCGCCGTTTGCATCGATCGTCGGCCGGGCGAACGTACTCGGGTGCCAGTTCCACCCCGAGAAGAGTCAGGCCAACGGGTTGCGGATCCTGGAAAACTTCTGCCGGTGGGACGGGGTATGCTGAAAAAACGCATCATCGCCATCCAGCTCCTGCTCGGGGAACGGCTGGTCAAGACCCGCGAATTCGGCGGTTACCGAGATGTCGGCGATCCCGTAAAAAGCGCCGCCGTCTACAATTCGCAGCATCTCGACGAGCTGATCCTGCTGAATATCGATCGCGACCGGCGCTCGGCTGACGTTTTCGCCGACTGGCTCAAGGAAATTTCCAAGGTCTGTTTCATGCCGCTGTCGATCGGCGGCGGCATCACCGGGTTCGACGACGCGGCGTTTCTGATCAAGAACGGCGCCGACAAGGTCGTGGTCAACAGCGCCGCATACCGCGACAAGAAGCTTCTTGGAGAAATCGCGAACCGTTTCGGATCGCAGGCAGTCGTTGTCGGCATCGATGTGAAGCGGGACCCCTCGGACGGGCGCATCCGGCTCTATTCGGATTGCGGCCGAAGCGCCGAGCCGGTCGCGCTCGCCGATCACATCCGTTCCTGCGTCGATGCCGGCGCGGGCGAAATTTTTGTCCAGTCGATCGACAATGACGGGGTCATGAAAGGGTTCGATATCCCGCTGATCGCGGAAACGCAGGCGGCGGCCGCCGTACCGGTAATCGGCGCCGGCGGGTCCGGCACCTACGAGATGCTCCGCGAGGCCTTTGTCGCGACCGATGTCAGCGCGCTCGCCTGCGGCAGCATGTTCAATTTTACGGACAGCCAGTGGATGCGGGCCAAGGCGCATCTGACCAATTACGGACTTCCCTTCAAGGCGGTGTGACGTGACCGGTTCGACGGAGACGGTTCTCGAAGGGGAGATCATACGGCTGCGTTATCTCGACGAGGACGACGCCACCCCGGTTTACGCCGGCTGGATGAATGCGCCGGAAATAAACCGCTTTCTCGAGAGCCGGTTCGCGGTCCAGACCGTCGATACCGTCCGCGATTTCATCCGTGCCGCGCGCGACAATGAAGATGTCCATCTGTTCGGCATGTTCCTGCGGCGGGACGGCCGACATGTGGGAAACATAAAGCTGGGCCCCATCGACCGCAGACACGGCACCGCCGATGTCGGGCTTCTTGTCGGGGCGGCGGATGTCTGGGGACAAGGCGTGGCAACCGATGCCATCGCGCTGGTTGCGCGGTTTGCGACCGGGCCGCTCGGGCTCCGCCGCGTGACGGCTGGCGCCTATGCCCGGAACGCCGGCTGCATCCGCGCTTTCGAGAAAGCGGGTTTCGTCAGGGAAGGCGTCCTGCGCCGGCAGGTCATCGGGGCCGACGGCGTGGCGGACGATGTGATCAAGCTGGGCGTTCTCGCCGAAGAGCTCGCCGGGTCATGATCGCGATCCTGCAGGCCCGCATGTCGTCGACCCGGCTGCCCGGCAAGGTGCTGGCTCCCATTCTGGGCCGGCCGATGCTGTCATTGCAGATTGAGCGAATCGGACGCGCGCGCGCCTGTAAAAACCTGATTGTGGCGACCAGCGACCAGGCGGAGGACCAGCCCATTGCCGATCTCTGCGCGGAGATCGGCGTTGCGGTCTATCGCGGCTCGCTGAACGACGTCCTCGACCGGTTCTACCGGGCCGCGCTGCCCCACCGGCCGGATCGAGTGATTCGCCTGACGGCCGATTGTCCGCTGGCCGACTGGACCGTGATCGACCGTGTCTGCGATGCGGCCGAGGCCGGAGGATACGATTACTGTTCCAATACGGTGGACCCCACCTGGCCCGACGGGCTCGACGTGGAAGTCGTCAGCTTCGAAGCGCTTGAAACCGCCTGGCGGGAAGCGGAATCGCCCTCCGAGCGCGAACATGTCCTGCCGTTCATCCATCGCCGTCCGGACAGGTTCGGCATCGGTTCGGTCCGGAACGACCGCGACCTGTCTCATCTGCGATGGACCGTCGACGAACCGGCCGATCTCGATCTGGTGCGGTGCGTGTACGAAGCGCTCTACCCCGCCGATCCGGCCTTTACGACCGACGACATTCTCGATTTTCTGGATGCCCACCCCGAGCTTGTCCGGCTTAACGCCCATATCGAACGCAACGAAGGCCTGAAGCGTTCGGATGGCGCCGGCAACGCCGCCTGAAACGGAAACGCCCGTGAACAGTCCCGTATTTACTGAATCCGAAACCCTGCTCGAACGGGCGCTTCGCACCATTCCGCTGGGCGCTCAGACTTTTTCCAAGAGCGCGGTCCAGTACCCGCGCGGCGTCTCGCCCTATTTCCTCGAGCGGGGGGATGGTTGTCGGGTATGGGATGTCGACGGCAACGAATATATCGATTTCGTCAACGGGCTGTGCGCGATGACCCTGGGCTATCGCGATCCTGACGTCGATGCCGCGGTCCGGGGGCAGCTCGATCGGGGGGTCATCTTCAGCCTCTCGCACCCGCTCGAGATGCAGGTCGCCGAAACGATTGTCGAGATGGTGCCCTGCGCCGAGATGGTTCGGTTCGGCAAGAACGGTTCCGATGCGACGACCGGCGCAATTCGTCTGGCCCGCGCCTTTACCGGCCGCGACCGCATCGCCGCGTGCGGCTATCACGGCTGGCAGGACTGGTATATCGGATCGACCTCGCGCAATCGGGGGGTTCCGCAGGCTACGCGCGAACTGACCCATGGCTTTGCTTTCAACAAGTTGGACACATTGCGCGACCTGTTCCGGAAATTTCCCGGCGAGATCGCAGCGGTTATTCTGGAACCCATGAACACGACCCGGCCCGCCCCCGGATTTCTCGAGGGCGTGCGCGACCTGTGCAAGGCCGAAGGCGCGTTGCTGGTTTTCGACGAAATGATCACCGGTTTCCGGTTCGCCGATGGCGGTGCGCAGCAACTGTTCGGCGTGACGCCCGATCTTTGCAGCCTCGGCAAGGGCATGGCGAACGGTTATCCCCTGTCGGCGGTCGCGGGCCGGGCGGACGTGATGGCGCTGATGGAGGAGGTCTTCTTTTCGTTCACGATGGGCGGTGAAGCGCTGTCGCTCGCCGCCGCCCTGGCGACAATGGAAAAGACCAGGACGATGGCGGTTACCGCTCGCCTTGCCGAACTCGGAACCCGGCTTCAGGACGGAGTGGAGGAACGAATCGCGCGTCACGGCTGCAGCGACTTCCTTTCCAGCGCCGGGCATCCGAGCTGGTCTTTCCTGCTGTTCGCCGATTGCGGCGACTATTCGTCCTGGGACATCAAGACGCTCTGGATGCAGGAAATTCTCGCGCGCGGAATCCTGTCGTTCGGAACCCACAACATGTCCTACGCCCACGGGCCGGCGGAAATCGACCGTCTGCTCGAAGTCTATGACGAGGTGTTTCCGGTTCTTCGCGCAGCGGTGTTAGAAAACAGGATGAACGACTATCTGCGGTGCGCCCCGCTGCAACCTCTTTTTCGGGTCCGGTGATGCAGGCGCCGTCCCGCCGCGCCCTGTTCCGCGCTGATGCCTCTCCTGCGATCGGCGGCGGGCACGTCATGCGATGCCTGACGCTTGCAAACGAACTGGCAAGGAGGGGGTGGGAATGTCGCTTCGCATCGGTCGGGGAAACGACGCGGACCGTGCCGGCAGCTTTCTTCGCAGATCATGAAATTCACCGTCTGCCCGCCGATGCGGCCGCGGACCCGGACCGTCTTCCCGATGGCGACTGGGATCTCCTCGTGGTCGATCACTACGGCCTCGATGCGGAATACGAATGCCGGGTCCGCAACCGCGCGGGGACGGTTCTGGTTCTCGACGATCTGGCCGACCGGCCGCATGACTGCGATCTTCTGCTCGATCAGAATTTCGGCCGGCGGGGCGAGGATTACCGCTCGCTCGTGCCCGGCAATGCCCGCGTCATGGCCGGCCCCGCCTATGCGCTTCTCCGGCCCGCCTTCGCGCGCCTCCGGCCGCAACGCCTGGCCGCGCTCGACAGGCCGGCTGAAAAGGTGGCGGTATCGATGGGGCTCGGCGATGCCGACGGGGCCGTGCTGACGGTGATCGAGGGGTTCGCGAAATGCAGCGTGCCGATGGTCGCCGAGATCGTCATCGCCGCCGAAGCGGCCCACTATGCCGAGGCGAAGGAACGGGCGGCGTCCCTGGGCAGCGGGGTGCGGCTTCACACCCGCGTGGACGATATGGCGGCGCTGCTGGCGGGTTGCGATATCGCCATCGGCGCCGGTGGCGGAACAAGCTGGGAACGGTGTTGTCTGGCTCTGCCCACCATCCTGATTCCGATCGCCGACAACCAGCTTCCGGGATCGCGCGCCCTGGCTGCGGCCGGCGCCGTGCATCTTGTCGACCGCGGCGCCGAGCTGAGTGCCGACACGGTTGCCAAAGCGCTGGATCGACTGGTCCTGGAGGACGACTATCGACTCGCGATGGCAAAATTGGCGGCAGGAATTTGCGACGGGATCGGGGTGCGGCGCGTCGTTCAGGCGCTCGACCCTCCCAGGGCCCGCGACGGCGGTGCGGTCATGCTGCGGCCGGCGACCGGGGCGGATGGCGATCTGTTGCTCGAATGGCAGAGTCATCCGGGCGTCCGGCGACATTTCCGCAATCCGGCCGTGCCGACGCCCGAGGAACATTTTCGCTGGCTGGAAAGCAAGCTGTCCGACCCGGGTTGTCTTTTCAATATCATCCAGCACGACAGCCGCCCTGCCGGTGTCGTCAGGCTCGACCGGACAGGCCCGACCGCCTTCGAAGTTTCAATCCTTGCAGCCCCGGGGAGCGAACGGCTCGGGCTGGCGCGCGCCGGTCTCCTGCTCGCGCGGGATCTTGTCCCGGACTCAAGTCTGGTCGCGGAAGTGCTGCCCGCAAACGTGGCGGCGCAAAACCTTTTCCGGTCAGCCGGCTACAAGGAAATCAGCCCGGGGCATTTCGAACAGCCGAACATGGATGCCGCCGCATGACCGGCTATCTGGTGGCCGCCATAAAGCCCTGGAATGTCGATGCCTTTCAGCGTCATACGCCGTCGTTTCCGGGCGAGTGGTCTCTCGTTGACGACCCGGCCGACCTGACGCTCGAGCTGATCGAACGACTGCAACCTCGTTACGTCTTCTTTCCGCACTGGTCCTGGAAAGTACCGCCGGAAATTCTCTCTGCCGTCGAGTGCGTCTGTTTCCACATGACCGACGTTCCCTATGGCCGGGGCGGGAGCCCGTTGCAGAACCTGATCCTCAACGGACATAATGCGACCATGCTCTCAGCGCTTCGGATGGTCGACGAGATGGATGCCGGCCCGGTATACGCAAAGACCGGACTGGATCTTTCGGGACGCGCACAGGAAATCTACGAGCGCGCGGCGAACCTGATCTACGAACTGATAGGCGATATCGTTGCGCGGGAACCCGAGCCGGTGACACAGGCCGGCGACGTCGTGGTCTTTTCGCGTCGGTCGCCGGAGCAAAGCCTGCTTCCGACCAAGGGAACTCTTGAGGCGCTTTTCGATCACATCCGCATGCTCGATGCCGAGACCTATCCGCGGGCCTTCCTCAGATACGGCGATTTTCAGCTCGAATTCGATCACGCGGAACTGGCCGGGGACAGGATCACCGCACGGGTTCTGATCCGGCCGGCAAATACCGAAAAGGACAGAAAATGAGCCAGTCCGTACTGGTTGTCGCCGCGCACCCGGACGACGAGGTGCTCGGGGTCGGCGCTACGATCGCGCGTCATGCATCATCCGGCGATACGGTCCATGTTTTGATACTGGCGGACGGCGAGTCTTCCCGCGCGGCGCAGGGGTCCGATACGGCCGGCGCGGTTGAAGCGCGGAACGACGCGGCAAAAGCAGCGGCGCGTATTCTGGGGGCTCAGCCGCCCCGTTTTGCGGGTCTGCCCGACAACCGGCTTGACGGGCAGGACCTGCTTGACGTCGTTCAGGTCATTGAGGACGCGATCTCCCGGACGACGGCATCGATTATCTATACCCATCATGGGGGCGACCTGAACATCGACCACGCGGTTGCGCACCGGGCGACCCTGACGGCCTGCCGCCCCCTGCCCGGAAGCACGGTTCGTGAGATCTATGCCTTTGAAACCCCGTCCAGCACGGAATGGGAATCGATAGAACAGACCGGCGGTTTCCGGCCCAACCACTGGGTAGAAATAACGTCGTCGCTGGACAGAAAAATGGCCGCGCTCGATGCCTACGCGTCGGAGATGCGTCCGTTTCCGCATGCCCGGTCGCGCGAGGCCATCGAGGCGCTGGCGCGGCTGAGAGGCTGCCAGGCCGGCGTGGCGGCGGCTGAAGCATTCGCCGTCCTTCGCTCGATCCGGCTTTGCGCCTAGCTCGCCATGGTCGCGGTCGTCAGTCCGGATGCCGCATCCCGACCCGCTTCTGCGGAAGCCGGGAAACCCCTTTCATTCTGAATTCATAGAAGCTTGATGAAGATACTTATCCACGTCGACTCCCTTATTCGCGACTTCGCCCATCTGGGGGTGCTGGCCGAACTCCTGACGCGGATGGGGCACAACGTCCAGCTCAGCTCGCGAATGACGACGATCCCCCTTATCAGGCTCTGGCGGCCGGATCACATTATCCACAGCCTGGGGGATCAGATCGGGGGTCTCTTCGATGCCGGGCTCATGGGCCGGAAGGGCGTCGAGGTTTCTTTTATTCCGCAGGAAGGCAGCGAGCGGCACGAACTCAACCGTCAGTTCATTTACAACCGGGTTCTCGAACCGGACTGTCTCGACAGGATCGCCCATATTTTCTGCTGGAACGACGCGCACCGGCAATGGCTCCTGTCGCGCGACGCCGGTCTCGGAGACCGGCTTTCGGTCGTGGGCAACCCCCGTCTCGACATCGCAAAATTCTGGAGCGGCGGCGGCAAGCCCCGCCAACGCATCCGTATCGGGTTCGTCGGCCGCTTTCCGTTTATCAACAAGTACAATCGGCCCGATTTTCTCGAACTCCTGACCATGGGCGACCGTCCGCTTTGCTCGAAAGACGATTGCGACTGGGATGAGCTCGAAGCCAGCACAGAGGCGATCCTAAGCCAGGTCGCCACGTATTCGCGCTACTGCCAGCTCATTCATTACTTCATGGCCAATACGGACTACGAGGTGAGCCTGCGGCCGCATCACGAGGAAGCGGCGCGCGGGCCGGCGTTCAATGCGCTCAAGGCGGCCTACGGCGACCGGGTCGAGATCGATCACGGGTTCTCGATCTACGAATGGGCCAGCGGCCTCGACGCCATCCTGACAACCGCATCCCTGACCTTCGCCGAAGCCTACATTGCCGGGGTCCCGGTGATCTCCATCGACAAGCTGACGCGCGTCAGCGACTATCTCGGCTTCGAAGCCAGGGAAATCCTGAACTCCTATGATCGACGGTTCGTTCCCGATACTTACGACGAACTCATGCAGACGCTTGAAGACTGCCTCGCAGATGGTTTCGTGCCGCCTAAAGTTCCCGGCATGGAAACCTATATGAAAGAGGATTTCAGCCATCCCTATACGGGGTCATCGCTCCTCAAGATCGCGCGTACCATCGATAAAAGGGTTCGCGCCGCAGGCAGCGTCGGCGGGCCCAGCCTCGTGCCGGCATGGCTGGTGCAGCAGTCGTACTGGGTGCAGCTGTTCCGTTATCATGGCAACCAGCCGAGTGTCGGGATAGACAAGCATTACCATCCGTCGCCGCATCGTACGCCCGATTACATCGGCCGCATCGTCGCGAACATCCTGGCCGAGGAAGCGGCGGAAGCCGATCGGAAGACCGGCGCATCCGAGGCGGCGTAAGGCAATGGCGGCGGGCAAGAAATCCACGTCCGGTCCGGTCGTCGTCGGTGGCCGGGTCATCGGACCCGGCGAACCGCCATGGATGGTGGCGGAACTGTCCGCCAACCATAACGGAGACATCGATCGCGCCCTGGAGCTGATGCGAACAGCAAAAACGGCGGGCGCGGACGCGGTCAAGCTGCAGACCTATACCGCCGATACAATGACCATCGATTGCGACGCCGACGATTTCAGGATTTCCGGCGGACCGTGGGACGGCTACACGCTTTACGATCTCTATCGCGAAGCGCATACGCCCTGGGAATGGCACGACGCGCTGTACGAAGAAGGCCGCCGTCTCGGGCTGACGGTATTCTCCACGCCGTTCGATGCCAGCTCGGTCGAGCTGCTCGAGCGACTCGGCAACCCGGTATACAAAATCGCCTCGTTCGAGCTGGTCGACCTGCCGCTGATCGCATACGTCGCGAAAACCGGGAAACCCATGATCATGTCGACCGGCATGGCGTCGCTGGGAGAAATAGAGGATGCGGTGACGTGCGCACGCGACAACGGCTGCGATGCGCTGGTCTTGCTGCACTGCGTCAGCGCCTATCCGGCGCCGCCGGCCGACGCAAACCTGCGGACGCTGTCTCATCTCGCCGAGGCTTTCGGCGTTGCAACCGGGCTTTCCGATCATACGCTGGGCGGCTCGGTCGCCGTCGCCGCCGCGGCGCTCGGGGCGTGCGTAATCGAAAAGCACTTCACCATGCGCCGTGCGGATGGCGGTCCCGACTCCGGATTTTCGATGGAACCCGAAGAGTTCGCGGCCATGGCGGCGGATTGCCGGACGGCGGCCGCTGCGACCGGCCGAATCCATTACGAGCGGGAATCGTCCGAACAGGAGAACGTCATATTCAGAAGATCGATTTACGCGGTGCGCGACATCGCGGCGGGAGAACGGTTCACCGAACAGAATATCCGCATCATCCGCCCCGGACACGGGCTGGCGCCGAAATATTTTCCGGACGTTCTGAACCGGAGCGCCGCCAGGCCCGTGACGAGAGGCACGCCCGTATCGTGGTCGCTGGTCGCCGATGACTGACACGTCGCTTGCGCTGTTCGGCGGCCCGCCCGCCGTCACCCGGCCGCTTGAGCCGTACCGCTCGGTCGGTACCGAAGAGGCCGAGGCCCTCAGGGCGGTCATCGACGACAACTGCCTGTCGGGTTTTTACGGCTCGTGGGGCGCGGAGTTCCTGGGGGGGCCGCGCATCCGGGCATTCGAGGAGAGATGGGCGGAGCGGTTCGGCGGTCGCTTTGCGATTTCGTCGAACAGCGCGACCTCGAGCCTGTTTTCCGCGATGGCGGCGATAGGGATCAGCCCCGGCGACGAGGTGATCGTCCCGCCGACGACGATGTCGGCCAGCGTCATGGCGCCTCTGCTTTACGGCGGCATCCCCGTCTTCGCCGATATCGAAGACGAAACGTTCTGCCTCGATCCGGAAGCGGTCGAAGCTGCGATTACGCCGCGCACGAAGGCGATAATCGTCGTCAATCTTTTCGGTCATCCCGCTCAGCTCGCACGGCTGCGGGATATCGCCGACAGGCACGGTCTGTACCTCGTCGAGGACAACGCCCAGGGCCCGCTCGCTGAAGAATACGGCCGCCCTGCCGGCTCTGTCGGCCACATCGGAATCTTCAGCCTGAACTATCACAAGCACATTCATACCGGCGAGGGCGGCATGTGCCTGACCGACGACGAAACGCTCGCCGGACGGCTCAGAATGGTGCGCAATCACGGCGAGAACTGTATCGACGACAGCGGCGTCAACGACATAACCAACCTGGTCGGCTTCAACTTCCGCATGACGGAAATGAGCGCCGCCATCGGGCTGGTGCAGCTCGACCGGATCGATGCGCATGTCGAAAAGCGGATCGCGCTCGCCGAAGCGCTGTCCGGGGGTCTGCGGAATCTCGAAGGCATTACGCCGCCCGCCGTACGCTCCGATTGCCGACACGTGTATTACACCTGGACCTTCAAGCTCGACGAAGCCGCGCTCGGCGTCGACCGCGAGACGTTTCTTCAGGCCCTGCGGGCGGAAGGCTTTCCGGCCTATGGCGGTTATGTCGAGCCGCTTTATCGTCTTCCCCTGTTCCAGAGGCGTCAGGCGATCGGTCGCGACGGGTTTCCCTTTACCCTGACCGACAGGTCCTACGAAGGCGAGTTGTGCCCGGTTGCGGAAAGGCTTTACCGGCACGAGTTCGCGCTATTCGAGACCTGCGCCTTCGATGTGGACGATGAACTCGCCCGGCAGTTCGTGGCGTCGGTCCGCAAGGTTCATGAGAACCGCGACGCCCTGGCGCGGGCCGCTGCCGTTCGAAACAGAAACTGATGCCCGGAGTGGTGGCAAGCATCGAGGCGCGCATGGGCTCCTCGAGATTTCCCGGCAAGGTGCTCACCGATATTGCCGGCCAGCCGAGCCTGACGCGTTTGCTGACCCGGCTGCGGTCGGCGAAGCGGCTCGACGGCATCGTTCTCGCCACTTCCGCCCATGCCGCCGACGATCCGGTCGAAGAATGGGCGCGTGCGCAGAATCTTCCCTGCTTTCGCGGCAGCGAAGACGATGTGCTCAACCGGGTGGTCGAAGCCCACCGAATGATGGACAGCGATATCATTGTCGAGATAACGGGCGATTGTCCGCTCGCCGATCCCGAGCTGATCGATCAGGGAATCGACACATTCCTGGTCAATGATTGCGACGTTGTCAGCAACTGCTACCACCTCAGCTACCCGATGGGCGCCGATGTCCAGGTTTTTCGGCGCGCCGATCTGGAATGGGTGGAAAGCAATATCGGCGACCCGGCGGTGCGCGAGCATGTCTCGCTATATTTTTACGAAAACCCCGAACGCTACCGCATCATCCACATGCGGGCGCCGGCACGCTGCCATGGCCCCGACCTCCGGTTCCAGTTCGATTATCCCGAGGACCGCGAATTCATAGAAGCCGTATATCGGCGTCTCGAACCGCAGTTCGGGCCCGTCTTTGGCGTCGCCGAAGTGATGGAATTGCTTCGGCGCGAGCCCGAGCTGGCTGAAATCAACCGGCACTGCGAAGAGCGCCCGGTACGCTGATGGGCGCGGGGTTCCCGACGGTCGTAATCGGGTTCGGCCGGATCGGCGCCGGATATGCGGACGATCCGGTGATGGCTCGCCACTATCCGTATGCGACCCATGCCCAGGTATTGCGCGATCACGAGGCTTTCGACTGGATCGGCGTCGTCGACCCTTCCGAAAGCGCCCGGGAGACAGCGCGAAGCCGATGGTCGGCGCCCGAAGTTGCCGCCGATGTCGGAGATCTCCGGGCGGCGGAGCGAGCCGAAATCGCCGTGCTCGCCACGCCGCCGGCTGACAGGCTGTCCCTGCTGGACGGCCTGCCGAACCTTCGGGCAGTGCTTGTCGAAAAACCGCTGGCTGCGTCTTTCGGCGAGGCGTGTGCGTTCATCGAGGCCTGCGAAGCGCGCAACATCGCAATCCAGGTCAATCTGTGGCGTCGCGCGGACCGGCTGTTCCGGGAGCTGTCCCTCGGAGGACTCGGGCGCCGCCTCGGCGAGGTGCAGACGGCGTTCGGCGTTTACAGCAACGGGCTCCGCAATAACGGCCTCCACATGATCGACATGGTCCGGATGATGCTGGGCGAAATCGACTGGGTGGAATCTCTCGGGCCGCCCGCCGCCCGCACGGCACTGCCGCTGGCAGGCGACGTCGATATTCCCTTCGCGCTGGCGCTGGCGTCCGGGCAGAGGATCTGCTTCGCGCCGGTCGATGTCGCGAGCTATCGCGAGAACGGCCTCGACATCTGGGGCAGCAACGGGATGCTGTCGATCCGTCAGGAGGGGCTCTGCGTCAAAGCGTTCGCCCGAAAGCCCAACCGGGCGATGGCAGGCAGCTTCGAAATCGAGAGCGATGGCGGGGAAGAACTCCGAAGCACCGTCGGATACGCCCTGTGGGAGGTCTACGACAATCTCTCAGGTTTTCTGGCAGACCGCGCCGAGCTTTGCGCGCCGGCGAAAGAGGCGCTCGCCAGCGAAGCGGCGGTGGAGGCACTGATTCAATCCCTGGACAGCGGCGGCACCCGCGTTGCACCGGAAAAACATGACTAAACATGTCTCGACAACGCGTCGCCGAACGAGCGGGTTTCGGCAAATCCCGCCAGGCCGTACGGCGGCGCGCTGAAATTGCCGTGACCGCCCGAGTTCTCATATTTGTCGAGGACCCCGGCGCCGCTAATTTTGCCGCGCCGCTGGCAGCGGCGCTCGGCGAATCCGGGATCGACGTCATTCGTCTCGCAGCCGGGCATGCCTCGGCGTTTCTTTCGAACGACGACGCTTCGTGGGCCACCCCCGATGACGATGCCGACGCGATCCTGTCAGCCCGACGTCCCGACGCGGTGCTGGTCGGCACTTCCGAAAATCATTGCAGTCTGGCCCACCGCCTTGTCGAGGCGGCCGGGAAGCGGCGCCTGCGGACCGCCGCGCTGATCGACGGCCTGGCCAATGCGACGCACCGGTTTTCCGGCGGCGACGCCGCGTCGCCGCTGCGTCATTGCCCCGACTGGCTGCTGGTTCCCGACGCAGCGGTACGCAATGCCTATCTCGAGCTCGGCCTGTCCGACGAACGCGCGATCGTCGTCGGGCATCCGTATTTTGACGTCGTGCGGCGCAGGGCCTGCGATCTCGACCCGGAAAAACGTGCGACAGCGCGGCGCGCCCTTCTGCCGGCGATTGCCCCGGATCGGCCTGTCGTCACGTTTCTCGCGGAAGTGAATGACGGGCTCGATCCCGCGGGCTACCGGCGAACGGCGGCGTACACGCTTCGCGGCCGCGGTTCCCGCGACGACCGGACCGGGATCGTTCTGGAAGAAGTCCTCGACGCGTGCGCCGGTCTGCATCCCCGGCCCGCACTCGTGCTCCGACCGCATCCGAAAAACGCGCCCGGGGATTTCGGCGGGCTGAAAAACGAAGTCGATGCCGTCATCGAGGCGGTGCCGATCTTCGACCTTCTCGCCGTCTCGGCGGTCGCGGTCGGCATGACGTCGATGCCGTTGACGGAGGCAGTGCTGATGGGCGTTCCGGCGCTCAGCGTATTGCCCCGTGCGATCGAGGCGCAATGGCTGTCGTGCACCGCGCTGGGGCTCGTTCCGGTCGCCGCCACCCGAGACGAGGTCGCGCCGTCGATCGCGTCGGCACTCGGCGGCGCAAACCAGCCGGCACGGGAAGCCGTCGATTCGGCATTTCCCCACGGCGCCATCGAAAATGCGGCGGCGGCGGTGCGGAGAATGCTGGGCGACGGTTCGGAGCGCCCGGTTATTCCGCGAGAAGCGCCCTGAGCCGTTCGGCGTCAAGCCAGTCCTCGTTTCGGTCGCTGGCGTATATGAAGCCTTCCGGTACCGGACGCACGCCCTTGTAGCTGACCGTCTGGTCGTGCCAGAAGGCGAAGGCCGGCCGGATAACGTACAGATCTCCCAGATCCACGCAGTTGCGACCATCGTCTTCGGTGATCATGACCTCGTGCAGCTTTTCGCCGGGCCTGATGCCGACCACCTTGATTCCCAGATCGGGCGCCATGGTCCTGGCCAGGTCGACGACCTTCATGCTCGGCAGTTTGGGAATGAAAATTTCTCCGCCGACCGTCCTCTCCAGCGCCCCGAGGACGAAATCCACGCCCTGCTGGAGCGTAATCCAGAACCGCGTCATGCGTTCGTCGGTAATCGGCAGCTCTTCCACGCCTTCGTTTATCAGCCGCCGGAATAACGGAACGACGCTTCCCCGGCTGCCGATCACGTTGCCGTAGCGGACGACCGCGAACCGGGCGCCCATCCCCCCCGCCAGATTGTTGGCCGCGACGAAAATCTTGTCCGCGGCCAGCTTCGACGCCCCATACAGATTGATCGGGTTCGCCGCCTTGTCCGTCGACAGGGCGATGACCCTTTCGACGCCGGCCCGCAACGCTGCGGTGACGACGTTTTCGGCCCCGAATACGTTGGTATTGATGCATTCGAACGGGTTGTACTCAGCGGCCGGCACCTGCTTCAGGGCGGCCGCATGCACCACGTAATCGACGTCGCGCATCGCCATTTCCAGCCGCTGTGCATCCCGCACGTCGCCGATAAAGAAACGCAGTTCCTGCCGGTCCTTGAAGGCCGGGTCTTCCTGCATCTGATACTGTTTTAGTTCGTCGCGCGAAAATACGATGACCTTCGCGGGTTCGTACCGCTCAAGAACCGTTTTTATGAACGCGCGACCGAAGGAACCGGTCGCGCCCGTCACCAGAATTGATTTGTTATTCAGCATGTTTGATTTCGGCGGTTTCTGCGGAGCAATTTCTGTTAAATGAAGCGGCCAGCGAAGTCCACCGTTCTGACCGCCCGTCCAGCCGCGCCGCGGAAGCCCGACCGGGAAAACGGCCCTGCCCTGGTCCAGCCGGCCAGGCGCTAGCGGCCCGCATCTTCCATCCTGTTCAGTTCCATCATGCGGCGGAACCCGGCGTCCGCTCTCGAAAGTTCGTCGAGCGTTCCCGATGCGGCGAGACGCCCATGATCGAGCAGATGGACCGTGCTGCAGCCGCTTACCGTGGACAGGCGATGAGCAATGACGATCAGGGTAACCTTGCCCGTCAGCGCGGAAATCGATTCGGTGATGGCGGCTTCCGTTTCCGCGTCCAGCGCGCTGGTAGCCTCGTCAAGCACCAGCAGCGACGGTTCCCGGTACAGCGCCCGGGCGATTCCGATGCGTTGTCGCTGGCCGCCCGACAGACGCACGCCGCGGTCGCCAACCATGGTCGCATAGGCGTCCGGAAGCTCGGTTTCCACGAAGTCGGCGATATGCGCCAGCCGCGCCGCCTCTTTTACCCTGGCCATGTCGATCCGGTCGTCGGGGCATCCGAACGCGATATTGCGCGCCACCGTGTCGTCGGCGAGGAAAATATGCTGCGGCACATAACCGGTCCGGGCGCGCCAGGCGACCCGGCTGTTCCCGTCGAGCGGCCTGCCGTCCACCAGCACCCTGCCTGTTCCCGGTTCGATCAGACCCAGCAGCATGTCGACGAGGGTCGATTTGCCGGCGCCTGTCGCACCAACGAAGCCGACCGCCGAATTGCACTCGATAAACAGGCTTACGGCATCGATCGCCGGTGCCGATCGCTCCGGAAACGTATAGCTGACATTTTCGAATGCAATGCCGTCGCGGAACGTCGGCGCTTCCGCCTGGCTTTGCCGTTCCTGGGCGAAAGACGGCGGGTCGGGCCGCAACTCGTCGCCGACGATTGCCAGCGCTGCTTCGTTGAACCGGATTTCGGCCAGCGACGACGCGACGCTCCGCACCGACGGCATCAGGCGATAGGCGGCGAACGCGTAAAGGCTCACCTCGGCGACGACCGCGGCGGGATCCACCGCGTGTCGCAGAGATACCAGCATCAGCGTCATCAGGACGGCGAAAGCGGCCCCTTCCAGAACATAGTGCGGGACCTGGGACAGAAGCTTGTGAATGAGTTCGTACCGGACGAAACGCTTCGATACCTGCGCGAACCGGGCCCCGTATTCCGCTTCGCTGCCGAATACCTTGATCTCCTTGAATCCGGTAAGCGCCTCGGTTGCGATCTTGAAGCGGCCTTCGTCGGTTTCCGCCCGGAGAGATCCGAAACGCCGTTCGGGCCCCAGGGTCGCCAGGTACAGCGCGCCATAGATGGCGCCGATGACGGCGATCACGACGATCGATGTCTTGGGATTGTAAACGATCAGGGCGGTTCCGATCGCGCCGGCGATGATCCCGTGCGATACGAGTTGCACGCATGGCAGCAGGACGCCGTTCACGAACCGCGGCACCTCGGAAATCAGGTTCTTGTTCAGGGCCGCAGAATTCAGCGCGAGGAAATCCTCGTAGGACCTGTTCAGATACCGCGCCAGAAGCCGTTCCGCGAAAAGATGGATGCGGGACAGTCCAAACGCGTCCTGCGTCAGCACCAGCGTGAGCGACACCAGAATTCGAAACAGAAACACGCCGAGCACGAGCAGGCCGGTTACGGTCAGAAATTCCTTGTCTCCCGGCACGGCGAGCGTTTCCTTCAGCCATGCCAGCGCCCTGTACTGTTCCGCCGCCTGCGGGTCGACGACGAGGTTGAAAAACCAGAAGATTCCCCCGACGCCGACGACCTCGACCGCGGCGGTCAGCAGGCTGAGGACCAGGATCCCGCCGAGGAACAGCCGGTCTCCCGGCGTGAGCACCCGTGCGACGGATCGGAATATCCGAATCATGCCAGTTCCGGCACGGGATTGCCCAGGCCCATCCGCGCGATATCGCCGGTCATGCGAGAAGGTTGCGCAGGCGGTGCGACAACCCTTCGAGATAACGGAAATCGAGGTGTGCATACTGTCGCGGCTTGGTGGAATGAAAAGTTCCGCGCCGGTGGAATCCCTGCGTGTTCGCAATGATGCAGGTGTTTGCCTTGCCGCACATCTGCGTTTCCTTCAGCCCCCATGCCTCCGCAAAAGGAGCCGCGTCGAAATCCGTTCCGTCCTTTCGGCGCGTCATTTCCACGCTTCGCTGGATTTCGTATGCCCGGCGCTCGGGCGTCAGCCGATGCGAGCCCGGGACATAGGTGAACGCCGCGTTTTCCTCGTCAATGTCGTTCAGACAGTAGAAAACCTTGACTGTCGGGTAATGGGTATCGGCATGCAGGATGCGGGCGGCCGTCGTGTCTTCGGCGGTTTCGTTTTCGAGCTGCAGCATCCAGATATACGGGGCGGGCGGCCGCGAAATCTTTCGATGGGTGACGGCTTCGGCAAGCGCCAGGAGAAGCGGATGGGCCGCGAATTCGCCGGTAAAGGTCGGCGTGTCGATAATTTCGCTGATTTCCGTCAGGCCGGCGGAACTGAACGGTTTCATTGACGGAAGGGTCGCCGTCAGTTCGGCCTGCAGCCTGTCCCAGGACTCCTGCGGAAGAAACTCTGGAATCGAGACCACGCCGTCGCGATCCAGCGTTCCGAGCGCGTCTTCAAACCGCGCGTCCGGAACCGACCCCGTCGGCAGGTCGCGCGGATGGTGGCGCCAGTCTGAGTGAATCCTGATGCGCAGTTTCTGCAGGCCGAGTCTGGCCAGCGTTTCCGAACCGCAATTGTATGCCGGGGCTGATAACATGTCGTTCCTGATTTTCGGAAACCGGTCTCTCGGTAAAACTAATTTATCCAGACGGCCGTTGCCACGGCAAGAATCGCTTTGCCCCAGGCGGCGCCGGTTGAGCGCCGTGACAGATGACGAAACGTCTCATCGCCCGGTCGCCCGTCTGCGTTCAGTTGGCCTGCAGCGACTTGCCGACAACGTTTCGGAATATTCCGTTTTCAACAGGCGACCGAACCGTTCGCTGTATTTACGGGCGCCGCGCAAGGCGAGGTGGCCGTAATCGTAAAAGTCGCCTGGAACAAGCCCCCATCCTGACGGTTCGTCGCGTTGGAGGATCTCGGCATTCCGCAGGCTGGCGGTCTCCGCCTCATAGGCCCGAAGAAATCCGCTGTGTCGCGCCGCAATGTAATCCAGATATGTCTGGCGCAACGGAACCCTTGTAACGAGAACGCGTACGCCATCCGATCGGGCCAGGTCGATAAATCTGCGAAGCGCCCTGAAGAGGTAGCCGTCCTTCGTATAACCGCGCACCAGCCCATCGGCCGTTGCGCCGACCTCCGGGTCCACGTCCGGCCCGGTTTCCGTTTCGGCAGACCTCCACCTGATACGACCGTCTTCGGTCAGCCAGACGCGGGACGGGTCGTCTCCGGTGAAAATCGAAAGCGTCCGTGTCCAGAGAAAGGACTGGATCAGGGCGCGCGCGTCGTATGTCCGGAAAATCCATCCCGCCAGCAGGCTGAGCCTAAACTGCGACGGAAATTCGTTCAGCCTCTCGCCTAGGGTCGCGAAGCGCCGGTCCCGATGGGTCGGCGAACTTTCTCCGTTGAGATACCAGTCTTCTATACCGACAACGAAGATGCAGCTGTGTTTAAGCCGGTCCCTGTTTCGCTGGTAAAACCGCACCGCATCGAAAGGGTTGCCGGTCGTGATTCCCAAATTCATTACCGACGCTGGCGCGAGTCCCGCGGCTTTCGCGAGGCGTCGCGGCATTATGGCGTCACGCATGCGGCTCGATCCGAAAAAAACGACCGCCGGTCTGGCCGATTTGGCGATGACATGCCGTTCGAGCGCATCGAAGGCGCCGGTTGCCGATTGCGGCGTTGCGGACCAGATCCAGCCCGACCGGACCGCCAGAAACTCCACGGCCAGCAAAAGAGCCAGCGCCAGAAGACCGGCAGCGGTCAGCAGTCGCTTAAAACTGGAAATAAATGAACGGAACATCGGCGCCGCTGAAAGCAATGACAAGAACGATCAGGCCCGCATAAACGAATCCGCGGGGCACCCAGTGCCAGGTGCGGATCAGCGTGTCTTCTTCGTTTTCCCTCTGACACAGATCAATGGCTGCAACGGCGATCAGGCAGATCGCGGCGAGCAGCGCTGTAATGAAATCGATCCCCGGCCGGAAACTCAACAGACCGCTGAAGAACGCTGCGGCCTGATCGAATGTCTGGGCGCGGAAAAATATCCAGGCCATGCCGACTACCGTCATGGTCAGGGTCCACCCCAGAACCCGCGCGCCCCATCCCGGCTCGGGGCCGGGTTCGCCCCGCCAGCGACGCCACGCCCTGTTTGCCGCCAGCGCAAGACCGTGGATGCCGCCCCAGACCACAAAGGTCCAGGCTGCGCCGTGCCATAAGCCGCCGAGAAGCATCGTCGCGAGGAGATTGCCGTATGTCCGCATCGGGCCGCGCCGGTTCCCGCCGAGAGGAATATAAAGGTAGTCTCGAAGCCAGAACGACAGGGATATGTGCCAGCGGCGCCAGAAATCCGTAATGGACGTCGCGAAATAGGGCCGTCTGAAATTCACGATGAGGTCGATCCCCAGCATGCGCGCGAGACCGCGCGCCATATCGGAATATCCCGCGAAATCGCCATAGATCTGCAGTCCGAACAGAAAGGCGCCGACGGCAAGGTCGATGCTGGAATGGGATGCCGGGTTCGCGAAGATGCGATCGACATGCGCCGCTGCCGTATCGGCGATGACGACTTTCCGGGCGAGACCGATCAAGACAAGCACGAATCCGGACCGCAGCCTTTCCGCCGTTATCGGGGCGGGTCTGAGGATCTGCGGCACCAGGTGCTGCGCCCGTTCGATCGGGCCGGCCACAAGCTGGGGGAAGAAGCTCACATAGGAGGCGTACAGGGTCCAGTCCCGGATAGGCTGCATTCGGCCGCGATAGACGTCGATCGTGTAGGCCATCGACTGAAAGGTGAAAAAGCTTATTCCAATGGGCAGGAGGATGCTCAATGTGGGCCGGTGAGCCGCCAGGCCCAGCGATTCGACGAGGACAATCGCGTTGTCCAGAAAGAAGTCAAAATATTTGAAGAATGCCAGGACGGTGAGGTCAGTTGCGACGCTTGCCACGAGCCAGAGGCGCCGGTTTGCCCCTGGACGACTCATCAGGCGGCCGCACGCCCAGTCCAGGGTAATCGTAAAAAGGATCAGCCCCAGGAAACGCCAGTCCCACCATCCGTAGAACAACAGCGACGCCGGAAGCAGCACGAAACGCCGCCGTTCGACCGGCACGCTGGCTGAGAGCGCAAGCACGACAACGAAAAAGAACAGGAAGACGAGAGAGTTAAACTGCATTCCGCGGCTGTCGATACGCCCAGAGACGACGAGTGTTTGCGACGTTCATTGCCTGAACAATACATTGTTCGCGGCGTGAACAGGGTAAATTTTTCCGATGCCGGCGTCCAACATGTCGGGCACCCCGGTCCGGCTTCGCGAACGCCGTTCGATCCAGCGCGAAAGCGGGGCCGAACGGTTTCTATACGGCAGCGACTCGAGAACGTTCCCGGAAGTTATGATTCGTCAACGTTCCGGGTCCCGGTTCAGCGGGGTGAAGGAGGCGACGGAACGGCGGGGTAACCGGCTGCGAACCGGCCATGCCATGCGTCCTGAACATGCTTCGTTCCGGGTGCGACCGCTCTTCGCCCGAACGGACCCGGCTCAGCCGCCGGTATTGACGCCGATGCCGGCGGCCTGCCGCTTGAACATCCGGGCGAAAATGAACGTGCTGCCCCTCAGGAAGGTGACGAACTTGTCGAAGGTCCGGATATCCAGAAGGTGCTCAAGCAATTTTCTCGGGCGCAGGTAAAAGCGCCGGAAGGCATATTTCTGCAATTCCAGAATGCGTTCGTCGGACAGGCTTTCGAGATGATGCACAGGCCGCGTGTAGACCCCGTACATGGAATAGTCCCGGCTGTCGATCAGCCCTTTCTCGTCGAGCTGGTAATACACCTCGCTGCCGGGAAACGGTTTCAAAATCAGAAACTTGGCAAATTTGACATCGAGCTCGACGGCGAACTCGATGGTTTCCTTTATGCTTTCCTCGTCGTCGCCCGGCAGGCCGATCATGAAGAAGCCCCAGGTATCGAGCCCCAGACCCTTTGCGGTATCGACGGCTTTGCGGACGCGATCCTTGTTGATTCCCTTCTTGATCACCTTGAGGACCCGTTCGCTGCCCGACTCGATCCCGAATCCGACATTGGTCAGGCCGACATCGCGCAGCAGGGTCAGGATTTCCTCGTTGACCATATCGGCACGCAGCCCATTGGCTACCTGAAGTCGCAGCTTGTACGGCTCCTGTTTCAGGAGCGTACAGAACTCCCTGACGAAAGGTTTGTTGGCGGTGATGACGTCGTCGAGAAAATGAATTTCCTTTACGCCGTATGTCTCCACCAGATGCCGAATCTCCTCGATAACGTTCTGGGGAGACCGGAACCGCGTCCGGCGGCCGAAAATGTTCTTGGTCTGGCAATAGGTGCACTGACCGGGGCATCCGCGCGACACCATCACCGGCGCCACTGGCAGAAACTCCGCGTCGGCCGGCTCGTACTTGTCCAGGTGATTGATCAGATGCATCGCGGGAGGCGGATAATCGTCCAGTTCGGGCGCAAGGCTCCGCGCGCCGGTCGCAAGGATTTCTCCATCGTCCGTACGCGTTACGATGCCCTTGATGCGCGAGATGTCGCGATCGTTGGCCATGATCGCGTCGACCAGCTCGACCGCAGTGCACTCGGCTTCGCCCACCGCGATATAGTCGAGACAGGTCTCCTTGGCGCAATTCATCGGGTCGATGGTGGCGTGAATACCGCCAAGAATCGTGCGAATCGCCGGGTTCGCCTTCTTGGCTTCGGAAGCAATGGCGACCGCATTCGGGAATGTCGGCGTCGTTGCGGTGATGCCCAGGACATCGAAGCGACCTTCCGTCACGCGCTGCACCACTTCCGGCAGATTGATGCCGTCCGCATCCTGATCAATGACCTCGACGTAATGCCCGGCCTTTTCGAGCATCGCCGCGATCCACAACACGCCCAGCGCCGGATAGGCCGGCGGGATTTCCACCCCGTATACGTTGAACTGAGAAGGGATCACCAGCAAGACGCGTCCGCAAACTCTGTCGCGGCCAAGAATCGACCCGACGGTTTCCTCTTCGGGCAAAGAAGCCGGCGCAACCGGCGTATTCAGCCATACGTCGGAAAACCCCTGACCTTCCACCGTCTTCTTGGTGTAGGAGGCAATCACTTCCGACATCTTCGCCTGGCGGTCGAAAATCGCGCGATTGACGGATACGCCCGCCGGTGCCGCGGTGGCGGCGTCGAACTCTGGATTCTCCGCGATCGCCAGCACCGGCGCGAGGCTGTCGATTGCCGCCGCGAAATGGGCGGATCTGACCCGCTGAAACGGATCCGCATCCGAAGAGCCGGTCGCCCCGATCAGGACAGTGCGCACCTTGGGGAAATGATAAATACAGCGCTGAGCGAGCAGGGCGGGATCGTAACCCGGCGCGGTTGCGTCCAGCAGGAAAACGACATCGGGCGCGCCCAGTTCGTTGTCCAGCATGAACATCGCGTCTTCGATGGTTTGCTCGACCGCATCGATTTCGATCAACTCATGGTCAATGTCCGCAGACCGGAGCGCATCGCGCAACGGCGGAAAGTCATTTTCCCCGCCGGTTGCCGGCGCGCGAGGCACCAGTGCGACGATGCCGCCCTCGGTCGAACCCAGGGAGCGTGAAACCTGT
Organism: Rhodospirillales bacterium; assembly: GCA_038116945.1. Lineage (GTDB taxonomy): Bacteria > Pseudomonadota > Alphaproteobacteria > MPNO01 > UBA2964 > JAYOEY01. Next base: position 65,308 of record JAYOEY010000002.1, read on the forward strand.
CGTGTTTCGGTGGAATCCATTAAAGCCCCATTTCCGTTGGGCGTTACCGAATCAAACAAGTCCCCGGCGGTCGTTCCGGGCGCCGACGGGGAATGAACTTCCGCCTGCCGACGGGGCTTGTCCGCCCGATTCCAGTATGAAATCCTGCCCTTTAGACAAAACGTTATGTAGTCTGCGCCCCCGACTCGATCAACCCTTAACTTGTCGACGCCTCGCCGATTGACCGTCGGGCGCCGGCCGGACCGCCTGCTGAACCATGGAAGCTTCGATCAACGTAAACACAATAGAGACCGGCGTTCACCACGCCGTTCTGGTCGCGACCTTCGGCGCGGGCCTGTTCCTGCGTCCGCGGATCGACCGGCGCCGCGCACGGCTGTTCGTCGCCCTCTGGCTGGCGTTCTGGAGCGCGGAATTCTGGATATTCGGCCCCGCCTCCTTCATCCACTCGTTCGACGAGGCCAATCAGAGCTTTCCGCTGCTCGTATACACCGCGGAGTTTCTCAAGGGATCGTTTGCGCATGGCCATGCCGGCGGCATCGACGCGAGCACCATGCCCTGGGCCTCCGCCTTCATAAGTTTCGAACGAACGCTTTTTCAGGTTTTCCCCCCCTGGATCGGGTTTCTGATCCACAAGGTCACGGTCGCCGGCACGGCCATGATCGGAACGTACCTGCTGCTGCGCAGGCTGTGCCGGACCGAACGGTGGCTGGCGCTCTGGCTGGCCGCTTTCTATACGGTGTCGCATCGATATGTCGCTCTCGTGACGCTCGCGGAAGGGATCGCCTTCGCGGGGGTTCCGCTGCTTGCCTATCTGGTTGTCGTCAGGGCGCGTCGGGTCAGCGCCACCACCGATTTCCGGTATTTTCTCGCGGTAGCGGCTTTTGCATCGTTCTACGCGATCAGCACGATGCCGGTTCACGCGGCCCTGATCTGCGCATCGACCCTGGCGGCCGTTACAGTGCTCGCGGGCGGCGTCCGCTGGTCCCGACTTGCCGGGTCCGGCGCCATCCTCCTTGCGGCGATCCTCGCGAACTGGTTCGTCTATCTCTACGTGCTGACCGCCTATTCCCCCGAATCGGCGCGTCTGACGGGGGTCGACTTTACGTTGCCCGTCGATGCTTTTCTGACGAATCTCCTGGAGTACATCCCCGACGAAACCCAGATTTCGTCGCTGTCGCTGAGTGCGGTGGCCCTGCTTTGCCTTATTTTCTTCCGCGACGGGAGAGAACGCCTGCCACGGGTTCTCGGCGCCCTCGCCATTGTCCTGCTGACCGGCCCGATTCTGGCGGCGGTTCCCTGGGCCGACTTCGGCATTCCGCACCTGTCGGCCATCCAGTTCCGCTACATGAGTTATGGGATGCCGCTCGTTGCGGTGATCGCGCTGGCGCACGCTTTCGACGTCGTCGCCCGCCGGCCGGATTCGACGGGTCCGTCATCCGGCCTGGCATCGGCAGTGTCATGGCGCGCGACCGTGCCGGCCGCATTTGCGCTCGCCCTCGCTCTTGCGCAACTTTCCGCGAACAAGGCGAGCAACCTGATTTACTGGACCGGTCTCGGCGGCCAGCGCGCCATGCTGGGGCTGGACGGTCTGCGCAACGCGGCGTGGCATCCGGCGGAACCGTTCCGGGTCAGCGCCGTCCCGCTGCGGCTGCCGCCGTCCGCTCTCTCAACATACGGTCTCGAAGCCTTCGACGGATATCCGCAGATCCCGTCCCGGCACTGGGTATATTACTGGCTCCACGGCGTCGGCATGCCGCCGCACTTCCTGTATGCATCCGTCGCCCAGGCCGGCCATGGCGCGCGATCCGATATCTGGCGTTGTTGCGAATCGCACGACATCACGAAGCAGACCGACCTGGATCTGCTGCGCGTCGCAAACGTCACGCACATGATCAGCCTGGTGCCGCTGTCCGGTGGCGGCATTGCAGAAGTAGCCGGCCCTCCGCCGGAGGACCGGCCGCTGATTGTTCCGGCCCAGGCGTCGATGCGGCAGAAAATCGGAAATTATGTCTCTCGCAATTTTTCGCCCGGCCATCCGTATGTCTATGCGCTGCAGGGCGCATTGCCCCGGCTGTTCATGGCGCAAGGGGTCTATTTGACCGGGCATTCGCCCACCGACAAAGGTTACTATCGCGATGTCGCCCGGCATGCCCTGCAACGCACCCTGGTGACGCAGGACACGGCCTTTCCGAAAAGCGCCGTTTCGCGCAGGGCGGCCATCGATACGTTTTCCCGCCGGGCGGACGGTTACGACGTTTCGGTATCCGCTCCCGAAGGCGGCGTTCTGGTGTTCAACCACAGCCGCTCCCGGTTCTGGCACGTGTCGGCGGACGGCCGGCCGCTTGAGACGTGGTCGGTAAACGGCATCCATATGGCGGTGGTCCTGCCGCCCGGAAGCCGGCGGGTCAGCGCCACTTACAGGTCGCCCCGGCCATGGTGACGCCGGCGATGGCGGTTCCGGTCCGCCGAAATTCGGGCGACGTCGCCGGCCGCGTTACTGCGGCCGCATTCCCTTTTCCCTGATGGCGTTCAGGACGGCCTCCGCGACAAGCCGGTATCCTTCAGGGGTATAGTGCGAAAAACGCCGGTAATAGAAATACGCTCCGGGGTCGGGCTGTTTGCGAAATTCGGCCACCATATCCAGGACAGGAATGCCTTCGCCGGCGATGGCCTGCAGCGCCGCCCGCCTGAGAGGAGTCATGTCCCATGTCCCCATGATCGTCTCATTGTCCGGCAGGTCGACGACGATCAGTTTGCCGCCGGACGCCTCGACGATGCTCTTGATGCGCCGCGCGATCTTCGGGAGCGTTTCGAGCGATTCCCGGTAATCGGCGGGATCGCTGCTGTTGAATTTCGAGCGCCAGCCTAACGCTCTCGCTATCATGTCGCGGAGGCTGTACAGAATCCTGAAATTCGCGAAACGCTCGCGAAAGCGGTCCGCGTCACGCGTTGCTTCAACCTGTTTGATGCGGTCGTCGATGGCCCGGTCGATCTTGTCCTGCATGTCCTGGACGCCCTGACGAAAGTCCGGATCGCCAAGGTACTGGCGAAGGACCGGCTGGCGTCCCAGATTCAGGGCGATATCCTCCACGTCGTTCGGCGCGAAGAAAAACCACAGAACCAGTTTCGGCTTCAGTTTCGGGACGAACTCCTGAATCGTCGCCAGCGCAATCGATGAGTCGTTTCCGCCCTTGCCGAGATTCAGCGTCTGCGGAAATTCCTTGCGCAGATGGGCGGCCATGTTGAGCGCCGGCGGAACGCAGGCTCCCTCGGTGAAGGAATCGCCGATCATGACGATATCGACCGGCTTGCCCCAAAGCCCCGGCGGATTGTTGAAGCCGTGCCTGTCGGTCTTGTAGACGAGGCGTTCGCCGCTTTCGTTGCAGTAAACCAGTGTGGCGTTGCTTTGCGATCCGAGCGGAATAACCTGCTTTCCGTCGATCGTCACGGGATCTCCGGTCAGGGTGAAATTGGCTGGAAATGTCGCTGGATACGCCTTGACGCCTTTTTGCCTGAGGTCGTCGACGACGTCGGCGACGGAGCGCCGGTCGAAGCTCTCTGGCAGGCCCTTCATGTAGTCGGGAACGTCGAAGAAATCGAGATAGGCCTCGAATGCGTACAGGGAGACGCCGACCGAGACCGCCACCATGGCCAGGTTGACGCGAAAGGCCTCCGATCTGAGGAGCGCGGCGATGACGAGAATGTCGAACACCGCGAGGACGCCGCCGAACAGGATGACCTGCTTGCTGATCCCGATAAACTGGATGCTGCCGTATATCCGGTACCCGGCATAGGCGGAAACGACAAGAAACAGCCACAGCAGCGTGGTTACAACGAGCGAAATACCGCGGGGAATGCTGTCTCGGGTTTCGCCAACCGGTTCGCCGTCGCCCTGTCTGCCCATGCTTCTCCGTTCGCTCCTGCGTTGCTAGGACTGTTTCTGGAACCGGACCGCCGCCCGCCAGCGATGCGCAGATGGTTTACGCGAAACGGTATAGCTTCCGGATGGCCGATGAAGCGATATATTTGATACGTTGCCCGATGCCGGTCAACCTGTTTCGGACTCGCCCGGCGACCGCATGGAATCGCCGCTCGTCGTTTGCGGCGGGCGATTGTCCGGGTCTGTGCCGGTCAGGTCCGGTCGTTGGAATACAGGGCGGCATGGATCATGTCGACCGGCTGGCCGTCGACCAGATAATGCCCCTTGCGACAGCCGTCGGGCTGCATGCCCGCCTTTTCCATGATCGCGACCATCGCCTTGTTTGCGGCCAGCGCCCCCGCCGTGACTTTTCTGGTTCCCGCCGATCGCAACAGCCAGTCGCACACGGCGATCCATGCTTCGCCCCCGAGTCCCGAGCCCCAGGCCTTTCGCTCGCCGATCAGAATCGCCACGTCGGCAAGGCCGTTCGGCGAATCCAGTGTCGCGGTAATGTTGCCGATATGCCCGAGAGACGCATCGCGCGCCGCAATGGCCCAGATATGATGACCGGCGGCGGTGAAAGTCCGGACGTATTCGCGACAGGAACCCGCATCATGACGCCGGTGGCGCTGTTCGCTGAACCGGACGACCTCCGGATCGTTCAGCCAGGAAACATAACGCGCCGTCAAATGAAGTTTCTCGCTGAACGGCAGCAGCAAAAGGCGCCCGGTCTCGAGTACCGGCGTGGCCATGCTCCGGTCCATCAGTCGCCGCCCGGCCGAAACGCCGGTTTCAGCCTCCCGCCCGAACGGGTCGAAAATACCGTTGCCACCTGCTATCCCCCGCACAGCTTGACGTTCACCGTTTGAACGATATATTGTTCGTGCCGTGAACATGTCAATTCTGGCGATGATCGGCGGTTGCGACAAGACCTGTAACACAGCGGGTCCGGATCGACCGCGACAGTCGGCGGGAGTGGCATTAACAGCGGATTTCCGCGGGTGCGGGAACGCGTGGCCGTCTCCGGCGGGCGGCGAATTTCTCCCGCCCCCCGAATCGGCTAAACGGGCAATATAGGCAAGCGGCGGTTTCTGCTTACCTTGCCGTCGGCACCGGAGCGCTTGTGCGCCGGAAATGCGATGCCAACGGGTGGACCTGTTTCACCCGAAGTACGGTAGTGTGCCTCATCGCAGGGTTGACATTCCCGACGATGCGCCGCCCGATATCTGTCAACATGTTTCAAGGTCACCAGCCGACGACATGAAAATATTCCTCGCCGATCTGGTTCATACCTGGGAAAAGGTCAGTCTGTGGACCTTTCCGCTTAATGTCGGCTACATCGCATCCTACGCGCAGGCCCGTATCGAGGAAAATCTCGAGATCCGTCTGTTCAAGCGTCCGGAAGTCATGATCGACGCCATCAAGGCCGAGAAACCCGATATCGTGGCGCTGGCGCATTACGTCTGGAATACGAATCTCAACAAACTCGTCTTCGGGATCGCCAAGGAGCATGTTCCCGGGGTCCTTACGGTCGGCGGCGGCCCGATCTTCACCGGCGCCAACGCCGACGCGGCCCATGCCGGCCGGTTCTTCGACGCGACGCCCGATTGCGACGCCTTTGTCGTCAACCAGGGCGAACGCGGGTTTCTGGAGCTTCTCCGGCGCTATCTCGAACTCGGCGGGGATGTCGCCCGGTTGCGACGGAACCCGGTGCCCGGCGTTCTGCTCAACGACCCGGGCGCCGGCGACAGGGTTCATGTCGGCGAAACCCTCGACGTTATCCGCGATCTCGACGAAATTCCTTCGCCCTATCTCAACCACATGCTGGACGAATTTTTCGAAGAGCCGTTCGTCCCGATACTCGAGACCAACCGATCCTGTCCCTATCGCTGCACCTTCTGCGCCTGGGGGATCGGCACGGGCAAGCTGGCCAGGTTCAGCGATGAACGCGTCTTTGCCGAGATCGATTACCTGGGACGCAACTGCAGAAAGACGGGAAACCTGTTCGTCGCCGACGCCAATTTTTCCATTCTCGACCGGGACCGGCTGATCGCGGGCCGTCTCCGGGACAGCCACGAATCCACCGGCTATCCCGGTCATGTCAGTTGCCAGTGGAACAAGACGCGCCCCGACAGGGTGCTCGAGGTTGCCCGCGCTCTGGGCGATCTCGGCGAGGTCGGCGCGTCGATGCAGACGCTCGACGACGACGTACTGGCCGCGATCAAGCGCCGTAACCTGCCGCTCGATTCGGTTGCCGAAATGATTGGCACGCTGCGCGCCGAAGGACACGAGACGTCGCTGTTTTCGGAACTCATATTGGGGCTGCCCAACGAAACGCGGCAGGGCCACATCGACGCGAACAAACGGCTGATCGACCTGGGCGCCGAAGTCTTCAACTACAATCTCCACCTGCTGCCCGGCACGGAAATGGACACGCCGGAATCCAGGTCGGCCTATTTCAAGCGGACTGGATGGCGGCTCCACGACAATGCTTTCGGCGTCTATGACGGCGAAACGGTGTTCGAAGGCCAGGAAGTCGTGCTGGCGACCAACGCGATGTCGATGGACGATCTCAGGGGCTTCCGGTTCATCCATTTCCTGCTTCAGTTCATGTGGGGCCGGAAATGGTACTACGACTATCTCCAGCTCATGAACGAAGCCGGTTTTCACCCGGTCGACATGGTCGTCTATATCGCGGAGCGCTTTCCCGAGGACAGGGACGAGATGGGCGCCCTGTACGAACGGTTCCGGGCCGATCACGAGCTCGAAAATTTCGAAACCTTCGAGGCGCTGGCGGAATACTGGGCAAAACCCGAAAATCTCGACCGGCTCCGGCGCGGCGATTACGGCAAGCTGAACTACGTCTACACGTACGAAATTCTTCTGTCGTGCTATGAGGCGTTCAACGCCTTTCTCCTTCGAATCGCGGCGGAAAAGGCCGAGGGGCTTCCTGCCGGGGAACGCGAAGGGTTTATGGACCGCTGCACGGAAATCCTGGCATTCAGTCAGGAGCTTCGCATTACGCTCACGCAGTCGATGGACGAAGTCGTGGCCCGGAAGCGCCGCCAGTTTCGCTACGACGTGCTTGCGTGGCGCGAAAGCGGCTATCAGGGCGTGCCGGCGCCGATCAGCACCAGCGACAGGTTCGAATTCGAATTCTTTCTGCCCGAACGGCAACTTCGTATGCTGCAGACGCAGCTTGAGCAGTTCCGGTCGCATAACCAGAGCCTGACCCTGCGCAAGATGTCCGAAGAAATGAGTGCCGACGATTTCTTCTACCGGGTTCGCGCGATAGAGGCGGCCGCCTAGCGGGTCTTCGGCCGCGAACGCCTTTCTCCACACAGTTTTTCAGGAACCATGTCCCAGAAACACGTTCTGATTCCCGGCGGCGCCGGTTATGTCGGCACCGCGCTTGCGCGCGAACTGCTCGACGCGAACTACCGCGTCACCGTTCTTGATTCGCTGCTTTACGGGCACGGGTTTGCGGTGCAGCAGTTTCTCAATCATCCCGCTTTCCGCTTCGTCCGGGGCGACATCAGAAACGCCGACCAGGTGGCGCAAGCGCTCGACGGCGTCGACCATGTGGTCCTCCTGGCCGCGCTCGTCGGCGATCCCGTCTGCAAGAAATATCCGGACCTCGCGCGGGCGACGAATCTCGACGCCAGCACGAGGCTGTTCGACATGGCGATGGGGCGCGGCATCGACCGTTTCGTCTTCGCGTCGACCTGCAGCAATTACGGGCTGCGCGAAACCGACGATCTGGCGACCGAGGAGGCGGAGCTCAACCCCGTATCGCTCTACGCGGAGACCAAGGTCGCGATGGAGCGGCATATCCTCAACAATGCCAACCGTGCGGATTTCTCCGCGACTGTGCTGCGCTTCGCAACCGCCTACGGGTTCTCCCAGCGCATGCGGTTCGACCTGACCGTTTCGGAATTCATCCGCGAACTCGCCATGGGTAAGGATCTGCTGGTGTACGACGAGAATACCTGGCGCCCATACTGCCATGTCGTCGATATTTCGCGAGCCATCCGAACGGTGCTGGAGGCGGACGATTCCGACGTGCGGGCCGAAGTCTTCAACGTCGGAAGCCCCGACGAGAACTACACGAAAAAAATGATCGTCGAGATCGCGCTCGAATGCGGCGTGCCCGGTACGGTGCGCTACAACGAAGGCGGGGTCGATCCTCGCAATTACAGGGTTTCCGTCGATAAGTTCCGCGACCGTTTCGGCTTTGCCAACGCCCGCAACGTGCACGAAGAGGCGCCCCGGCTTATCGCTGCGGTGCAGGCGGGGCTATTCGACGACGTCGACCAGCGGCGCAACCATTACGGCAACTATTCGATTGACGCGGAATAGGTTCCGCCGGCAACACGCAGAGTTACAGGATGGCATCGGCCCTTGAAGACAGCCTGCTCTCGTCGGGTGCGACGATTCGCGACGCGATCGAAACCATAGACAGAAGCCTTCACAAGATCGCCCTGGTGATCGACGGAGACGGGCGTTTGACGGGGACGATCACCGACGGCGATATCCGTCGCGCCCTGCTTGCGGGCAGGACGACGGAACATCCTGCGGAATCCATCATGTTCCGATCGCCGCTCTCTGCATCCGTCGATGGCGCCCTGGATGAGGTGGAACGGATCGCGCAAAGGCGTCAGATACGCAAGGTGCCGGTTCTCGACGCCGACGGCCGGGTTGTCGCGGTGCATACAATCGACGGAGTCGGTACGGGGCCCTTCGCCGAAAACGAAGTCGTGCTGATGGCGGGCGGGCTCGGCACCCGGCTGCAGCCGCTGACCAAGGACTCCCCCAAGCCGCTTCTCAATGTCGGCGAAAAGCCGATGCTGGAAACGATCGTCGACCAGCTCGTCAGCCAGGGTTTCCGGACGTTCCATTTTTCCGTCCGGTACAAGGCCGAGATGGTCGAAGCGCATTTCGGAAACGGAGACAGGTGGGACGCCGAGTTTCATTATCTTCACGAGGACGCGCCGCTGGGCACGGCGGGCGCCCTGTCCCTGCTGCCGAAACGGCCGACGCTTCCATTCATCGTCATGAATGCAGACGTCCTGACCAAGGTCGATCTGATGCATCTGCTCGATTTCCACGCGGAGACCCGGGCGGTAGCAACCATGTGCGTTCGCGCCCACGACGTTCAGATTCCCTTCGGCGTCGTTGCGACGGACGGGTCCCGGATCCTGTCCGTCGAGGAAAAGCCGGTTAAAAAATACTTCGTGAATGCCGGTATCTACGCGCTCGCCCCGGAAGTCCTCGATCGCGTTCCCGCCGACGAGGCGCTGGACATGCCCGACCTGTTCAACGGCCTTGTCGCGGAGAACTGCAGGGTCGCGGCGTTTCCGGTTCGCGAATACTGGATCGATGTCGGACGGCACGAGGATTTTCGGCGCGCCAACGACGATTACGCGGGCCAGTTCTCGTGATAGACGGCCGGACCGTACTGGGGCTTGTCATCGCGCGCGGCGGGTCCAAGGGCGTGCCGCGTAAGAACGTCCTCGATGTCTGCGGCAAACCGCTGATCGCCTGGACGATCGAAGCGGCGGCGGGTTCCCGCTATGTCGACCGGATCGTTCTCTCGTCCGAGGATGAGGAAATCATCGAGGTCGCCCGCGCCAATGGCTGCGAAGCGCCCTTTGTACGGGATGCCGCACTGGCCACCGATGAAGCGACCGGGACCGCTGTCGTTCTCGACGCCATCGAACGGGTTTCCGGTTACGATCTTGTCGTGCTGCTTCAGGCTACCTCTCCGCTTCGTCTCGCCGAGGACATCGATGGCGCGATCGAACGGTGCGTTTCGTCGGGCCGACCGGCATGCGTTTCGGTCGCCCCGCTCGGCAAGCCGCTGGAATGGCTGCTGGATGTGGATGCTGACGGCATGCTGACGCCGGTTGCCGGGCGCGACCTGCCGGAGCGCCGGCAGGAAGCGACCGCCGTCTATGCGCCGAACGGCGCCGTTTTCGTGGCCGACTGCGCCTGGCTGAGGAAGTCGGGGTCGCTCTACGGGGATGAAACGATAGCCTATGTCATGCCCGCCGACCGTTCCGTCGATATCGATTCGCCCACCGATCTGGCGATCGCGCGGGCGCTGCTTGCCGAACGCCGGATCTGATACGGCCGGACCTGATCGACATGGCCAATATCCGTCTCATCCCGCGTCTGGATGTCAAGGCTCCCAACCTGATCAAGGGAGTCCATCTCGAGGGGCTGCGGGTAGTTGGCTCGCCGGGGGAATTTGCGCGGCGATACTATGAAGAGGGCGCGGACGAACTGCTCTACATGGATATCGTGGCGAGCCTGTACGGGCGCAACAATCTGGAGCAGATCGTGTCGGATACCGCGCGCGACGTGTTCATCCCGATGTGCGTCGGCGGCGGCATCCGGTCGGTCGACGACGCCACCCGCCTGCTGCGCGCCGGCGCCGACAAGGTGGCGATCAATACCGCCGCAATCGCCAACCCTGGTTTAATAGAAACGCTGTCCCGGCGCTTCGGGTCGCAGTGCATCGTTCTGTCCATCGAAGCCAAACAAACGCGGGCGGGCGGCTGGGAGGCCTTTACGGACAACGGGCGCGAAAAGACCGGTCGCGACGCCATCGCCTGGGCGATCGAAGCCGCCGAACGAGGCGTCGGCGAAATACTCGTCACCTCGGTCGACCGGGAAGGGACGCGAAAGGGCTTCGATATCGCGCTTGCCGACGCCATCGCCGGCGCGGTGCCGGTGCCGGTAATCGCAAGCGGCGGCATGGGTTCGGTCGAACATCTTGTCGAAGTCGTCCGCAACGGTCATGTCGACGCCGTCGCGATGGCGGATGTCCTTCACTACGAGCGGCTGAGCCTGAAGGAAATCAGACGCGCGGCGCTGGATGCAGGGCTGGCCGTCAGGCCGGAAGCGCCCGCCGCGCTGGCCTCATGACGAAAATTGCCGTCATCGATTACGGCGCAGGGAACCTGTTCAGCATTGCGCGCGCGCTCGAACATTGCGGCGCGACGCCGGTATTTACCGCCGATCCCGATTCCCTTCGAAAGGCCGACAGGGCCATCCTTCCCGGCGTCGGCGCGTTCGGCGACGGCATGGCGGCCCTGCGACAGGCAAGCCTGTCAGCCGCGATTGCAGAGCTTGCCGCGGCGGGGAACCCGGTTCTCGGAATCTGCCTCGGCATGCAGATGCTGTTCGATGCCAGCGAGGAGTTCGGCGACCATACCGGTCTGGCGCTGATCCCGGGCCGGGTATTGCCGCTGCCGCGGACCCGGGCCGACGGCGCGCCGCAGAAGGTGCCGCATATCGGCTGGAACGATCTGTGCGAACCGGCTCCCGGTCGTTGGGCGGGCACTCCGCTGGCAGCCATCGCGCCGGGAACATCGGCCTATTTCGTTCACTCCTTCGCCGCCGTGCCAGCAGACGGCCGCGACGCGATCGCGACATGCGTCTATGGCGGCCACGCGATTACCGCCGCCGTGCAAAGGGACAATGTCTGCGGCTGCCAGTTCCATCCGGAGCGCAGCGGTCCGGCGGGCCTGTCGATCATCCGGCAGTTTCTGGCCTGACAGCGAATTGCGCCGAATTCCCGCCGCAGGCGGGAGGACGGATCCCTGAAACCCTTACCCGATGCCAGAACGCATCAAATCTTGGAAAGTGGCTGAATGACCGAAATACTGGATTACAAACATACCGAAGTTTACTACCCCGACCATCGCGACGAGCCGAAACAGCTGTTTGTCGAGATCGCCGACCGCATAGAACTGAGCGCCGGCGGCTCCCCTTTCGACCTGCTCGACGTCGGCGGCGCATCGGGCGATTTCGTATACTATATCGGGAAACGTTTTCCCGATTCCGCCTGCACCTGCATCGAGTATGACAGCGAACTGGTCGCGCTCGGCCAGGAACGCGTGCCGGCCTGCCGCTACATTCAAGGCGATGCCAACGACATGAAGGAGTTTTCCGACCGGTCGTTCGATTTCGTCACCATGACGGGCGTGCACAGCATTTTCGACGATTTTCGGCCGTCGCTGGCGGAGTCGATCCGCGTTACCCGGGATGGCGGGCGCTGCATCATTACCGGGCTTTTCAACGATTACCCCATCGATGCGCTGATCTACTGGCACTATGCCGGCGACGAGAACGGCCTGCGGCGCGGATACAATTTCATCTCGACGCAGACCGTAAGCACGTTCCTCGAATCGCAGGATCGCGTCGCCGCGTTCCGCTTCGAGCCCTTCAGGATCCCGTTCGATCTCGAAAAACCCGACGACCCCATACGGTCCTGGACCGAACCGGGCGCCGACGGTGAGCGCGTCATCATAAACGGGATCATGCCGCTCAATATTCAGTCGCTCGTCCTCGAGATATCCTGACTCCGTCCCGCAACGGACCCCGGCTCTGCCCGGCATGGATCAAACAGTCATGAAATCCCCGCCGCACGCCCGCTCGCCGACGCCTGTCCGGCATTCGAGCATCGGCGTCGACCATCTGGATTTCTGGGCGGCGCTGCATCTGATCCGCAGGCCGCCCACCGGGCGAATCGTTTGCCTGACCCGGAGCACGGGGTTCTGCGCCCGGTTCGTCGTATCGCTGTTGCGCCGCAGGGGCATCCGCGTCGATACGGTCACTTCGCCGCTCGTCGAAAGACCGGCACCCGGCTATTACGCGGAGTTCATGGAGCGCAAGGTCGATTGCAGCATCAACCATGTGGAACCCGCCATCGCCCGTACGCTCGCGGACTGGCACTTTGCGAACGATCTCGAAAGGCGGCGAACGGTTCGATATCTGCTGCTTGCCCACTCGCGCGTCGTCATGCGTCAGACGGAGTTGGTCGAGGCGGCGATCCGTCTCGACAGGGCCGACGGACCCGTGGCCGTCCTGATGCAGAAAGACGGTCTGAGCGAAGGGCTGGCGGGATTTGCGCGGGCCTCCGGGCTGGAGGCCGAGTTTTACAGGGCGCCGTTCCGGCTTCGCATGACGCGACGGCCGGATCTGGGAACCCATGAGACCGATCTCTGGTCCGGCGAAGCTGCCCTGCGGCACGTACTGAGATGGTTTGCGTTGGTCGGCTTGAACGCGGGAGCCTTGCTCCGGCGTCAGACCGGCGGCGCGCCCCCCGAATTCGATATCATTGCCCTGACGGCCCGCCCGTCGCCGACCCCCGAGATCGACGACCTCTACTGGCTCGACGATTTGCGTCGGACCGGCGATGTCCGTATCGGACTGTTTTATACGACGCCGGTATCCACCGACGCCCGGACCCGTTACGGCGGGCGTCTCGACGGGCCCTACGAAATAGCGGCGCTGACCCGCGGCCGCCAGGCCGGTTGCGATCTCGGCAGGCAGTTTCTTGCCTGCCGGCTGCGCGGGATTGTTGCGGCCGGCAAGCGCATCGTCGGCCCCGTTCTGCGCCGCCGGCTTCCCGTCGCATTCGGCGCCGCGCTGCTCACGCTCTGGGAGCGGGCGTCGCTCTATGAGGCGTTGATGCTTCGGACAGGAGCGAGAGTGGGATGGGCGATGAACGAAGGCCATGAGCTCAACACCCAGGCGATCGCGATCGCGGCGGCGCGAACCGGCGGGATCGTGGCGGGCTCGACCTGGTCGATCTGGTTCGGCCCGCAGCTCGATTCGGCGCTCAACAGGAACGATGTCATGTTCGTATGGGGCGAGCGACACGTCCGGCTGTTCGAGGCGTCCGCAGCTCTGATCGACAGCCAGGTCATCGCCGGATATCCGTCTCGGGGTTTCAGGGACGACGACAGCGCCGCGCGCGACATCGTCGCCCGCTGGCGGCATCAGGACCCCGACGCGCTTGTGTTGTGCCTCTACGACAATGCGGCGGCGCAGGACTTTCCCGTCGTGGCGTCCGAAATCGAGGGCCTCTATCGTGCGATCGTCAACGCCATGGACCGCAGGTCCGAACTGAGGCTCATTCTCAAGACCAAGCGGCCGGACCTGGCATCGAATTCGCTGCCGTTTCGAAGCGATCTGGAACGCCTGTTCGCCGAGGACCGCATTGCCGTCGTTGACCGTTACGGGGATCTTGCGCCGGGCCTCGCCGCCGACGTCGTGATCGGGGTTTCCGCATCGTCGCTCGGGCTCATGTGCGCCCATCGCGGCAAGCCTTTCATCGCCTTCGATCCGAGCGGCATCCTCATACGCTATCCGGCGCGCGGTCTCGCCGACCTGCGCATCGTCGAAGGACCCGAACAGCTCGAGACCGCCCTCATCGAACTGACCGCCGACGGCGAAAAGCGGTGCCCGGCGTCGGACGATATCGACGGTTTTGCCGATACCGCCGGCGCCCGGCGCGCGGCGCAATATCTCAACGCTGTGGTTGCCGCCGCCCGCGAAGGGGCCTCCCGGGACGAAATGATTGACAGCGGCCGTCGGGAGGCAGAGTCATGGCGTTCCTGTCACACACTCGAAAAAACCGCCTGATTATGGATTCGAAATCAGAAACGTCCCCGCCATCCGGCGCCTTCGATATCGACGCCTTCGCGCCCGAAGCCAACGAACTTCCGGCGCGTTACGGACTTCCCCGGGATGTCGCTTTCTGTAACCGGTGCGTTATTTCCAATCAGCGTCCGTCATCCAGTATCGAATTCAAGACTCGGGCTGACAGTCCCAAGACGACGATCCGGATGGACGACGACGGAGTCTGCGACGCCTGTCATTTCGCCGAGCACAAGCAGAAAGAGATCGACTGGAACGCGCGGGAAGACGAACTGCGCGAACTGTGCGACCGGTTCCGGCGCACCGACGGCGCTTACGACTGCGTTGTTCCCGGCTCGGGTGGAAAGGACAGCGTCTATGCGGCGCATGTCCTGAAATACAAGTACGGCATGCATCCGCTGACGGTTACCTGGGCGCCGCATATCTATACCGACTGGGGATGGAAGAATTTCCAGGCGTGGCTCCATTCGGGTTTCGACAATCAGCTGTTTACGCCCAACGGCCGGGTGCACCGGCTCCTGACCCGGCTGGCGCTCGACCGCCTGCTGCATCCGTTCCAGTCCTTCGTGCTGGGACAGAAGAACGTGGCTCCCAGGGTGGCGGCGCGCTACGGCATTCCCCTGATCTTTTACGGCGAAAACGAAGCCGAGTACGGCAATCCCATTGCGGACAATACAAGCGCGAGACGCGACTGGTCCTACTTCAGCGCGCAGGACGATTCCGATATTTTCATCAGCGGCGCGTCGGTGGAGGAGCTGATCGGCGACTACGGCGTCGACCGCGCGGACCTGCAGCCGTACATGCCGGCGGATCCGTCGCAGCTCGAACGCCACAATATCGAGGTCCATTATCTCGGCTACTACCTCAAATGGCATCCGCAGAGCTGCTATTACTACGCGGTGGAACATTGCGGGTTCGAGGCCGCGCCGGAACGCACCTCGGGCACCTACAGCAAGTATAACTCGATCGACGACAAGGTCGACGACCTGCATTACTACACGACCTATATAAAGTTCGGCATCGGCCGAGCGACCTACGATGCGGCGCAGGAAATCCGTTCCGGCGATATCACGCGCGAAGAGGGCATCGCGCTGGTCAAACGGTTCGACGGCGAATATCCCGAGCGG
This sequence comes from Rhodospirillales bacterium, assembly GCA_038116945.1. Lineage (GTDB taxonomy): Bacteria > Pseudomonadota > Alphaproteobacteria > MPNO01 > UBA2964 > JAYOEY01. The sequence goes on from JAYOEY010000002.1 coordinate 80,806, forward strand.
TTCTTCGACGAGCTGATGACCTATCTCAGCATTCCGGAGGAAGAATTCCCCGTTGCGCACGGGCGCTTCGATCAGCCCCTCATGGACAGGGCCTGTTTCGATGCGCTGTGCGACAGTTTCCGGTCTCCTCATATATGGAAATACGAAGGCGGTGAATGGCGTCTGCGCCGCACCGTCTGGGAAGACGTTCTTTAACCGAAGAGAGGGAGGAAGTGGCGATGGCCGATATCCTGAAGGGAAATTTTGAAACCAGAAAAAAGGTCGAGCCGGCGGCGAAAAGCGCCGAGGACGAGCTGGAAGAGAAATTCGAACGAGAAGCCATGAAGCGGCTTGGCGGTTCGATCGCGTTCGTTTCCAAGAAAAAGGTCAAGTGGGACCTGGACGACTGACGAGCACGGATTCGGCGGACAGGATCGATGGCGGATAACAAAGCCGGATCGCTCGGCGAGGCGCTGGTCGCCCGCATGGAGCAGATGACATGGGACCGAATTGGTGAACTCAGCCAGCAGAACATCCGGCGCAACGCGTCGGTGCTCGACAGGGGCCTGTCCCTGAAAGCGCTGCGCGACGCAACGGTCGGCCGGGGCGACAGCGCGATTGTCATCGCCGCAGGTCCCAGCATCCACCGCCACGATCCGATTGCCGCGATCAAGCAGAGCGGTTATCGCGGCGCCATCGTCGCGACAGAGAGCGCGATGGTCTATTGCCTGCGCAACGGCGTGGTGCCCGACCTTGTCGTGACGGTCGATCCGCACGACCGGATCAAGAGATGGTTCGGCGATCCCAACCTGAGTCAGGATGAACTTGATGCCGACGATTACTATCGCCGTCAGGACATGGACGAATCGGTTCGCCGGGAGCGCGAATTCAATGACGAAGTCCTCCGGCTGCTGGAGCGTCACGGACGGGATATCCGCATCGCCGTTGCCACGACCGCGGGCGAAAACGTGGTGAGACGCTGTATCGACACCGGCATGCAGATCTACTGGTGGAACCCGATGCTGGACGACCCCGATGCCGAAGACAGCGTCAGCCGCGCCATCTGGCGCGAAAACCGGCTGCCCCTGGTGAACGCCGGCGGCAATGTCGGCACCTCGTGCTGGATGATGGCGCACGCGGTGCTCGGCAAGGCGAAAGTTGCGCTCACCGGCATGGATTTCTCCTATTACGGCGGCACCGATTTCCTGCGCACCCAGTACTACTACGAAATCCGCGACCTGGTCGGCGAGGACCGGCTGGGCGAGGTGTTCATGGCGATCCGCAATCCCTATCTGGACCGGGAATTTTTCACAGACCCGGCCTATAAATGGTATTGCGAGTGTTTTCTCGAACTCGCCGCCGATGCCGAATGCGAAACGGTGAACTGTACCGAGGGCGGCATCCTGTTCGGCGATCATGTCGCGTTCCGGCCGCTTGCCGACTTTCTCGCGGAAACCGTTGACGGATAGATAAAGGACACAGGGGAATACCGATATGGCCAAGGTCCTGTTCATAAATCCGACAGTGCGTCAGGAAGACGTGCCCCGCCATGTGCCTTACGGCATCGCTTTGCTGGCGGCCATCGCCATGGAGAAAGGCCACCAGGTCCAGGTCTATGACGAAAACGCCTGGCGTCTTGGCCCGGAGACCCGGAAGCAGGTGCTCGAAGCCGACGACTGGGACGTCATCGCGATGGGCGGCATCACCACCGCCTACCGGTCGATCAAAAGCGCAGTCGCCATGGCGCGGGAGGTCTGTCCCGACGCGGTGATCGTTCTGGGCGGCGGCGTCCTGACATCGATTCCGCACGACATCATGGGATGGCTCGACGCGGTCGATGTCGGCTGCGTCGGAGAGGGGTTCGTGACCTTTCCCGAGATTCTCGAGATGGTCGATTCCGGCAAGCGCGACTGGCACATGATCAAGGGCACGGTTTATCGCCGGGAAGACGGCAGGACGATGCTGTCGGGAGCGCGCGAACTGTTGCAGGATCTCGATTCGCTGCCCTATCCGGCGTGGGATCTGTTCCCGCTGGAAGATGTCTATTTCAAGAACAGCGCGGCGCTGTTTTCCGAAGAAGGCATGCTGGCGAGCCGGCGGCTCGACATCAACACGTCATACGGCTGTTCGCTCGTCTGCAAGTTCTGCTACCACCTCGGCATCGCCGGCGACATGCGTTACGAGGAAGACGATTCCGGCAGGGTCAACGTGGCGTTTGACCAGACCGGCAGCTACACACGCGACATCCGCTACCACAGCCCGGAATATGTCGTGAAAATGGTCAAGCATGCCTACGACAAGTACAACATCAATTTTATCGGGTTCCTCGACGAGAACCTGATGACCATGGATGTGTTCTCCGGCCGGACCTGGATGAAGGAAATCTGCCGCCTGTGGCACGAGTACGGCCTGGCGCCCAAAGCGCGGCCGGACGGGACCTGGGAGGGCATCCACTGGGGCGGCACCAGCCATGCCACGCTGTGCAATCAGGAAATCCTGAAGATCATGCGCGAAGCGGGCTGTTCGCACCTGGTCTACGGGTATGAATCCTTTGCGCCGCACGTCCTGAAAACGATCGGCAAGGGATCGACCGTCAAGACCAACCTGCGCAGCTTCTTCTGGACGCTGGAAGCGGGCATCCGGCCCATCCCCAACCAGATCATTGGGTTTCCCAACGAGGATTTCGACTCGCTTCGCATGTCGATGGACGCGTGGCACAAGCTCGGGATCGTCGTCAAACCGCACTTCGCGACGCCCTACCCAGGATCGGAATGGTTCACGGTGCACCGCAAGCGTATCGAAGAGCAGTACGGCGGCGACCTGGAAAAATTCATCATCGATGTCGGGGACGCGTCTCAGATTTCGGCGGTGATTTCGCATAATTTCAACGCGGTCGAGCTGATCGGCCTGCGCGAGTTCATGGTCAATTTCCAGTACGACAAGATCGACGCTTATGAGAAAGAATGGCGCCGACGCCACAATGTTCCCGAAGGCGCGCCATCGTCCCTCATTCCGCTCGCCAAGAGCGCCGCGGAATAACCCGCACGCCGTCCACTCACCGGAAACCGGACCGGCCGTCCCCCGGCGGCAAAGCACATGACAGACAGAATTTTCCTTTCCGCGCCCTCGATGGGCGGTGACGAAAAGCGCCTGATCGGCGAGGCGATCGATGCCAGCGAAATCGCGCTCGGCCGTCATCTCGCCGATCTCGAAAAACGGCTCGCCGAACAGGCGGGGGTGCGCGCCGCCGCGGCGGTCGCATCCGGCACGGCAGCGCTCCATCTGGCGTACGACGTGCTCGGGATCGGTCCGGGCGATCTCGTGTTCTGTTCGTCCCTGACCTTCGTTGCGACGGTTGCGCCCGCCTGCCAGCTGGGCGCCACCCCGGTCTTTATCGACTGCGAACCGGAAAGCTGGAACATGTCGCCGCGCGCGCTCGAACGCGCCTTCGCGGACGCTGCGAAGAACAATCGGATGCCCAAGGCGGTCGTGGTAGCGAGCATTTACGGACAGAGCGCGGATTTCGACCCGCTTTCGAAAATCTGCGACCGGTTTGGCGTGCCTGTCGTCGAGGACGCCGCCGAAGTTCTCGGCGCAACCTACAGGGATCGCCCGTGCGGCGGTCTCGGGGCGATCGGAATCTATTCCTTCAACGGCAACAAGATCATCTCCACCGGCGGGGGCGGCGCGGTGCTGTGCGACGACGAAGAGACGATCCGCCGCATCCGGTTCCTGTCCGGCCAGGCGCGCGATCCGGGCTGGCATTACGAACATACGAGGCTCGGCTACAACTACCGCATGAGCAATATCGCGGCGGCGATGGGCATGGCGCAGATGGACCGGCTCGAGGACCGCATTGCGCGCCGTCAGGAAATCTTTGCGCGGTACAGGGCGGCGCTCGGCGACATCGACGGAATCGGCTTCATGCCGGTTGCCGGTTACGGCAGACATACCTGCTGGCTCAGCGTGATTTCGATAGAGCCCCGTCCCGGCCGGCCGGCCATTCCGGAAATCTGCGCCGCGCTCGACGGACAGGCGATCGAGGCGCGCCCGGTCTGGAAGCCGTTGCACCGCCAGCCGGTATTCGACGGCTCCGCCTATTTCTCGCATGGCGAGAACGAGAGCGTGTCGGAGCAGGTGTTCGCCAACGGGCTGTGCCTGCCTGCCGGACCCGACGTGACCGACGCGGTTCAGGACAGGGTGATTGCGGCGTTGCGGTCCGCGCTGGGAGCCTCATGACGGAACCCGCCGTCTTCGTAATCGCCGAGGCGGGCATCAATCACAACGGCGACCTGTCCCTGGCGCACCGGCTTGTGGATGCGGCGGTCGATGCCGGGGCGGATGCGGTCAAGTTCCAGACCTTCAGGGCGGAGCGCGTCGCCAGCGTCGATGCCCCGAAAGCGGCCTACCAGAAGGAAACGACCGACGCGGCGGAATCCCAGCTCGACATGCTGCGTCGGCTGGAGCTGCCGGAGGAGGCGCACGCAGCCCTCAAGCGCCAGTGCGAAGAGCGGAAGATAGAGTTCATGTCGACGCCGTTCGATCCCGACAGCGCCGACTTTCTGGCGCGGCTGGGCGTGCGGAGGTTCAAGACCGGTTCGGGTGAGCTCACCAACCTGCCGTTTCTCGCACATGTCGCGCGCCACGGCCTGCCGATGATCCTGTCGACCGGCATGGCGACGCTGGACGAAATCGGCGATGCGCTGGAAACGGTGCGGTCGGCCGGCGCCCGAGACATTTCCCTGCTGCATTGCGTCAGCAACTATCCGGCGGCGCCTGAAGACACCAATTTGCGCGCGATGAAGACGATGGAGACGGCATTCGGCGTGCCGGTCGGGCTGTCGGACCATACGATGGGAATCGCGGTTGCAACCGGCGCCGCCGCGCTCGGCGCGGCGATCGTCGAAAAGCATTTCACGCTGGACCGGTCCATGTCCGGCCCGGACCATCTTGCCTCGATCGAGCCCGACGGGCTGAAACAGATGGTCGAGGCCATTCGCACGGTTACCGCGGCGCTCGGCGACGGCGACAAGCGCCCCGCCGACAGCGAACGGGAGAACCGCGGGCTGGTCCGGCGCAGCCTCGTCGCCGCGTGCGACATCGCGGCGGGCGCCGTTGTCTCCGACGCCATGGTCGATGCCAGGAGACCGGGCGGCGGTCTTCCGCCGGCGGCGCGCGCCTCACTTGTAGGGGCCCGGGCGAACCGCGACATTCGCGCCGGCGCGCAACTCGCAAGGGAGATGTTCGACTGACCGGTCCAAGGGCGGTCGCCGTCGTCACCGGAACGCGTGCGGATTACGGTATTCTGCGTCCGGTGCTTCGCGCGATTCTGGATGACGAGGCTCTCGACCTGCGTCTGCTGGTCTGCGGCATGCACCTTTCGTCGGCCTTCGGGATGACGGTCGACGAAATCGAATCGGACGGAATTCCGATCGCGGAAAAAATCGAAACGCTGTCGCCCGACGATACGGCGGCCGGGATGGCCCGGACCATCGCCAATACCGTACGCGGATTCGCAGACAGTTTCGAAGGCGACTGTCCCGACATTCTGATGGTTATGGGGGACAGGCCGGAGATGCTGGCCGCCGCGAGCGCGGCGCTGCCATTCGGAATTCCCGTCGCCCACCTGCATGGCGGCGAACTGACATTCGGAGCGATCGACGATTCGATCCGCCATGCGCTGACAAAGATGAGTCACTTGCATTTCGCCGCGACGGAAACCTACGCCGCCCGGATCGTCCAGATGGGCGAGGAGCCGGCGAACGTTCACGTTACCGGCGGGCCCGGGCTCGACAATCTGCACGCGCATGACCCGCTCGACGGCGATGCGCTCGAAAAAATCGTCGGGCTGCCCGTCGATCCGGCACCGCTCCTCTGCACCTTTCACCCGGTTACGCTGGAAAGCGCCGATACGATGAAGCATCTGGAAGCGATGCTGGAAGCGATAGCCGGGCTTGGGTTGCCCGCAATATTTACTTACCCGAATGCCGACACCGAAGGGCGTCGCATCATCGACAGGCTGAAGCTCTTCACGGAAGGAAGCGGAGACCGGGTGCTGGTGGCCAATCTGGGGACGCGCGCCTACTTCTCCCTGATGGCGCGCGCCGCGGCGATGGTCGGCAACTCCTCCAGCGGCATCACCGAAGCGGCGAGTTTCCGCCTGCCGGTCGTCAATATCGGTTCGCGACAGGGCGGACGGCTGCGTGCGGCCAATATCATCGATGTCGCACCCGTCGCCGACGCGATCGCGGCGGGGATCGAAACCGCCATATCGGCGGAATTCCGTCAGGCGCTCAAAACGCTGGTCAACCCGTATGGCGATGGTCGGGCGGCGGAGCGGATCGTCCGGCATCTTCGCGAGACGCCGCTCGGGCGAGACCTGACCATGAAGAAATTCCGGGACATCGCGGCGCATGGCTGATCGCGAGGCCCCGGTTTCCACAGGCTCGACGCTGGCCGGGATCGGCGCGGCCGTCTGGCTCTGGATCGTCGCCGGCGCCTATCTCTGGGCGAACCGGGTTTACTTCGAGGCCAAATTTTCAACGTTTTTCTCCTTTCTGGGGAATCTGTCGTGACCCTGATCCTTTGGTTCACGTTTACAGCGGTCTTCGCGGCTGCGGGCTACCGCCTCGCGCACTGGCTGACCGGCGACGCGTTCGGTTTCGTCGAGAAGCTCGCTGTCGCGTATCTGCTGTCGTCGTTCGGTGTCTATCTCGGTGTATTCGCGATCGGCCCCTTCTTTCTCGACTATCGGACCGCGGCGATCGTTCTCGGCGCGCTGGCCGTTGCCGCCCTCTTCAACGTGAAATCCCTCCTGCCGGCGGCGCGCGCATGGCGCGTGGGGTTCGCGACACGTTGGGCCGGCGAGACGGTTCTGTGCCGTGCGATCCTGGTCGGCACGGTTGCGGCCGGTCTGGCGTCGCTGCTGCAGGGGCTGGCGCCGCCCAATACCTTCGATTCGATGCACTACCATCTGCCGCTCGCCAAGCACGACATCGAGGTTGGGCGGATGGAGGTCCACTGGCTGATCTCGCGGATTTTCAATTTCTTTCCCCAGCTGATGGGCCACCAGAGCCGTCTGTTTCTGATGCTGGATCCCGGCGCCGGCCTGACCCAGCTCATGCACGGCAACACCGCCGCCATCGCCGCCATAGGCGCGGCAGGAATCGCCGCGCGATGCGGTTTGCCGACGGCCGGCATCTGGCTGGCGGCGGCATTCGTGATCGTCAGCCGGGTCGTCGTCTGGCAGACAGGGTCGGTAGAACTCGACGTTACCCTTGCCGCGGTTGTCGCGATGTCCGCGACGACCTATCTGGCCTGGCGGGATCGGGAGGGCGGAGGGCTCCGGCTGATGGTGCTGTTCGGTTTTCTCGCCGGGCTCTGCGTACTCGTCAAATACCAGGGACTGGCGGTGGGCTTCGCCATCGGCGTTTTGTGCCTGTGGGATCTCGTGCGCAGACAGCGCGGATGGCTGCCCGGGGTCGCCGTCGCCGCCACTGCGGCGCTCGTTGTCATGATGCCGCATCTGTCGAGGAACGTCATACTTGTCGGCAATCCCCTGTTTCCGTTGTTCAACGGCATATTCAACCTTGACCAGATCGAATTTTTCGCACGCCAGCATCTCGAGATGGGAACCGGGAGATCGCTATGGGACGTTGTTATCGCGCCATGGATGATTTCCATCTATCCAACCCGGTACTTCGACGGAATGATTTTCGGGGCGCCGTACGTTCTGGCGCTGGCGCCGCTCGCGCTTCTGCTCCGCACCCGCGTTCGTCACGGCGATGTGCTGCTGATCCTGACGGGCGTCTACTTCATCGTCTGGTTCTATGCCCTGTCGCAGCAGACCCGTTTTCTGCTGCCGGTGCTGCCGCTGCTTGGCGTTTTTTGCGCGGCGGGGGCGGTCGCGCTGTTTTCCGTACGGGTGCCCCGGGCGATTCGGCTCGCCGCAGCGGTTCCCGTGGCCCTTCTGTTCTGCATACAGAGCGGCTTTGCGGGCATATACGCCTTGATCAGGCTGCCGCCGGCGCTGGGCCTGGTGTCCGCGGAAAGCTATCTGGACGGGACGCCGACCATGGATGGCGGGAATTATGGCGCCTGCAAGTTCGTCGAAAACGAGCTTCGCGACGGCGAACGCTACCTGCTGTTTCTGACCCTCAAATTTTACTGCCCGCTGGCGGCCGCCGATAACGGCGATTTCAGCGACGACCCGGGACACTGGATGCGGGCGGCAGCGCCTTCGCCCGGCGAACGCAAAGACGCGATCAGGCGCCTGATCGCCGGGAACTACCGGTTTCTGGTGATCGGCAAGATTCTGCCCGGCTACTGCGAGACCTTCAAGGGACCCTGCCCCGCCTACAGGCCGGGCACCGTGCCGATCGCCGCCGACCTCCTCACCGTTCTCGGGACGCTGAAACCCGTCAGGGAATCGCCCTATGCCGCCGTTTTCGACGGGCGCGAGGTGACCGCCGGCTTCCGGCGGCTTCTGGAGCGGGGCGGGGAGAACGCTTTGAAATGACTGCTTATGACGATCTTCCCGTCATGGTCGTCGGCGCAGGGGGGCATGCAAGTGTCCTGCTGGATGCGCTGCGCGCGGCCCGTCGGTCCGTTTTCGGGCTTTGCGACATCGACCCGGACGCTGCGACGGCGCGCCTGCCCGACGAGAACATCCTCGGCGACGACAGCGTGGCGCTGTCCATGCCTGCCGACTCTTTCCTTGTCGCGGTCGGGGTCGGCTCGACCCGGGCGGACGGCGCGAGACGGACTCTCTGCCGAAAATTTATGGCGCGCGGGTTCCGCCTCGCGACCATCGTGCACCCGTCCGCCGTCGTCTCGCCCGGTGCGGAAATCGCCTCCGGCGCGCAAATAATGGCCGGCGCCGTCATTCAGCCGGGAACCGTCATCGGCGCGAACGCCGTCATCAATACCGGCGCGACGGTCGACCATGACTGCCGCATCGGCGCTCATGCGTTCATCGCACCGGGCGTGACGCTCTGCGGCGGGGTCTCGGTCGGGGAGGAAGCCTTTATCGGCGCCGGCGCCACCGTGCTCGAATATCGCTCGGTCGGCGACGGCTCTGCCGTCGGCGGCGGGGCCCTGGTGAATCGCGATGTCGAAGCCGGTACGACGGTGTGCGGCGTGCCGGCACGGCTCCTTAAATGACAGGAAGGGAATGACCCGGACCATAGCGATGATCCCCGCGCGGATCGGTTCCACGCGGCTCAAGATGAAGAACCTGGCCCTGATAGCGGGCAGGCCGATGATCGGCTGGGCGATCGGGGCGGCGCTCGAATCCGGTGCGTTCGACCGCGTCATCGTGAATGCGGATCACGAAGCCTTCGCCCCCGTCGCCGGGCGTTTCGGCGCGGAATTCTATCTGCGTCCCCCCGCGCTTGGCAGTTCGGACACGAAATCCGACGATGTCGTCGAGGACTTCATGCGCGCCCATCCGGCCGATGCGGTCGCCTGGGTCAATTCCATCGCGCCCCTTCAGCCTGCCGGCGAAATCAGGGCTGTCGTTGAACATTTTCACGAAAACGGTCTCGACAGCCTGATTACGGTCGAGGACAAGCAGGTTCACTGCCTCGCCGGAGACGCGCCGGTGAATTTCACGTTCGACGGCAAGTTCGCGCAGACGCAGGAACTGACGCCTGTCCGCCCGTTCGTCTATTCGGTGATGATGTGGCGCACGGTGCCCTTTCTCGCCGAGATGGAGCGACAGGGGCATGCCTTCTTCTGCGGCAGGTTCGGCGCTTATCCGGTCGGCAAGCTGTCCTCGATCATCGTCAAGACGGAGGAAGACCTGCTGATCCTCGACGCCATCGCCCGATCCCGCGCGGCCGGAAACTGGTCCCTGGAATATGACAATCTGGCGGAGGCCGCCCGATGACGGACCGATTGCGCGTACTGGTGGTCGGCGGCGGCATGTATGTCGCGGGCCGGGGCATGGACGGGTACTACGGCACGGTCGTGCCTGCGCTGCTCGAGGAGCGCCGGACGGGCGGTGTGGGCGACATCGCGCTGGCGACCACGTCGGCGCGCACCGCGCGCGCGACCGCGCGCGAGATGGCGGATATCGCCGAAGCCATGTCGGTCGACGAACGGTGCAAGGTCTGGCCGCGCGACGGCGCGGATGACGGCGCGTTTCTCTATGCGGCGGACGAGTTCGAGCCCGACTGCGCCATTGTCGTGGTGCCCGATCATCTGCATGCCGTTGTCACCGCGCCGCTGGCGGAACGCGGCATCCACTGTCTTGTCGTTAAGCCGATGGCGGGGACGCTGGCCGATGCGTCGGCGATGCTGGCGGCGGCCAGGAAGGCCGATATCGTCGGGGAGGTCGAGTTTCACAAGCGGCTCGACGAATCGAACCTGATGCTGCGCGACGCCATCGCGTCGGGGCGCGTCGGCACCCCGCTTTACGCCACGGTCGAATACAGCCAGCGCAAGACCATTCCGCGGGACATCTTCAAGTCCTGGGCCGAACGCACCAGCATCTTCCAGTATCTGGCGGTTCATTACGTCGATCTGATCGGCTGGGCGACCGGCTATGCGCCCCGGCGGGTCACCGCCTGGGGGCAGAAGGAATACCTGACGGAGTTCGGGATCGATACGTGGGATGCGATACAGGCGGTCATCGAATGGCGGCGTCCGGACGGCGGAACGTTCGTGTCGACCCACATCACCAACTGGATCGATCCCGAAACGACCACGGCCACCTCCGATCAGCGCATCAGCCTTGTCGGCACCGACGGGCGGTTCGACGCCGACCAGAAGCATCGCGGCGTCCGGATGGTCAGCGACAGCGGCGGCGTGACCGATCCAAACCCCTATTTCACCGGCGCGTGGCAGCGCGAGGACGGCAATCTGGAATTCAGGGGGTACGGCGTGGCCAGCATTCGACGGTTCCTTGATGACGTACGGTCGTTCCGGGCCGGCGAGGTCACGCTTTCCGGACTCGACGCGACGCGCCCGACCTTCGCCGCCTGCCTGCAATCGGTTGCCGTGATCGAGGCGGTGCATCGCAGCCTGGCCGAAGGCAGCGTTCCTGTTGAAATAGAGCGCTGCCCATGAGCGGTGTCGACATGACCCGCGTCGACTACGACGCGCTGCTCGCCTTCAGCCGGGCGGTACTGGACAAGGCGGGGCTCGACGAATTTTCGCGCGAGGCCGTCGCCGGCGGCCTGTGCGAAACCAGCCTGCGCGGGGTGGATTCGCACGGGATTCGCCTGCTGCCGCACTATGTGCAGTCGGCGCTGTCCGGACGCAAGAATCCGCGTCCCGACATGCGGTTCGAAGCGGTCTTTCCGGCCTTCGGGTCGCTCGACGCCGACAATGCGTTTGGCCACGCCGCCGGAATGAAGGCGATGCAGCATGCCGTCGATATGGCGGCCTCCTCCGGACTCGGCGCCGTCTCCGTAGCCAATTCCAGCCATCCCGGCGCGATGGCCAGCTTCGCGCTTCATGCGGCGCGGCAGGGCTATATCGGCATGGCGTTCACGCACGCCGATGCGCTGACCCGCTCGCATGGCGGAACGCGGCCCTATTTCGGCACCAACCCGATCTGCCTGGCCGCCCCGCGCGAAGAGGGCGACCCGTTCTGTCTCGACATGGCGTCGACCACCATTGCCTGGAACCAGCTGGTGCGCCACCGGACGTCGGGCCGTGCGCTGCCGCCCGATGTCGCTGCGGACGCAGACGGCGCGCCGACCACCGACCCGGATGCGGCGACGTGTCTTCTGCCGGTCGGCGGCTACAAGGGTTTCGGCATCGCCGCCATGGTGGAAATCCTGTGCGGCATCCTGCCTGGCATGGCGTTTGGCCGGGCGATCCCCGCCATGTTTACCACCCCGATGGAGAAGCCCCGCCGTCTGGGCCAGTTCTATCTGGCGATGCGCTGCGACGTGGCAGGCCCCGCCGACGATTTCCGGGCGCGCCTCCAGGCGATGACCGACGAGGTCCGCCGGGAACCGGCGCAGCCCGGGGAAGAGGTCATGCTGGCAGGCGATCCGCAGATCCGCGAGGCCGCGCGGCGGCGACTGGACGGCATACCGCTGGACGAAGACGTGGCATCCGCTCTTTTTGCGCTGGGCGCTCGCCACGGCGTAACGCTGGAGACATTGTGAACGTCTGGATCAGGTCCGGGGCGAGGCCGGCCGACGTACCGGGGGCCCTAAGGTTTGGAGAGGTCTGTCCCGTCGACGGCGGTTGCGGGAAAGCAAGATCGCTGTGCGAAATCCGGGGAGCGCGGGATATCGAATCCCGGAACGCGCATGCCGCGGCCTGGTATGTCCGGGCGCAAGTATGGTCCGACCCCGTGGTCCTCGAGGCGCTCGCGGAAACCGGCAAGGTCGTTCTTGCGGCCATCGGCGATACCGGCGACGGTTCGCTGGATACACTGCGGAGCAGGATTCCAACCGCGTCGCTTGTTCTTGCGGTCGACGCCGGCGGTCTCGATCTGGCGGCCGTTTGCGAAAGGCTGGCGCCGCTCGCAGGCGGTCATGAATCGTTCGCCCTGTGCAGCGACGACGGCGCCGCGATCCTGGCTGCCGCCGCGATGGGCGCCAGCGACCTCGTGGTTCGCGACAGCTCCGGTTTCGACAGGGAGGCCCTGTTGCGTATCGCCCGCGCGCGAACGCACGGGCTCCGGTCCGACGGCGGGGACGGAGACGGCGCGTCGCCCGAAAGGCAACGCTGCCTCACGGTCAGGCGGCCATTGAAGGCCGGCGACCGAATTTCGGAAGCGGATATGACGGTCGCCGTCACCGACTATCGCGGGCTCGGCCCCGCCATGCAGGCGCATGTAGCCGGATTGACGCTGCGCTATCCCGTCGCACCCGGCGAAGCCCTCCACTTCGGACATTTTCACGATCGATTCAGCGATGAATTCTGAAGCCGTCGGAGTCGTGATCCGCGCCCGCAACGAGGCGGAATGGCTGGGAAGCTGTCTGCAGGCGGTGTCGCTACAGGATTATCCGTCTGTCGAGATTATTCTGGTCGATAACGGATCGACCGACGGCACACGGGACGTGGCGGCGCGTTATGGCTGCAGGATCGTCGATTACGGCGATCAGCCGTTCAACTACTCGCGGGCGATCAATATAGGGATCGGGGCGACGGATGCGCCGTTGATCGCAATCCTTTCCGGCCATTGCGTACCCGCCAACGAACACTGGCTGGCGCGCCTCGCCGAGAATTTGCGCGATCCGGTCTGCGTTGCCGTCTACGGACGACAGGAGCCGTTGCCGGATTCGTCTCCGTACGACAAGCGCGATCTCTGGACGACGTTCGGCGTGGAAAGGCGCGTCCAGCGGCGCGATTTCTATTTCAACAACGCCAATTCGATGATCCGCCGCGACGTCTGGGAGGCGGTGCCCTTCAATGAAAAGATCCACGGGCTCGAAGACCAGGACTGGGCGAAGAAGGTGCTTCGGGCCGGGAACCGGATCGTGTACGAACCGCGCGCGTCGGTCTTTCATCATCATGGCATTTATCAGGACCTGAACGAGGAACGGGCAAACCGTCACGTGCGCATCATCGAACTGATCAGACAGGATCTGACGTGAGGCACCGCCAATGACCGCACCGACCGTTGACGCCGTCATTCCGATCCGCACCGCGGATTGCCTGAACGCATCGGGCGCGCCGCGCTTCGCCCTTCAGGGGCGGGCCTTGTGGGACATCACCATCGGTCACGCGCTTGCCGCCGCCGGCCTCCGGTCGGTGGTGGTCGCGCATGACGACGATGCTTTCGCGGAGAGGCTCGACCGGACGGACGGCAGGCTTGCGCCGGTGCGCCGGCCGGAAAGGCTGAGCGCCGCCGGGGTCACAACGCTGGACGTCTTGCGGGAGATCGCCAGAACCCGGATAGAAGCGGGCGACGGGGCGGATTATTACCTGCTGATGGAAATAACCCATCCGCTGCGCCCAAAGGCTCTGGTCGCCGATCTGCTGACGGCGCTGGAGACTGACAGGCCCGACTCGCTGATTACCTGTCATCCCGTTCATTATAATTTCTGGCGCCGCGACGAGAGCGGCGCGACGGACAGGGTCGCGGGCGAAGGCGACAGTGCGGCGGTCGGCATGTTTCAGGAACTGATCGGCATCGGCTCCCTGTTTCGCGCCGAAAACCTGCTGAGCGACAATCCGTTCGGCGATCATGTGGACATCGTCCCCATCGACCGGTTCTGGGCGACCATCGACGTCCGCGACGAGGACGGGCTGTGGCTTGCGGAATCCTATCTGGAACGGGTCGGCGCGACGGTCTGACATGACGGGGGCGACAGCCGTTCTGTTCGATGCGGAGGATGCGAGACGGTTTCTGGACGAGCGTCCCGCCGCCGCGCGCATCCTCGCGCTGACGCCCAACGCGCGCGCGCCGGTGATCGTGTCCGGCCTTCCCGTCGTGACGTCGCGCGCCCTTTACCGATCGTATGGCCATCGCCGGTCGCTGGCCCGGGTGCGGCGCGCAAAGCCAGCCCTGATGGAGGCGATCGAGCGGGCCGGTCTGTCGCCATCGGTCGCCGAAACGCTGCGCGGCATATTCGAAATGATCGGTTCGATGACCGCGCGCGCCCATGCCACGCTCGGAACGGGTCCGTGGCTTTTTCCTGTCGCCGGCGGATGGGCCGGGATCGCCGGCAAGGACGAGGCGCATGTCGCCCTGCTCAAACGGCTTGCGAGGGAGCCCGGCTGGCGGCCTTACCGGCCGGCCCCGGCGGCGGCGCTGTTGAACGCGATCAACTGGCTGACAGCTTCCCTGCTGGCGCGGCGGCCCTGTTTCCTGTTCTGTAATGCCGACAAGGGATTTGCCGATGTCAGCCAGGAGCTCGCCGGTCGCGAACCGTCGATCGCCATCGTCAATTTTCAGCCCGCGACGGGAACCTGGCGCGATGTCGGTCGGTCGTGCCTGGGCCTGTGGCGCGCCCTTTCCGGCGACCGCACCGTGCCGATGACGGTCAGCCCGCACGCTGTCGGCGGCGACTTCGGGGACGTCATCGCCGACGTCGTTGAATCCGTGGCGGACCCGGTGCTGAAGAGAGGCCTCTCGGTTTTCTCGGACGCCTTCATCGTCGGCGGATCGGAAGCGCAGTCGATGCAGCGTCCGCTGAAGGCGCTGATCGACCGCATCGGACCGCTCGCCCTTCTCACCTACAGCCTGCGCTGGCGGTTCGAGGCGGCGCTGGGAGAAGCGGCGGGACGCTGCGCCGTTCCGCGCTGGCTGGTCTCGCACGGTTCCCACCCCGTGCCGGACGGCGCCGTTGCCGGGGCAGCTCTCGACGGTCATGCAGAGGGGCTGCTGGTCAGCCGGATGGCGGACGCCGCGTTTCCGCAGTCGCCGCAGGCCGATCGCGCCGCCGCGCGTCTCATGCCGTCCCTGCCGCGCATCCCCATTCGGCCCGCTGTCTGGGGACACAAGATCGCCGGCAATCGACCGGCGCCGGTGTTCCGCGTGCTCCAGGCGGGGACGCTCAAGAGCTGGCGCGACCATCGTCCCTGGATGTACGAGACCAGCGACGAGTTTGTCGACGGGCTGACCGCGCTGACGAAAGCCTTTCAGGCGCTGGGCCCGGAATACGAGCTGGTGATCCGCGTCCGGGCGGCGTCCGAATGTTCGATGGAGTCCCTGAGGGCGCTGGTCCCGGCAGGCGGCAACGTGTCGATCAGGACGGACGGAAACTTTCTCGGCGATCTAGCGGAAGCGGATCTGCTGATCAGCCATTCGTCGACCACCATCGAGGAGGCGCTGACCGCCCGGAGGCCCGTCCTGCTGTTCGGCGGCGGCTGCCCTTACCGGCACCTTTCCGCCGAAACGATTCCCCCGACGCCGGACAGGCGCGCGCCGGTCTATGCCGTGAATGACGCTGCAGCATTGTCCGGCATGGTCGCGGCCATCCGGGACGCCCATCGCGGCCGTCCGTTGACCGATGCCGAGCTGGCGGACTTCATCTGGCCCGACACAACCGCGCGGCTTATCGACGGCCTGAGCGCCGTAATACAGTCGGGCGATATTGCGACCACGCTGGCGTTCGACGCCGCTCAACCGGAAAAACAGAATGGCTGACGCAATGACAAAGAACGGCGCAGGCGACCTGACCGTGCTGGACTGCACCCTGCGCGACGGCGGTTATTACAACCGCTGGGATTTCGCGCCGGATCTGGTGCGGGCCTATCTGGCGGCGATGGGAACGTCCGGCATCGATATCGTCGAGATCGGCTTCCGTTTTACCGCGTCCGATGCCTTTTACGGTCCCTACGCCTATGCCACGGACGAAACCATCGCCGCGCTCGACTTTCCTTCCAGCGTCGTCGCGGGCGTCATGTGTAACGCCAAGGACCTGCTGACATTCGATGGCGGCGGCGCCAGGGCGGTCGACCAGCTGTTTGCGGAGGCGAAAGCTTCGCCGGTTTCGCTGGTGCGGATCGCGGCCCATCTGCGCGAAGTGCCGGAATGCGGCCCAGCGGTGATGCGATTGCGCGAAAAGGGCTACCGAGTGGGCATCAACATGATGCAGGCGAACGGATTGCCGCCGGCCGATCTTGCGAAGCTGGCCGGGACCGTCGCGGAATGGGACGCGGTCGAGGTGCTCTATTTCGCCGATTCGCTCGGTAATATGGGCCGCGACGACGTCGCCGCGATCATGGACGCGCTCAAGAGCGCGTGGGACGGTCCGCTAGGGATGCACGCCCACGAGAACATGGGCCGGGCGCTCGACAACAGCCTGGCCGCCATCGACGCGGGCGCCACCTGGATCGACGGTACGGTGCTCGGGATGGGGCGCGGCGCCGGCAACGTGCGGATGGAATATCTGCTGCTCGAGCTGGCGCGTCGGGGACAGGCCGGGCGCGTTCCCGACCCCGTCCTGCGGCTGGTCGGCGATCGGTTCGATCCGCTGCGTGCCAAACACGGGTGGGGCTCCAACCAGTATTACTACCTCTCCGGCATTCACGGCATTCACCCGACCTATGTGCAGCAGATGCTTTCCGACGATCGCTACGGGGGCGACGACATTCTCGCGGTGCTGCAGGCGCTGGCGGAGGAAGGCGGCGGATCCTACAGCAGGGAAGGGCTGGAAGCCGCCATTGCGCGCAGCTTCCGCGATGCGTCCGGCGGCTGGTCGGCGGACGGCTGGGCGGAAGACGGCGACGTGCTGCTGATCGCGGCAGGCCCGTCGCTGGCGCAATACAGCGAGGCGATCCAGCGCTATATCGCGCGCGCCCGGCCCAGAACGATCTGTCTCAACCTGACCGACCTGATCCCACCCTCGTCGGTCGATCTCTACGCCGCCTGCCATCCTACCCGGATGCTGAGCCAGATCGACGGTTTCCGCGACCTCGACCGGCCGGTGGCGCTGCCAGTGGGCGCGATGCTCGAAAGCGCGCGGTCGCATCTCGAGGGCATCGACGTGCGGGACTTCGGCATGAAGGTGGAGCCCGGCGTCTTCGAGATCGGCGCGACCGGCTGTACCGTTCCGGCCCCGCTTGTCGCCGCCTACGCGCTGGCGCTTGCCGGCGCGGCAGGCGCCAGGCGAATCCTGCTGGCGGGCTTCGACGGCTATGCCGCGGACGATCCGCGCCATAGCGAAATGAACCTGGTTTTCGACGGAGCGCGAAAATCCATGCCGGACATTCCCATCGTCGCGCTGACGCCCACGACCTATACGGTCGAGCGGTCATCGGTTTACGCCCCAAGGCCCTGAAGACGGACCTGAGGAGTTTCATGGACGCCGTTATCGTCATTCCCGCCCGCTACCGGTCGAGCCGGTTCGAGGGCAAGCCGCTGGTTTCCCTGCGCGGCCGCCCGATGATCGCCCGCGTGTGGGACCGCTGCACCGGCGCGGTGCCGGCGGAAAAAATCTATGTCGCGACCGACGACGACCGCATCGCCGATGTCTGCCGGGCGGAGGGCATTCAGGTCCTGATGACGGGCGAGGAGTGCCTGACCGGAACCGATCGCGTTCATCAGGCGGCGCAGCAGGTGGCGGCGGACATTTACATCAACGTGCAGGGCGACGAACCGCTGCTCGATCCGTCCGACATAACTGCCGTGATCGATGCGGCGGCGGCCCGGCCGGGACACGTGATCAACGCGATGTGCCCGATAGAGCTGGAAGACGATTTTCGCAGCACTACTGTTCCCAAGGTGGTGGCCCGCCCCGACGGCCGGCTCATGTATATGAGCCGGGGCCCCATCCCGACCGACAAGTCGCACGCCTTCCGCGGCGCGATGAAGCAGGTCTGCATCTACGCCTTTCCGCCCGACGCGCTCGCCGCGTTCGCCGAGCACGGGCGGAAGACGCCGCTGGAAGCGATCGAGGATATCGAAATCCTGCGCTTCCTCGAGCTCGGCTACGAGGTGGATATGGTGGAAGTGTCAGGCGCGTCGGTCGCCGTCGACGTGCCGGAGGATGTCGCCCGTGTCGAACGCGCGCTTGACGCGGCGTCTTGAGGACTACGCCCGCGTCGTGTTCGATTGCGACGGCGTGATCCTCGACTCCAACCGGCTCAAATCCGACGCGATGGGCGAGGCGCTGGAAGGCGAACCCCGGGAACGCCGTCAGGAATTCGTCGAATGGCACAGCGCCAACGGCGGCATCTCGCGATACGTGAAATTCGCGCATTATTTCGAAAAAATGCATCCTGTTCCCGACGCGAAGGAACGGACGCGCGCAGCGATCGAACGGTACGCCGGTCTTGTTCAGCAGGGACTTCTGGCCTGTAACGAGCTGCCCGGTCTGCGGCCGTTGCTTGAACGGCTTAACGACGCCGGAGTCGCCTGTTTCGTCAATTCCGGCGGAGACGAGGAAGAAGTGCGGGTTGCGCTGGCGGCGCGCGGGCTGGCGTCCTTTTTTGCGGGGATATTCGGCAGCCCCGCCACCAAGCCCGACAACATGCGGCGGATCGCCAACATCGATAAATCCATGCCAGGCCTGTTTCTGGGCGATGCCAGATCGGACCATGCGGCCGCGTCCGCCGCGGGATTCGATTTCGTGTTCATTGCCGCTTTTTCCGAATGGAAAGACGGGCCGGCTTTCTGCGCCGAAAACGGGCTGCCGGTCGCGCGGACGCCGGGCGACCTGCTGCAGATGGATCCCGTCGTCCGATGAGCGAACATTTCGTCCTGCTCGAGGGCCAGGCGGAATGGTCCGGCGCTCCCGCCATCCAGGTTTACTGGGACAGAACGGATGTGCCGGCGGGCCGGCTGTCCCTGCCGACGCTGGTCGACCATAACTGGCGTCGGCTGCGCGACGATTATCTGCGCTGGATTCACGATTGCGGCGAGGCCCTGCGAGACTCGATGCGGCTGGGACCGGACGGACCGTCGGCCTGGTGGATGACGCTGATGGCGGAAAAATCGCCGATGAAGACGCGCACGATCTACACGGCGCTCAAGCTGCGGGCCTTCGAAATTCTTTGCGATATGGAAGAAGCCGGTGCGGTCACCTATGTCGGCGGCGATCCGCGCGCCGTCGCCGTTCTGCGGGACTGGTGTGCGGAAACCGGCCGACAGTTCGATCATGTGTCCGCCCCGGCGACCGCCGCCGATGCCCCGCTCGGGCGGAAGGTCGCGTTTCTGCCGCATTTCCTCCGCGGTCTGGCCTGGCTGGCATGGATCTGGTGGTCGCGCGTCCGGCGCGTTCCCAGGTCAGCGCGTGGCGTCAGGGGCAGAGGAACCGCCGTCGTCACCTATTTCCCGAACTGCGATATGAAAGCGCTCGCTGCGGGAACCTTCCGGTCCAGCTACTGGCAGGATGCTCACGAACTGTTCGACGGCATGGCGGAAGGCGTCGACTGGATATGGATGTATGCGCCGTCGGACGCGCTCTCGATCCGCGATGCGGCCGCCCACCGCGACCGGTGCAATGCTTCCGGAACGAACCACAGATTCTCCATGCTGGAGGAATTCGTTTCGGCCGCGGCATTCGGTCGCGCGCTGCGCCGGTATCTCAGCCTCGTGCTGGGGTCTGGCCGGGCGATGGCCGATTGCGGAAAGATTCCCTTTCCCGGATCGCGGCTGTCTCTGGCCCCGGTCCTGCGCGAGGACTGGCTCGCTTCGACGCGGGGTATCGTGGCCGCCGAGGCCGCATATTATCATGCCGCCTTCGAGGCCATGGCGGCCGAACTTCCGACGCCCGGGCGCGGCCTATACGTTTTCGAAAATCAGCCCTGGGAAGCCGCCCTTGTCTCCGCCTGGAAAAAGCGCGGCGTCGAGCGCGTGATCGCTCACCAGCATGAAGCGGTAAAGCCCTTGAACCTGCGGCTTTTCGACGACCCGCGAACGCTCCGGGAAACAGGCCGATATGCGAAGCCCATGCCGGACATTCTCGCGACCGGAAGCGTATCCGCCGTCGGTGCGTTTGTGGAAGCCGGCTGGCCGGAGAACAGGGTCGGCCTGGTCGAATCGCTGCGGTTTCGCTCCGGCGGAAGCGGTGTCGACGCCGGTCGCGCGACAGGGTTCGGCTATCTGCTGCTGGTAACCGGTTATCTGTCGCCTGAAACGATGGCGATGCTGGCGATGGCGGCCGAAGCGGACGCGTGCGGCGCCCTTTCGGGCTATGACGGCATTCGAATCAAACCGCACCCGTTTCTGCCGGTGGACGACATCCTGGCCACGATGAATTTTGCGAGCCCGGTCGAGGTCGTTCGCGAGCCGCTGGAGACACTCTGGCCGGAAACCGGTTTTGCGTTTCTGGCGAACTCGACCGCCGCGATCTTCGATGCGCTGTCCGCACGCGTTCCGTGCGCCGTCTGTGCGCCGGCGGACGATCTCAATCTCAGCCCTGCGCTGGGAATGGAAGGGGTTGCCATGATCGGCCGCGCCGAGACGCTGGCGATTGCGGCGCAGGCTCGTACAATTCCGGCGGCGTCTCCGGAATTCTGCTATGAAACGGGTTTGCCGCGCTGGGCGGAACTGCTGGGAATTGCCGGTAAGGCGGTGCCCGTTCCGGCAGGCGCGGCCGTCAGGACGGGAGGTTGAAGTGAAGGTCGTCATTCTGTGCGGCGGATACGGGACGCGCATCCGTGAGGTCGCCGAGGATCTGCCGAAGCCGATGATTCCCATCGGCCGATATCCCGTGCTGTGGCACATCATGAAGCACTATGCGCAGGCCGGTCACAACGAGTTCGTACTGTGTCTGGGCTACAAGGGCGCGGTCATTCGCGATTTCTTCCTCAATTACCATACGCTGACGCGCGATGTGACGGTGACGCTCGGCGAACAGCCCGCGATAGAGTTCAACGATGCGGCCGAGGAGGAGGGCTGGAGGGTCACGCTGGCCGATACCGGGCAGGACACGCTGACCGGATCGCGGCTCGGCCGCGTCCGGCGTTATGTCGCAGACGACGAAAATTTTCTGATGACCTACGGGGACGGGGTCGGAGACATCGATCTCGACGCGCTGATCGCGTTCCATAACGCGCATGGCCGCATCATGACGGTCAGCGGGGTTCGACCGCCCGGCCGGTTCGGCGAGCTGATGCACGATCCCGACGGCATCGTTACCGAATTCAACGAGAAGCCCCAGGCCGCCGAGGGTCTGATCTCGGGCGGCTTTTTCGTCTGCCGCCGCGAGCTGTTCGACTATCTCGACTCCTCCCGCGACGACGAGATGCTGGAGCAGGAACCGATGCGGCGTCTGGCGCGCGAAGGTCAGATGGCGGTCTATAACCACAACGGATTCTGGCAGTGCATGGACACGCGGCGGGATTACGAGTTGCTGTGTAACCTGCTTGAAAGCGGCAGGGCGCCCTGGGTGACGTGGTGACCGGAACGCTCGATTTCGGCGGCGCCTACAAGGGCGCGCGAGTGTTCGTCACCGGCGACACCGGCTTCAAGGGCTCCTGGCTGTGCGCCTGGCTCGATGCGCTGGGCGCCGATGTGACGGGATTCGCCCTGCCGCCTGAGGGCGAAGACCCGTTATTCGGAAGATTGCGGCTCGCGGAGCGAATCCGTCACGTCGATGGCGACCTGCGCGATGCGGACGGGCTTGCCGCGGCCGCAAGGGAGGCCGCGCCCGACATCGTGTTTCATCTGGCGGCGCAGTCGCTGGTGTTGCGCGGGTACCGCCAGCCGAAGGAAACCTTCGACACCAATGTCGGCGGGTCGGTCAATCTGCTGGAAGCCGTTCGCGGAAATCCCGGGATACGGGCCCTGGTCTATGTGACCTCCGACAAGTGCTATCAGAACCGGGAACGCGCCGCCGGCTATCGCGAGGATGACCGGCTCGGCGGGGATGAGCCCTACAGCGCGTCCAAGGCCGCGGCCGAGATCGTGTTCAACGCCTATGCCCGGTCCTTTCTCGACGCGCGGGACGGGTTCGGGGCGGTGTCGGTCCGCGCGGGAAACGTGATCGGCGGCGGCGACTGGGCCGAAGACCGGATCGTCCCCGACTGCATCCGGGCCCTCCGGGCCGGCAAGCCCGTCGGGCTGCGCCGCCCGGACGCCGTTCGCCCGTGGCAGCACGTGCTCGATCCTCTGGCCGGCTATATGATTCTGGGCTCGAAGCTGCTCTCGGGCGAGGATCTTTCCGGCGGCTGGAATTTCGGACCATCGGAGGACGATATCAAGCCGGTCGGCGAACTCGCCCGAAAGATAGTCGCCTGCTGGGGCGCGGGCGAGATCGAAAACCGGCAGTCCGGCGACGCGCCGCACGAAACGACCCTTCTGTATCTCAACAGCGACAAGGCGATCGCCGAACTCGGCTGGAAACCGCGCTGGCGCTTTGACGAGGCGGTTGCACAGACCGTCGACTGGTACCGGTCGGTCGGCGGCGGCGAAGACGCGGCCGTCGTGACGGCGCGGCAGATCGCCGATTACGCAGACGCGACCTGATGTTCGGAATTACCGTAAGGAGAGAGATGTGATCGACGGCGTTACCGTCACCCCGCTCAGAAGAATCCCCGACGAACGCGGCACCATCATGCATATGCTGCGGAGCGATTCGCCGGTCTTCCGGCAGTTCGGAGAGATCTATTTTTCGACCGTTTACCCCGGCGCGATCAAGGCGTGGCATATCCATAAGGAGATGATCCTCAACTACGCCGTTCCGCACGGGCGAATCAAGATGGTGCTGTATGACGACCGAGACGGCAGCCCGACGAAGGGCGAGGTGCAGCAGATTTTTCTCGGCCCGGACAATTACGCGCTGGTGACCGTGCCGCCGCTGGTCTGGAACGGGTTCAAGGGCATGGGCGCGGACGCGGCGATCGTCGCCAACTGCGCCTCCATCCCGCACGATCCCGACGAAATCGACCGGCTTGATCCATTCGACCCCTCGATACCGTACGACTGGTCGCTCAGGCACGGCTGACCCATCTTGCCCGAACAAGCCCCGAAACGCGCGGTCGTCACCGGCGCGTCGAGCTTCGTCGGCGCGCATCTGGCGACCGCCTTCGCCGCTGCCGGCTACGACGTTGCCGCAACGCATACCGGCGCGCTCGATGGCTATGACGAGCTGCGTCGCGCGCGACTCGACCATGCGTCGCGCTGCGCCCGGCTGGTTCGCAACGATCTGCGCGATCGCGAGGCGACGCTGGCGCTTGTTGAAGCCGAACGGCCGGCTCTCTGGATACATCATGTCGGCTATACGACCGACTATACCCGGCCGGATTTCGACTGGCTCGGCGCGCTGGAAACGACGGCGCGACCGCTCGCCTGGCTGTACCCTGCGCTGAAGGATTGCGGCGCGGCCGTCATCGTCACCGGTACCGACCAGGAATACGGCGCTTCCGATCATCTGAACCGGGAAGACGATATCTGCCGTCCCAATACGCCCTACGGTCTTTCAAAGCTGGCGGAGGGGTTGGCGGCGCGTCAGCTGTCGCGGCTGCATGAGGTGCCGACCCGGCTGGCGCGCGTCTACCTGCCGTTCGGCCGACTCGATAATCCGCGCAAACTTCTGCCGCAGATCGTACAGGCCCTGCGGGCGGGAGAGTCCATGGATCTGTCGGCCGGAGAACAGCGCCGCGACTTTCTGGGCATCGCCGATCTCTGCGCCGCGTATGTCGCGCTGGCTGGCGACATGAACCGGACCCTGTTCGATGTCTTCAATATGTCCAGCGGCGAGCCGACCCGTCTGCGTACATTGCTCGAAACGCTGTGCGACGAGATGGGGGCCGACCGCGGCCTTCTGAAATTCGGCGCGCTGCCGATGCGGCCCGGAGAGCCGCCGCTGTCCTGCGGCGATGCGTCAAAGGCGAGGGATCTGCTGGGCTGGCAGGCGAGGCCGCTCGGCCGCGCCATCGCCGAGGACCTGCTGTCATGACCGTGCCGGCTGCGCCGCGCTGCGCCATGCTGATGAGCGTCTTCAACGGCGGGCGTTATCTGAAGCCCGCGGTCGAAAGCGTGCTCGCCAGCGAATTCGCCGATTTCGAATTCGTCATCGTCGACAATGTTTCCACCGACGGTTCGCGCGATTATCTGCGAAGCCTGACAGATCCGCGTATCCGGCTGATCGAGAACGGGACGAATCTTGGCCAGACCGGCGCGCTGAATGTCGGGCTCAGGGCCGTTCGCGCCTCTTACGTGGCGCGGCTCGACGCCGACGACCTTAATGAACCGGGGCGCCTCGGCGCGCAGGTGGAGCGTCTCGACGGCAGTCCCGCGCTGGCACTGGTCGGCGGCCAGATGGCCGCCATCGACGTCGATGATCGCGTGATGTTCCGCACGCGGTATCCGCTCGACCCGGAGACCATACGGATACGTATGGTTTTGCAGAACTGTTTCGATCACTCGTCGGTCATGTTCCGGCGCGATGCGGCTCTTGCCGTCGGCGGCTATCCCGCGGAGCATTCCGTAAGCCAGGATTACGCCCTGTTTTCGGCTCTTCTCAGGGCCGGCCACGACCTTGCCAACCTGCCGCAACAGGCGGCGCGGGTCCGCATGCATCCCGATCAGGTGATGGCACAGGGCGGAGGAGAGCGCGAAATCGACGAAACCATCCGGGTCGCCGCGCGGAATCAGGCCTGGGCGTCGGGCCGGGCCGAAGACCTGCCGCGCGCAAGAACGCTTCACCGGTTGTGGAGCGGCGCAGTGAGCGCGGACGCCAGGGCCGACGACCCCGATGCGCTGGCGGCCCTCACGGATTTCTTCGGCGAAATTCCCGTGGACGGCCCGCACCGGGCGATGCTCGCCCTGCTGATTCTCGGCGGCGCCTGCGACGACCGGCTCGATATCCGACGCTGGCTGCTGGCGACCGCGCTCCGGGCGAGCCCGGGGATCCTCTTCGGCGCGGAATTCTGGAAGCGCTTGATCCGTGCGGCGCTGCCCGAGAACCAGCTTGGCCGCCTGCGCGGATTCGTGACGGCGCGATAGCGGAACTGCCATGGTATCCTTCGACCGATCCCGTATGGAAACTCACGTCGCCCGTCAGGACGACGGCTACGCCACGCGCGACGAGAAGGCGATTCGCAACAGCACGATGCTGCAGAAATCGCGGATCCATAAGGAACTTTACCTGTTTGCCCTGGTTGCAGAGACGCTGCGCCGCGACCGGCCGCTCCACCGACTGCTTGAAGTCGGGTGCGGGATCGGCGCGCTGACCGGGGCGCTTCGCTCACTGTGCGAGGAGGTCGTCGGGTTCGATCTCAGCCCGGCTGGCATCGCCGCCGCCCGCGAGGCGCTCGGCGACTGGCCCGGCGTTACGCTGTGCGTGGCCGATGGCACCGATCCGCTGGCGTCGCCCGAAATCGCGGCGGGCGATTTCGATCTGATCCTGATCCGGGAATTTCATCCCTTCACCCGCGACCTGTACGCTGACCGGCCCGAGGCGGATCGCGTTCACGGCGAAGTGCTGTCCGCCTACCTCGCCCTGCTGGCGCCCGGCGGGTGTCTGATGATCAGCCATGCCGAAGCCCACGCGCAGTCGATTCGACCGGAACTCGCCGTTCTGCCGGACGGGATGAAAGCGCGGATCGCGCGGGTCGATCCCCGCCTTCTCTCCGCCTTTCTGGTGCTGGCCCGGAACAGGCTGGGGGCGGCGCTCAGGCTTGCCCGGCTGTTCCAGCCGGTTCTGTGGCGAATCAGCACGCGGAATGTCTTTTACGTGTATCAGAGGTCGCAAGAGTGACCTCGCTGATTGCCGTGGCGGTCGTCCTGCTGATGATCGCCGCCTGTCTCGGATACGGCGCGGCCCTTCTCAGGGCGCTCCGCGTGTTTCCCGACCTGTCCGTCGAGGAGAGGCTCGGATGGGGTTTTACCGCCGGCTTCGCGGCGCTGGGCTGGCTGGTATTTTTTCCGGCCTGGGCCGGTCATGCGACGCCTGCGCCTTTTCTGGCGATCTGCGCGGTCGGCGCCTCTCTCTGTTTCCTGGTAAGGGGTCGTGCCTCGGCAAACGGGGCGATGGCGGATCCCGGTCCGTTGCCCGGCGTCCTGATCTGGTTGTTTGCAGGCGCGGCAATCGTGATTGCCGGGGTCGACCTGCTCGAAGGTCTTGCGCCGCCGGTCGACGCGGATTCGCTGGCCTACCATTTCAACCTGCCGAAGCGTCACCTCGAGGCCGGCGGGCTGGTTTTCATCCCTCGGGCGCTAGACGGATCGCCGCCTCAGCTTCTCCACATGACCTATATGGCGGCGCTCGGCCTCGGCGGAGAGCGGGCCATGACGCTCTGGGTCATGGCGTCGGGCTGGGCGTCCGGCGTTCTGGTATATGTCGTCGCCCGGCGATGGCTGGGCGTCGGCTGGTCTGTCGCGCTGATGCTGGTTTACCTGTCTTCGCCGGTGGTGCTGCAGACCGGGGGAACGGGTCATGTCGAAGCCCGGCTGGCGCCGTTCGCGCTTCTGGGTGCGATCGCCTGCGGCATCGCGGTGCGCGACAACGAACCGCGCTATGCCGCGATTGCCGGGCTGAGCGCGGGCGCATATGCCGCCGGCAAAATGCCCGGCCTTCTGTTTCTTGTCGCCTGCATGCTGCCGCTGTTCTTCGGCCGCAGCCGCCTGCGGCTGCTGGTCGTTTACGGGGCGGCCGCGGTGCTGGCAGGGTTCCAGTGGTACCTGTGGTCCTGGATGCAGTCGGGCGATCCGCTGTTTCCGGTTCTGTATGCAAAGATCGGCGTCTCCGACCCGAGCTTCTGGAACGACGCCCAGGACAGGATCCTTCAGGCATGGGTGCCGACCGAGGCGAAAGCCCTGCCGAGAAATCTGTGGGGATTCCTGTTATTTCCGTTTTACGCCACCTTCGTAAACGACCCGGTGATCGATGCCGGACGAACCGGCCTGGGTCTGTTCGTGGTGTTCGCGTTTCCGTTTGCGCTGGGCGCCGCATGGCGTTACCGGCATGCACTTCGCACGGGCGTTCTCCCCGTGATGGCGCTAGTCGTATTCCTGTATGCGCTGCTGCATTTTTTCGGCGGCGTGCCGCAACGGGTCAGGTTTTTCGCGCCGCTGTATCCGGTCGCGCTGATCTGCGTGTCGGTTGCGGCCGCGCGGTGGGCGATGCAGGCAAGAGCGACAGCTCCTCTGGTCGCGGGCGCCGGGTTCTGCCTGGCGCTTCAGCTTGCCGGCCAGCTTGTGTTCGGAATCGATTTCGCTCGTCATGCCGCAAGCGGCGAGAGCCGGAACGATTTTCTTACGCGAACCGTGTCGATGGCCGGCATGGTGCCATGGCTCAACGATAACCTGACCCGCGATGACCGGGTGCTCGTTTTCAACCGGCAGCTTCTTTATCTGCTGGACAGTTCCGTCGAGCATACGGCGCCGGATTTTCAGGCCAGGTACAATTTCGTCGCCGACCGCCACCGGCCGGCCTGGCTGTATCGTTCGCTGCGGAAGGACGGAATCACGCATATCCTGTTCGCCGGGGTTCGCGGCGGCGGCGGTCCCGATCAGGC
Organism: Rhodospirillales bacterium; assembly: GCA_038116945.1. GTDB lineage: Bacteria > Pseudomonadota > Alphaproteobacteria > MPNO01 > UBA2964 > JAYOEY01. The sequence continues at coordinate 108,607 of JAYOEY010000002.1, forward strand.
CGCCTGGTCGGCGATCGATCTGTGGACGTCGAAGAAATGCGTCGAGCGGGTCCGCAGCCACCCGGTTACGCGGCTCAATTCGCGCACGCTGAAATGGGCGAACGACGAAGCCCGGACGATGCATCTTTTCCGCCTGGTTGCCGACCGTTGCGGCGACGATGACGCCCGGCAGGGCTGATGCGGGTCGCGACAACAGCGCCGCTGCCCGAATTCGCCGACTGGGTCCAGCTGTTTCGCGGCAGGGACCATGGCGATGACTCCCTTCATTCGGTCTGGGAGAAAGGCATAGACCGCACTGTCTGGTTTTCCCGCGGCGCATGGGCGTTGCGGGCCGTCGCGCGCGCGCTTGGCAAGGCGTTGCGCCGCCCCCCCCTGATCTGGTTTCCGGATTATTTCTGCGGTCAGCCGATAGGCCCGCTACGGCACGCCGGCGCCGAGATCGCCTTCTACCCGGTGCGGAGGACGCTCGAACCTGACTGGGATACGTGCGACAGGATGGCGGAGCGCCGGTCTCCCGACCTGTTCGTTCTGGTCCATTATTTCGGAATGGCTGCCGATACCGGGTCTGCGCGCGCCTTCGCGAGCCGCGCCGGCGCCATCCTTCTGGAGGATGCCGCCCATGCGCTTGCGCCGACCGACCGTATCGGCCAGACGGGCGACCTGGTCCTGTTCAGCCTGTACAAGCACCTGCCTTTGCCGGACGGGGCCGTCCTCCAGGTCCGTTCTTTCGACGCGGCGTTAACGGATGAAACCGGCGACGGGATCGCGCCCGGTACGGCGCGATGGGTTGCCAAGCGGGGCCTCCAGTCGTTCCTGCCCGGCATTGGTTCCACCGCCGCTTCGCCCGCCGCTTTCGATGACGATCCGCCGCCGTCGGATCTGCCGGTCACGCCGGCGATGAGCGCCGTGGCCTGCAGGCTTCTTGGCGGGTCTCGCCGCCGGCTCGAATCCGCGGCCGCCCGGCGGCGGGACAATGCGCGGGCGCTGTTTGACCTGTTCGACGGGGCCGACGGCCTGACGCCCCTGAACGCCGGTACCGGCGACGGCGCGGTTCCGTATCGCGCCGTCTTTCGCGCGGCGGATCACGACGCCGCGCGCCGCTGGTACAGCCGCATTCGCACCAGCGGCAATGTCGTCGAGAGTTGGCCCGATCTGCCGCCGGAAGTCCGCGCCGACCCGGCAATCCACGCAGCGGCGATCGAACTCCGGAATAGGGTCCTGTGCCTCCCGGTCCATGCCGACCGCACGCCGGGCGAGTTGATCGCTGCCTACGGTGCCGCGTTATGACCGGTACCGGCGGCGTAGGATCGAAGCGTCCGCCGCCGGGATCGGTATCGTCCCCACAATCCGCCCGACACGCTGAGTTTCTGCCACGCGAATGTTCCGTCGAGATCGACGTGGTCGGCGCAAACGGCAAGCGGGCTGGATCCGGCTGAATTGAGTCCGCGAACGCCGCTCCGGCAGTAGCGGTACCGCCGCGAGATGTGCGCCAGGGCGTCGCCGTCGATCGAATCGATATCGCCGAACGGGTAGGCGAACCAGTCCGGCCTTTTTCCGGTTTCAGCTTCGATCCGGTCGCCGTCCGGGCCCACCGCCGCCGCCATCGATGCCGGGTCAAGCCCTGCCAGGCGGCGATGATCGGTGCTGTGCGCGCCGATGGTATGACCCGCCTGCTGAAGCGCCCGGATCGCGTCCCAATCCATAAGGGGTTCGACATCCGCCGGCGGGCGACCCCGGAACATGGCGCGGCGGACGGCTTCGCCGCGCTCGCTGGGTTCCAGGTCGATCAGCCCCGGACAGACGAAAAACAGGGCCGTGACGCCGTGACGGTCCAGAATCGGCGCGACGATCCCGGCATTGGACTGGAATCCGTCGTCGAAACTGAGGAGACAGGGCGCAGGGCCGGGTGGCTGGCTCTCTCGGTTGCCCGCCAGGCGCGCCGCGGCGTCCTCGGGCGACAAAAATCCGAATCGTTTTCCGATGAATCCGAGGAGTCTGTCGAAACCCGGCTGTTGCTCCGCCGTTACGCCATGGAAGATCAGCACGCGGAACGACCCCGCAGGATCCCCATTGCCTGCCAGAATCCGGCGAACGCGCAGAAACCCGTAGGCCGGAGCGGCGACGAACGAACGGAAATTCATGACGCCGCCTGGCGCGCGCCGGCCACGCGCCACCGCACCAGCGCGGCGCGCAGCCCGCCTCCCGCCGCCTCGATTTCGTTCGCGAGCCGGTAGGGCTCTCCGCCGAGCCCTTCCTTGAACTCATAGATGCCCTTCGGGGTGAGCGCGGGATCCATGCCGCCGACATCGAAGCGCGCCGCTCCTTCCTCTCTGGCGCGGCACAACGCGTGCCAGACAAGAAACTGACCCGCCGAAACCGGCCTGCCGGCGTCAAGCAGCGTGCCGACCAGATATTCGACGGTGTCGCCATACCGGACGGTGAGCACGGATCCCACCGGCGTGTCGCCGATCCGTCCGCGGTAGCACCGCACCGCGCCGGTCGGTCCGGTCGTTCCGTACAGGGCATCGAGCAGTGGCGCCGTTACGGTTGTCTCGAAGGCGCGCTGTTGCATGAAGCCGGAATATTCTTCGAGAAAATCCCTGAACCACGCTTCGTCATCTCGGCATTCCACAGTTATGCCGGCCCGCTCGGATTTGTTGAGGTGGCTTCGCCAGTTGCGGCGCAACGATTTCCTGATTGCGGCAATGTCGGGGGCGAGCGACACAGTCGCCGACGCCCAGCCGGAAGTGCCGGTATCCCGAAAATCCCGGCCCCTGACCGGTTCGGTCCAGGCGGGCGCAATCCGCAGGTAGTAACTGCCTTTTGATGCGAAATGATCGCGCAGTGCGGCGAGCGATTCGTCCCGGGCCCGGTCATCGAACAGCAGCGGGCCGCGGTTGATCCAGCACAGGCCGCCTCCGACCACCGAGCCCAGGACCGGAAGGCGCCGGATCGCCGCCTGGGCGACGCCGACGACGGTCTCGCCGTCCTGCAGGACGCCGCGCTCGACGCCCCAGCCGCCCGACAGGCGTTTCGCTTCGCCGTACGCCCAGCTCTGCATCAGATTGTGCGCTGACGACCGGCTTGCGAGCCGTTCCCAGTCTGCCTGGCTGAAATTTCCCGAAACGAACCTGATCATGACCCTTCGAACCGCCTGCGGCTTCTCGTCAGGGTGTCAGAAATGGGCCCGTCCGCCGCCGCGCGTCAGCCTATCACGGACCGGCCGGCTGCGGAATCGGATGCCCGGGGCGGCCCGCCTGCCCGGAACCGGTCGAATTACCGTATAATGACCCTGAAAATGACGCTGTCGAAATATTCGGTCGATAGGCGTATAGGGGGGACATGGAGCGATCAATGACCAGACCGTCGGAACCGGACACTGTCCGCCCACGTCGCCGGGCGACGGCCATGGTTCTCTGGGCGTGGCTGATCTTTTCGGCAACGCTGTACCTTTCCCAGTTCAGCGCTGAAGCGAAGGCGATATTGCAGATTCTGGGCATAACCGGCTAAGTGTGCGTTACCCCTGATCGCCCGGCCCGAGGATAGTATATTGAGTTCAGCAAGGCTTTCCATCGTCATACCCTGCTTCAACGAAACCGGAACGCTCCAGCGCTCGATCGCGCGGGTCCTTGCGGCCGACACGTCCGGGCTGGAAAAGGAGCTGGTCATCGTCGATGACGGATCCACCGACGGGTCCCGGGCCATGATCGAGGAGCTGGCTGCGGGAAACGACAGCATCAAGGGCCTGTATCATGACCGCAACCAGGGCAAGGGCGCTGCGATCAGAACCGGATTCGCCGCCGCTACCGGGGACGTCGTCCTGATTCAGGACGCCGATCTCGAGTACAACCCGGCGGATTATCCAAAGCTGCTTGCGCCGATTATCGATGGCCGCGCCGACGTGGTTTACGGCTCCCGGTTTCGCGGCGGCGAAGAAGGGCGGGTCTTCTTTTTCTGGCACTCTGTCGCGAATCGCGGTCTGACGCTGCTTTCCAACATGTTCACCAACCTGACGCTTTCCGACATGGAGACCGGTTACAAGGTGATGAGCCGGGACGTGCTGGACCGTCTGTCGCTGCGCGAAAACCGGTTCGGGATCGAGCCCGAGATCACGGCCAAGATCGCCGGGCTGAAGCCGCAGCCCGCCGTCTATGAGGTCGGCATAAGCTATTCCGGCCGAACCTATGCCGAGGGCAAGAAGATCGGCTGGAAAGACGGGGTGACGGCGGTTTACTGCATCCTGCGGTACAACCTGTTCGGCTGACGGCCGGGCGCGCCCATGCGCATTCTTTTTCTGAGCGAAAATTTTCCGCCCGAGACCAACGCGGCCGCGACGCGCGTCTACGAACGCGCGATATACTGGGTACGCGCCGGCCATGAAGTTACGGTCATTACCCAGGCGCCCAATTTCCCGTACGGCCGGATTTTCAAGGGTTACCGCAATCGCTGGCGACAGGTGGAAACCATCGACGGCATTCGCGTCGTCCGGGTCATGACCTATATCGCGCCGAACGAGGGGGTCGCGCGTCGCACGCTCGATTTTCTGAGCTTCATGGTCACGGCTGTTCTGGCGGCGCTGCGCGAGGATCGCCCCGCCGTCGTCGCAGCAACCTCGCCGCAGTTTTTCGCGGCGGTCGCCGGATGGATGATCGGCGCCGTCAGGCGCGTGCCGTTCGTGTTCGAACTGGGCGATCTGTGGCCGGCCTCGATCGCCGCCGTCGGCGCGATGCGGCCGGGGCTCGCCCTGCGTCTGGTCGAGAAGCTGGAACTGTTTCTCTACCGGCGTTCGGCTGCTGTGGTCGCACTCACCGGGGCATTCAGGGAAAATCTGGTCCGGCGCGGCATTCAGCCTGAAAAGATCGCGGTCGTGATAAACGGGGTAGATACGGACCGGTACGGTCCGCGCTGCCGCGATCCGGATCTGGCCCGGGAGTGGGGGCTGGAGGGCCGTTTTACGGTCGGCTACGTTGGAACCCACGGAATGGCGCATGGGCTTGAAAACGTGCTGGACGCGGCCGGGCGTATCGACGGAACCGGAGACGACGGACCTCTTTTCGTCTTTGCTGGTCCTGGTGCGGCGCGTGAAGGGCTGATTGCCGATGCGGCGTCGCGCGGTCTGGGAAACGTCGTTTTCATACCGCCGCAGCCCAAGGAGCGCATGCCCGCGGTCTGGAGCCTGTGCGACGTCGCGCTGGTGCATCTGAAGAATTCGCCGGTGTTCGCGGAGGTGATCCCTTCCAAGATTTTCGAAGCGATGGCGATGGGGCTGCCTATCGTAATCGCGGCGCCCGACGGCGAGGCGACCCGCATCGTCGAAGAAGCGGGCGCCGGGCTCGTCGTGCCGGCAGAAGACCCCGCGGCGCTCGCCCGGGCCGTCACGCAACTGGCCGGGGACAGAACGCTGAGAGCGAGGCTGGCCGATGCGTCGCTCGCCGCCGCGCCGCGGCACAGCCGACGCTACCAGGCCGATGCGATGATCGAGGCGCTGTCCGCCGCCGCAGAAGGCGAAGGCCGCAATGCCGCTGCGCGGGTCGAAGCGCTCGCCGGGTCAGTACGGCCGTGAAGGTCGCGGTAACCGGCGCAGGGGGATTCGTCGGCGGTGCCCTGTGCTCCGCCCTGACCGTTCACGGTCACGCGGTGACAGCCTGCGTCCGGGGAAACGCTGCGCCGGCGGGCGCTGACCGGGTTGCCAGGATCGCCGACATCACGGACCGCCCAGGCCTTGAATCGGTGTTCGCGCAGGTCGATGCCGTTGTTCATCTCGCCGGGCGCGCCCATGTCATGCAGGACGACTCGGCCGATCCGCTGGCGGAATACCGGCGCATCAACGTGGACGGCACGAAAGCGGTTTGCGAGGCCGCCGCCGGGGCCGGGGTTGGCCGCGTCGTCTTTATGAGCTCGGTCAAGGTCAATGGAGAACGGTCCGGAGACCGGTCGCTTACCGAAGACGACCCGCCGCGCCCCGAGGACCCCTATGGCATTACCAAGATGGAAGCCGAGAAAGCGCTGTTCCATCTCGCAGCCGCGCGCGGCTTCGAGGCGGTCTGCCTGCGTCCGCCCCTGGTCTATGGACCGGGCGTGCGGGCGAATTTCGCCTCCCTGATGAAGCTTTGCGACAGCATCCTGCCGCTTCCTTTCGGCGCTATCGTCCAAAACCGGCGAAGCCTGATCTATGTCGGAAACCTCGTGAGCGCGATCGAAGCCGCGCTGACGCACGAAAACGCGCCGTCCCGGACCTTCCTGGTGCGGGATGGCGAAGACCTGTCGACGGCGGGCCTGGTCCGCATCCTTCGGACGGCCATGGGGCGTCCGGCGCGTTTGCTGTCCGTGCCGCCCGCCCTTCTCGACGCCGCCCTGCGTCTGGCCGGGCGGGCCGCGATGGCGGAGCGTCTGCTCGGCTCGCTCTCCGTCGACGACAGCGCCATTCGCGAGTCACTCGGCTGGACCGCTCCCTGCGGCGTCGCCGAGGCGATGGCGGAAACCGTCGCCGGCCGGAGCCGCCCGTCCTGACCGGACCGGTTCCTCCGGTCATTTCCCTTTCCATCTGAAACCCCGCATTCGACGGCCGATTCGCTTCTGCGGATGGGCGCTCGCCGGGGGCTGTGCTATTGTAGGCTTGGCGCGCGACGGTCGCGCGGCGTGACAGGCAGGAGTTGATGAAAGGCCTTCGCCAGAAGATCGCCTACGGTCATGACATCGTTGCGGCGTTCTTGTCGCTTCCCGCTTCGATGTTCCTGCGTCAGGGGGCCGATCTCGTCTTTTACGATTTCGGATTCATCCTTCTGGCCGCCAGCCTGTTTGCGGCGGTTGCGGCCGTTGTTTTCTGGATGATGCGGCTTTACGGCGGGGTGTGGCGCTATGCCTCGCTCAACGACCTTATGGCGATCACAAAGGCTGTTACGCTGGTCGTTCTTGTGTTCGTGCCGCTGATGTTCCTGCTCAACCGGCTGGAATGGATCCCGCGTTCTACGCCCATAATCAACTGGTTCGTGCTTCTGGCCATGCTGGGCGGCCCGCGCTTTCTGTACCGCCAGTTCAAGGACCGGCGGACGGGCAGGGCGCGGAACGGACAGGGCGCCCGGCGGGTGCCCGTCATCCTTGTGGGCGCGGGCGACGCATCCGAGATGTTTATCCGGGCGCTGGCGCGAAATCCGATGGCGGCGTATGAGCCCGTTGGCATCGTCGGCGAGAAATCGGGACGCGTGGGCCGCAACATTCATGGCGTTCATGTTCTGGGCACCATCGAATCGCTGCCGCAGATCGTCGAGCGGCTGGACCGCGAGGGACACCGGCCCCAGAGGCTGATCGTTACGCAGGAAGACCTCTCGGGGGATTCCATGAAACTTCTGGTCGAAAGCGCGGACAGCCTGGGGCTGAAGCTCGCCCGTCTGCCGCGCCTGACCGATTTCCGCAACGAAATCGACGATGGCGTGCGCGTGCGGGCCATCGATATCGAGGACGTGCTCGGGAGGGCGCAGCACGTGCTGGATCGCGCGTCGATGCAGGCGCTGATCAACGACCGGCGCGTGCTGATTACCGGCGCAGGCGGCACCATCGGCGGCGAACTGTCCCGTCAGGTGGCGTCTTTCGGGCCGGCGAGCCTGGCTCTGGTCGAAAATTCAGAATATGCGCTGTACGCGATCGATCTGGAAATTTCGGAAAAGTTTTCCGCGCTCGACCGGCTGCCCTTTATCGCCAATGTTCGAGACCGCGACCGCATGAGACGGATTTTTGCCGAATTCCGGCCCGAGTTGGTTTTTCACGCCGCAGCGCTCAAGCACGTGCCGGTGGTCGAGGCGCATCCCGGCGAAGGCGTCCTGACGAATGTCGGCGGCACGCGTATCGTCGCCGATTGCTGCCGCGAGGCGGGCGTCGACGCGATGGTGCTGATTTCGACCGACAAGGCGGTCAACCCGACCAGCGTAATGGGCGCCAGCAAGCGCATCGCCGAGACCTATTGCCAGGCGCTGGACATCGAAGGCAGAGCGGAGGGCAGCGGCACAAGGTTCGTCACGGTGCGGTTCGGCAACGTTCTGGGATCGACAGGATCCGTGGTGCCCCTGTTCCAGCGACAGCTTGCGGCCGGCGGCCCGCTGACGGTGACGCATCCCGATATGAGGCGCTATTTCATGACCGTTCGCGAAGCCGTCGAGCTGGTACTCGAGGCGACCGTGCTGGGGCTTCGCAGTTCCGCCGGCGCGGGCCGCGTCTATGTGCTCGACATGGGCGAGCCGGTGCGCATCGCCGATCTGGCGCGGCAGATGATCCTCCTGGCCGGCCTTCGGCCGGACGAGGACATCAAGATCGCCTATACCGGCCTTCGGCCCGGCGAAAAGCTGTTCGAGGAAGTCATCCACAATGCCGAATCGGCGGAGAAGACCGATCACGACCGCATCCTGCTGGCCTCGCCCCGGACGCCCGGACTGAATGCCGTCGGCGCGCTGATCGACGAGCTTTCCGAGGCGGCGCAGGCGGGAGACGAAGAGGCGATCATCGCCCTGATCCGTCGGTACGTTCCCGAATACACGCCCGAAGCCGGAGGCCCGATCCGCGTGGTCGCCGGCTGAATTTATCCCGCAATCCGCAACCGAGACATTCAGACAGACATGACCGACCTGACTTCGCAGAAAATTTCCCGCGCCCTGATTTCAGTATCCGACAAGACCGGGCTCGCCGAGCTGGGGCGGTTTCTCGCCGACAACGGCGTGGAGGTGCTGTCCACCGGCGGCTCCGCGAAAGCGCTGCAGGACGCGGGCGTCGCGGTTACCGAGGTCGGCGATCATACCGGGTTTCCCGAGATCATGGACGGGCGCGTCAAGACACTGCACCCGCTGGTCCATGGCGGCATTCTCGGGCGACGCGCCGACCCGGGCCATGTCGCCGCGATGGAAACCCACGGCATTGCGCCGATAGACCTGGTCGTGGTGAATCTCTATCCGTTCGAGGCGACGGTTGCGGGCGGCGCCGACTTCGAGACCTGCATCGAAAACATCGATATCGGCGGCCCGGCGCTGATCCGCGCCGCGGCGAAGAACCACGAAAGCGTGACCGTCGTGGTCGATGCCGACGATTACGGCGCCGTGATCGAGTCGATGCAGGCAAATGGCGGGGCGACCACGCCGGAACTGAGGCGACAGCTGGCGGCGACGGCCTACGCCCGGACGGCGGCCTACGATTCCGCCATCGGGGCCTGGTTCGCGGGCCAGCTCGGCGAGACCTTCCCCAGGCGCTTCTCCATTGCCGGCGAACGGGCGCAGGTGATGCGCTACGGCGAAAATCCGCACCAGGAAGCGGCGTTCTACCGCACCGCTGACAACCGGCCCGGCGTCGCGACCGCGACCCAGATTCAGGGCAAGGAGCTCAGCTACAACAATCTCAACGATACCGATGCGGCGTTCGAACTCGCTGCCGAATTCGACGAACCGGCGGTCGCCATCATCAAGCACGCCAACCCGTGCGGCGTGGCGCTCGGCCCGGATCTGCTGACAGCCTACCGGCGCGCGCTGCGCTGCGACCCGGTCAGCGCATTCGGCGGCATTATCGCGGTCAACCGTCCGCTCGACGTTGCGTCGGCGGAGGCGATGGGAGAGCTGTTCCTCGAGGTCATCATCGCACCGGAGATCGCAGCGGACGCCCGGGCGGTGCTGGCGAAGAAAAAGAATCTGCGCGTGCTCGAAACCGGCGCCATGCCGGATCCCGCCGCCGCCGGGATGACGATGAAGATGCTGTCCGGCGGATTCCTGCTGCAGGGGCGCGACAATGCCCGCGTCGGGGCCGATGCGCTCAAATGCGTCACGAAACGCGCGCCCACGGACCGCGAACTCACGGACCTTCTGTTCGCCTTTGCCGTCTGCAAGCACGTAAAATCGAACGCGATCATCTATGCAAAGGACGGCGCGACCGTCGGCATCGGCGCCGGCCAGATGAGCCGCGTCGATTCCTGCCGCATCGCGGCGCGCAAATCGGCCGACGCCGCCGAGGCGGCCGGCGAAACCGACCCGCTGACCGTCGGATCGGTGGTGGCGTCGGACGCGTTCTTCCCGTTTGCCGACGGGCTGCTTGCCGCCGCCGGCGCGGGGGCGACCGCCGTCATCCAGCCCGGCGGCTCGATCCGCGACGACGAGGTGATCGAGGCGGCCGACGACAACGACCTCGCCATGGTGCTGACCGGCATCCGGCATTTCCGGCATTGATTCAGCCGCTTTTGCGGCACCGCGGTAACTAAGTCTTCTCCCGGACGGTCAGCAGGATCAGCCCGCCCACCGCGATAAAGACCAGCACCGTCGCCATGCCGACGCGCTGCGAGGCGGTGGCGGCCGTCACCATGGCCAGCACGGCGGGGCCCATGAAGGCGGTGACCTTGCCGGACAGGGCGAACAGGCCGAACATTTCGCCCATCTTTTCCTCCGGCGCCAGCCGGGCCATCAGCGAACGGCTGGCGGCCTGGGCCGGGCCCATGAAGATGCCGATGCAGAGCCCGAGCGCCCAGAACGCCGTTTTGCTCTCGATCACCAGCAGCGGCACGCCCACCGCGACAATTCCGGCGAGAGCGATCAGAACGGTTCGCTTCGGACCGATCGCGTCGTCGATCCAGGCGAAGGCGGCGGCGCCGAGGCCCGCCGTGACGTTCAGCGCGATGCCAAAGGCGATGATCTCGTCGACTTCCATCCCGAACGTTCCCGCCGCGTAAATCCCGCCGAACGCGAACAGCGTGTTGAGCCCGTCGATATAGAGCAGCCGCGCCAGCAGGAAGCGGACGATCGGGCCCGTCCGATGGATCGATTTCAGGGTCCGTCCCAGCGTCAGCAGCCCGTCCCGTACTGCCTGCCCGATCCGCACGCCGCTCGCCGGTGCGTCGGGCGTAAACAGAAACATCGGTGCGGAGAACAGCAGGAACCAGAGAGCGACGAGCGGCCCTGCGATCCGCACCTGTTCCGCGCTTCCCTTGTCGAGACCGAACGGCGGCACGTCCGGCTGTACGAAAGCAAACAGCACGAGCGCGAGACAGACCACCCCTCCGGCATAGCCCAGGCCCCAGCCCCATCCCGACAGGCGGCCGATCTCGTCCGCCCGCGCGATGCCCGGCAGCATGGCGTTGTAAAACACTGTGCCGACCTCGAAGGCGAGATTGGCGACGGCAAAACAGGTCAGTCCCCAGACGATCGATCCCGGCTCTGGCGTCGTGAACCAGAGCAGCGCCGTCGCGGCGGCACACAGGATGGAGAAAGCCGCGAGCCAGGGCTTCCGTCGCCCCCGGCGGTCGGCGATGGCGCCCGCCACGGGGCTCACCAGCGCGATGGCGATGCCCGACGCCGACAGCGCCGTTCCCCACAGCGTGGTCCCTTCCGTCGGATTGTCGGCCACGGCCCTGGCGAAATAGGCGGCGAAGACGAAGGTGACGATCACCGACGGAAACGCCGAATTCGCCCAGTCGAAGAAGCACCAGGCGGCCTGCGCCCGGCGCGGGGCGGCGGAAGGTGTCGCAGCGGCGGTCATGGATGCACCCTAGCGGTTTTCGACAACCGGCGATATCGCACCGCTCGTCTGGCCGTACCCAGTTTGCGGGTATATCATCCGGCCATCACCGACAGGCGAGGGAGAGTCCCAATGGCTTATACGCTGGAAGATTTCTGCAAGGACGCGCATGACGCGATGGCGAAGGACGCCGGAACGGCGGGGCGCGATGAGATTCGCGGCCATCTGGAAAAGCTGCTGGCCAACGAGGATTTCGTCGCCGAACACCTTGCCGGACAGGGCAAGGGCAAGACGCTGCTCTACCACGATACCGAATTCGATTTCCGCGTCATGGCGCACGGCACCGATCAGGGCGACCGGGTCGGCAAGCCGCACGACCACGGCGCCAGCTGGGCGGTCTATGGCCAGGCGACGGGGCAGACCGACATGACCGTCTGGAAACGCACCGATGACGGCGGCGTCGACGGCCATGCGGAAATCGAAGCCGAAAGAACCTTTCCGCTGACGGCAGGGACCGCGGCCCTGTTCGATTCGGGCGTCATCCATTCGACGGCCCATCCCAAGCCGTGCCGCTGGGTCCGGGTGACGGGAACGGACCTCGATACCATCGAACGCTTTTCCTACGACCCCGACCGCCAGCAGATGAAGCGGATGAACGCGGCGTAGACCTGAACGCCGCGTTGGCCCTCCGAACAAGGGGAGAAAAGATGCCCTATACCGTCGAGCAATTCGCAGCCGATTGCCGGGAGATCCTGAAATCCGATTCCGGCCCGGCCGGCCGGCGACAGGTGATCGGCAAGCTGGAAATCCTGCTGATGGAGGACGGTTTCGTCGCCGAACATTGCGGCCCCGACGCCAGGGTCGGCTCCAACCTGATCTACGAGGATGCGGAGCTGGGTTTCCAGGTGCTGGCCCACGTGATGGACAAGGGCTATGACGGCGGGCCGCACGATCACGGGGCAAGCTGGGCGATCTACGGCCAGGCGGTGAAACATACCGACATGACCGAATGGAAACGCACCGATGACCGGTCGCAGGAAGGGCGCGCCGATATCGAAATCGACCGCACCTACCGGCTCGAACGCGGCCAGGCAGGCATTTTCGACAATGGCGCGATCCATTCCATCGCCTACCCCGACGGCGCCCGGTTCGTCCGTGTGACCGGCTGCGACCTCTCGAGCATCGCGCGCGGGCGGTATAATCCCGAAAAGGGCACGATGGATGTCAGCCAGCGCGAGAATTTCACCGGGGCGAACTGAGTCCGGGTCTCATCGAATAAGAGCAAAGGAGCCCGGCATTCGCCGGGTCTTTTTTTGTATGCTGACCCCCTCCCCGGCCTCCCTCCAAGTCGGGGGGAGGGGATACTGCCGGTTCGATTGCTCCAGTCAGAACTCCCTCCCCCAAGTCTGGGGGAGGGTTGGGGAGGGGGTTATCTGATGCGGGGGTCTAACCGATATGATCCCCATGATTCTCCAGATACCACTCGGCGATTTCCTCGCGTTTCGGGAACCAGACATCGTCGAAGCCGGATGCGTATGACAGGAATTCCTCCAGCGCGCGGATGCGGTAGGGCTGGCCGATCACGTGCGGGTGCAGGCCCAGATTCATGATCCGCATCGACTCCGCACCTTCCGCGTACAGCCGGTCGAACTGCTCGCGCAGCGCCACCAGCCCCTGGTCCAGCGTCATGCCGCCGCGGGCGAACATGTTGAAATCGTTGACGTCATTGGAATAGGGCACGCACGCCATGTCGCCATGTTCAGTGTGGATCAGGTAGGGCTGGTCGTCGTTCAGGAAGTCGCAGAAGAAAATCAGCCCGGCCTCGCGCAGCGTGTCCACGGTACGCTCCGTGGGACGCAGCGACGAGGACAGCCAGCCCTTCGCCGGCCTGCCGACGACGTCCTCGTAGGTCGACAGCGTCCGGTGGATGACCTCGCGCTCGCCTTCCGGGTCGTACGCGTAATAGGTCAGGATATCGTTCTGCGCCCAGTTATGCGGCACCAGCTCCCAGCCGCGTTCCTTCACCGCGTCGATCGCCCGGCGGCGTTCCTTCAGGTAGAGCCCGTTGACGGTGCACGACGCAGGCACCCCCGCCTTGTCGAACGCATCGATCACGCGCCACACGCCGACCCGCTGGCCGTACTCGCGCCATGTCCAGTTGACGTAATCCGGCACGTCGCCCGGCAGCGGAAACGGGATCGACGCCGGCCCGCCCGGATAGAGCGGCTCCTTCTGGTCGCGCGAAAGCTCCCAGTATTCGAGATTGATGGTGACGATCACCGCCAGCCGTTGCCCGCCCGGCCAGCGCAAATTCTTTCTGTCCGGCAGCGCCGAGAAATCGTAATGCATGGATCAGTTTCCTTGTTCGCTTCAAGGGTACAACAGAGACCGGCAATTCGAAACTGCCGACGCGTCATGCGCCGTACGGCCCGTGTCACGGGCATCATCCTTATTGCGCATTCTGCGGGCCGGAGTAAGATTCCGGCGCCCGTTTCCGGGCGTATTTTCAGGAGAAAGAAGAGATGAGGTTGCGCTTAATTTTGGCGTCGGCGCTTGCGCTCGCCGTACCAGTGTCCGGTTATGCCGCGGACGATTCCAGTTTCGCCGGCAAGACGATGAAGATCGTCATTCCCTATGGCCCCGGTGGGACGTATGACAAATACGGTCAGACCTTCGCCGCCCATTTCGGCGATCACGTTCCCGGCAAACCCAACGTGATCGTCCAGCATATGCCGGGCGCGGGCGGGGTGAAGGCCATGAACTGGGCCTACAACGTGATGCCCAAGGACGGGCTGAGCATGATCGTTCCGCTCGACAACGCCGTTGTAAACCAGCTGATGCGACCGGAGAAAATGCGTTACGACGCGCGCAAGTTCCAGTGGATCGGCGCCAGCAACCAGACCAACATCGTCATGGCCATTCGTACCGACAGCGGCGTCCGCAGCTGGAAGGACCTCAAGGGCAAGGCGCTGATCGCTTCATCCAGCGGTCAGGATACAAGCTTCATCGCCTGCAATCTGGCTAACGGGCTGCTCGGCGCGCGGATCAAGGTGGTAAGCGGCTACAAGGGCTCATCCACGGCGATGTTCGCCATCGAACAGGGCGAAACCCAGATGGCGACCTATAACTGGCTCGCATGGGGGTCGAAGGTCCCGCACTGGTTTACCGGCGACAAGCCGTTCGCCCGGGCCATCGTTCAGGTCGGCGTGTGGCGCGATCCCGATGTCGACCAGAATGTCCCGATGATGTCGGAACTCGTCAGCAGCGCGGAAGACAAGGCGGTCGTCGCCTTCATCGGTTCGCTCGGCGCGCTGGGCCGCGGACTGGCATTGCCTCCCGGCACAAAGGCCGAAACGGTGAAAATGCTCCGTGCGTCGTACGATTCGATGAACGGCGATGCAAAGTTTTCCGCCGATCTGAAGAAACGCAAGCTTCGGTTGATCCCCTCGAAGGGAGCCGACATCCAGAAGATCGTGATCGAAGCCGTCGATAACGCTACCCCCGCAGTGGTGGCCCGGGCTTCCAAAATGATCTACGGCAAATAGCCGGCGCAACATATTCGACCTTGCAGGAAACAGCGGCGCTTCGGCGCCGCTGTTTTTTTTTGCGGGGCGTGGCCGGAACAGCGCCGGGGACTGTTCTGACCGGCTTTGAATGATAGCGATGACAATGCGTGGCTGGCGGCGGTGCGGGGAGAGCGGCGCCGCGCCCACATGGACATTTTCGGGGCCTGCCTCCGCTTTGCGAAGGGTTGCCGAAAATGGTGCCACCTGCGTGACTCGAACACGCGACCCTCGCATTACGAATGCGATGCTCTACCAACTGAGCTAAGGTGGCCCATCGGGCTATGGGACGGCATCGTGCGCCGTTCCGGTTAACGCGCTACTTACTCCGCCCCGGCCCCGACCGTCAACGGTTGTCCGACGCCGGCCCGATCGGCGCCAGCGGCGGCGGGCCGGCCGGCGCGTCCCCGTCTTCGACTGCCTTGCCGATAAGCGCCGGAGCGGGGAGGTTCCCCGACGATCCCTGTTTGCCGCCGTCGAGCGTCGCCAGAGCCACGGCTCCGGCTGCCGGCGTCCGCGTCCTTACCCGCCAGTCGAGCGTGCCCGGAGCCGCGCAGGCGGGGCAGCGGGGCGTCCAGTCCCCGGCTTCCGCGCCGCAATCCGAGCATACCCAGGCCGGATCCGGCGGGGCCACGCTGGCGCGCCTGAGCCAGCGCCTCGCCGCCTCCGGATCGCCGCCGTGCGATCCGTCCGCCTCGGGAATCTCCGCTTCCTCAAGCTCGGCGAACAGGCGGCAGATCCTGGCTGACGGGTCGTCGCCGCATGCAGCTTTGAGATGGGTTCGCGCTGCGCCCCACAGGCCGGCATCGAGGTAGGCCCGCGCGAGCGCTATCTGCGATTCCGCGTGATCCCGGTTCCCGGCGATGAGTTTCTCGATCCGCTTCACGGCATCCAGGGGTTTCGCTTCCTTGCCCGCGGCGCGGTAGAGCGCAACGAGCTCGGGATGAGGCGTGTGCGTCCAGGCTTCCCGCGCGAGCCGTTCAACCTGACCGCTCTTCCCGGCCTGCTGCAAAAGTCTAGCGTAGCGCAGCGTCGCCGCGACGTTTGCCGGCGCCCCTGCATGGGCTTTCTTCGCGAAATCGAGTGCGCCGTCGCCGTCCCCCTGGTCTTCCGCATCCGCGCTGCACCCGAGCAGAACCACGGTGCGCATCCGCGCGGCCTCTGCGGCGTCGAGCGCGCTGCGTTTCGCTGCTTCGCTGAGCGTCTCCAGCGCGGGGCGCCACTGGCCTTTCGCGACCTGAAGATCGAACAGCGTCTTCAGCACCCATGGCGTTTTCGGCTGCAGCGCCTTCGCGCGCGAGGCCAGCCGCAACGCTTCATCGCCGTTGCCTTCGCGTTGAGCCTGCATCAGCAGGCCGCGCAGGCCCAGGAAAGCAGTTTCCTGTCTTTCCAGCATGGCGGTGAAATAACGTCTGGCCGCATCTTCGTCGCCGTTGAGCTGGGCCGCCTGCGCCGACAGCAGCATGGTGAGCGGCGGTTCGTTGAGCAGCACGTCCGCCCGCCTGGCCTGTTTCTGCGCTTCTCCCGGATCGCCTGCGGCGACCGCGACCATCCCCTGCGTCAGCGCCCGGTATCCCTTTTCGCGTTTCGATTCGCGGCGCCAGTTGACGAACTCGCCCGGCATGGCGGTCATCCAGCGCCACACCCGGTATATCAGCGCGCCGATGATGACGATGATCGAGACAGCCAGCAGCAGCATCGGGATCGGCATCGAGGCGCGCCAGCCAAGCCAGTCGACGGTGAAGTCGCCCGGTCGGTCCGCCAGCCAGACCGCCCCGAGAATCGCCGCACCGGCGATCAGGACAAAAACCAGTACGCGGATCATGGTTTGACGCGGACCAGCGCCGCCTGCATCAGCGCGTTGACGGCATTATCGACCGCAAGGCGCGCACGGGCATCCTCGAGCCAGCCCGCCGCGGCCTCGGCCGGTATGCCGGACAACGCTTCGAGCGTTTTGACCGCACCCGCGACATCGCCCTCCTTCAGCCGGATTTCGGCACGGGCGACAAGCCCCTGGACGTCGTCCCGAGCGGCGGCGGCATCGCCCACGCGCCGTACGGATACCAGAGATACCAGCCGGTCGAGCGTCTGGTCGATCCAGCTGTCGCCACCTCGCGAGAGCATTGCGCGGACCACGGCGTCGGCTGTGGCGGCGAATTTCAGCCGCAGGGCGGTCACGTCGGCGACGCCCGCCCTGCTGTGTTTCTCAAGCGCTGCGAGTTGCTGCGAAAGGGCCGAATCCTTCTTAGCCAGCGCAGCAACGGAATCGTAGGCCGGCCGATAGGAGCCGGTGCCGCGCACCGCCTCGCGAAGCTGGCCGACTGCAATCAGTAGCGCATTGTCGGTGCCGGGTCCTGTATCGGTCGGTACCGCCGGTCTTTTTTCCGCAGCGGCGAGACGCCGGTCCAGTGCTTCCAGCCGTTTCTGCAGCGCGGCGTTAGCGGTCTCCAGCGCCGCGACTTTTTCCGCGGCCTGCCGGTTTGCGGATTTTAATGCCGACATTTCCTGTCTGTCCGCGTTTGAAACTTTACCGGCGGTAGTGGCATTTGCCATATCGCGCAAACGTCGTTCGAGATCGGTGAGCTGGCTGGCGAGTACGGCAACGTCGAGCGATCCCCGGGTCTGCTGTCCTCCGACGAGTCGTTCGATTTTCTCGAGCCGTCCGACGAGCGCGGCGACCTCGCGCGATGCCAGAATCTGTTCCTGCAGCTTCTTGAGGTCGGCATCGAATTTTTTCGATTCGGTTATCCGGGCGACATCGGTTGCCGAGCCATAGTCGGTGAGGGCCTTGACCAGATTGGCGATGCGGGCTTCCTGTTTCCTGAAATCTTCCGCGATCCTCTTCGCCTCCGAGACACGGGCCGAATCCGCGACGGCGCCGTACTCTGCGACGAAATTTTCCAGACGGGTCAGCCGCGTTTCGAGCGCCGCGGCCTTTTTGCCCGTGAAACTCCGTCCGAATTCCATGACCGGTGCAAGCGCGGACCGGACGCCATCGGGCAGGGAGGGGCCCCAGACCGGCCACGCGATCCATGCGCCGCCGACGGCGATGACAAGGCCGAGAACGGCGACGATTCCCCCGAACGATCTCCCGGTCCGGGTCGCGGGATTATTGGCCGCGCGTATTTCTTCCCGCGCTGCAGGCGCCTCTTCGGCGGCCGCGGGCATCTCTCCCGGCTCTGCAGGGGATGTCTGTTTATCCTTGTCGGTATCGTTCACTGTTCGTCCGATCCGTCCGTTTTGCCGACTGATTCAAGCGCTTCGAGCATGGCGTCGCCGTTCGGCGCGCCCGCTACCCGGATGCCGCGCCATTTCAGTGGCGCCGCAGCGCTTGCGACCGCCTCCGACAGGCACACAGCGACCATTCGGCTGCAGTCTCCGGAAGCGTCCGTTTCTTCAATCAGCCTAACAAAAGTTGCCGCCGTGCGGGGAGAATAAAACAGCACCGCGTCGATTTTTCGACCCGTAATTTCGGCGAGGACGGGGTCGTCGAGGCGTTCGGGGGTCTGCGCCTCGTAAAGCGTGACGGTGTCGACTGCGAACCCTGCCTCCTTCAAGCTTTCGGCCATGTGTCCGGCGACGTGTCCGCCCGCTATATGAAGAAGCCGGCCTTTTCCCGCAACGCAGCGCCGTTGCGCCAGCGCCGCCAGTGCGGCTGCATTGCCGCCCGCGCTTTCCACATCGACAAATCCGGCTTCCCGTGCCGCCGCCGCTGTTGCATTGCCGACGGCGAGAACCTTCATGTCGCGCGCCGAAACCGCCCGGGCCAGGGCCGCGACGCCGTTGGTGCTGGTGGCCAGGATCGCCTGAACGCCGGCCAGTTCGACGGGGGCGCCGGTGTCGACGATCTCCAGCAGCGGCGCCTTGATCGTCTCGTACCCCTTCGCCTGCAGCACCGTTTCGAGCCGGTCCGCCGCGCTCCGGTGCCGGGTGATCAGCACGCGCACGCCGCCCTCTCCTGCTAGCCGAAGAAACCGCTGCCGGCGCGGGCGCGCAGAGCCTCGCCCAGCATGCGCCCGAGCAGGGCGGCGTCGGCGGCAGGGGCGTCATTTTGCGCGGCATGAGTTTCCGATCCGTCGGGCCGGACAATCATCCCGCGCAGAGAGACCCGGCCGTCGGCAAGACATGCGAGTCCCGCGATCGGCGTGCGGCAGGAACCGTCCAGCGCCGCAAGGAACGCCCGTTCGGCGGCGACGCAGATCGTCGTTGGCTCATCATTCAGCGCCGCTACGATTTTCCGCGTTTCAGCGTCGTCCGCCCGGCATTCGATCCCGATCGCGCCCTGACAGGGAGCCGGCAGCATGTCGTCGGGATCGATCGGCGTCCGCGGCGCGTCTTTCAGGCCCAGCCGATTCAGCCCGGCGACCGCCAGCAGGGTCGCGTCGAAATCGCCCTGTTCGATCCGGCCGAGGCGCGTCCCGACATTGCCGCGCAGCGGCTCGATCCGGAAGTCGGGCCGGACGCTCAGCAGGATCGCCTGACGGCGCAGCGACGCAGTGCCGATCCGGGCGCCCATCGGCAGTTCGGAAATGCTCTTCGCGGACAGTGAAATCAGCGCATCGCGGGGATCCTCGCGCGGCAGCAGCGCATCGATCACAAGCCCGTCCGGAAGCTCGGTCGGCATGTCCTTCATCGAATGGACGGCGATATCCGCGCTGCCGTCGAGCAGCGCCTCCTCGATTTCCTTGGTGAAAAGCCCCTTGCCGCCGATCTCGCCCAGCGGGCGCGACTGGATCCGGTCGCCGGTCGTCCGATAGGTTCTGATCTCGACGGCGTCGTCGCTTTCGAGGCCGGCATGAGCAGCGCGCAGCCGGTCCCTGACTTCGTGAGCCTGGGCCAGCGCGAGCGGGCTGCCGCGGGTGGCGATGCGGAGGGGGCGTTTCATGCCATGTCTCTACCGCGCCCGCGCGCAAAGGAAAAGGGCTGGCGCCGCCTCAATGGATCGGCCTATAGGTTTCTCCGACATGAAGGTTCTCGGCATTGAAACGAGTTGTGACGAGACGGCTGCCGCTGTGGTCGACGGCGACGGCACGATCCTTGGCGAAGTCGTACGCTCGCAGTACGACGATCACGCGCCTTTCGGCGGCATTGTGCCGGAAATTGCCGCGCGATCGCATCTCCAGGCCGTCGATGCGATCGTGGCCGAGGCCATGCGGCGGGCCGGGATCGGCTTCGACGAGCTCGACGCCGTTGCCGCAACCGGCGGACCCGGCCTGATCGGCGGCGTGATCGTGGGCGTCATGACGGCCAAGGCGATCGCCCTTGCCCATGACATGCCGTTCATCGCAATCAATCATCTCGAGGCGCACGCGCTTACCGCGCGGATGACGGACGGGCTGGATTTTCCCTATCTCGTGCTGCTGGTTTCCGGGGGGCACACGCAGCTTCTGGTCGCCGAAGGGGTCGGCCGGTTCCGCAGGCTGGGCACGACGATCGACGATGCCGTCGGCGAAGCCTTCGACAAATCGGCCAAGATGATGGGGCTCGATTATCCGGGCGGTCCGGCGGTGGAACGGCTGGCGCGCGATGGCGACGGAAAGCGGTTTGCGCTGCCGCGTCCGATGAAGGGCCGTCCCGGCTGCGATTTTTCCTTTTCGGGTCTCAAGACCGCGGTTCGCCATGCCGTCGAGGCTTTCGGCGAAGAGGGGCCGACGGACCGCGATGTCGCCGACCTGTGCGCTTCCTTCCAGCTTGCGGCGTCGGAGGCGTTGCTCGACCGGACCCGAAACGCCATCGACCTGTTTCGGGACGGATACGGAAAGGAAATGACTGCAGGGAGCGCGCTGGTGGTCGGCGGCGGCGTCGCCGCGAACAGCGCCCTTCGGTCGGCGCTCGAAGGGCTGTGCGCGGACACCGCCATGCGGTTCGTCGCCCCACCGCAGAAACTCTGTACGGATAACGGCGCGATGATCGCCTGGGCGGGCATCGAGAGACTGCGGCTCGGTCTTGCCGATACCCTCGATTTCGCACCGCGGCCGCGCTGGCCCTTGGATCCCGATGCGCCGAAACGGGCCTTTGCGGGCGCGAAGGCGTAGGGCCGGTCGGCTCCCGCCGGCGAATTAACCCTTCCTATAAAAATTCGGTTCATCCTGATCGAAAGCCTGCACCGGCGTGCATGGAGGGAGGGAAACCCATGGCCAATGATTCCGTTGTCGTCACCGACGGAGCCTCGTCGCGGGGCGGAACGCTGTACGATACCGTCGTATCGAGCGCGCCCGGACCCGCATCGCCGGTCGATATCCGGTTTTCCCTGCCTTTGTTGCGCTGGCGCTTCTTTCTGTGCCTGAAAGCAGGGCCTGAAAGGCGAACGCCGGCAAGGCTCGCCGCCGAACAGCCGGATCACCCCATATGCACGGTCGCCAACATGGCGTTTGTCGT
Organism: Rhodospirillales bacterium; assembly: GCA_038116945.1. Classification (GTDB taxonomy): domain Bacteria; phylum Pseudomonadota; class Alphaproteobacteria; order MPNO01; family UBA2964; genus JAYOEY01. Next base: position 130,023 of record JAYOEY010000002.1, read on the forward strand.
CGGCGGGGCGATCGCGTTCTATCTTCTGTTTCTGACCGGATTTCTGCTCTATTCGTCGGTGCTCGCCCCCTGATTCCGCCGGCCGGCCGTCTTCGCGCATTTCGCATTCGCGATCATTTGCTTTAAACAGCATGGCTTCCGACTGATTTCCGGGATTTCGTCATGGCGCGGCCATTCCGTCTGCCTATTGCCGAGCTGCTCCTTGTCGGTCTGTGGTTCACGGCGCTGATCCGCATCTTCTGGGGCGACCCCCTGCTTGCCGCGGCGAGCGGCGCGATGCTTGTCGTCTATGTCGCCGCGGTTTTCTCGCAGGTACGGCGTCAGATGCAGGTTCTATCCCTGATACTCGCCGGCCTCGGAATAGGCCTCGCCGGTTTCCTGGACGGCTGGGCCGCCTTTTGGTTCGGCATCGAGAAATCCGTCATTTTCGCGGCTTTCTTCGGAACGCTGTCGCTGTTGCGGGCCACCGCCGACCTGAGGCCCGAAGTCGTCCGGGCCCGGCAACGGGTCGAGCGGCTCGCAGATGACGAACGCAACAGCGGGCTGCTGGTCGGCAGCAGCATCATGGGGTCAGTTCTGATCGTCGGCGTCATGGCCGTGTTCGCGCCGATCGTCGGCCGCGACGCGTCATACGAGACGCGTCTTGCCGCCGCCGAGGCATGTCAGCGCGGCATGTGCCTTGCCTGCCTGTGGTCGCCGTTCTGGATCGCCATGGCGATTTCCTACGAGCATTTGCCCCAGGTTCCATTGTGGCAGGTGCTGGTTCTCGGACTTTTTCTCAACGCGCTCGGGCTGGTGATGGCGCAGTACATGTATACGCGCGGCGTCAGAATGGCCGGGTTAAGCCGGGCCCTGCGCGCCTTCGTTCCGGTGGTGCCGCCGGTTACGCTGGCGGCGGCTCTGGTGCTGGCTCTCAATGCCGCGACGCCGTTCGGCACCCTGCAATGTCTGGTTCTCGGCGTGCCTGTGCTGTGCGTTGTCGCGCTCGGCTTCCAGGGAGGCGGCCGCGTCCGGGCGGCGGCGGTGGCGGCGGCGAACGGCATGACGGCGGTGAAGAGCGAAATCTGTCTGCTGACCGCCGCCATGGCGCTGGGGCAGGTGCTGGCGGTTGCGCTCGCCGCCAGCGGGTTCGATGTCTGGCTCGCCCGGCTCGCGCCGCCCGCATGGGCGCTGTTCTCGATGGCGGCGTGCGTGATGACGTTATTCGCGTTTGCCGGCGTTCATCAGTTCGTCACGGCGACGGTCATGCTGGTGCTGTTCAGCACGATCGATTTCGGCATCGAACCTCTGCTTCTGATGATGTCCGTTCTGCTGGGCTGGACGTTTACATCGATGACCGGTCTTTCCGCCGTTTCGGTGGCGGTAGCGAGCGCGATGTTCGCGGTACCGGTCGAAAAGGTGGCTTACGGGCCCAATATCCGTTTCGTGGCGGCGTTCGGCGTGACGGGTGTGACCGTCCTGACGCTTCTGGACCTTGCGATGTCGTAACCCTATATCGACCGGGAAGACGGCATATCGGGGATAATGCAATGCTGAACGCCGACATGAGCCGACGCGTTGTCGTCGACACGAACGCAATGGACTGGCAACCCAGTCCCAGCCCGACGGTCTGGCGCAAGCGGCTTCATCTCGACGGGCCGGCGGAGGCGGGCCGGGTAACCTCTATCGTCCGGTACGATCCCGGTAGCGCTTTTCCGGCGCACGATCATCCCGACGGCGAGGAGATTTTCGTCCTCGACGGGGTGTTTTCCGACGAAACCGGCGATTACCCGGCAGGAACGCATCTCCTGAACCCCGAAGGCTTCCATCACGCGCCTTTTTCGAGAGACGGCTGTACGCTGTTCGTAAAGCTCCGCCAGTATGCCGGCGCCGACCGTCCGCAGCAGCGGCGCAATACCGAGTTCCTTGAGTGGCAGCCCCGGCGGGGCGGTCAGGTCGCCGAACTGGCGCTTTACGCGCAGGACGGCTACGACGGCCGTACCAGCCTGATCCGGATCGCGCCCGGTGCGGGCGTCCCGCACCACGGGCACCCGTTCGGCGAAGAAGTACTGATTCTCGAGGGTGAACTCGAGGACGAATTCGGCCGTTATGGTCCCGGCGTCTGGATTCGCAGCCCCGTCGGCAGCGAGCACACACCCAGAACCGGCACAGGATGCGTTTTTTTCCTTAAAACCGGCAGCGTTCCGGCGGTCTGACGGTTTCAGCGGCCGAAGAAATTCTCGACGAGACGTCTGCGGAAACGGCGGTCGCGTTTAAGGCTCCATTCACGGCTCATGGCATCATTTCTCGATGCATGCCGTTCGGCATACAGCAGGGACCATTGCCGTCCACGGGTCGAGCGCGCGCCCTTTCCCGTATTGTGCAGCAGCAATCTGCGTTGCAGGTCCACTGTCCACCCGACATAGGTTTTCGTACCGGCGGCGTCGCGGCACCCAAGCACGTAAACGAACCCTGACAACCTATCGGTTCCTTTCGACGATTCGCCCTTTTTCCAACAGAATCCGACCGTAATCTATTGCCTGAACGCGTTGGTCCGGAACCGTCCGACGCCGAACCGCAAAACCGATTTACCTTGAATTTGTCGAATGATATGTGTTTATCACATTAAGGTGAGACGACCGAATCCCGCAGAATGCAGTTCTGCGGGCGGTTTATGTGTGGGTAAGCGTGAGCAGGACAGTTTGCTGCAATTCCGCTCCTTGTCCAGTTAGGACGGCGTAGTCTTTTATGTTTAAGAGAATCCTGTCAGGCCTGATCCTCGTGCTGACGATTGCAGTTCCTGCCCGTGCGCAGGATATTTCCGCGGGCAACGAGGCCTATAAGCGCGGCGATTACGATGCGGCGCTAAAGATCCTGTGGCCGCTGGCGGCGAAGGGCGATGCAGAGGCGCAGAATAATCTGGGCCTCATGTACTATCGCGGCAATGGCATCATCAAGGACAGGGCCGAGGCCGCTGCATGGTTTCGCATGGCTGCCGAACAGGGGCATGCCCGGGCCCAGTACAATCTCGGCCTTTCCTATCACAAGGGCGACGGTGTCCCGAAGGATCTTGCCGCGGCGCTGAAATGGTTCCGGCAGGCTGCCGAGAATGGCAACGCCATGGCCCAGAACAATCTCGCGGTCATGTATTACAGGGGAGAAGGCGTGGCCCAGAATTCGGTCGAGGCCGTAAAATGGTTTCAGAAGGCCGCCGATAGCGGACATGTCAGGGCGCGCAACAATCTGGAGCTTATTAGACGCCTGCAGTCAGCTTCGATCCCGGCGGCGTCGACCGGTTCAGACGCCGGATCTGCGGACGGCGCTGTAAAGGCGGACAAACCGTCCGACCCCGTGCAAACCGCCGGGGAAACGGGGAGTCAGCCCGTCGCCCGGGCGCGCGGTTATCTGGTTCAGGTTGGGTCCTTCCGGTCCGAAGGCGCCGCTTCGAAAGAGGCGGACCGTCTGAACAGGCTTCATGAACAGGTCCTTGCCGAAATGAAGGTCGCGCCGGCGCGCGCCGACCTCGACGGAAAGGGCGTATATTTCAGGCTGCGGGCCGGTCCGTTCGAAAATCGCGCCGCAGCAAGCGGTTTCTGCCGGAAACTGTCCGCCCGCAAACAGCCCTCCCTGGTCGTTCCGCCCGGAAAATAGGGCGGATCAGGCGGGTATCGGCGGCGCCGTCCCCTCGATCTGTACGCGAAAGCCTGACCGGGCATCCGGAAGGTAATCTGCGATGGCGCGGTGCTGGGCGCACCGGTTATCCCAGAAGGCGATCGAATGGGGCTCCCACCGGAACCGGGTCGTCCATTCCGGGCGCATGCAGTGATCGAACAGGTATTTCAGGATCGCGTCGCTTTCTTCTTTCTCGACCCCGGTGATGCGGACCGTGAAGGAGCTGTTGACGAACAGCAGCTTGCGGCCGCTTTCCGGATGGCGGGCGATGACCGGATGGACCGCTTCGGGCGTGCCGGCGCCGAAGATCGGTACGCCGTCATGGATCGCGGTCAGCCCTTCCAGATAGGTCTTCATCCGGTCCGACAGCGCGTCATAGGCGGCGTACATGCTGGCGAACCCGGTGTCGCCGCCGTGACTGGACGGGACGGTGTGCAGGTACAGGATGCTGGCCATCGGCGGGACGGGCGCACACGACTGGTCGGTATGCCATACATTGCCCGAGACGCGCGGCGTTTTTCCGTCGGCATGGAATTTGCGGACGCGGGGATCCTCGGTCGTCTGGCTGTTGGTCTGCTTGCCCGCATGCTGACCGGTTGTGCCGAAATATTCGGCGAGCCGCACGTGATCTTCGAAGCTGATCTTCTGGTCGCGGAAGAACAGCACCAGATGGTCGGTAAAAGCCCGCTTGACCTCCGCGAGTTCGAGATCGGTCAGCGGCCGGGTCAGATCGATGTTGCCGATTACCGCGCCGACATGCGGGCTGTACTTCTCGACAGTGATCGCGCGGTAGTCACCGCCGACATTGGTGCCGTCCATGGTATCCTCCGATCAGGTGCGGCGGCTCGCCGCTCTTCCGGATACGAAGCGTAGCAAAATATCCGCAGACGCGGAAGGCGATCCCGCAGGCCTGCGGCAGATCAGAACAGGCCTGAAATCTGGCCTGTTTCGTCGACCTTGATGTTGTGCGCCGCCGGCACGCGCGGCAGGCCCGGCATGGTCATGATCTCGCCGCAGATCACCACGACGAACTCCGCCCCGTTCGAAAGCCGTACTTCCCGGATCGGCACGACATGGCCGGTCGGCGCGTTTTTCAGGTTCGCGTCGGTCGAGAAGCTGTACTGCGTCTTCGCGACGCAGATCGGGTAATGCCCGACCCCCATCGCTTCGAGATTGCGGAACTGATCGCGCACCCGCTTGTCGGCGATGATGTCCTCGGCATGATAGATTTTCCGGGCGATGGTCTTCATCTTGTCCCACAGCGGCATGTCATCGGGATAGATCGGCGCGAAGCCGGGCGCGCTGCCGCCCTCCGCCAGCTCGACGACCTTGTGCGCCAGCTCTTCGGTGCCCGCGCCGCCGTTCGACCAGTGCGTACACTCGATGGCATCCGCTCCGAGCGCGCCGCACCGTTCGCGCACCAGCGCGATCTCCGCGTCGGTGTCGGTGACGAACCGGTTGATCGCCACAACGGCCGGGATGCCGTACCCCAGCACGTTCGAGACGTGACGGCCGAGATTGTCGAGCCCCTTGGCCAGCGCGTCGAGATTCTCCTTGCCGAGATCGTCCTTGGCGACCCCGCCATGCATCTTGAGCGCCCGGATGGTGGCGACCACCACGGCAGCGTTCGGTGTAAGCCCCGCCTTGCGGCACTTGATATCGAAGAATTTTTCTGCGCCCAGATCGGCCCCGAAGCCGGCTTCCGTCACCACATAGTCGGAAAGTTTCAGTGCCGCCTTGGTGGCGATCACCGAATTGCAGCCATGCGCGATGTTGGCGAAAGGACCGCCGTGAATAAAGGCGGGGTTGCCTTCGAGCGTCTGGACCAGGTTGGGCTTGAGCGCATCCTTGAGCAGCGCCGTCATCGGCCCTTCCGCCTTGAGATCGCGGGCATAGACCGGCTCGCGCGTACGCGTGTAGCCGACGATGATGTTGCCCAGCCGCTCCTGCAGGTCGGTCACGCTTTCCGCCAGGCAGAAGATCGCCATAACCTCGGATGCGACCGTGATATCGAACCCGTCCTCGCGCGGGAAGCCGTTGGCGACACCGCCAAGCGAATTGACGATGGATCGCAGCGCCCGGTCGTTCATGTCGACGACGCGGCGCCAGGAAATCCGGCGCTCGTCGAGATGCGGTTCCTGGTTCCAGTAGATGTGGTTGTCGATCAGCGCCGCCAGCAGATTGTTCGCCGCCCCGATGGCGTGGAAATCGCCGGTAAAGTGCAGGTTGATTTCCTCCATCGGTACGACCTGGGCGTAACCGCCGCCCGCCGCGCCGCCCTTCATGCCGAAGCACGGGCCGAGCGACGGTTCGCGCAGGCAGATGGTCGCGTCCTTGCCAATCCGGTTCAGCCCGTCGCCGAGCCCGACCGTTGTGGTCGTCTTGCCTTCGCCAGCGGTGGTCGGCGTCATGGCGGTGACGAGAATCAGTTTTGAATCCGCTTTTTCCGGCAGCTTTGCGAGATAGTCGAGCGAGAGCTTGGCCTTGAAATGACCATGAGGATCCAGATGTTCCGGATCGATGTCGTACCGTTCTCTGGCGATATCGAGTACGGGACGCATGGTCGCGGCCTGGGCGATTTCGATATCGGATTTGTAGTCGCTCATTGTCTGACACGCTCCTGTCGGTCGGGATCCCGGGTTGCGGTTTCGTCAACCCGAACGTCCAGCGGTTTATGACTATTTTCAGCCTAATTTCAATCGAAACGGCATCGATCGGTGCATAAAACACCCTTCGGGCTTTTGGCACCACCCCGGCCGGTCGCACAAACGTTTCCCGGTGTCCGGCGCGTCGCGCGAAAAAACGGCCGGCCCCCCGGGGCGGGGAACCGGCCATGTGTCCGGCAGGACGGGTCAGCCCTGCCGGGCCTGTTTTTCCCGGAAAGTAATCAGCCTGACGACATCCGCCGCCTCGACCCGGCCGATCGGGCCGGAACTGTAGGTAGACGACCCTACCTTGCCGTCCGCGTTGACGATGAATTCGGAAGGCTGGATGCAGCCGCCCCGGTTCTCTCCCCACCAGGCGCCCACGGCGTCGCCCATCTCCCGCGTGCCGCCGAAGGCGACCGGAAAGTTGAGGTCCGCGGCGACTGTCTTCGCGTCTTCCTCGCTGTCGGTGCTGATGGCGATGACCTTCGCCCCCAGCGCGTCGAGCGCTTCCTTTTCACTGGCGAAGCCGGCCAACTGCCGGCGGCAGTAGGGTCACCAGTGGCCCCGGTAGAACAGGACGATATTGTATTTCGCATCCGAAAAATCGGGGACGGTCGCCGTGCCCCCGCCGGCCAGATTGACCGTGAAGCTGGGAAATGCGTCTCCCGTATCGAGCTTGTCAGCCATTCGAAACTCCCGTTGCAGGTCGGTGGCATCGGAAGTCGATGTCACCTCTGTGCGAGCGTCGCATATTTGGCGTTGCCCGCAAACGGCGATCTTTCTACGCTTGGCGGATTGTATAGCGGAAGGGGGCCGCCTTGGATCCCAGATACGAACATTTCAGGAATTTCTCGAGTGCCGACCTGAGTTTTCCGGAGAAGAAGAAGGTCTGGCTGGAAATCTCCGACATGTCGGAAGAAGAATTCGACGCCATGATGGCCGACCAGAAGGAACGTCAGGCGGGCGTGCCGAAAATCGGCGACGTGGCGCCCGATTTCGAGCTCGAAATACTGGACCGTGCGAAAAAGCGCACCGGCGAATTCGTCAGGCTGTCCGCGCACAGGGGGAAACCGGTTGCCCTGCTGTTTGGCTCCTACACATGACCCCCGTTCCGCATTCGGTCCGGGCGACTGAACGAAATCTACGAAACCCATAAAGACGACATCCAGTTCTACCTGATCTATGTCCGCGAAGCGCATCCCTCCGATGGCTGGCAAACGCCGCAGAACCTCTATGAAGAGGTCGTGTTCGACGCGCCCACCAGTGAGGACGAGCGCGCCGAGATCGGCAATGCGTGCCAGCTCGCGCTCGATCTCAAATACCCGACGCTTATCGACACGATCGACGACGCGGTGGAAAAGGCCTATGTCGCCGCGCCGATCCGGCTTTACGTCATTGATACCGAGGGGCGGATCACCTTTGTCTGCGGCGAGGGGCCGCACAAGTTCGATCCCGAGGGCTGGGAAGACGCCATCCGCGAACAGACCGGCCGCGGCTGACCGCTCCCGTTTTCCTGGTCAGAAAAGCGAATGTCATGGCCGGTAACGCGCCGCAGAGCCGGCTGCCGTCGGTGGATTCCGTCCTTCGCTCGGACGACGCGCTGGCGCTGATAGACGCCTTCGGGCGTCACGCGGTCACAGAGGCCGTGCGCGACGATCTTGCGGCGCTGCGACACAAGCTGGCTTCAGGCGATTCGGTTTCATCCGGCATTTCGGAAATCAGCGCGCGCGTCGCTGCCACGCTGGAGGCGCTCACCGCCCCGTCGCTGCGCCCCGTTTTCAACCTGACAGGTACGGTTCTGCATACCAATCTCGGTCGCGCGCCCCTGCCGCCGGAGGCAATAGAGGCAGTAGCCGCGGTCGCGCGCGGGGCCAGCAATCTCGAATATGACGTGCCGTCGGGCCGACGCGGCGATCGGGACGTTCACCTCGACGAACAGGTGGGACGGCTTACCGGCGCGGACGGTGCGACGGTGGTCAACAATAACGCCGCCGCGGTGCTGCTGGTGCTCAACGCGCTGGCGCTTCGGAAAGAAGTGATCGTTTCGCGCGGCGAGCTGATCGAGATCGGCGGGGCGTTCCGTATCCCCGACATCATGGCCCGCGCCGGCGCGAAGCTGGTCGAGGTCGGCACCACCAACCGCACCCATCTGCGCGATTACGCAGACGCCATCGGTCCGCGCACCGCGCTGATCATGAAGGTGCATACCAGCAATTACGAGGTGCGCGGGTTCACCGCCTCCGTTCCTGAACGGGAGCTGGCGAAGCTCGCTCATGACAACGAAATTCCTTTCGTCGTCGATCTCGGCAGCGGCACGCTGACCGATCTGTCGCGCTTCGGTCTGCCGCACGAGCCGACGGCGCAGGAAACTCTGGCCGCCGGGGCCGATATCGTGACGTTCAGCGGCGACAAGCTGCTGGGCGGGCCGCAGGCCGGAATCATCGTCGGGCGCGGCGATCTGGTGGCCAGGATCAAGAAGAATCCGCTCAAACGCGCCATGCGCTGCGACAAGATGACCATCGCGGCGCTGTCGACCGTGCTCGGCCTCTATCGCGATCCCGACCGGCTGGTCGAGCGCGTGCCGACGTTGCGCCTGCTGGCGCGGGCCCAGGGCGACGTCGCGGCGACGGTCGACCGGCTGCTTCCCGCGCTGCGGCAGGCGCTGGGCGATGCGGCGACGGTCTCCCGCGAACCCTGCCAGAGCCAGATCGGCAGCGGGTCCCTGCCCGAGGAACGGCTCGACAGTGCGGCCGCGGTGTTGCGCCCGACCGCGACAAAGGGCGTGGGCTCGGCGCTCAAGCGGATGGCGGCTTCCTTCCGGGCGCTGCCTGTGCCGGTGATCGGCCGCATCCAGGACGATGCGTTCTGGCTCGATTGCCGCTGTCTCGAAGCCTCCGATGAGAGTTCCTTTACGGCGCAGCTCGCCGCGCTCGGTCTTCGGTCCGGCAAACCGAAATGATCGTCGCCACTTCCGGCCATATCGATCACGGCAAGACGGTGCTGGTGAAGGCGCTGACCGGCGTCGATACCGACCGGCTGCCCGAGGAAAAGAACCGCGGCATTTCGATCGATCTCGGTTACGCCTATCACGCCCTCGATGCGGTCGAGGACGGTGCGAACCAGGAAGTTCTCGGTTTCGTCGACGTGCCCGGCCATGAACGGTTCGTGCGCAACATGCTGGCGGGTGTCACCGGCATCGATTACGCGCTGCTGATCGTGGCCGCCGATGACGGGCCCATGCCGCAGACCGAAGAGCATCTGGCCATCCTCGATCTGCTCGGCATTCGCGACGGGGCGGTAGTGATCACCAAGACCGACCGGGTCGAACCGGAACGCATCGCCGAGGTCGAGGAACTGCTGGAAATCCTGCTCGACGAAACCTTTCTCGCCGGGGCCCCGGTGTTCGCCGCTTCCGCCATGACGGGCGACGGCATTCCGGAAATCCGCGCCCATCTTGCCGACATCGCCAGACGCATGGCGAATCGCCGGCCCGCGGGCGCGTTCCGCCTCGCCATCGACCGGCGCTTTATCGTGCCGGGCAGCGGGCTGGTGGTGACCGGCACGGTGTTTTCCGGTCGTGTGGCGCCGGAGGACCAGCTGGTGCTGTCTCCGTCCGGCATGCGCGTCCGCGTGCGCGGGCTGCACGCCCAGAACCGGGAGGCCGCCAGCGGCATGGTCGGGCAGCGCTGCGCGGTCAATATCGCGGCGACCGGGCTCGACCGCGACGCGGTGCATCGCGGCGACTGGCTGGTCGCGGAACGGGTCCATGCGCCGACGCAGCGCTTCGACGCGCGAATCCGGCTATTGCGGACAGAAAAGAAACCGCTGCGCCACTGGACGCCGGTGCATCTGCATGTCGGCGCGGCGGATATCGCCGCGCGCGTCGCGGTGCTGGGCGCGCGCCAGATCGAGCCGGGCGAGTCCGCGCTGGTGCAGCTCGTGCTCGACCGGCCGGCCAACCTGCTGCGGGACGACCGCCTTATCCTGCGCGATCAGTCCGCCACTCGCACCATGGCGGGCGGGCGGGTGCTCGACCCGTGGGCGCCGGCGCACGGTCGGGCGCGCCCCGCGCGACTGGATCTGCTCGGCCTGATGCAAATCGACGATCCCGCGGATTCCATGACGGCGCTGCTTGAACATTCGCCGGATGGCGTCGATCTCGCTGCCTTCGCCCGCGCCCGCAATCTCGACGATGCGGCGATGGCGGACGTTGCCGGGGCTGCAGACATGATCCGCCTCGGACGCGGCGAGGATGCGCGCGGCGTCTCCCGCGCAGGCTGGGAGGCACTGGAAGACGCGACGCTGACGGCGCTCGCGGACTGGCACCGCGAAAAGCCCGGCGAACTCGGCCCGGCGGAAAGCGCGTTGCGGCGTGCGCTCGATCCGCGCCCGTCCCCCGCGATCTTCACGGCGCTGATCGCCGCCTTGTCGAACGCAGGAAAAATCTCCACCGCCAACATGCAGATCAGCCTGCCCGACCACGTGCCCGGCATGCCCGGTGCCGACCGCAAGACATGGGATCGCGCCAGAAAAATTCTTGAAGACGGCGGCGCGCGCCCGCCTTCGGTGCACGAGATGGCGGAGGACATGAACGTCAAGGTCGCCCCGCTGAACGGGCTGCTGCGCCGCGCCGCCGCCATCGGTTTCGTGGTGCAGGTGGCGAAGAACCGCTTCATCCTGCGCGAGGAAATGCTCAAGCTCGCCGAAATCGCCGAGCAGTGCGCGGCGGACTCGGACGCAGGCACCTTCACCGCCGCCGAATACCGCAACGCGTCCGGCATCGGCCGCAACCTGACCATCGAGCTGTTGGAAACATTCGACCGCGCCGGCATGACGAAACGCAGCGGCAACGACCGCACGATCGTCAAATCGGCGGCGGCGTTGTATGGGGACGCCCAGGCGGACGACTAGGCGGCGTCCGCCGGTTGATCGCGCGTGCGGGAAGTCTATTGTGTGGCCTGACTATTTCTGGGGAAGGGAAACGTAAGCCGGTGCTGCGCCCGGGCTTCAAACCCGGTGAGGGACGTTAAACGTGTCTGGTGGGTTCGACTCCCACTCTCTTCCGCCAATTTCCGACTGCTCTGTTCCGAGGATCCGCGATGGACAAGCTCACGAACCAGATCGCGTCATTCGCCGCGACGCTGAAACCCGACGATCTTTCGGCTGAGGCGATCCGGGTCGGCACCCAGCATCTGATCGATGCGCTGGGCTGCGCCGTCGGCGCGCACGATTGCGAGCCGGCGGAGATCGGACGGCGTCTGTCGGACGGGCAGTCGCCCGGCAAGGTGGCGGGACGGCTGCTGTTCGAGGACCGGATGCTGCCGGCGGAATCGGCGGCCTTCGTCAACAGCTGCATGATCCGCAATTTCGATTTCAACGACCGCTATCCCGGCGGGCATCCCAGCGACTGTCTCGGCGCGCATCTGGCGCTGTCGGGCGCGCAGCAGGTCAGCGGGGCGCGCTTTCTCACCGCCATGGTGGTGTCCTATGAAATCTTCGCCCGGCTGAGCGATGCAGGACAGCTCAGCCGCAACGGCTGGGACCAGGGGTTCAATATCGGCATCGCAACCGCGGCGGGGATCGGCAACCTGCTGGGTCTTTCGTTCGACCAGATCGCCAACGCCATCGGCATCATCGGCGCGTCGAGCGTGCCGCTGCGCGTCACCCGCTCGGGCGAACTCACGCCGTGGAAGAACGTGGCGACGCCCTATGCCGCAAAGAACGGCCTGTTCGCGGCGCTTCTGGCGTCCGAGGGCATGACCGGCCCGCTCAGCATCTTCGAGGGGCGCGACGGTCTGTTCCAGAAGGTCATCGGGCCGTTCGATCTCGACGCGTTCCCGACCGAAGGCGGCGATTACTACACGCCGGTCGTGCTGCTCAAATACTGGCCGATCGAGACCAACGGCCAGCCGGTCGTGTGGGCGGCGCAGGAGCTGCGCGACCGCGCGCCGCTGGACGAGATCGAGACCATCCATTGCGGCGTCAATAAATTCACCAAGTACGAGATCGGCAGCGAGCCCGAAAAATGGGACCCGCAGACGCGCGAGACCGCCGATCACAGCCTGCCCTATATCCTCGCCCGCACGCTGGTCGACGGCACGATTACGGTGAAGTCCTTCACGCAGGAGGCAGTTCTGGACCCGGCGCTGCGCCCGCTGATGAACAGAATCACGGTGGATGTCGCCGACGATATGGAGGCCATCATGCCGGACCGGATGGGCTTCCGCCTGACCGTCACGCTGAAGGACGGGACGACGCACATTTCGGAAATCTTCGATCCCAAGGGCGATCCCAACAACCCGATGCAGGACGGCGACATCGAAGCCAAGTTCCGCGCCATGGCCGAGCCGGTTTACGGCAAGGGCGGGTGCGACAAGGCGCTTGCCGCCTGGTGGGGCATGAAGAACGCCGACGATCTGCGTCCGCTGATCGCGACGCTGGATAGGTGAGAAAACGGGTCTAGCGTCCCGCTCCGATGACTTCTTCCCACAAACATTTCGGCAAGGCGCCGGTCTGGAGAATGCGGGCCGCTTCCTGGCGTTCCGCCTCGTTCAGTCCCCGCCAGACCTCGTCGGCCCGGTTTTGCGCGTCGGGTTCGTTCCGGGCCGCGGCGTGTCGTAGCCAGGAATAGGCGATCGGATGATTTTCACTCGAACCGGCCAGTCCCATCGCCGCGCGCCGGATAAGCCGGACTCCATCGACGACATCACCTGAATAGATTTTCCCGATCTTGTACATCGCCGGCGCGTGTCCCTGACGTGCCGAGGCGCACAGCCAGGCGACGGAAAGTTTCGTATTGTAGAACGTGCCCTTCGTTTCGCGCGGAGAGCAACACAGTGCTTCTCCTACCTTGAACTGCGCGACCGGGTCGCCCTTTTGCGCTGCCCCGATATTGTTATCGACGATCAGCCTGTCCCGGGCGATGTTCGCGCCTTCGAGGCCCGCGCCGACGCAGCCGCCCAGCAGATGTCCCAGTACGGCAAGGAAGGCGAATTTTCGCATGTTGTCGGCTGCCCTTTTGATTCGATTTCTGCCAATCCTACCGGGCAACGCCCGCCGGATCGACCGTCAACCGGTCGATTTTCACTGCCTCCATTTGTCCCGCCGCCTTGCCGGGCGCATAATGGACCAAACCCCTAACCGGAGACAATGGTCATGGCGACGGCACAGATACGCGGGCTCAATATCAACTATGAAATCATCGGCGACAGCGGCCCCCTGGCGACGCTGATCACCGGCGGCCGGCGCGGCTATCGCGAGTTCATCCCGCTGGCGCAGAAGATCGCCGCGGAAGGGTTCCGGGTGCTGCTGCATGACCGGCGCAATACCGGCGCGTCCGATATCCTGATCGCCTCCGAAGAGACCGAGGAGGTTACCTGGGCCGACGATCTTGCCATCCTGCTCGACCAGCTCGGCGAAAAGCCTGCCTTTATCGGCGGCTCGTCGGCGGGCGCGCGCACTGCCATGCTGTTCTGCATCCACCATCCGGAATATACCCGCGCGCTGCTGCTGCTGCGCGTCACCGGCGGGGCATTTGCGGCCAACCGGCTGCCGGAAAACTATTACGGGCAGTTCATCCGCATCGCGAAGGAAGGCGGGATGGAGGCGATCATGGCGACGCCGGAATATCAGGAGCGCATCGCCGAGAACGCCGCCAACGAAGCCAAGCTGCGGGCGATGGATGTGAACGACTATATCGCTCACATGGAAAAGCTGCTGGAGCTGTTCCTCGCCGGCGGGCACCTGCCGGTGATGAATATTACCGACGAACAGCTCGCCACCATCAAGGTGCCGGCCATCATCATTCCCGGCAACGACAACACCCATGCATCGAAGAGCGCGGAAGACTGCCGCGACCGGATTGCGGGCAGTCGCATCCACAAGCTGCCGGTCGAAGACGAGGACCGGCCCCTGATCCCGTGGGAGGAATGGGCCGTGCATGAGCCGGAAATCACCAAAGTGTTCACCGACTTCATGCGCGAGGTGGTGGCAAAGGGAGGCTGACGGCGGCGGCCCGGAGGCTTCCATGGCGGATATCGTTCTCGCAATCGGCACCTCGCACAGCCCGATGCTCAACAGCGCGGCGGAAGACCATGTCCGCCACGCGGCGATCGACCGGGGGGAAACCGACTGGAAGCGGACGCTGCGTGACAAGGACGGCCGCGTCGCGACCTATGACGAGCTGCTGTCACGGGCCGATCCCGAACTCGCGGCGCTGATCGAACCCGACCTCATCCAGGCGCGGGTCGAGAAATGCCGGGACAGCATCGACCGGCTGCGCGAAACGATTGCGGGGGCATCGCTCGATGCGCTGATCGTCATTGGTGACGACCAGCATGAGCAGTTCTTCGAAGACAACATGCCGTCGATCCTCGTCTACTGGGGCGAGACGATCCCGAACAATGTCCTGCAGCTGCCCGACGATGCCGAAGGCTGGTGGAAACGCGCCCGCTCGCAATATCACGAGGAAAGCGGGCCGCGGGACTATCCGGTTGCCGCGCCGCTCGGTCGTCAATTGATTGAAAGCCTGATCGCGGACGGGTTCGATATCAGCCACGCCACGAAACTGCCGCGCGATCATGGCGAGGGCCATGCGTTCGGCTTCGTTCATCGCCGCCTGATGGGCGATGATCCGGTCCCGATCCTGCCGGTGGTGCTCAACACCTATTTCCCGCCCAACCAGCCGACGCCGGCGCGCTGTTACGCGCTGGGCGATGCGATCCGGTCCGCTGTCGAATCCTGGGATGAGACCGCGCGCGTCGGCATTCTTGCCTCCGGCGGGCTGAGCCATTTTACGGTGGACGAGGAACTCGACCGGCTGGTGCTGGACGCCTGCAAGGCGGGCGACGGGGAGGCGCTGAAATCGATCCCCGCCGCCAGGCTCAATTCGGGCAGTTCGGAAATACGCAACTGGATTGCGGTCGCCGGCGCCGCCGGACATCTGACCACGCAGTGGCAGGAATATGTGCCGTGCTATCGCTCGGCGGCCGGTACCGGCTGCGGCATGGCTTTCGCGGTGTGGTCGTGACAGAAGAGGGAAACGATGCTGTCGCGCGAAGATAACGATCTTCTGGTCCGGGTGGGTCCGGGGACGCCGATGGGAAATCTCTTGCGACGATTCTGGTTTCCCGCGCTGCTGGAAGAGGAAGTGCCGGTGCCTGACTGCCCGCCGGTCCGGCTCCGCCTGCTGGGGGAAGACCTGGTGGCGTTTCGCGATACCGAAGGCCGAGTCGGAATTCTCGGTGCTTACTGCCCGCACCGCACCGCCCAGATGTATTTCGGCCGCAACGAGGAATGCGGGCTGCGCTGCGTCTATCATGGCTGGAAATTCGACGTCGACGGCAACTGCGTCGACCTGCCGTCGGAGCCGCCGGGCAGCAATTTTCGCGACAAGGTGACGATCAAATCCTACCCCACCGTGCTTCGCGGCGGCGTGGTGTGGACCTATATGGGCCCATCCGACAAAACGCCCGAACTTCCCGCCTTCGAATGGTCCTGTCTGCCGGACGACCGGGTCGGCGCAACCAAGCGGCTGCAGGAATGCAACTGGGCGCAGGCATACGAGGGCGGCGTCGATTCAAGCCATGTCTCGCTGCTGCACGCCAATCTCGACGATGCGGGCGAGGGCAATTTCGGGCGACCGCGCGACGATTACAACCGCACCGACCGGCATCCGGTGTTCGATGTGCGGCAGACCGGTTACGGCATGCTGATCGGCGCGCGGCGCGACGGCGAGGCGGATTCGTACTACTGGCGCATCACCCAGGCCCTGATGCCGTTCTATACCATGATCCCGCCCCAGATGGCGGGGAACGACACCGCGTTTGAGCCCTATGGCGGCCATGCCTGGGTGCCGATCGACGACGAAAACACCTGGACCTGGTCGTTCGGCGTTCACCCGCACAGGGCGTTCACGCAAGAGGAATACGACCTCACCGCCAGCCCGACGGGTCGCTGGGGGCCGATCGACGGGAATTACCGGCCACTGCTCAACCGCGACAACGATTACCTGATCGATCGCGAAGACCAGCGCACGAAGAGCTTTACCGGCATCAAAGGCGTGCCCAACCAGGACGCAGGCATCCAGGAAAGCATGGGGCCGGTCTGCGACCGCACCCTTGAACATCTGGGCACCTCCGATGTTGCCGTGATCGAATGGCGCAAGCGCATCCTCGGCATGGCGAAGGACCTGGCAAAAGGCATCGAGCCCGAGGAGCCGTTCAACGGCGCGGCCTATAACGTGCGCCCGGTATCCATCCTGCTCGACCGGGACGTCGATTTCGCGGAAGGCGCGGCCGGGCTGATCCCCGGCATCGCAACGGAATAAGGGAGGACAGCATGCCACGCCTCAAGGAACTGATTGCCGGCGACGAGCTGATCGTGGCGCCCGTCGCGCTCAGCCCGATCATGGCGCGCCAGGCGGAGGATATCGGCTTCAAGGCGATCTATCTCAGCGGCGGCTCGCTCGGCTGGGTCAAGTGTGTGACCGAGGCCAACCTGACGCTGCCGGAGCTGTGCGCCGTCGCGCTCGACATCCGCACCGTGACCGACATTCCGATGGTGCTGGACGCCGGCGGCGGCTGGGGCGACCCCGCGCATGTCCATCGCACCGTAACGATGTCGGAGGCCGCGGGGTTCGACGCCATCGAGATCGAGGACCAGTTCCTGCCGCGGCGGTTCCATCACCATATCGGCGAGGAACGGCTGGTCGATACCGATTTCATGGTCGAACGCATCCGCGAAGCGGTGGCCGCGCGGACGAAGCCCGATACGCTGATCGTCGGCCGTACAAACGCGCTTCGCCCCTTTGATATGGACGAAGCGCTGCGGCGCGGGGAAGCCTACAAGGCCGCCGGGGCCGACATGATCTTCATCCATTCGCGCACGCCGGACGAAATCCGCACCATCGGCGAACGGCTGCCCGGTCCGCTGATGATTTTTGCGCCGCCGGACGGGTTCGCGACGTTCGAAATGTCGCGCGCCGACCTTGCCGCGCTCGGCTACCGGCTGGCGGCGTCTTCAGGGTCGGCGTTCGCGGCGACCCACAAGGCGGTGCGCCAGTCCTACGAGGCCCTGTTCAACGACGAGGAAAACCCGTATTTCGCTCCCGGCGAGATAACGCAGGAGATGCGCAAAGCGCACAAGACGGCAAGGCTCGACCGGTTTCTCGATATCGAGAAACGGACTATGGATTACGAATAGCCGGTCCTGCGCCGAATTAAACCGAACCGCGTCAGCGGAACACGCAAAACGAGGAACTATACAAATGGTCAAGAAACCCGATCTCACCGACATCCACCCTGAATCCGGCTGCCGCCTGCCGTTCGTCAAACGGGAGAAACTTTCCGGCGAAGCGTTGCGCGTGTTCGACAATCATGCCAATCCCGGCGGCGATTCGCTGGCCGGCCTGCAGGGGCCGGGCGGAATCAAGCTGCACAGCCCGAACCTTGTCGAATACAGCCAGCCGCTCGGCACCTATCTGCGGCACCATGCGAAATACGAAAAACCGATCCGCGAATGCGCCATCCTGATCGCCGCCCGCGAGATGGACAGCCAGTTCGAATGGTGCCAGCACGAGCCGGAAGGGCTGCGCGTCGGCCTGTCGCAGGAAACCATCGACGTCATCAAGTACCGCAAGAGCACGGACGGCCTGCCCGAGAAGGAGAAAATCCTGATCGATTTCGGGCGCGAGCTGATCCAGGACAAGCATGTCAGCACGGAGCTGTTCGCCAAGGCGCTGGACGCGTTCGGCGAAGAGATCCTCGTCGATCTGGTGATGCTGATGGGACAGTATTGCTGCACCGCGCTGCTGCTCGCCGCGTTCGAGGCGCAGGTGCCGGAAGACGCGACCGCGATCCTGCCGGTGGATTGACGATTATCTTATCCCGATCCGAAGGGGGCGGGTTCCAGACCCGCCCCTATACGGGATGGCGTTGAGGCTTCTCCGCCTCCGCCGTCGTCTCCAGATACCCGGCCAGCCGGTCCTGCCGCGCCCGCGCCCATATCCAGAGACAGATGCAGATCGCGGCGCCGCCCGCGACCGACAGCTGAAGACCGAAATAGGATGCCAGATAGCCCATCATCAGCGCGCCGATCGACGGGCAGCCGCGGGCGATCAGCGTATAGAGGCTGAGCACGCGTCCGCGCATCGCGTTGTCGACCGAGTTCTGCAGCAACGTCTGCTCCGACACGCCGATCAGCGTGACCGCGTAGCCGGCGACCACGGTGCAGACAAGCGCGAACCAGAAGATGTCCGTCGCGGTAAAGGCGATGACGGCGAGCGCAATGATTATGATGGCCGAAATCAGGAGCCGGGTCAGCCCTTCGACGCCTTCGCGTTTCGCCATCACCACGCTGCCGATCAGCGCGCCGACGCCCAGCATTGAGGTCAGCCAGGCGAGACCGTCGGCCTTGAGGCCGAAGATGTCGTCCGAAAAGGCCGGAAACATGTCGATGAACGGTCGGCCGAGGATCGATGTGGTGACCAGGATGAACAGCAGCGGGCCGATCCCGGGATGGTTTCTCGCATAGCGAAACCCTTCCATGATCTCGGCCGGGATCTCGCGCGCCGGACGGCTTTGTTTCTTCTCTATCTCCGACACCATTTTGACGAAATAGAGCGAGAAGACGAAGATGAAATCGGCGACGACGGTGAAACAGACTGCGATGCCGATGCCGAGAAATTCGATCATCAGCCCGGCGACGCCCGGGCCCGTGATGCGGGCGATGTTGAATGCCAGCGCGTTGACGCCCACCGCCGATGTCAGCGCTTCGCGCCCGACCAGCGCATAGATCAGCGAGAGCCGGACCGGATAGCCGAACGACATGATCGTGCCGTTGATCAGGACCAGCACCAGCAGGGAATGGACAGTGATCAGGTCGGTTATCGTCAGGTAGGCGATGATGGCGGAAATCGTGCCCGAAATGGTCATGTAAATGCGGAGCGCCCGCAGCCGGTCCATCCTGTCGGCCAGCGCGCCCGCCAGCGGGGCAAGGATTATGTTCGGAAAGAAATCGGCAAAGGCCATGATGCCCAGCCATTTCGGATCCTTGGTCAGCTGCCAGGTCAGCCAGCCGATGGCAATCCGCTGTACCCACATGCCGAGCTGCGACGCGAAATTGCCGGCCGTGTAGTTGCGATAGTTCGCAATTTTCAGGGTCCGCGCGATCGTTGCGAACCCGGCCATCTCAGCCATCGGGAGAACCGGTTGCGGTGGGTGCCGGGCGGGGCCGACGGGATTTCCGGATTCTACAGTCTAGCGGCGACGGTGCACAGGGAGGGATTGCGTCAGGCGAAGACGCATGGGCGCTTCACCCCGTTTCCATTGCCAGAGAGAGCCGTCCCGGCGAATGGCGGTTGTCGTCGCCGATCCTGCCGCCGCGGCGACCACATCGCTCATCACCGGCGCGGGCTCGGCGCCGTAACCGTCCCCCCA
The DNA here is from genome assembly GCA_038116945.1 of Rhodospirillales bacterium. Lineage (GTDB taxonomy): Bacteria > Pseudomonadota > Alphaproteobacteria > MPNO01 > UBA2964 > JAYOEY01. The sequence continues at coordinate 149,758 of JAYOEY010000002.1, forward strand.
GGCGAGAAGCATGCCATCCCGGCGGATCGCTACCGTGTGCAGCGATCCGGTCGCGACAGCACGGGCCCCTGACATGATCCTGCTCCACCGATCCGCCTTGTCGCCAAGCCCGTGCTTTCCTACCGGCCCGTAAATATTGCCGCCGGTGCCCAGCACGTCGCCGTCTGTTGTCAGAAGAATCGCGTGGCCCGTATGCGCCGAAATCCAGGCCGCCTTTGAGGCGGTCCGGACAAACCCGTCGGTCGACGTAAGTTTTCCGTCGCCATACTGGCCGCGATGCGCCTTGCCGCGGACGAACAGATCCCCCGCTCCTGTCACGTAATAGTCTGTGCCGTCGCCGACCGCGGCCTGCGCGACGTTCTCGGCAATTCTGGTTCGGCCTTTGGACAGGGGGTTGATCCGCCACAATGCGCCGTCTTTCGTGATGACCAGCAAGCTGCTGCGGCCTGCGGAAAAACTGCCGACGCCCCGCATTATCGTTGCCGGTCGAAGGGCCAGGCTGCGCCAGGACAGCAATTTGCCGGACCTGTCGAGCGCATAATAGGCGTCGCGTCCGACGCCCACCTGGACTGCATCGATGTCTATCCGCTCAGGCGCATCGTTGCCCTTCCACGCATAGGTTGCGCCGCCGACGATCGCCATTTGCCGGTCGTAATAGGCAGCCAGAAGCGGCGACGAACTGTCCGCACGGCCAGGCCCCGTCATGTACAGGATCAGAAGGAGCGCCAAGCTCACACGCGTTACGGTTTTCATCGGGGACGGTCTTTCAGAAAAGGCCCAGATCCCGCGCCGCGACCCACAGCAGGCGCAGCGCGAGCAGGGTCAGCAGCGCCTTGAGGAAAACCCGGAAAAAATGTTCCGGCATCCGCGACAGGATATGCCGTCCGACGACATTGCCGAGGAAAGCGGTCGCCACCATCGCCGCCATCAGCGGCAGGTAGGCGCCGATGGCGAAACCGATGAAACCGAACGCGGTCAGCTTGATGATGTGCATCGCCATGCCGAGCGAGGCGACGGTAGCGGCGTAGTTGCGCCGGTCGGGTGCGATATGGGCGATAAACGGCGCGATCAGCAGTCCGGTCGAGCTGACGAACATGCCGAGGAAGGTGGCGACGAAGCCGACGAAGGTAAAACGGCCTTTTTCCGGACCGATCATGCCGAATTTCGGCACCCAGGCGACCAGCAGAACGAATGCGCCGATGAAGGCGAGCAGCACCGGTCCCGGCAGGCTTACGAAGATCGGCGCGCCCGCCGCCGCCCCCAGCACACCGCCGATGACGAACGGCAGCAGCGTCTTCCACATGATGAAGTCGCGCAGCAGGACGATCCGGGTCACGCTGACGCCGAGCTGCACCACCGTGTGGACCGGCAGCAGGACGGCCGGCGGCAGGACCAGCGCCATCAGCGCCAGCAGGATCGGCCCCCCGCCGGCGCCGGTCAGCATCCCCATGCAGGCGGTGCAGAACGAGGCGCAGGCGAGCAGCGCGATGGTCAGCGCATCGACACCCGGAACGGCAAGAAACGACAGGTCCATTTTTTCATTTCAGACGGAACCGGCCCTCTTCCTCACCCGGCCCCCCAGCGCAGCTATGCTGAGGGGTGGCCGGGTGAGGAAGAGGGCCGGCGCGATCTGCGCGAGCAGATCTTACATCAGGATCGGGTCAGCCCTATTCGGCGGCCATCCCGGTTGCTTCCATTTTCTGTCCCGCCAGCGTCCGGCGGCGCAGATGGTTTTTGACGAACTCTTCCGCGAAATTGTCCGCCACGGCGCCGGTCACGAGTTCGTTCGAAAGCAGTGCGTCCGACCACGCCTTGACCAGCGGAAAGCCGTCCAGGATCCCCGTCTGCAGAATTTCTTCCACGAGCAGGAAACGCTGCAGCATCGGCGCATAGGCCGCATCCACCAGCGACAGTTCGCTGCCGTTGAAGTAGGGGCCGTCATTGCCGCGCTTTGCCAGCGCGCCTTCTACCCGGCCGAGCGCCTTGGGCGCACTGGCGAGACCTTCCTCGAACGCTTCCTGGGTCGTGGCGTAACCGATCCCGTTCAGCGCCTTTGCGAAATCCGGCACGAAATCGGTCCAGGCCCGGTTGCGGGCGCGGGCGATCGGGTCTTCCGGATGCAGCCGGGGCGGTACCGTTTCGTCGAGATACTCGGCGATGGCGTTGGATTCGAACAGGATCTCGTCATCGACCTTCAGCACGGGAACCTTGCCGTGCGGCGAGATTTCGAGGAACCAGTCCGGCTTGTCCTGCAGATTGACGTAGGTGACTTCGAATTCGACCTTTTTGGCGCGCATTGCAATCACGGCGCGCTGAACCCACGGTCACGTAAACGAGCTGATCAGGTGATAACGGGCCATCATGGCCTCCATCTGTTGGGAAAACCTGTAAGTCAGGTAATGGTAGGACCCCGGCATGCGTTCGTCAAAGCGTTCGAGGGGCATTTTGCGGTCCGCAATATTGCCGAAAATAAAGGCGTGTCCTATGGTCCGCGCGAACCTTCAGACCAGACCGGAAAACGGGAGACGGAACAATGGATGCGGACAAGAAAAAAGCGGCCCTGCGCATGATCCCCTACGGGATCTACGTACTTACGGCCAAGGACGGCAGCGGCAATATCTCGGCCGCGACGGTCAACTGGGCGACCCAGACGTCGTTCGACCCGCCGCTGGTGGCGGTCGGCGTCAAGGCCGATTCCGGCGCGCTTGCGACTCTCAAGGCATCGGGCAGTTTCGCGCTCAACATGCTCGGCAAGGGCCAGCAGGGCGCGGCCTTCGCCTTTTTCAAGCCGGTGCAGGTCGAGGACGGCAAGATGAGCGGCGAAGCCTATCGCGATGGCTCCACCGGCTCGCCGGTGCTTGAAAGCGCTCCTGCCTGCGTCGAATTCAAGGTCGCTGAAATCGTCGAACGCGGCGATCACCACATCGTCATCGGCGAAGCGGTCGACGTCCACGGTGCGGATATCGAAGGCCGTCCGGACGATGCCGTGCTGCACATGCGGGATCTGGGCGACAACGTCTTTTACGGCGGCTGATCGCCATGAAGGGGACCCGGTGATGGCGATGCGTCCGGCGATGCCGGTCCGCGCCCCTGTCACCGGGCCGCATGTATGGTTCGGGCCCGACTATCAGGGGCGGGACGACTGGATTTTCCATCTGACGTCGGAACACCTGGCCGAACTCGATGCGGCGGTGCGCACCGTTCCGACCGCGATCCCGGCGCTCTACGACGTGGCCGCGGCGGATTTTCCGCTGCCGACCCTCGGGCCTGAAATCAGGTCGCTGGACGACGAGCTGCAGCACGGGCGCGGCTTCATCCTGCTGCGCGGTCTCGAGGCCGACCGCTACGATGAGGAAACGCTCGCCGCCATTTTCTGGGGCATCGGCGCGCATCTCGGCACCGGGCTGGCGCAGAGCCGCAAGGGCGACCGGCTTGGCCATGTGATCGACCGCAGCGGGCCGGGTAGCGAGGTGCGCCACATGCGCAATTACGAGCTCGGCGGGTCGTTGCGCATGCATACCGATCTCAATAACGATGTGGTCGCGCTGCTGATGTTCCAGCACGCGAAATCGGGCGGGGAGAGCCGCATCGCCAGCTCGATGGCGGTCCACAACGTCATTCTCGACGAGCACCCGGAATATCTCGAACCGCTCTATCGCGGCTATTACTTCCACGTGCTGCGCGGCGACCGGGCCGACGATTCCCAGCTGACCGATCACCGCGTCCCGATTTTCGTCGATCATGGCGACGCGGTGTCGTGCCATTTCAACCCGTCCCCCATCGACCGGTCGGTGGAGCGGGCGGGTGTCAGGCTGACCGAGGTGGAGTCGGAAGCGGTGAAGTTCGTCGCCGAGGTCGCGGCAAGGCCGGGCATCTATCTCGACATGGCGCTGCAGCCGGGCGACATGCAGTTCCTCAACAACCACCTCATCCTGCATGGCCGCACCCATTACGAGGACTGGCCTGAACAGGAACGCCGCAGGCATCTGTTGCGGCTCTGGCTTAAATCGCCGACAGCGCGGAAACAGCCGCCGGAAACGATCGTGCACAGCACGGATGAGCTGGGTTACCGCAGCAGCGGGGCTTGATTCCCTATCCCGGCGCGATCCAGGCCGTCAGGATGGACGGCTGGTCCGCCAGCACGGGTTCCCAGCTATCGCCACGGTCGGTCGAGCGATAGAGCGCGCCGTCACCGCGCTTGCCGGGATCGAACCCGAAACCCCGAGCGCCGTCGCCCATACCGGCGAAGATCGTGTTTTCGTCTTCGGGGTGATGCAGCAGCACCCAGGGCGCCCAGGGCAGGGCGGCGTCCAGCGTCTCCGTCGATCGCCAGCTGTCGCCCTCGTCGTCGCTGATCAGGATATGGCCCTGCGGCGTGCATTCCTCGCGCCACCAGATGCCGGGCGAGCCTCGCGCGCCGCCCAGCACGATCCGCGGCGACGCGCCCTTCTTAGCAGGCGGACAGAACAGCCATTCGTGGGAATAGGAATATTTCTCGGTGTAACCGTGCGGCATGCCGGTTTCCGCCCGGCGCCAGGCGCCGCCGCCATTGCCGGTTCTGAAGAAGCCGCGCGCGGAGGAGACGAAATATTTCTCCCGGTCGCCCGGCAGGTTCCGCAGCATGTGCATGTCGAGATAGTCGATGCCCCGGCTCGCGTCCTCCCAGCTTGCACCGCCGTCGCGGCTCACAACGATGCCGCCATGTTCCAGCGAGACATAAACCAGCGACCGGTCGTCCGGATGGATGAATATATGACGCACATGGGGCGGTATCCTGCCTGCGTAGGCCGCCGGCACCGACCATTGTTTCTGCACTTCCTCCGGCAATGCCAGCAAGGAATCGACCGTACGCCATGTAACGCCTGCATCTTCGCTGCGATACAGCCGTATCGGACCGGCGCCGGCATAGACGACGCGCTCATCGTGCGGATCGACAGTGAAGGTGCGGACATCGCCATCGAGAATTTTCGTCCAGCTTCTGCCGCCGTTATCGGTCCGGTACCCGCCGTCGAAGGCGACCGCCGCAAAGACGAGGTCCGGGTCCTCCCGCGCCCCCGTCAGATGTTCGAGCGTCCGTCCATCGAAGAACGAACCGGTTTCGACAAATTTGCCGTTCGATCCGTTCAGGACACGCAGCCCGTTGGTCGAGGCCAGGTAGTATTTCAGCTTTTCCGCCATGGCGCCGCCTCCCCGTATGCGGAAACGGTACGCCGATCCCGGCGAATTTGCCAATATGGGCCCCTAATCCCTTTGCCCGCCCTTGCACAGTAAAGCGCCTAGCCACTACCCTGATACGACAGACCGATTTCAGTTCCGAACGCATGAGGAAAGACCCGTCATGATTATCGATTGCCATGGCCACTACACGACCGAACCCGACGCGCTGACGGCCTATCGCCGCGAACAGCTCGAAGGGGTTGCGAACGATCCGTCGTTCCTGCCGTCGCGCGCCGATCTGAACATCACCGACGACCAGATCCGCGAAAAGATCGAACCGGCGCAGATCAAGCTTCAGATCGAACGCGGCACCGACATGACCATCTTTTCGCCGCGCGCCGTCGGCATGGGCCACCATCTCGGCACCGAACAGACCGGCTATTACTGGGCGGAAATCTGCAACAACATGGTGCGGCGCGTCTGCGACATGTACCCCGACCGCTTCGTGCCGGTCTGCCAGCTGCCGCAATATCCCGGTGTGGAGCCGAAGAAATCGATCCCCGAGCTGGAACGCTGCGTCAACGAGATGGGCTTTATCGGCGTCAACGTGAACCCCGACCCGTCGGGCGCGATGTGGACCGACCCGCCGATCACCGACAAGGACTGGTGGTATCCGCTGTGGGAAAAGATGGTCGAGCTCGACGTGCCTGGCATGCTGCATGTCTCGGGCTCGTGCAATCCCAACTTCCACCATACCGGCGCGCATTACATCGCCGGCGATACGACCGTCTTCATGCAGCTGATCCTGGGCGACCTGTTCAAGGATTTCCCGACGCTCAAATTCATCATCCCGCATGGCGGCGGCGCGGTGCCGTTCCACTGGGGCCGCTATCGCGGCCTGGCGCAGGACATGGGAAAGCCGACGCTCGACGAGCACCTGCTGAACAACGTGTTCTTCGACACCTGCGTCTATCACCAGCCGGGCATCGACTGCATGACCAAGGTGATCCCGACCAAGAACATCCTGTTCGCCTCGGAAATGGTCGGCGCGGTGCGCGGGGTCGATCCCGAGACGGGGTTCAATTACGACGACACCAAGCGCTATATCGATGGCACGCCCAATCTCGACGATGCGGCCAAAGCGGCGGTGTTCTCGGAAAACGTCAAACACGTCTTCCCGCGGCTGGCGAATTACCTGAAATAGAGGGAGCGGGCCGGCGCAAGATGCCCGGAACAAGTCCGGGCATGACGTCATAAATAGAAAGCGTCATCGCCGGGCTAGTCCCGGCGATCTTTTTGAGGACGGGCTTCTACTCCGTATCGGGTCGCTTGTAGGTCGGGTTCGGTCCGCCCTTCTGCGATTTCAGATAGCCCTCGACATCGCCAAGCGGGTCCATGGCGCGGCGCAGGCGCGAGCCCACCAGCTGGTCGAGCTGGATCGCCTGGCTGAGCGACAGGTCGCGGCCCATCTGCACGGTGATCTTGGAATGCTCGAGCGGCGCGAGATGCCGGCTGGCGATGCCGCGCGCCGCTGCGTTGACCGTATCTTCCAGTTCTTCGACCGGAACCGCTTTCGAGACGACGCCCCATTGGTCGGCCTCCGCGCCCGAAATATTGTCGCCGACCAGCTGCATCAGCGTGACCTTCTTGAGCGGAATCGCGCCGTGCACCAGCGTGCTGGTCACCAGCTGGCCGAAACTGCCGCGCAAAATTTCCGGCATGCCGAGCTGCGCGTCTTCCGCGGCGAACACCAGATCATGGCAGTTCATGATGCCGAGGGCGCCGCCGAAACAGTAGCCGTGGACCTGGGCGATCATGATCCGCGGAAAGCCGCGCAGCGCCTCGGCAAGCTGGATGGTCGGCGTCGGCCGGTCCCAGTCGAGGAGGCCCGAATTGGCGTCCTTCAGGAAATGCAGGTCGAGGCCGGAAGAAAAGTTGATGCCCGCGCCGCGCGTGATCACGCAACGAATGTCCTTGTCGTCGCGCACGATCTCGAGCGATTCGAAGAAGGCGGCGACCAGCGGCGCGTTGAGCGCGTTGCGTTTTTCCGGCCGGTTCAGCGTGATCCGTGCCACGCCGGCATCCTCCATCCGCTCCAGAATGAGCTCGGGCCATTCCTTCAGCGTTTTCCATCCGTCTGCCATCGATCCTCTCCGTGTTGCGGGACGTTCGGGCCAGATTATGCCGCGATCCTTTCCCCGTCACCGTCGGCAGGATAGATTTCCCGCTGCATTCGTCAGAGGAAATTTCGATGAGCTATACAGACCTTCGCGATTATCTGGACGCGCTTGCCGCGCGGGACCTGCTTCACGTTATCGACGAAGAGGTCAACAAGGATACCGAGCTGGTGCCGCTGGTGCGGCTGCAGTTCCGCGGCCTCGCCGAATCCGACCGCAAGGCGTTCTGGTTCAGAAACGTAACGGATGCGCGCGGCAGGAAATATGACGGTTCCGTCGCGCTCGGTTCGCTGGGCTCGTCGCGTACCATCTACGGCGCGGCAATGGGCGTCGGGCCCGACGGGATCGGCGCCAAATGGGCGAGCATCCAGGGCAATCACCTGAAGCCGGAACCGGTCGACCGCGCCGAAGCGCCGGTCAAGGAAGTCGTCATCACCGGCGATATCGGGGACGGGATCGATATATTTCCGCACCTGATCTCGACGCCCGGTTTCGATCCGTCGCCGTTTGTCACAGCCGGCGTCTGGGTGACGCGCGATCCGGAGACCGGCGCCTACAATCTCGGCATCTATCGCGGCATGATCAAGGCGCCCGACCGGATCGGCTGCGCCACCGACGTCTCGACCCAGCATCTCGCCATCCAGTGGGAAAAGGCGCGGCGCATGGGCAAGCCGCTCGAGGTCGCGGTGTTTCTCGGCGGCCCGCCCTCTCTGCTGCTGGCCGCCGCCAGCAAGGTGCCTTACGGGGTCGACGAGTACGGCGTTGCCGGCGCGCTCAACGATGCGCCGATCCCGGTCGTCCAGGCGGAGACAGTCGATGTCATGGTGCCTGCCAACGCCGAGATCGTAATCGAGGGCATCATCCCGACCGATTTTCTCGAGCCCGAGGCGCCGTTCGGCGAGGCCAGCGGCTATCTCGGCCCGCGCAAGATGGAAAAGGTGCTGGAGGTCAGGGCCATCACCCATCGCAAACAGCCGGTCTATCAGGGCATCGTCAGCGAATTTCCGCCGTCGGAAAGCACGGTGATGCGCAAGGCGGCGTTCGACGGCATCTATACCAACCATCTGCGCAACGCCTGCAACATCCCGTCGGTCACCCAGGTCGCCTGTCACGAGATGGCGAGCTGCAACATGATGTTCGTGATTCAGCTCGATCGGCCCGAACTCGGCCAGCCCTGGCAGGCGCTCCGGGCGGCGGCGGCGTTCGACGCATCGCTCGGTAAGCTCTTCATCGCGGTGGATTCGGACGTCGATCCGAACTCGATGGACGCCATATTGTGGGCGCTCTCCTATTCGATGCAGCCGCACCGCGACGCCGAGATCATTCGCGGCAAGGTGCCGCGGCTCGATCCTTCCATCGCGCCGAGCGACGACCGGCGCCAGATGCTCTATCCCGACGGGGAGGGATCGTCCTCGATCCTGATCAATGCCTGCCGAGAGCATCCCTACCTGCCGGTGTCGCTGCCGCGCGAGGATTTCATGATCGACGCGAAGGCGCGCTGGGAACGGCTCGGCCTGCCGCCGCTCGATCTGCAATCGCCGTGGCACGGATACCCGCTCTCCGCCTGGACGGAAGAAAATGCCGACGAGGCCGAGAAGGCCGTGACCGGCCGCTATTTCGAGACCGGCGAAAAGCTCAAGGGCAGGCGAGAGCCGACCGGGGATGGCCAGACTGACTAACCGAGCAACGGACTGAACGGGCGATGGACTCGGTTACCCAGTTCGCGCTCGGCGCGGGCGTCGGCGCCGCGGTTCTCGGGCGCGCCGTCGGGCCGCGCAAAGCCGCGCTGGTCGGCGGCGTGCTGGGAACGCTGCCCGATCTCGACGTGTACTTCCCGTATGAGAACCCGGTCGATTCCTTCACGCTTCATCGCGGGCCCAGCCATTCGCTGTTCGTCCAGGCGGCGGTGACGCCGGTCCTCGGCGAAGCGATCCGCCTGATGTTCCGCGATTTGCGCGACCGGCGGGTGCTGGTGTGGGTTGCGGTCTATCTGTGTCTCGCGACGCACGCGCTGCTCGACGCGATGACGATATACGGTACGCGCATCTTCTGGCCGTTCTGGACCGAACCGATCGGCATCGGGTCCGTCTTTATCATCGATCCGCTCTACACCATCCCGCTGCTGGTCGCGATGGTCTGGGCATTCAGCATCGGGGGCTGGTCAGCGCGTTTCCAGCGCTGTCTTTCGGTCGCGCTTGTCCTGTCGACCGCCTATCTCGGCTGGACGGCGGCGGCGCAGCAAGTAATGCGGGGCAAGGCGGAGGCACTGTTTGCCGGCGCAGCGCCCCTGCTGGTCACGCCGACGCCGTTCAATTCGGTTCTGTGGAAGGTGACGGCGGTCTCGCCCGACAGCTATTTCAATGCCTATCTGAACGTGTTTGGCGACGCGGCGGGGACGACGATCTATCGCCATCCGCGCCGCCCGTCCGGTCTTGCCTGTCCGGAAGGGATCGAGCTGTTCGACCGGCTGGCGGCATTCAGCAAGGGGTTCTACAGGATCGATCGCGCCGGCGACGATATCCTGATCGCCGATCTGCGGATGGGGATGACGCCCAACTACGTGTTCCGCTTTCGCGTTGCGACGCAGCAGGGCGACCGGGCGGTGCCGGCGGCGCCGAAACGGGTGTTTTCCGAGCGGCGCAGGGAAGAGGGCGATCTCGACTGGCTGTTCGCAAGAATGGCAGGAGGGAACACGATGCGACTGGCGGAGCGCATCCATGCGTTGGCCGGAACTGCAGCCGCGGGTCAGCAGAAAAAATCTGTCTGCTGAGGGTATCCTTCCCCAGGGTTTTACCCCCTCGCTTGCCCTCCCCCGTTCACGGGGGAGGGTAGGGGTGGGGTGACTGCCGATTGCTTATGCGTCGTAGCCCGGATTCACCCGGTCCAGCATCCTGAGCAGCGACTCCCAGCCGCTGGGGCGTTCCTTCGTTACGACGGCGTCGCGCTCGAACTGCTGGGCGGTATGTTCGAGCAGATTGTCGGACAGGTGGATGATCTTGCCCCCGGCCTGCATGACGGCAAGCTGCGTCTTGCAGGCTTTCTCCATCGCATACATTTCCTTGAAGGCCGATGCGATGGTGCCGGCGCACACCAGCAGCCCGTGATTGCGCAGCACCAGATAGTTTTTGTCGCCGAGGTCGCGCACCAGCCGTTCGCGCTCGTCGAGATCCTGCGCCTTGCCTTCGAAATCGTGATAGGCGGTGCGCTTGTGAAACCGTGTCGCCTTCTGGAACCAGGGCTGCAGCCCTTCCTCCATGGTCGAGATCGCCATTCCCGCCACGGTGTGGGTGTGGAGGACGCATTTGGCGTCATGCCGCGCCGCGTGGATGGCCGAATGAATGACGAAGCCCGCCGGGTTGATGACGTGATCCGTGTCGGAAACGATATTGCCGTCGAGATCGACCTTCACCAGGCTCGACGCGGTGATTTCGCTGAAATGCATGCCGTACGGGTTGAGCAGAAAATGTTCTGCCGCCCCCGGCGCGCGGACCGAGATATGGGTGGCGAACAGATCGTCCATGTCGAAATGCGCGACCAGCCGGTAACAGGCGGCAAGCTCGACGCGAACCTGCCATTCCTCGTCGGTCATCGGTGCGGTTTCGTGGAGTTTACGGATCACGGGTTCTGCGCACATGGAAGCCTCCATTCGTTCAGGGTTTTCGAAAGTCTAGGGGCCGCCTTGAACCCCGTCAATTTGACAGGGTTTTGTGCGAGGCATAAACAGGAAAAACACAAACCAACCCCAATGGGAGGCAGACATGGCACGGGCACCGGCAAAGAAAGCAGCAAAAAAGACAGCAAAGAAATCGGCCAGGAAGGCGGTTGCCAAACGAGCGCCGAGCAAGGCCGCACCGAAGGATCCGGTCTTCGAGACCTGCCTGATCGAACGCCAGGGCGGCATCACCTTCCTGATCATGAACCGCCCCGAAAAGCGCAACGCGATGAGCCCGCAGCTCCACATGGACATGAGCGATGCGCTCGATTATCTGGCGATCGATCCCAGGACCGAGGTGCTGATCCTGACCGGGGCCGGCAAGGCGTTCAGCGCGGGTCAGGATATCCGGCTGTATTTCCGCGGCACCAACGACGATCCTGCGGCGCGTCACCGCGCGCGGATGGCGTCGAACCAGTGGCGCTGGCAAAAGCTGTCTCGCTTCCCCAAACCGACCATCGCGATGGTCAACGGGTTCTGCTTCGGCGGCGCGTTCACCCAGGTCAGCGCCTGCGATTTCGCCATCGCGGCCAATGACGCGACGTTCGGCCTCTCGGAAGTCAACTGGGGCATCCTGCCGGGCGGCATCGTCAGCTGGAACGTCACCCAGATGATGAATTTGCGGAACGCGCTCTATTACGGCATCACCGGCGAGCCGTTCAACGGCAAGCGCGCGGTCGAAATCGGCATGGTCAACAAGTCGGTGCCGAAGGCGAAGCTCAAGGCCGAAACCGTCAAGCTGGCGAAACTGCTTCAGCAGAAGAGCCCGGCGGCGGTGCGCTACACCAAGGAAGCGATCCGCGCCGTACGCTTCATGAACGAGCCGGAAGCGGCCGATTACCTCAACGCCAAGTCGGACGCGCTCAAATGGAACGATCGCGAGGACGGCCGCAACGAGGGCATGCGCCAGTTCCTCGACGAGAAGACCTACCGTCCCGGTCTCGGCCACTTCAAGCGCAAGAAAGCCCAGTAAAAAAGTACCAAGGAGAAGAAAGCCGATGGCCCGCGTTCCCCTGATAGACGACGTCCAGCAGCCCGAACTGTCCGCGCTGTGCGACAAGCTTCGCGCCGGGCGGATCGGCGAGCTGATCAATGTCTACCGGATCCTGCTCAACAGTCCGGAAATGGCCGAGGCCTGGTACGACTATATGAACGCGGTGCGCTGGGGGAACGGCGTATCCGGGCGTCTGCGGGAAATCGTCATCATTCGCATCGCCTATGTGAATGACGTGCCCTATGTGCTGGGTCAGCACGTGCCGAAGCTGGCCGAAGCCGAGGGCATGACCATGGCGGAATGCGACGCGCTGGCGGACTGGGAAAAATCCGACCTGTTCTCCGATGCCGAACGCGCCGCGCTCGCCTATGCCGACGCGATGACGAAACAGGTCAAGGTGCCGGACGAGATCTACGACCCGCTGCGCGACCATTACGACGACAAGACCATCGTCGAGCTGTCGATCATCGTCGGCGCCTACAACATGCATAACCGCGTGTTCACGGCGCTCAGGATCGATCCCGAACCGGGAACCTGAAGCCGGGCCGCTCTCTAAAAAAAAGGCCGCGGGCGAACCCGCGGCCTTTCCTTTTCCAGGGACGATGGACCCTAGGCTTTCAGAGCCTCCAGCACGCGTTCCGGCGTGAACGGCATGTGATAGAGCCGCTTGCCGGTCAGCGCGTGGAAGGCGTTGGCGATGGCGGCCGACAGGAACGGGTTGCCGATCTCGCCGAGGCCGGTGGGCCGCGCCTCGCTTGGCACGAAATCGACCTCGATGGTCTCCGGCGATTCCGACATGCGAAGCAGCTCGTAATCGTGGAAGTTGGACTGCTCCACAACGCCGTTTTTCACCGTGGCGCGTTCCTTGAGCACGCTGGAGATGCCCCATATCACGCCGCTTTCGATGTTGCGGCGTGCCGCCTCGGGCTGGACCACCGTGCCGCCATGGACCGAGACCCAGACGTTATGGACGCGGATCTTGCCGGTCCGGCGGTCGAGCGAAATTTCGACCACCCCGGCGCCGACCGAACCCGACCGCTCCGACACCGAGAAGCCCAGCGCCCGACCTTCCGGGCGCTTGCGTTTCCAGTCGGACATTTTTTCCACCCGGTCGAACGTCGCCTTCGCCTTGGCGGTCAGCGCGAGACGCTGGCGGCGGAACTCGATCGGATCCTGCCTTTCCTTCTCCGCCATCTCGTCGATGAGGCCTTCGATGGCGAACAGGTTGAAGGGATGGGCGACCGCCCGCCAGTGCTTGAGGCGGATGCCGTGCGATGGGCCGCGCTGGTGCACGTCCTGGTTCGGGATGCCGTAATAGGAATCCAGCTTGATCCCGCCATAGGTCAGGTTGCCGCCGTCGCCGATCACGCAGTGACGCCAGCCCGAGACCTTGCCGTCCTTGTCCAGCGCCGCTTCGAGGCATTGCAGCGTCTGCGGACGCAGCATGGCGAACTTGAGATCCTCTTCGCGGGTCCAGATCATCTTCACCGGCTTGCCGATCTCGCGCGCGATCTCCGCCGCCTCGATCGTAAAGTCGGTGTTTGACCGGCGGCCGAAACCGCCGCCCAGATACATCTGGTGATGGATGACCTGGCCGGTCTTGAGGCCCAGCGCCTTCGCAATGAGCTGACGCGACCGTCCCGGCGCCTGGGTGCCTTCCCAGACCTCGGCGGTGCCGTCCGCATTGAACCGGGCGACGCCGTTCAACGGTTCCATCTGGGCGTGATAGGCGAAATCGCTGCGGAAATCGGCCTTGTAGGTCTTCGCGGCGGCAGCGAACGCGCCGTCGGGATCGCCCTTCTTTGCGACCTGCTTGGTCTTGGCCGACTTGTCCGCGGCGATCTTCGGATAGGTCTTGTCCAGCGTGACGACCGAATCGAACCCTTCCGATTTCGCCCCGCTGCGCCAGTTGACCTTGAGCGCTTCGCGCGCCGCGATCACGTGCTCGAACGTATCCGCGACGACAGCGACCCCGGACTTGAGCTTTACGATGCCGCTGACGCCCTTGAGCGCGCGGACTGCCGCATCGTTCCAGCTGACCGGCTGCGCACCCTGAACCGGCGCGTGGACGGTCGAGGCGTAGACCATTCCGGGAAGCTGCACGTCCATCGAGTACTGGCCCGATCCGTTCACCTTTTCCGGAATGTCGCGGCGTTCGACGGATTTGCCGATCAGGCGGAACTGGGCAGGCTTCTTCAGATCGGCCTTCGACACGGCCGGCATTTCCGCCGGTACCCTGGCAAAGGATGCGATCTCGCCATAGCTCATGCGCCGGCCCGACGCCTTGTGTACGACCATGTTTGGCTCGGTCGAAAGCTCGGCTGCGGAAACGCCCCATTTCTGCGCGGCCGCATCGAGCAGGACCTTGCGGACCTGCGCGCCGGCGGTGCGCATCTGGTTGAAATAAAGCATGACCGCCCGGCTGCCGACGATCGCCATGCTGCGGCGGCCGCGGGCTTCGTAGCCGTAGGTATTCGGATCGGCCGGCGCCATTTCCAGCGTCACCTTGTTCCAGTCGGCATCGAGTTCCTCGGCGAGCGCGATCGGCACGCCGGTCATCGATCCCTGTCCCATCTCGGCGGCGGGCGTCAGGATGGTGATCAGGTCGTCGGCGGAGATGCGCACCCAGGCGCCGATCTCCTTGCCGGTTTTCGCGGCCTGGGCGGGCGAGACGAGGCTGAGCCCCTTCGGCCCCACGGCGATGGCGAATGTCAGGCCGCCGGCTCCCGTCAGGAAGCCGCGGCGCGAAACCTGAATTTTCTTTTTCTCAAGAAACGTCATTGGATCAGCCCTCCTTCGCGGCGCGTTGGATCGCGGCGACGATCCGCGTGTATGTGCCGCAACGGCAGATGTTTCCGTCCATGTGACGGACGATCTCGTCCCGCGTCGGATTCTTGTTGGAGGCGAGCAGTTCGGCGGCCTTCATGATCTGACCCGACTGGCAGTAGCCGCACTGGGGCACTTGCTCGGCGATCCAGGCTTTCTGAAGCGCGTGTGACGAGTCCGGGGACAGGCCCTCGATCGTCTTGATCTGCTTGCCGCCGACCTCGGAAACGGCCGTCTGGCACGAGCGCACCGCCTTGCCGTCCACATGGACCGTGCAGGCGCCGCACAGTCCCGCGCCGCAGCCGTACTTGGTGCCGGTCATCTTCAAATGTTCGCGGATCACCCACAGAAGGGGCGTATCGGGCTCCGCCTCGACCGAGGCGGGTTTGCCGTTGATCGTAAAGGCAACCATGGGACCTCCCTTTGAAAAAGTTTCGGTTATGTCGAAGATCGTGCGGCTTTCCGCATCGTTGGGAAGAAGCGTATGACCGAATAATCGGCCTGTCATCAGGATTCAGAACCCGCAATCCGGACCTTTCGTCAAACAATCGATTGCGTTCGAAATTCCCGTATCGATTACGGAAATTTCCGGTGCAAAACTTTCCCGCCGCCTGCCTCGACGCTCTGCCGCATCCGCGATAAAACAGGGCAAACCGGCCTCAAGAAGGATGTATCCGATGATCGATTTTTTCTTTCCGACCGAAGGGATGGGCTCGCAGACCCTGCGCACCGTCGCCGAATCCCAGATGGGTGGCGGCGACGTTTTCGAAATCGCGCGCACGCTGAAGAACGTGGAGCCCGGCGATCACCCGGCCTGGGAGAAAGCCTGGAAAGACAAGGCGGAAGAAACCGAGGCGCGGGCGAAGAAGGCGCTGGCCGCGGGAAAGAAACGCACCGCCATGCAGTATTTCTATGCCGCCAACAATTACTGGCGCATGGCGGACGTGTTCCTGCGCATCGACCGCAACGACGAGAAGGCGGCCCTGTTCGCCAAGTCGCAGGAAAATTTCCGCGCTGGCGCAGCGCTGAACGATCCGCCCATCGAAGTCATCCAGGTGCAGTGCGGCGACGAGACCTATGACGGGTATTTCTGCCACCCGCGCAATCCGAAGACGGAAAAATGGCCGGCGGTGTTTTTCATCGGCGGGGCCGACGCCTTCGCCGAGGAAATCTATTTTTCGGGGCGCGAGATGTGCGAACGCGGCTATGCCATGCTGCTCGTCGACACGCCCGGCCGCGGCTCGTCGATGTATCTCAAGAACATCCCGACGCGGCCCGATTACGAGGTGCCGGGCAAGGCGTGCTTCGATTACCTGTTCTCGCGGCCCGAGATCGATCCCGACCGGGTCGGGCTGATGGGGATTTCGATGGCGGGTTACTATGCGCCCCGCGTCGCTGCCTTCGAGGACCGGATCAAATGCCTGATCTCGTGGAGCGGCTGCTATTCCGTGCTCGACGACCTGTATCTTTTCTACGAACACCTGCAGCCGACCTGCCAGCGCCTGCTGGGCGGTGTCACCCATGAAGAAGCCATCGAGAAGCTGGCTGCCTTCACGATGGAAGGGATCGCGCAGAACATCAAGGTGCCGACCATCATGACGCACGGCTCCGACGACCGGCTGATGGATGTCGAGGGCGCGAAGAAGCTGTTCGCCGAGATCGGGGCCGAGGACAAGACGCTGCATATCTTCGACGACC
This sequence comes from Rhodospirillales bacterium, assembly GCA_038116945.1. Taxonomy (GTDB): domain Bacteria; phylum Pseudomonadota; class Alphaproteobacteria; order MPNO01; family UBA2964; genus JAYOEY01. Next base: position 166,322 of record JAYOEY010000002.1, read on the forward strand.
CGAAAGAGGGCGGCAACGTGCATTGCTCGCACGATTGCTGGGTGCATCAGGTGCCGATGCTGATGGACTGGCTGGAGGACCATCTTTAGGGCGGACGGGCCCAGCCCCTTGAATTGCCTTATTGCGGTCACGATATCGCCGGCATAATCGATTGTCCGGACGACGCTGAACGACGCGCCCCGCAAGGGCGCGTCGCTGCTTTTGTCGCCTGGCAAATTGCCGGAGACCTCCTTGTCCGATTCCGACGCTCCCGAACCACCCGCCGCGCCTGAAACGGGGCCGCGATGGCGGCGCTGGGCCGTTGCGCTGCTGCTGATCGTTGCGGTCGGCGGGCTTGCGGTCGCCTTCACGCCGGACGCCATCCGGCTGCTGGCCGTCCGTTATCTGGAAGACGGCGGCCGGCGGACCGCGTCGATCGGCGGGCTGCGGTTCAATCCGTTTTCCGGCTTCGCGGTCGTCGAGAATCTTTCCGTAAAGGGGACGGACGGACGGGGTGTCTCGTTCGGTCGGGCCCTTCTGGAATTCGATCTTGAGTCGCTTAAGGACCGTCGCATCCGGGTTCGCCGGTTTCGGCTGGAAAATGCCCAGGCGGACCTTGTTCGCCGGGAGAACGCAATCGAACTGGCAGCGTTCCCGGCGGAAGGTCTGCAAACGCCAGCGGAAAGCGCCGGCACGTCCTGGAGCATCGGCGTCGACGAGACGGCCTTGCGCGACCTGACGGTTATCCTTTACGAGCGGGGTCGGTCCGAACGGATCACTATTGCCCGCGCGGATATCGGGTCGCTGACCGAATGGACGCCGGATCGTCCGGTCCGGCTCTCGGTCGCGGCGACGGCCGCCGGCGGCAGCGTTCGTATCGCGGGGGAAATCGGGTCGTCGGGCGATCCGTCCGGGTTTTCCGGGAAGATCGTGGTTTCATCCATCGATCTGGCGCGCGCCTTTGCGCTCGCGTCGCCCGGTATCGATCCCCCCGCCCGGGGCCGGCTGACCGCCGATATGACAGTGTCCGCAAACCGGCGCTCGCCGGCGATCAAGCTAAACGGCTCGGCGGAGTCCCGGGGGCTGGAACTGGCTGACGGGACCCGCCTTTCCGATGTATCGCTGAAGGACGCCGTTGCGTCCTGGGGGCTTGACGCAGGCGGTGCTTCGGCAAGCCTGGCCGGTGTCGTTCAGGCCGGCCGGATATGGCGCGGCGACGGGCCGGGGAATGCCGAACTGCGGGATCTCCGCTGGGAAGGCGCCGGGCAGGCAACCGTGGCCGGCGACGGTGCGGTTCGCTACATGGCGACCGGCGCCCTGGCGCTCGGCTCCGCGATGCTGGGCGCCGACGGCGCGCGGATCGGACTGCGCGATGCCCGGATCCGGAACCTTGCCGTGGAAGGCAAGGCCGGCGCGGATCGAGCGAACGATGCCGCGGCGAACCTTTCGTTCGATGTCGCGGGATTTTCCGTCGCGACTCCCGACAGGACGGTTTCGGGCGGGAAAAGCGCCTGGACCGGAACGGTTTCCGTTCGCGCGGGTCGCGAAGCCCCGGTCGTCAGCGCCGACGGCAGGCTGAGCTCCGCCGGAATCTCCGGGTCGCTCGCGAAAACCGGAGTGCGCGTGGGATATGATGCTCTCTCCTGGTCCGGCGCGATCAGCGTGGATTTTGCGCGCCCCGAAACGACCAGGCATAGCGGCAGTCTGACGATTGAGGGGATAAAGGCCGATTCAGACGAGCCCGCCATGCGCATTCTGTCGGCCGGAAAAATCTCGGCCGAAAATCTGGTTTCGTCGGGCAACGGCAAATGGGCGGTTGGACGACTGGATGTCGAGGGGATCGAAACCCTCGCTCCCGCGGCCCGGGAAGGCGCGCGCTCCAATGACGGGCGCGCGCAACCGCCGGTAACGCTCAACTCGATCTTGGCGCGGAACATCGCTTTTGACGGGGCTTCCCGGGTGTCGTCCGCCTCGGTCGAGGTCGGCGGTTTCGAGGTCGCGCTGGTGCGCGAACCCGCCGGAGATTTCCGGCTCGTCGGATCGCTGCTGGCGGTGCTGGGAAAATTCGCGACGCCGGACTCCGGGAAGGAGGCAGGGTCGCCGCCTTTGACCTTCGCGGTTGGAGAATGGAGGCTGGCGAACGGTAGCCGCGTGACCTTCGTCGACCGGGCGGCGGATCCTTCCGCCAGGGTGGTCCTCGACGATCTGTCCGTTGCGCTCTCCGGTCTCGACAGCGCCATGCCAGAGAAACCCGCCACCCTGAAATTGCGGTCCAAAATCGGAAAGTTCGGCGCATTTTCCGCAAGCGGCTGGCTCCGGCCGTTCGCCGACAGGCTGAACCTGCAGATAGGCGGCAAGATCCAGGGGTTCGAGCTTCCGTCCATCCGCGCCTATGCACGGGATTTTCTCGGTTACGACATTGAACGCGGGCGGCTGGATGCCGCCGTCCGACTTGCCATCACCGAAGGCAGGCTCGCCGGCGACAACAGCCTGACGATTTCCGGCCTCAAGGTGAACGTGGGCGCTGCCGAAAAGGACCGGAAGGCGGCCGAAGGCCTGCCGCTGGAAACCGCGCTTTCCCTTTTGCGGGATTCGAATGACGTCATTCGTCTGGACCTTCCCGTCAGCGGGGATGTCGCCGATCCGAAATTCGATTTCAGCGACGCGGTCAATCAGGCCGTGGCCGGTGCGATGAAGAAAGCGGTGCTGACGACGCTGTCGCTCACCTTTCCGCTGGGCGGCGTGATCACCGCCATCTCGGATGCCGGTCTGCCGGACAGGCTCGGACTGAGGCCGGTCGGGTTCGCCGACGGCTCTGCCGCGCTTTCGCCCGGCGGTCGCGAATTTCTGGAAAATATCGCCCGGATGATGAAAGCCCGCCCCGATGTCCGGCTGACCCTCTGCGGCGTCGCCACGGCGCGCGACCGGGCGGCGATGCGGAAAGCGCTTCTGGAGCAGGCGCGCGCAAACGCCGGCCCGCCGAAACCCGGGTCGGAAAAGCCAGTCGCGGCGCCGCCTCCGGTCGTGGATGATGAGAGGCTCCTGCTGCTTTCGAAAGGACGCGGCGAAGCCGTGAAGGATTCGCTCGTCAGAGGCTACGGCATCGGCGAAAACCGGCTTCTTCTGTGTGCACCCAACATCGCCAGGGACGAGAACGCCGTTCCGCGCGCCGATATCACGCTATAACGAACTTATCCTACAGTTCGAATGCCCGGACGTTAGTTCGTGTTCTTAGTGCTTGATCTTTCGTTTGGGGTCCGCCGTTCGCATCGCTTGTCGCGGCAGTGTTGAAGTCAATGTAATTCGAGGATCATTACATGCGTTACCACCAGGTGTCGGTCGAAAACAGGTCTGCATTGATTTCTTTGATTCTTCCATCGTTGGTTTCAACAGACAAAGTGTATATATAACTGCCGGTACAGTTAATTATATACAAAGGGTTATATATGAGGGCTGTGTAGGAAATACGGAATCTATATGAAAAATCGTATCTCTTTCCAACCTTACTTGTTTTTAATTTATAATCATCTGATAAAAATAGAATTTTTTCTCCTTTTCCTCTACGAACTACGAAATTCTTATCAGAATACCTCCTTTCAATTGACCAAATAAAATTTCTGTTTTCTCTTTCGCCAAGATTCTCAAAAAATTTCTCCAGCTCTTCGATATTCGCACCTGGTGGGAATAGCCTGTTTAGGGTCTGAACCATGTCCCCGAATACCGGGTTCTTCTTCTCATGATTGCTTACCGGAAACCCGCCGTGACGCAGCATCTGTCGTGTAAACGTTGAAAATAGGAATGTAGATCGAGAGATTTCTTGCGGGTCATATCGGATCGCAAACAGAATATTCAAGGAAACCGCATAGCCGATATACAAGAGAAGAACAGCCATCGGTATCCTGATCAAACAACCAGGGAATTTCGAAAATTTTCTGAGCAATTTCATTCTTTGACAATTTCGGAATTTCTTATGTAGCTCATTCGCTGTCTCTGGCGATCAATTGTCATAATTTTTCCGGCCCTAGCCTTGTCCGCATTTCCTTCAGCTGCGCCGCCGCCATTGCATAGCCGCCGCCGGCGCCGTCGATGAAATGGATATGGTTGTCGGTCAGCGGCGACGGCACGATGCAGGTCATCAGCGCGCTGTCCTGCCGGTGCAGCCCGTAATCGGCAATGCCGTTCCGATGCGCTTCCGCCAGCAGATCCTCGATTTTCCGCCCGGTGTCCGGCGAACAGTCGACGGTCATTTTGAGCCCGTCGTCGAACTTCCGGAAATCGGAGTTCTGTGCGGTGACCCGCCGGTAATGCACCGGATCGAACCGCTTGAGCCGCGTGCCAAGCAGTTCCAGCACCACCGGCACAAGCTGTTCGAGCAGGATCGGCAGATAGCGGAGAAAGCGCGGCTTGCCGCCCGCCGAGGCCCGCGCCTCAAGATCGAGTCCGCGCGGCGGCCAGTCATAGCGCGGCCCTTCCGTGACCAGCGGGCTTCCGCCTCCGGTTTCCTCCCCGGCCAGCAGATCGTGCAGGGCCCGCACCACGGAATCGAACCGCTCTGCCGCCGTTCCTGGCCGACGCGCCATCAGTACCGACAGAATTTCGCCGCGCCGCGCCGCGATGGGCTTCCAGCGGCAGGACAGGCCCGACAGGTCGGGGCGGGCTCCATCGGCCGCCGGCGGGACTTCGTACAGCCCCTGTTTCATCCTTGCGTCCGCCCAGGCCATGCCGCCGCCGTCGAACATCGCGTAATCGACGAAGGGCGACGGGCGAAACCGGGCGACGCGGACATCCTGACCCGCGGACCGGATCTCCGTGACCGGGATCAGCGCGGCTCTCAGGGACAGCCCCATTTCCTCGCCGGACCAGGTGCGGCAGGCAGCCAGCGCGGCGCTAACCTCGTCGCGCCGCCCGCCCGGAACCGCGAATGAGGCGCCGTCGCCGCCGAAGGCAAACGGAAAGCCGGCGTTCCTGTCCAGGTTCATGATGGCGGAGATGACGCTGGCGCCGACCGTGTTGACCGCCTTGTAGCGGCCGGCGGCCAGAGCGCCCGTCGAGTCCACGATATCCGCGACCCCGATCAGCCACCCGTCGGGCAGCGGCCTGTAGTTTCCCGACAGCGACACGTCCCGGAAATCGGCGAAAGGTTCGAGCGACTCCAGGAACCGGCTTCCGGCGTCGTCCGTCATCTTCGGTTAGTCCGGCGCCGTCGTCTTGAGCGCGTACTCGCCTTCTTTCATCCGGGTGAGCGCGCCTTCGTTGCGGAGTTCCTCCAGGGCCAGCACGACCTCGCGCCCGTCGCGCGTGCCAAGCGCGGCCATCAGCCTCTCGAACGATTTGGGCCCGTCCTCCAGCGCGGCGCGGACGCTGTCGAACCGCTTGCCCTCGACAGCCGGCGGCGCGGGCACGGTGAACTCGATCGCCTGTCGGCGGTCGAGCGCTACGGTCAGGTCGAATCCGGCCTTGGCGCCGACCCGCGCGCCGTAAAGCGAAGGGTCCAGCGGCAGGGTGCGCATGCCGCCCTGGACGACAAGGTCGCGGTCGGGCTGGAAACGCGTGGCGAGCGCCCATTCCATCTGCGCGTCGTCGAAGATGTCGATATCGTCGTCGACCACGAACACGTTCTTGACGTTGGCGAGACATCCCATCGCCGCGGCGATGGCGTTGCGGGCCTCGCCGGGAACGCGCTGACGCATCGAAATCCGCAAATTGAACATGCCGGCGCCTGCGGCCGTAGCGTTTACCGCCACCGGCTCGCGGATCGCGGTCTGCAGGGCCTGCCACGCCACCGACTCGCTCTTGATCGTGTTGAGCACGGCCGTGTCGGTCCGGTCGATCCGGGGACCCGAAATCGTCGAGGTCTGGAACAGGGCATCGCCGCGCATCGTAATGGCGGTCAGGTGGAACACGGGGTTCTTTTTCATGACGCCGTAATAGCCGGCGAATTCGCCGAACGGGCCTTCGTCTTCGACATGGCCGCGCTCGTCGAGATAGCCCTCGATGACGATCTCGGCATCCGCCGGCACCAGCAGATCGTTGGTGACGCATCTGACCAGCGGCAGGGTTGCGCCGCGCAGGTTGGCGATCAGGCCGGTTTCGTCGACCGGAAGCCGCATGGTCGCCGCGACATGGTCGATCGGGTGCGATCCCAGCGCAAAGCTGACCGGAAGGCGTTCGCCGCGTCTCGCCGCCGCTTCGTAGATCGCCTTGGCGTCGCTCGGCGCGTTCAGGTCGACGCCCGCCTCCCGGCGGCCGCGGATCATCATGCGGCGGCAGCCGACATTGGTCAGGTTCGCATCCGCGTTGAAAGTGAAATCGAGCGTGGACGACAGATACGGCCCGCCGTCCCGCCCGTGCTGGAACGGCACCGGCAGTCCGGTGAAATCGGCGTCGTCGCCGGTCCGGACGATTTCGTGAACCGGCGCATCGCCCGACGGAACCTCCATTGTCTGCTGCGGCGTGCGCAGCCGTTTCATGATTTCCTGGAGCAGGTCGGCCTCGGATACGCCGAAGGCGAGCGCCAGGCGCGACCGGCTGGCCGCCAAATTGCCGACGATCTCCGCCTTTTCCGGCCCCGCCCGGCGGAACAGAACCGCTTTTGGGTTGCCGTCGAGACGGGACGTCAGGTCCGCCAGCTCTACGGGTTCATCGACGTATTCGAGTTCGTCCTCGCCGAGCGAGGCCACGAAATTGCGAAGGCGGAACGTTTCTGTATCCGCCTTCGCTTCTGTCGATCCGGTTACGCCCTCGGGCATGATGGTCTCCGGCTACTTCTTTTTCTTTCCCTGGCTCTTGCCGAGCTTGACCGCCCGTTTGAACCGGTCGACCACGTCCTTTGGCGTGTCGAGCCCGGCGGCGACGATCTTGTCCAGTTCCGTACCCTTGACCGGGCTGACGACCTGGTTGCGCTTCTTGGCCTCGGCCAGGAATTTGGGATCGGCGACCGCCTTGTCGAACGCGGCGCGCAACGCGTTGACCCGGTCCATCGGCACGCCGGGCGAGACGAAAAATCCATGCCCCACCTTGCCGCCGGTCTGCAGGAAGTTAAGCACCTGCTTCTGTTCGTATGTCTTCATCAGGTCTTCGGCATGCGGCACGCCAGTGTCGTCGAGCTCTTTTTCACGGGGGCCCATATAGACGACATGGACGATTTTCTTGTCGCGCAGCCAGTGCGGCTTGGTGGTCTTGTAGCTGGCATAGAACGAGCTGCGACCATTAACCTCGCCCTTCTGCATCGCATTGTTCTGGCGGTCTCCGCCACGGTAGCCCGAAATGATCTTCCACTTGGTTCCGACGACATGGTTGATCCAGGCGGGGAACAGATAGCCGCTCGAAAGCTTGCTCGATGTCGCCGTTGTGATCTCGGTGTCCATGAGCTGCTTGATGCTCTTCGCCGGCGAGTCGTGCCAGACTGACAGAACCGACGCCATCGGCGTGATCGATCCGATCCAGCGAAGTTTCTTCGAATCGTATCCGACGCCGTCCCGCAGCAGGGGAGACAGGATGGCGGGCGGCAGCACCACGCCGATCACCGTGCCGTCCTGTGCTGCCGCGTTCACGATATACTTGACCGACCGCGCTCCGCCGGCGCCCGGCATGGCGGTGACGACCCAGTTGGGCTTGCCCGGTATATACTGTTCGATATGGCGGCCCAGCAGCCGCGCGGCGAACGAAAACCCGCCGCCGGCGCCGCCGCCGGAAATGGCGGTGATCTGTTTTCCCTTGTAGAAATCCGCGATGCCGTCCGCCTGAACCGGCGCGGCTGCGGCGATGGCTATTAAGGAAATCGGCAGTAATCTGAAAAATTTCGTCATAAAAAACCTCCCTGAATTCATGCTTCCGGGCAGTTCCGCCCGCCAGCTCTCCCGACGATAGCACAGCCCCGCGACGGGTCGATAGGCCGCGCCTGCTCTGGTCCCCTGCGCGCGATCGTCGTATGCTCGCCCCAATAACCACATGAATTGGGAGGTTCACATGTCTTACAGGAAAACGATTTCTGTCGTTGCGTCCATCGCGGCTGCCGCTGCGATGCAGGCCGGAACGGCAGGCGCGCAGAACTACGAGGGCAAGACCCTCAACATGCTGATTGCGTCCAATGCGGGCGGCGGAACCGATCGCATCGGCCGGCTGTTCGGCCTCTATCTGGAGAAGCACCTGCCCGGCAAGCCGAAGATCGTTTACCGCAATTTCGGCGCGGGCGGCGGCAAGATCCGGGCGGCGAACCATTTCGCGCTCAAGACCAAGGCTGACGGCTATTCGCTGATGCAGACCGATTCGTCGGTCGCCCAGCCGCATATCGTGCGGCGCAAGGTATCGCAGTTCGATCCCGCCAAGTTCGAGGCGATCGGCGGCTTCAATGCCGGCGGCAGCGTCATCTTCATCCGCAAGGGCCAGATCGAACGCCTGACCAAATCCGGCGATCCCGTCATCGTCGGCGCAACCAGCGGATCGCGCAGCTGGCAGGCGATGCTGGTCTGGGGCAAGGAGTATCTCGGCTGGAACGTCAAATGGATCCCCGGCTACAAGGGCACGCGCGAAATGATGAAGGCGCTCCGGCAGGGCGAGATCGACGTCATGGCCACCGCGTCGTCGAAACGCATCGACGGCCTGCTCAAGGACGGCGTGATCGATATCGTGGCGCAGGAAGGCGTCGGGTACGGCACGAAATACCAGGCGCGCGGCGCCTATCCGAAGGCGCCGGTATTCCCGCAGATGCTGGAAAAGAAGGGCATCTCGAAGCTGGCCTGGGAAGGTTACAACTCGTGGATCGGCTCGTCGCAGGTCGACAAGTGGCTGGCGCTGCCGCCCGGCACCCCCAAGGCGCACGTCGCCGCCTATCGCAAGGCGTTTGACGATGTCGTCGCGGACAAGGCGTTCATCAAGCTTCTGCACAAGACGTTCAGCAAGGACGCGGTGATCATCAAGGGCGCGGAAGTGGCCGAGATTGTCGCGTCGATCCAGACCGTCAGTAACGAGGCCATCGCGCACGCTGCGAAACTTCGCAAGAAATTCGGCCTGTCGAGCCGGTGAGCGATCGCTGAATTCCGATTAACGGGCCGGCCTGCCTTCACAGTGGTGCGCCGGCCCCTTCTTTCCCGTGGACCGTTTCATGGTTGATGCAGCACTTCAGGGGCTCGCGGCGATTGTCCAGCCCTGGCCGCTTTTCCTTATGTTCGTCGGTATCCTGTGCAGCTCGATCTTTGCCGCACTGCCGGGCGTCGGCGTCCTCTTGCTGCTGACCATCGCCCTGCCGTTCGCCATTACCCTCGATCCCATTCCCTGCATCGCGTTGCTGCTCGGCATGGGGGCCGTTTCGAACACCGCCAATACGTTCCCGTCCGTGCTGATCTCGGTGCCCGGCAGCGCGGGTTCCCAGGCGACCATCGTCGACGGCTATCCCATGGCGCAGAAGGGCGAGGCAAAACGCGCGTTCGGCGCTGCCTTCATGTCCTCCATGCTGGGCGGCCTGTTCGGCGCGGTCGTACTGTTTCTTTCGCTGCCGGTGCTGCGGCCCATCGTGCTGGCTTTCGGTTCGGCCGAGTTCCTGATGCTGGTTGTCTGGGGTCTCAGCGCGGTCGGCGTTCTGACAGGCCGCGCGCCGGTCAAGGGTCTGATTGCGGCCGTGGTCGGCGTCCTGATTGCAACCGTGGGGGTCGACGACAAGACCGCGATAGAGCGGTTCGATTTTGGCGGCACCTACCTGTGGGACGGCGTCAGCATCGTGCTTGTCGGACTCGGCCTCTTTGCCGTGCCCGAAATGATCGGTCTTGCCGTCAAGCGCAGTGCCGTCGCCGACAGCGAGGCGCTCGGCACCGGTGTTCTGGAAGGGATCAAGGATACTTTCCGCAACTGGTGGCTCGTCATCCGCTGCAGTGTCATCGGCGTCTGGGTCGGCGTGCTGCCCGGCCTCGGCAGTACCGTCGCCGACTGGTTCGCCTACGCCCATGCGGCGCAGACGGAAAAGAACAACGAGAATTTCGGCAAGGGCGACGTGCGCGGCGTTATCGCGCCCGAGAGTTCCAACAACGCCAAGGAAGGCGGCGCGCTGATTCCGACCATTGCGTTCGGCATTCCCGGCAGCACGTCGCTTGCCATCATGCTGGCGGCGTTCCTCGCCGTCGGCATTTCGCCCGGCGGCGACATGCTGACGACCAACCTCTACTACACGATGGCGATGATCTGGGTGCTGGTGATCGCCAACGTGATCGCGACATCGCTGTCGCTCGGCGCATCGGGGGCATTCGCCCGGGTCAGCCTGCTGCCGTTCTACCTCATCGTGCCGCTTACGCTGGTTCTGTGCGTCGCGTCTTCCTTCGCCGCGCATTATACGTGGTACGACATCGTTACCTTCCTGGTGTTTTCGGCGGTCGGCTATTTCATGAAGCTGTTCGGCTGGCCGCGGCCGCCGTTGCTGGTCGCCGTGGTGCTGGGAAGCCAGCTCGAACGCTATCTCTGGCTGTCGCAGGCGCGCTACGGATGGGAATTCCTGACCCATCCCGGGGTATTGCTGATCATCGGAATGATCGTGGTGACGCTGGTGATCCCGATGTGGCGCAAGCATCGCAGCAAGTCGGCGCAGCGGGAGCTTGGCGAAGAGGCGCCGGACGACACGCCGGCCATGCGGATCTGGGGATCGCTGTTCACCCTGTTCCTTGCCGGCGTGCTGATCACGGCGCTGGCGATCGCGCTCGACTGGCCACTGCGCTCGGCAATGATCGTCTACTGGCTGGCCGGGATCGGCGTCCCGCTCTGCCTGTGGCAGGTGTGGCTTGACCTGCGACAGACGAACCTCGCCGGAAACGGTCTCGGCGCGACGCTGGCTGCGCCGCTAACCGGAGAAGGCGCGCGGCGGACACGGGCCATTTTCTGGTGGATGACGGCGCTTGTGGCGGGCGTGCTGCTGGTCGGTTTCCACATCACCCTGCCAACTTTCGTCATCGCCTATGTCAGGGCCTATGGCGGCAGCTGGAAAGCCGCTTGCGTGCTGGCCCTGTTTGCGCTGACGTTCTTGGTCGGCGCGTTCGACCTGCTGATTTCCGTGCTCTGGCCCGTGCCGCTCCTGTTCGACCTGTTCGGCTTCGAATATTTCGTACAGATGAATTAGGGAAGCGGCGGCAGGTTGCCCGCCCGGATGGCGCGCTCGTAAACGGGAATATCGAGCAGCGCCGGCTGGGTTTCCGCCTGGCCGAACATGTCGGCGATCCAGCCGCGATGATAGGCGCCGTGGATTGCCAGATGCGTAAAACACATGGCGCGCGACAGCGATCCGGTATTGCCGCCGATCAGCTCGTAATCGACGATTTCCTCCAGCTCGTCCCCGCTGAGCGTGTCGAGATAGTCGAGCAGCGTCCGTTCCATCTGCTGCCGGCCTTTCCACAGGGAATCCATGTCTTCGTGAACGACGGCGCGCAACGTTTCGAATTCGTGCTTGCGGCGCTGCATGTGGGCGAGCCACATGTGGTCGACGGCCAGCAGATGGTTGAGGCTGACGAAGATTGACTGAAGTCCCGTCTTGCGCTGCTTCGTAACCTCTTCCGGCGGCAGCGCCATGACCTTTTCGTACAGCTCCGCGTTTGCCCAGGCGTTGTATTCGAGCAGGCTGCGCAGATAGGTCTTGTCCCTCATTCCGATTTCCTCGATTGATGCGTCACATGCGCTCGATCATAGCCGCTGACGGCCGGAGAGGGTAATGCTATGCAAAATACAGCGCGTCTTCGGTTTCCGCTTTTCTGTTTTTCATGAAGCTCGTCGTTCTTTCCGTCGCCACAATGCTGGTCCAGCAGGCGTTCGCCACCATGGCCCCGCTCGCCGTCCCGTTGCTCGGGCCGGTGGTGGTGAAGATATTCGATCTCAATCCCGGCTATATCGGCGGGCTGGCGGCGCTGACCTACGGGGTCGGCATGGTATCGGCAGTGGGGTCGGGCAGCGTTATCCGGAAATTCGGACCGCTTCGGGTAGCCCAGCTTTCCCTGCTGTTCTGCGCCGTCGGGCTGTGGATCGGAGCGGAGGGATCGATCGCGTTCATCCTGGTCGGCGTTGTAATCGTCGGCATCGGCATCGGTCCGTCGACCCCTGCCAGTTCGCATATCCTGGCCCGCCTGTCGCCGCCCGGGCTCGCCCCGCTGATTTTCTCGATCAAGCAGACCGGCGTGCCGCTCGGCGGCATCCTCGCCGGCACCCTGTTTCCCTACTGGCTCGATCTGGTCGACTGGCAGGGTGCGTTGCTGATTGCGGGCGCTATCTACTTTGTGTTCGCCCTGATCATTCAGCCGCTGCGCGCCAGGCTCGACGATGAGCGCGACCCCGCGCGACGGCTTTCGCTCGGCGCGATGCTCGACAGTTTCCGTTTCGCCCTGCGCCATCCCGTTCTGCGCGAGCTCGCCATCGCGCATTGCGTGTTCACCGGTCTGCAGATCACGTTCGGCACGTTCTTCGTCGTGTTCCTGACCGCGGGGCTGGGGTTCGACCTGGTATTCGCCGGGTTCGCGTTCGCCTGCGGGCAGGGCGCGGGTTTCGCCGGCCGCATCCTTTGGGGCTGGGTCGCGAGCCGCTTTCTGTCCACGCGGCTGGTTCTCGCCCTGCTGGGCGTTGCAATGGCGGTTGCCGGCGCGTCGGTGGCGCTGATCGACAGCGACTGGTCCAAGGAAGCCATCGTCGCGCTCAGCGCGGCGTTTGGCGTGACGGTGATCGGGTTTCAGGGCGTAATGCTGGCCGAAGTCGCCCGCAACGCGCCGCCGGGCGGCGCGGGCGACGTGACCGGCGTCGCAGTCGTGTTCGCCTATGGCGGAATGGTGATCTTTCCGGGAATCGTCGGCGCGATCGTGGGGCTGACCGGCAGCTACGAAACCGGGTTCGTGCTTGTCGCCGCCGTAACGCTGCCGGTCGGGCTTCTGCTGTTCCGTAACGCCAGGCCCAGGGACAGCTCAGGCTAGCGCGTTCATCCAGACGTCGTTATCGACTTCCCAGCCCTTGGTGCGCGACAGATCGAACGCATTGCCTTCCGGGTCCCGCAGCCGGTATTCGGCATAGGGGCGGTCGTCCGGCCTCGCATCCAGCTCGATGATTTTCGACAGCGATGCCAGCGCGCCTTCCAGGTCGGCGATCAGATAGCCCACGTGATTGACGCCGTAGCGCGGCTCGTGACCCGGACGCCCGCTGTGAAACGGATGGACCGCGAGGTTGGTGTGCCCGTCGCCGAGAAACCGGTTGAGCCGTCCTTCCTGGCGTCGGATATCGGTAATCCGCAGCATGCGGAAATCGAACACGCCGGTATAGAAATCCAGCATCGCCTCGGTATTGACCGAATTGAGCGCAATATGGGCGATCCGCGGCACGCGGTCCTCCCCATCGGGCACGCCGAACCCCGTTTCCGACAGGCTGACGGGAAGACCCTCAGGGTCGTAGATCCGGTACTCTCCGTACTGAAGGCCGCCCGGTTCCTCGACCGATTGCCAGTTCGGCATCTTTTCTGCGTAACGGTCCCGGATTTCCTCGATCGATTCGACCTCGATGCCGAGATGGTGCAGGCCGGGAGCCTTGCGCGGTTCGTTCAGCCGTTCCCGCAGCCGGAAAAAGGTCAGGTTATAGAACCCGTCGGTCAGCGAAACGTCGCCGTCCGCCGACCGGCCGAGTTCCGTCATGCCGAGATAGGCGGTGTAGAACCATGCCAGCCGATCCGGATCGGCCGCCATAAACGCGACATAGCGAAGCCGGGCCACGCCGTTCTCCCGGTGCCGCGCGGCTGTTACTCGTGAACCGCCAGCATGACGTTGTCGAGGTCCGACAGGTAGTAGGTCGCATACGGCGTCGACCGGTCGAACAGGTCGAGCCGCGCCCTGCCTTCCGGGCCGACGCCGACGGCCGGCGGGGTCAGGTTCTGGTTGCGCTCGATCATCGCGTCGTAATCCGCCTTGAACGCATCGAGGCTCTCCACCTTGAAGGCGAAATGATCCGGGCCCGACCGCGAGATGCCGGTGTTGGCGTAATTCGTGATGTCCCACGGCATCAGGACGACGGTCATCCGCCCGTCCGTGACGTAATAGTTTTCGTCGCCTTCTTCCCGGTTGGCCATCTGCAGGTCGAGCACGTCGCAGTAAAATTCGGCGCATTTCTCAGGGTGCAGCGTACGGACGGCATAGTGGCTGATATGGCGGTCCTGCTCCCATTCGCCGTCGGTATAGACGTCCTTGCGGTTTTCCATGCTGGCCTGAGACAGGTCGAAGATATTGCCGTCGGGATCGTGCGTCGTGATGCCCGCGAACGGACGGTTGCCCGGCCGTTTGAGCCAGTTCACCTCCGGATATTTCTTGCTCATCCGTTCGAAGACCGTTTCGGTGTCCTCGACCTGGACGCCGAAGTGGTCCAGCCCGCCGGCGCGGCCGGGGCGGCGCGGGTTGATGTTGAGGCCGACATAGCCGTCCCCGACCGTGACCGCGCTCTGCGGGCGGGCGTTGGGCGACGTCTTCATGCCAAACAGGACTTCGTAGAACTTGCCGAGCATGGCGTAGTCGGTCGATACCATTGCGACGTGATTGATCTTGGCGAACATGGCGTTTCTCCCAGGGTGGCGATGCGGTCTCCACAGTCGATGGCCGCAATTCGATAGCGGGATTATGGCACCGCCCCGCCTGTTTGAAAACGGAGACGGGGAGGCGGCGTAGGCCGGCCGGATTTGTTGTGTTAATTTCTCCGGACAGGAAGGAACACGGGCAGGGGACGGCATGGATACCATCAGCGCTACGTCCATCGAGGACAGGTTCGTCGAGATCGACGGGTTGAACATCCGCTATGTCGAGGCCGGATCGGGCCTGCCGCTCGTCCTGCTGCACGGGGCGTCGCTGGGCTCATCCGCGGATGTTTTTCTGGGCAATCTCGAGCCGTTCGCCGATGCCGGGTTCCGCACCATTACCTTCGATCAGCCCGGTTTCGGGCTGAGCGACAACCCGGCGGATTTTTCGGTCGCGTACCGCCAGAAATCCATCATGGGGTTTCTCGATGCGCTCGGGCTGGAGAAAGCGGTGCTGGTAGGCCATTCGCAGGCCGGCAACATGGCTTTCGCCAACGCTCTCGACCATCCGGACCGGATTAGCCATCTCGTCATCCTGGGGACCGGAAGCCTGCTGCCGCCTTTGCCCGACGGGCGCGGCGAGAAAAAGAAAGCGCCGGCCGAAGGCCGCGAGGGAACGCCGCAGGAACCGTCGCTCGACGACACGCGCCGGCTTCTCGAAGCGAATCTGTTCCATCACGGGCTGATTACCGACGACGCGCTTGCTTTGCGTCATGCCCGCAGCGTCGGCAAGAATTTCACGGCCTTCGTCGAGCGCGGCAAGGCGCGGGGCGGCGGCGGCAAGGGCGGCACGCCGCTCTGGAAGCAGATCGCGACGTCGCCGGTTCCCGTCCGGATGATTTTCGGGCGCGAGGACCGCGCAAACGCATACGAGAAGGCGATGCTGCTTAAGGAGACATATCCCGGAATCGACCTGCATATCGTCGATGGCTGCCGGCACCTCGTGCCGTGGGATGCCGCCGACGCCTACGTCCGTCTTACCGTAGATTTTCTGAAGAACTGAAAGGATTAGCTGAAAATGAGCGCCCTTGAAGACGCACGGATCGAACTCGTTCGCGCCAACCGGATCCTCGCCCACGAAGGCGTTGTCGACGCCTACGGCCATATCAGCGTTCGCCACCCGGACGATCCCGAAAGGTTTTTGCTGGCGCGGTCGCGTTCGCCCGAGCTTGTCGAACTCGACGACATTCTGGAATTCACGCTCGACGGCGAACCGGTCGATCCCGACGGGCCGCAGCCCTATCTGGAGCGGTTTATCCATGCCGCGGTGATGGCGGAACGGCCCGAGGTCAATTCGGTGATTCACAGCCACGCGGAAGAGGTCATCGCCTTCGGCATCACGAAGAAGCCGTTGCGTCCGGTCTATCATGTCGGCGCGCGGATGGGCCGTCAGGCGGCCTGGTGGGATATCCGGGACAGGTTCGACGGCGGCGACCTGCTGGTGACCAACATGGACCAGGGCCGCGACATGGCCAGGGCGTTGGGCGCGGAAACGATCGTCCTCATGCGGGGACACGGGTTCAGCGCCGGGACGGAATCGATTTATGCCACCGTATTTGCGGCGATCTACTGTCAGACAAACGCCCGGATCCTCACCACCGCGCTGGGGATGGGAGACGAGGTCATGTATCTGACCGAGGAAGAAGTCGACTCGCACCTGGCGACCCGGGGCACGGTCGGCAGTGTCGGTCAGATCCGCGCCTGGGAATATTTCTGCCGGCGCGCCGGGTGCATGGATCTCTGACCGGAGCTCCGTTATGGCGAAACCCCATGTATTGATCGCCGGGGCCGGTATCGGCGGGCTGACCGCCGCGCTGGCGATGCTCAAGGCGGGCATCGACGTCGATCTTTACGAACAGGCGCCGGAGCTGTCGGAGATCGGCGCAGGGTTCCAGATGTCGGCCAACGGCACGCGGGTGCTCTATCATCTCGGGATGGGCGAGGCCGTGGACCGTATCGCCTGGCAGCCTGACGGCAAGGAAATCCGCATCTGGAATACGGGCCAAACCTGGAAGCTGTTCGATCTCGGGGCGGAGTCGGTGGAGCGGTACGGCTATCCCTATTTGATGTTCCACCGCGGCGATCTGCATCTGGCGCTCGCTGCCACGGTACGGGCGGAAAAACCGGATGCCATCCACCTGAACGCGCCCTGCGCCGGATGCGAGCAGGACGGTTCCGGCGTCCGGCTCCTGCTGGAGAACGGCGAGACAGTATCCGGCGACGTTCTGGTCGGGGCCGACGGGGTGCATTCGAACATTCGCCAGTCGCTGTTCGGCGCCGACGAGCGCACCTTTTCCGGTCTGATCGCCTGGCGCGGCGTGATCGAGAAAGCGAAGCTGCCGGAGGAAATGAGGCGGCAGGTGGGCGTCAACTGGGTCGGACCGGGCGGCCATGTGGTGCATTATTTCGTTCGCCACGGCGACATGCTCAATATCGTCGGCATTCTCGAAAAGGACGACTGGCAGGTCGAAAGCTGGACCGCACGCGGTACGCATGAGGAATGCCTGGCCGATTTCGAGGGCTGGCATCCGGCGATCCGGGAAACCTTCCGCCATATCGACATTCCCTACAAATGGGCGCTGATGCGGCGCGAACCGATGCCGAAATGGAGCGTCGGGCGCGCGACGCTGCTGGGCGATGCGTGTCACGCCATGGTGCCGATGCTGGCGCAGGGGGCGGTCATGGCGATCGAGGACGGGATGGTGCTGGCGCGTTGCCTGGCCGAATGGCCCGACGATCCCGGGACCGCGCTCGCCCGCTACGAGGCCGCTCGCCTCGACCGCACGGCGCGCTGCATTCGCGGCTCGAACGAGAACGCCGACCGGTTTCACAATTCGCAGCTCGCCGATCCCGCCGTCGCCGAACGCTATGTCGACGAGGAATGGCAGCCCGACCGGGTGCGCGAACGCTATGACTGGCTGTTCACTTACGACGCGACCTCCGTGCCGGTCTGACCGGCGCGGCCGATTTCTTTTTTCATGACCGTTGCTTCCCGATTTTCGGACCTGCCGCCTGCGCTGCGCGGCGGGCTGTGGATGATGGCGGCGGCGCTCAGCTTCACCCTGATGACCACGCTGATCCGCCAGGTGGCGGCGGACATCCACCCGTTTCAGATCGGATTTGTCCGGGTCCTGGTAAACCTGGTCCTGATCATGCCGTTCGTGATCCGCACCGGACGGACGATCTGGATGACGCCCAATCACAAGGTTTATGCCTTCCGCGGCTTTACCGGCCTTCTGTTCGTTCTGACCTATTTTCCGGGCGCCGCGCTGATTCCGGTTTCGGATTCTCAGGCGCTGGTTTTTACCTCGCCGTTGTTTCTGACGGCGATGGCGATCCTGTTTCTCGGCGAGCGCCTGTCACGGGCGCGCGGCCTGGCATTGTTCGCCGGGTTCTGCGGCGCGCTGATCATCCTCAGGCCCGGCTTCGACGACACCAATATCGGCGCGGTTCTGGTGCTGGTCGCGGCGCTCGCGAACGCGGCGAGCAACGCCACGGTCAAGTACACTACGCGCACCGATCATCCCGACACCGCGGTTTTTTACCTGATGCTGTGGGTGACGCCGATGATGCTCGGGCCGGCGCTGTGGGTATGGAAGACGCCAACCCTCTATCAGCTTGTTCTGCTTGTCGGGATCGGTTTCTTCGCGACCTGCAATCAGCGGTTTCTGGGAAGGTGTTTCGCCGCGGCGGACGCCACCGCGGTGTTGCCGTTCGATTTCGCCCGGCTGCCGTTCGCGGCGCTGATCGGCTGGATGGTATTTTCCGAACTGCCCGATGTCTGGGTGTGGGTCGGCGGCGGCGTGATCTTTGCCGCCTCCGCCCTTCTGGCGCGCCATGAATCCCGGTCGCGCCGCCTTGTACAGGGCTCCCCGCGCGGATAGAGTGCGCGGCCCAACGCAACCGACCAGCAGACGAGTCCGACCGACATGCCCACCCTTGTAGTCCAGAACGATCACATCATCCGAGCTCTCCAGGTCATCCTCGACCCCGATTGCGACCGCGAGAGGGTGGAAGCCTTCGCCGATTACTATTCGGTGGACATGCCCGAATTTCCCGACTGGTGCGTCGATATCCGCAAGAAGTATCCGAACGTCGCGCCGTCGACCGTGCTGCTGGCGGAAGACCAGGACGATTTCCGGGCCAAGATTCGGCAGGCCGATGCCGTGGTCGTCGAGGAGCTTGTCGTCGGCGAAGAGGAACTCGCCGCCGCGCCCAACCTGAAGATCGTCCAGAATTTCCGCACCGACATGCGCAATGTCGATGAGGCTGCCTGCGCCGCGCGCGGCATTCCCGCGCTGCCGTTTCACCGGCAGGTCAATGTCGCGGTCGGCGAACATGCTTTCGGTCTGATGATGTCGCTCGCCAAGAAGATCGTGGAGACCAACAAGCTCCTGACCATCGAGCAGCTTCAGGCCGAGGGCTGGCCGGCGCGGGTCTATAACCGCAAGCACACGGCGAATTCCAACTGGGCGCGCATCAACGGGGTCAAGAACATGTTCGGCTCGACGCTCGGCATCGTCGGGCTGGGGTCGGTCGGGCGCTACGTCGCGAACTGGGCCAATGCGTTCGGCATGAAGGTGATCTACAACCAGCGCAACCAGCTCGATGCGTCGCTGGAAGCGGAATTCAAGGCGTCCTATGTGTCGCTGAACGAGCTGTTCGAGCAGTCGGATTTCATCTCGATCCACGTGCCGCTGAACGACTCCACCAAGGGGCTGATCGGCGCCGAACAGCTTAACCGCGCGGCCAGGAAGCCGATCATCGTCAACATCGCGCGCGCCGACATTATTCAGAAGGAACCGCTGCTTGCCGCGCTCGATGCCGGCATCCTCGGCGGCGTCGGCATGGATGTCCATTACAAGGAGCCAGGCGATCCGGACGATCCGTTCCTCAAATACAAGAATGTCGTCATGAGCCCGCATATCGCCATCGGCACCCGCGTCAACGGGGCGCATGACATGGAGAACATCGTTTCGACCCTGAACGACGCGCTTGCCTGAGCCGTCTTCTATCTTATCGTCGCGCGGTTGATCCGCTCCAGAAGCGCATCGAAGCTCGTCGATGCCGCGGACAACGGGAACGGCAGCCGGCCGCTCGACAGGCCGAAAATGTCCTCTGCCCTGATCTCCTTTATCCGGGCCGCGTAGCGGCCGAGATTGCGGCAGTCCCACCTGCCGCCATATTCGCGCGTCAGAGGGTTATAGGACCGGCCGGGATACAGGAAGCAAAGGTCGTACCGGTCGTCCGATCCGGACAGTTTCCAGCGCGACCGAACCGGACGACTGTTTCCCGGATACCAGAGAAAGGCACGTCCGTCGGACGCGAAATATTCGATCTGGGTCCCGTGGCCCGGCGTGGTCGAGCAGTTGACCCCGCCATAGGAGGCGGGAATGCAAATCGTTGTTCCGGGGTCGTATGTCATCAGGGTCTTGTTCGCGACAGCCCGTGCCGCCTGCTCCAGAGACATCCTGTTGATCTCGGAAATCGGTTTCCCGAAGATCGTATTGTCGTCGTGGATCGCCGCGCAGGCCGCAATCAGCGCGCTGCACAGGGCTAAAATCTGCAATCTGGCCATTGCTTCGGTCTCCGCCATACTGCCTCGATAAAACGCCGTTGCGCTGTGTGCCGCAATCGATCCTTCCGCGCCCCTCCGGTTAAGACGATCTTAGCAAATTCGCGTTAAAGGTTCCGGTAACCGGTCCGAATCTGGAGGAATTTTTCATGAGCGCCGCAGAGTCGAACAACAAGACCACATTTCTGGTCACCGAGGACAATCCCGGCGGCTGGAAGCTGGAGGATATTCTCGCTGAAATCCAGAACGACATGATCCGTCGCACCCAGAAGATCGTCGGCGATGCCCGGCCGGAAGCGCGCGCCGTCCTCAACAACAATATCGAGATTCTGGCGATGCTGTCGAAATGCATCGACCACGCAAACGATTCCACGCGGATTCTCGACCGGTCGTTCGGACCCCACAAGGAAGGAGAACCCCGGATCGGCGTCGCCTGACGCAGGCCGGTCCGTCCGGTATCTCTCCTCTTTTCAGCAGGCTCGTAACGCGCCATTCTTCCCCGGAACCACAGGGGGAGCCATTTCGTGAGTTATCGTTTCGCCGCCCGCGCGGACAAGAACACCGTACCGGTCACGCCCGTTGAAACCGGCGTTTTCGACGCCTGGTTAAAGGGCGAACCCGCCCGAATGAAACGCTGGGTCGCCGCCAGCGGGTTCAAGGCGACCGCCGGTCAGGTCAGCCTCGTTTCCGATGCCGACGGCGGCCTTGCCCGCGTTCTGCTGGGCGTGGACGATCATCAGGGGCTGTGGGAGTACGCCGGGCTTCCGTCCCGCCTTCCCGCGGGGCGGTACGCGATCGATGCCCGCATGGACCGGGACGGCGCCACCGCTGCCGCCACCGGCTGGGCGCTCGGCTGCTACAGTTTCGACCGTTACAAGACCGGCAAGAAGCGGTCTCCCGACGACCGGCCTGCCCTGGTCTGGCCGGGAAACAGCGACCGGGGCGCAGTGCTGCGCATGGCGGATGCCACGGCACTGGTGCGGGACCTGATCAACACGCCGCCCGAGGACATGGGGCCCGAACAGCTGGCCGATGCCGCCCGCAAGCTGGCCCGTCAACACAAGGCGCGTCTGTCGGTAACCGTTGGCGATGCGCTCCTCAAGAACAATTATCCCACGATCCATGCGGTCGGCCGGGCGTCGACGCGCGCTCCCCGGCTGATCGATCTCACCTGGGGGCGGCGGGATGCGCCCAGGGTTACGCTGGTGGGCAAGGGCGTCTGTTTCGACACCGGAGGCCTCGATCTCAAAAGCGCTTCCGGCATGCTCAGGATGAAAAAGGACATGGGCGGCGGCGCGCACGTGCTGGGACTCGCTCATCTGATCATGGATGCCGGACTCGACGTTCGGTTGCGCGTTCTCGTTTCGGCGGTCGAAAATTCCGTGTCCGGCAATGCCTATCGACCGTCCGACGTGATCAAGACCCGCAAGGGAATAACGGTCGAGGTCGGCAACACGGATGCCGAAGGTCGGCTCGTCATGTGCGATGCGCTCGCAGAGGCGGACGGGGAGTCGCCGGCGCTGCTTGCCGATTTTTCGACCCTGACCGGCGCCGCCCGCGTTGCCGTGGGGCAGGAGATCGCCGCCTATTTCTGCAACGACGATTCGCTCGCCGCCGATCTGGATGCGGCATCCGGCCCGGCGCTCGATCCGGTGTGGCGCCTGCCCCTGCACCGTCCCTATCGACGGATGCTCGACTCGCAGGTCGCGGACATCAACAACGTGTCGGAAGGCGGGCATGGCGGCGCGATCACGGCGGCGCTTTATCTGCAGGAATTCGTCAGCGCGTCGACGCCCTGGGTCCATTTCGACATCATGGCGTGGAATGCCCGGTCGCGCCCCGGACGCCCGATCGGCGGAGAAACCCAGGGTCTGCGAACGCTCTATGCCGTGATCGAGAAGCGATTCGGGAAGGGACGGCGTGGCCGGTCCTGACTCGCTGGCGCCGCTCGAACGATGGCATGCCGTTCTTGCGGACGTCATCCGGCGGGAGGGGCCCGATCTGTCGACCCGGCAAATGGCGATCCTGCTGCATGTCTATGTGACCGAAGGCCCTCACAGCGTGAAGGGCCTGTCGGCGGATCTGTTTATTTCCAAACCCGCGATATCGCGGGCGCTGGACCGCCTCGGGGATCTGGGTTACATCCGCCGGGCGCGTGAAATTTCCGACCGGCGCAACGTTCTGGTCGAACGCACGGTCAAGGGATCGGTCTATCTGAGCGAATTCGCTGACCTTATTTCCGCGGCATCCGACGAAGCGTAACGGCGCCGGGCATTCGAGCCGGCTGGCTCAGACAGAGGCTCAGGTCCCGATCACGTCGCTTTCGACGGCTTCGATATCGAACGCGGCCTTGATCAGGGCGCGGGTATATTCCTCGCGCGGGGAGTCGAATATGTCGTCCGCGGGCCCCTGTTCCACGACCAGCCCGTTCCGCATCACGATCACCTCGTCGGCCAGCGCGCGGACGACCTTCAGGTCGTGGCTGATGAACATGTAGGCGAGATTATGCGCCGACTGCAGGTCGCGCAGCAGATCGACGATCTGCGCCTGAACCGACATGTCGAGCGCCGATGTCGGCTCGTCGAGCACCACCAGCTTCGGTTTCAGCACCATCGCGCGGGCGATGGAAATGCGCTGGCGCTGGCCGCCGGAAAACTCGTGCGGGTAGCGATCCTGCGTCGACGGGTCGAGATCGACTTCGCGCAGCGTCTCGGACACCAGCGCCCGGCGTTCGTCGTATGTCATTTCGGGCCGATGGACCAGCAGCCCCTCGCCGATAATTTCGCTGACCGACAGGCGCGGGCTGAGCGATCCGTACGGGTCCTGAAAAACCACCTGCATGTCGTGCCGTATCGGGCGAAGCTGTTTCCAGTTCAGCCCGTCCACGCGATTGCCGAGAAAGACGATGGGGCCCTCGCTTTTCTCCAGACGCAACAGGCCCAGCGCGAGCGTCGTCTTTCCCGATCCGCTTTCTCCTACGACGCCGACGGTGCGCCCTTCGCGAATTTTCACCGAAACGCCGTCGACGGCTTTCACATGGCCGACGGTGCGGCGCAGCACGCCCCTCTTTATAGGGAACCAGACTTTCAGATTGTCGCACTCGATGACCACCGGGGTGTCCGGAGCCGTCTCGAGCGGCCGTCCTTTCGGTTCGGCGGCCAGCAGGTGCTTCGTGTAGTCGTGCTGCGGGGCTTCGAAAACCTGTTTCGTGTCGCCCTGCTCGACGATTTCGCCATCGGTCATGACGCAGACCCGGTCGGCGATCCTGCGGACGATGCCAAGGTCGTGCGTGATCAGCAGCATGGACATGCCCCGCTGGGCCTGCAGGTCCTTGAGCAGGGCGAGAATTTGCGCCTGGATCGTGACGTCGAGCGCCGTCGTCGGTTCGTCGGCGATCAGCAGTTCCGGGTCGTTGGCGAGGGCCATGGCGATCATGACACGCTGCCGCTGGCCGCCCGAAAGCTGGTGCGGGTATGCGCCCAGCCGGTTCTCCGCGTCGCGCAGCCCCACCTGGTTGAGCAGTTCAAGCACGCGACTCCGGGACGCCGACGCTTCGATCCGGCGATGGATCGCGAGGACCTCGGCGATCTGCCTCTCGATGGTATGAAGCGGGTTGAGAGACGTCATCGGCTCCTGAAAGATCATGCCGATCCGGTCGCCCCGGATTCTCTGCAGCGTCGCAGGGCCGGCGCCGAGTATCTCCTCTCCCTTGAAACGGATCGAGCCGGTGGGATGATGGGCCAGCGGGTAGGGGAGAAGCTGCATCGCGGACAGCGCCGTGACCGACTTGCCCGAACCGCTTTCCCCCACCAGCGCGACGATTTCACCCTTGCCGATGGAGAAGCCGATATTGCGGACGGCCCGGGACTCCCGTTCGCCATGCCCGAACGAAATCGACAGGTCCTCGATCTCAAGCAGGGTTTCTGTCATAGCGTCAGCGTCTTGCGGGGATCGAAGGCGTCGCGGACGGCTTCGCCGATGAACACCAGCAGGCTCAGCATGACGGCGAGGACCAGGAACGCGGTGATGCCGAGCCACGGCGCCTGCAGGTTCGCCTTGCCCTGCGCGAGTAGTTCGCCGAGCGACGGCGACCCCGGCGGCAGCCCGAAACCGAGAAAATCGAGCGACGTCAGCGCCGTGATCGAGCCGATCAGCACGAACGGCAGGTAGGTCAGCGCCGCCGTCATCGCGTTCGGCAGGATGTGCCGCCTCATGATGGTGACGTTGTTGACGCCGAGCGAACGGGCGGCACGGACATAGTCGAAATTGCGGGTGCGCAGGAACTCGGCACGCACCACGCCTTCCAGCGACATCCACTCGAACAGCAGGAGCAGCCCCAGCAGCATCCAGAAATTGGGCGTAAAGACGCTCGCCAGGATGATGAGGAGGAACAGCCGGGGCAGGCCGGACCAGATTTCGATGAAACGCTGGAACAGAAGGTCGGTCCATCCGCCGAAATATCCCTGTACCGCTCCGGCGGCGATGCCGAGGATCGAGGACAGGATGGTCAGCGTCAGCCCGAACAGCACCGAAATGCGGAAGCCGTATATTACCCGCGCGAATACGTCGCGCGCCTGATCGTCGGTGCCCAGAAGGTTTTCGGTGCTGGGCGGGCTGGGCGCCGGCTGCTTCAGGTTGAAATTGACCGTGGCGTAGCTGTAACGGATCGGCGGCCAGACGATCCAGCCATCGCCCTTGGCGATAAGCTCCTGCACATCGCGCTCCCGGTATTCCGCTTCGGTCAGGAAGTCTCCGCCGAACACGGTTTCGGGATAGATATTGAAGATCGGCATGTAGTAGCCGCCCTTGTACTGGACGAGGATCGGCTTGTCGTTGGCGACGAATTCCGCGAACAGGCTGGCGAGGAACAGGACCAGAAAGATCCAGAACGACCAGTAGCCGCGCCTGTTGGCGCGAAAGCTCCGCAACCGTCTCTCGGTCAGCGGGGTAACGCGGATCCCGCACCACCGGCGGATTTCCGGCGCGGATGACATGGCGGTGTCAGCCATTGCGCGCCTCGAAATCGATGCGGGGATCGACCAGCATGTAGGTCAGGTCGCCGATGATCTTGAGGACCAGCCCCATCAGGGTGAAGAAAAACAGCGACGCGAACATGATCGGATAGTCGCGCTTGATGATCGCCTCGAAACCCAGCAGTCCGAGCCCGTCGAGCGAAAAGATGATCTCGATCAGCAGGGAACCGGTAAACAGGATGCCGACAAAAGCGCCTGGAAATCCGGCGATGACGATCAGCATCGCGTTGCGGAACACGTGGCCGTACAGTACCCGGCTTTCCGTCAGCCCTTTCGCTTTCGCGGTCAGTACATATTGCTGGTTGATCTGGTCGAGAAAGGAATTCTTGGTCAGAAAAGTCAGCGAGGCGAAGCCGCCGATGACCATGGCAAGGATGGGCAGGGTCATGTGCCAGAAGTAATCGGCGATTTTCATCGGCCAGCTCAACTCGTCCCAGTTCTCGGATACCAGTCCCCGCAGGGGGAACCAGTCGAGATAGGAGCCGCCCGCGAACAGGACGATCAGGAGGACCGCGAACAGGAAGCTCGGGATGGCGTTGCCGACGATGATGACGCCGCTTGTCCAAATGTCGAACCGGGTGCCGTCCTGCACCGCCTTGCGGATGCCGAGCGGGATCGAGATCAGGTATACGATCAGCGTTGTCCAGAGGCCCAGCGAGATCGATACCGGCATTTTCGACAGGACCAGATCGACCACGGTTTCGTCCCGGAAATAGCTGGTGCCGAAATCGAACCGGATATAATTGCCCATCATCAGCAGGAAACGCTCGTGCAGCGGCTTGTCGAAACCGAACTGTTTCTCAAGCTGCTTGATGAATTCCGGATCGAGGCCCTGCGCGCCCCGATAGACGTTATTGGCCGCGCCCGCGGCACCGGACGATGCCTGCAGGCTCTGGGAGGCGGAAGACCCCGCCTCGGTACCGCCGCCGCCGCCGATTCTCGACGTCGCCCCGACGTCGGCGCCCGTTAGCTGGGCGATGATCTGTTCGACCGGACCGCCCGGCGCGAACTGGATGATGATGAAATTAATCACCATGATCCCGATCAGGGTCGGGACGATGAGAAGAAGACGGCGGATGATATAGGCGAGCATGGCGTCGTCTATTTCCTGAATGACCGGGATTTGTCCTGCGGCGGGGCTATGCCCTTTTCGATCATGGCGGCTTTGTCCGGATTGAACCACCAAGTATCGAGCATGCCCAGATCGTAGCGCGGTTTGTTTTTCGGCCGGTCGAACTTGTTCCAGTATGCGATATTGTGCGCTCCCTTGTACCATTGCGGTACGACATAGTGGTTCCACATCAGGACCCGGTCGAGCGAACGAACCGCCGCGATCAGAGACGGGCGGGATGTCGCGCGGATGATCTTGTCGATCAGGTAGTCTACCGCCGGGTCGCGGATCCCCGCCAGGTTCCGCTGGCCCGGGACATTGGCGAATTTCGACCCGAAATAGGCCTGCTGCTCCAGTCCGGGCGTCAGCGGCTGGACATAGCGGTTTACCACCACGTCGAAATCGTAATTTCGCATCCGGTTCTGGAAATTCGCCACGTCGACGATGCGGATTGTCGCCGTGACCCCGATGCGCTCGAGGTTCCGGACATATGGGTTGATGATCCGCTTGAACGACGCCTCGAACAGCAGGAATTCGATCGTGAACGGTTTGCCGCCGGCATCGACCAGCCGGTTATCCCTGATGTTGTAGCCCGCCTGAAGGAGAAGCTTCATCGCCCGGCGCAGGTTGGGGCGGTTGCGGCCCGACCCGTCGGTGCCGGGAGAGGCATAGGGCGTCGTGAAGACCTCGTCGGGGATCTTGCCGCGCAACGGTTCCAGCAGTTTCAGCTCCTCCGGTCCCGGCGGCCGGTCGGCCGCGAGTTCGCTGTTCGCGAACATGGAATTGGTGCGCTTGTAGAGGCTGTAGAACAGCGTCCTGTTGGTCCATTCGAAATCGAAGGCGAGGTCGAGCGCCTCACGTACCCGGCGGTCCGAGAATTTCGGACGCCGCGTATTGAAGAAAAAGGCCTGAACCCCGGACGGGGTCTCGTCCCGCAAGGTTTCGCGAACGACGAATTTCTTTTCCACCGGTGGCTTGCTGTCGTACTGCGTCGCCCAGTTGCGCGAGGTGAATTCCTCGCGGAAGTCGTAAGCCCCGGCAAAAAACGCTTCGAAGGCGACGTTGCGGTCCCGGAAATAATCGAAGACCACGCGACGGAGATTGAACCGGCCCCGCATGATCGGCAAATCCCTGGCCCAGTAATCCTTCTTGAGCTCGTAGGTAATGCTCCGTCCGGGATCGACCTTCGATACCCTGTAGGGGCCAGCGCCTGCCGGCGGCTTCATGGTCGTCCGGTTGAACGGCGTTTTCGCGTAAAAGGCTTTCGACAGGACCGGCAGGCCGGCCACCTGGAGCGGCAGGTCCCGGCTGCCTGCATCCTTGAAGGTGAAGCGGACGCGGTGCGGCGCAAGCGCCTCGACCTTGTCGACGCCGCCGAGAATGATCCGGTAGCTCGGATGTCCATCCTTGATCAGCGCGTTATAGGTGAAAACCACGTCGTCGGCGGTCAGCGGCGCGCCGCCGGTAAACCGCGCTTCGGGGCGCAGGTTGAAGACCATCCATTTGCGGTCGGGCGGCATTTCCACAGATTCCGCGACATAACCGTACAGCGCGTCCGCCTCGTCGGCGGATTTCTCCATCAGCGTCGCATGCAGCAGGCCGGTGCCCTGAGGCGCGGTCCCCTTGAGGATGAAACCGTTCAGGCTGTCGAACGAATCGATCCCCGGCAGCCGGATCGTTCCGCGCTTCGGCGCATCCGGGTTCACATAGTCGAAATGGCGGAAGTCAGGTCCGTATTTCAGCTCGCCGAAAGCGGAGAGCCCGTGCGATGTGACGGAATCCCCCGCAAGGGCGGGCGTCGTCGCAAGAACGGATGCGAGCAGGAGCGGCGCGACCAGGGACCGGGTCATCGCAGCTTCCTTTCCCGGAAATAGCGGAGCGCGCCTTCATGCAGAGGCGCCGTCATGCCGTCGGTCGCCATGGCTTTCGGGTCCAGCCGGGAGAGTGCGGGATGTGTGCGTCGCAGCGACTTCAGCCTTTCAAACACAGTGCGCACGAACCCGTAAACCGTTTCCGGAAGGAGGTCCGACGAAACCGAAACCGTCGTCGTCGTGCCGAAACTCCAGATATCCGCTTCCTTCAGCCCGTAATCCCGGCCCTTGATCGGCGCGGGATCGTAGTAGGGCGTATCGTCGGCAATTCGCGTGGCGAGAGACTGCGGCAGCGAAACGAGCTTTGCCCCGCAGTTCTTCAGGGTTTCCGCTATCGAATGATTCGGATGCCCGACAGAGACCATGAGGACGTCGACCTTGCGGTCGCATAACGCCTGCGCCTGTTCCGCGGTGCCGAACGCGGTCAGAGCGGCGAAATCCCGGTCGCTCCATTTCATTATCGAGAAAACGAACCGGGCAGTGGCGCGGTGTCCGGAGCCTCGCGGGCCGATATTGACGCGTTTTCGCTTGATGTCGGTGAAGCTCTGCACGCCTGCGGACGGGCCGGCGATGACGGTAAAGGTTTCGCGGTGCAGGGAAAAGACGCTGCGCAGTTTTCTGTCGGGCCCGGCGTTTTCGAAACGGCTGGTTCCTCGCCAGGCATGATATTGCCAGTCGGATTGCGCCATGCTCGCGTCGAGCGCGCCGGTGCGCAAGGCTCTCAGATTATAGAGCGAGCCCGGGGTCGCCTCGAGGGCGCATCGCAGCCGCAGTTTTTTCGACCGCTCATTCACCAGACGGCACAGCTCGCGCCCTGCGGCGTAGTAGACGCCGCCCACGCCACCCGACCCGATGACCAGCCGTGTGCTTGTCGATGCGGGCTGCGCGCCCGCCGGTGTGGCACCGGCGAGCCACAGGATGGCGCTTCCTGTAATGAGCAGGTTCCGTCTCATGCGGCTCTTGCCTCGTGCGCTCCAAACTGCGCTATCGTGAATGCGACGCGGTCTTCTACTTTTTTCAGGCCGTCTCGGTTCTTTTCGACGGCTTCGAGCCTGGTCCTGAGACCGGCCCGGTTGGCGATCTGAATGTTGAGGCCGGGCCGCGCGTTCAGCTCGAGAATCATTGGCCCGCGATCGCGGTCGAGAACGATATCGATGCCCTGATATCCCAGATTCGTCATTTCGTAGGATCGCGCCGCCATTTCCAGCAGGACCGGCCAGTTCGGAATCTGCGTGCCGGATACCTTGTTGAACGTGTCCGGGTGCGTGTCGACGACCGAGTTTCCCTTGACGGCGGTCAGCGTCATGCCGGTTGCCATGTCGATCCCGGCGCCGATGGCGCCCTGGTGCAGGTTGGCCTTGCCGTCCGACTGACGCGTCGGCAGACGCACCATCGCCATGACCGGCACGCCGAGGAACACGATGATGCGGATATCCGGCACCCCGCGATAGGTAAGCGCCTCGAACACGGGGTCGAACTCGACGCAATATTCGATGATCGCCTTGTCGGGCTGCCCGCCGAGGCTGAATACGCCCGACAGGATGTTGGACAGGTGAAAGGCCATCTGGTTGTCGTCGATCAGCGACCCGCCGGCGGTGCGGTACATGCCGCCCGACCGGCCCTTGATTACGATGATGCCTTCGCCCTGACTGCCCTCGGCCGGCTTTACGACGAAGTTTTCCCTGTCCTTTACGATATCCGGGAAGGAAGAGACCTGCTGCTGGATTTCGATCAGCCCGTAAAGGTCGGGTACCGCCGCGCCGGCCTTTATCGCCAGCTCCTTGGTCAGGACCTTGTCGTCGACCAGCGGGTAGTTGCGGCGCTGGTTGTAGACCAGCACGAAATTGGCGTTGCGGTCGTTCAGCCCCAGAACGCCGTTGTCGCGCAGCCGTTTCCAGAGGCCGAAATCGAGCATCACCGGCTCCCGCCCAGTACGCGGAACCGCGGCAGTTCGAGCAGCCGGTAGCCGGAATACCGGCCCAGAAGGAGTGTCCCCGCGAGGACCAGCAGCAGGGTTTCCGGGAATACGAACACGAGATGCTGAACAATCGGTAAATTCATTACCAGATAGCACAGAACCGATACGACGAGGCTGCCGAACGCCTGTTTGAAGGCTTCCTGAGCGCCACGCTCGTCCCACACGATGGTCATGCGCTCGATGGTCATCGACAGGATGACGATCGGGAACAGGGCGACCGACAGGCCGCGGTCGAAGCCCAGCTTGTGGCTGAGAATGCTGAGAAACGCCATGATCATGACCACGACGATCACAACGCAGGCGAGGCGCGGCACCAGCAACAGCTTCAGTTTTTCCAGATAGAACCTGACGCCGATGCCGATCGACAGAACGATCGAGAAGAGGATCAGACCCCACACCAGTTCGGTCTGCCGGAACGCCAGCGCGATCAGGACCGGCATGAAGGTGCCGAACGTCTTCACGCCGATGATGTTGCGCAGGACGACGAGCAGCAGAATTCCCACCGGTACGGTCAGCAGAAGCTGATAGACGGCCTGGGTCTGCAACGGCAGGCCGAACACGGAAAAATCGATCAGGTTCTTCTCCAGGTCCCGAGTCCGGCTGAGCGCGGTGCGAAGCGTAAACTCGAATGCCTCGCGCACCGAGACGATGGTTTCCGTTTTCGTTGTGCCGAATGCATGGACCAGCCGGGTTCGTCCGTACCACCAGGGCATGGAATCGGCCGGCACTTCGAATTTGTCGGTTTTCGGATCGTAGGGCTGCCAGCCGCCATCCGCGAAGAACTCGATCCAGTGTTCGAACCGGGCATTGCGGCGGTCTGGCTTGAGCGCGAGGCCGTGCACGGCGCGCGCCGGCAGCCCTCCGATGCGCAACAGCTCCGCGCCCACTTCGGCGATTCCGCGCGAACCCGGATTCTTCTGAAGCAGAAACTGGGCCGGCCCTTCAGGCGTCGGCGTGTTCAGCTGCTTCATGACGAGCCGGATCAGGGTCTGGCTGTCGGCCGCTTCGCGGGTCGCGGCCCGTACGATGGTCCGCGCCGCCGAAAGCTCAGCATCGACATAGGAGGTCTTTTCCGGAATCTCCGGTTCTTCCGACCGGGCGCCGGGCGGCGGGCGCACCGTTTTCGCGCGATGGACCACCGCCCGGTAATAGAGGGCGTGTTCGCCTTCCGCCTTGTTGATCGAATAGGTCGCCTGCCGGTTGAATCCCTCCGTCGCGGTGGTCAGTCCCCAGCCGCCGGTTACGAAACTCTGGCTGATGACGGTGAAGTTTCCGGCTGTCTGGGGAATGTTCAGCGCAACCTTGGCGGCGCCGCCCGTGGTCTGAACAAGAATGCGCGTCTCGACCCGCCAGGTCTCGGTCTTCTCGCCCGGCGTCAGGGGAAATTCGAGGAGAAAGAGCTTGTACAGGAATACAAGCGCGGCCACCCCGGCAAGGATTCCCGTCAGCATGTAGAGATGTTTCTTGCTCATAGCGTTAGCTTGCCTTCGCCGTACAGCCAGGTTTCGTTGTCAGGGTGCGGCCTGAATCGACAGCGACGTATTTCGCCAGGAAGCGGCGGCCTATGAGCATCTGGTAATTGAACCCGTCGCGGTCAACCAGGTTGACCTGTGTCTCGCGAAATATGTTGCCGATGCAGATACCCAGCATGATCACCGGCCGTTCCTGGCTCTTGCCCTTGATCCTCTTGATCCGGGCGATCCGGAAAACCCGGCGTTCGAACGCACGCGTGACGCCTAACCGGTTGGTAACCGAGAAGCGCACCCATCTCTCGCCGTTCTTCTCGAAAAGCTCGTAATGCCGAGCGTTGATCGAGGACGTCCGGGCGCCGGTGTCGAGCTTCGCCCTGATTTCCAGGTCGCCCGGCGTGATGACGACATCCTCAATCCAGCCAACCGTCATCACCGGCGGCGGCTGTCCTAGCTGGGCAAGCGCGGAACTGGCCTGGGACGCCGCGCAGCCCAGCCATGCGATTGTTACGATGATCTTCCGCATGAAGCGGAAAAGCGTGGTTGCGGGCATCTTCCAGGAAATTTCCTTCCAGCCGGACGCATGTTTCAAACGCAAGATCTGTTGTCCGCAGAATGAAAGTATCGGCAGGTGCGTTCGGGTTTTGCAACGGGATTCCGGTTGTCAAACCAGATTGAAAAGACACTAGGGATTTCCGCCCCCGCCAAGCGCCCTTTCCTTTTTCGGGTCGATCCACCACGACCAGAAACCCGGCCCGTAGGGCGGATTCTTGTCGGGAATGCCGAACTTGTCCCACCAGGCCATCCGGTACGAACGAATATGCCATTGAGGGATCACGAAATGGCTCCACAGCAGAACGCGATCGAGCGCGCGGGTCGCCGTGACCAGATCTTTCCGCGTCCTCGCGGCGACGATGTTTTCGACCATCGCGTCGATCACAGGATCCTTGATGCCGACCAGATTGCGGCCGCCTTCCCGGTCGGCCGACGCGGCGCTCCAGTAATCGCGTTGCTCGTTGCCCGGCGAGCGGGACTGACCGAAGGTACCGATGATCATGTCGAAATCGAAACTGCGCAGCCTGTTCTGGTACTGCGCGGAATCCACGGTTCGCACACGTCCGTCGATGCCGAGCCTTTTCAGATTACGGGTCAGCGGGATAACGACGCGTTCGAAGGCGGGGCTGACCAGCAGGAATTCGATCTCGAACGGTTTGCCCGATCCGTCGACCAGCCGATTGTTCACGATGCGCCACCCGGCCTGTTTCAGCAGGCGCTGGGCGGCGCGCAGATTGCGCCGGATATTCCCCGACCCGTCGGTCTCCGGCGGCTGGTATGGTCTCGTAAAGACCTCGTTCGGGATCCTGCCGCGCAGGGGTTCGAGAATCTTCAACTCCGCCGCATCGGGCAGCCCCTTCGCGGCCAGTTCGGAATTCTCGAAATAGCTCGTCGTCCGCGTGTACTGTCCGTAAAAAAGCTGCCTGTTGGACCATTCGAAATCGAACGCGAGCGACAGCGCGCGGCGGACCCTTGGATCGCGAAACCGTTCCCGCCGTATATTGAAAACAAAGCCCTGCATGCCCGAAGGATTGGAATGCGGGCGCATGACGGTTTTCACCTTGCCCGCGCGCTGCGCCGGGAAGTCGTATCCCGTCGCCCAGTCCTTCGACGAGCTTTCCAGCCGGTAATCGTACTGGCCCGCCTTGAAAGCCTCGAGCGCGACGACCTGATCGCGATAGAAATCGTAACGGATCTCGTCGAAATTGTAGCGGCCCCGATTGACCGGCAGGTCCTTTCCCCACCAGTCTCCGACCCGTTCGTAGGTAACGTGGCGGCCGGGCTCGAATGTCTTGACGCGATAGGGGCCGCTCCCCATCGGCGGCTCCAGCGATGTCTTCGAAAAATCCCGTGTGCTCCACCATTTTTTCGACAGGACATTGACCTGACCGACGATCTGCGGCAGTTCCCGGTTCGGCGGACCGCTGAAGCTGAACTTCACCCGTCGCGGCGACAGAACTTCCGCTTTTGAGACATTGGCGTAGTAGAAGCGATAAAAGGGCTGGCCCTTTTCGCGCAGGATATTGAGGCTGAACACGACATCGTCGGCGGTGACCGGCGAGCCGTCATGAAACCGGGCCTCGGGCCTGAGCGTGTAAATCGCCCAGGACAGATCGTCGGCGACCTCGACCGATTCCGCGATAACCCCGTACTCGGTCAGCGAATCGTCCGGCGTCGGGGTCATCAGCGTTTCGAAGACGTTGGCGATGCCCGCCGCCGCGTCCCCCTTGATGATGAAAGGGTTGAAGCTGTCGAAGGAGCCGATCGAATGCAGCCGGACGGTCCCGCCCTTTGGCGCGTCCGGATTGACGAAATCGAGATGTCTGAAGCCCGGAGCGTATTTCGGTCGGTCGTCCAGCGTCAGGGCATGAAGCGGGCCCGGGGCGGTCTGGGCGAATGCCGTGCTTGTCGAGACAACGACGACAGCTGCAATCAGGAAACTGGCGCGCATGTTTCTGGCTTTCATCCGGAGAGCGTCGCGACTGCGACCGGCTGCAGGTTCGGATCCCCCAAAGCGAGGATGTCGCCCGCCGAAGCGATCGTGATCCGGTTGCCGCGCCAGTCGGTGACGATCCCGCCCGCGCCTTCGATCACGGGAACCAGCGCGCAGAAATCGTACGGTTTTAGACCCGATTCGACGACAATATCGACGAATCCCGATGCCAGCAGCGCATAGTTGTAACAGTCGCCGCCATAGATCGTCGTCCCTGACGCTCTCGAAAGCGCGCGGAACGACTCTTTTTCGGTTTCGTCGAAAAGATCGGGAGAGGTCGTTCCCAGTACCGACTTCTCCAGACCGCTGCAACGCCTCGTTTCGCTCGGGGCGCCGTTGAAACGGGTCGCGATTCCGGTCGCGCCGATCCAGCGTTCGTCGAGGATGGGCTGGTCGATTACGCCAAGAATCGGCGCGCCGTTGCGGACAAGGGAGATCAGCGTGCCGAAAACGGGCCGGCCGGTGATAAAGGATCGTGTGCCGTCGATCGGGTCGAGAATCCAGACATGTTCCGCATGGTCGTTTTCGCGCCCGAATTCCTCGCCGAGGATGCCGTGGTCCGGATAGGTTTCAGCGATCAGCGCCCGCATCGCCCGTTCCGCGTCGCGATCGGCGATCGTGACGGGGCTGTCGTCCGGTTTCGTATCGATGGCGAACGGCGTCCGGAAATGCCGGCGGATTACCGGCCGCGCCGCGTCCGCCAGCGTTTCCGCAAATTCGATGAACTCCTGCGCGCAGACCTCTGTCATGCGCCCGAGTCTGGCCCGGAACGGGGTCGATGAAAAGCCCTCAGATGGGTTGAGTTACAGCGCCATCCGATAGCTGAACACGGCGAGAATCTGGGATACGTCTTCGCCGTTTTCCGAAACCGGCAGGAAGACGCAGCGATAGAGAATGTCCGTGCCGTTCGAATTCTGGAACTCGCCTATGTCGGCGACAGGTTTGAGCGATTCGGCGGCGACCCTCCACAGCTGCAGCTGCCGCTGGGTGGCGGACGGCAGGACTTCGGAAATCGGACGGCCCGTCGGGTTCCAGCCCAGCGCAACGATGAAATCCTGCCCGCATGCCGAGATCAGCTCGGCCGCCGGGTCCGGATCGAATCTGAAGAGAACCAGGCCATCCTCGAACTGCCCGTCGAACCCGGCGAGGCAGTCCGCATAGGACGGCAACCCCCGTTCCGTCAGGAGACTCTCCCATTGCCGGATGGCGCGGCCGATGACCCGCCGGTCGACGGCGGTGGCCTGGCGTGTGGAAACGGCATGTTCGCCCGTAAGCCCATCCATAGCGGGTTTCCTGCTGTAACCGGGAGCCCACCGTACGTCGCGCAGGGTTAATGTCAGGTTAACGGTTTCGGCGCGGAAACTTCTCCGGCACGGACGGCGTGCGTCGCGCGCCCCTGCGAGGATAACGCTTCAGGGCAGCGGAACCGGCTGATCGCTCAGCGAGCGCAGAAAGGCGATGAGGTCTGCCCGGTCGGTTGCCTTGCCGATGCCGGCGAAACCCATCTTGGTGCCGCGGAGGTAGCCTTTCGGTTTGAAAATGAACTGGTTCAGGGCCTCGTAATCCCAGTTTCCTGACATTTCCGCCATGGCTTTCGAGAAGCTGTACCCTTCCAGCTTGCCGGCCTTGCGGCCGACGACATCCCACAAGGGCGGGCCGAGTTTCTTGGTGTTGTCGCCCTTCTTGAGCGTATGACAGGCGCTGCATTTGTTGGCCTGTCGACTGCCGGCGTCCACTTTGGCGGCAGCCAGAAGCGGTCCGATCGGATCCGTTTTTTCTTCTGCCTTTTTCGGAATTTTCCGGGAGGGCGTCGCCGAGGCGACCGTGCCGGATTCCACTTGTTTTCCCGGCGTGACGAGGCTGTCGCCCAGCATTCCGACCGCGAACGCCAGAAGGCCGGCGATGCACAGGGCGCCGATTATCTTGCTCAGCAGGGTCCCCGCCATGAAATATTCCCGAAAATCCGGCTGCCAGTCGTTTCAAGCGCACAGAGTCTAGTATCTGACGGATTGTCTGTCCAACGAATCGACGATTCATCGTCATGGCAGCGGCCGCTTGCAGCGTGCGACATGCAGCGGCTAAACAGGACACTGGAATTCCCAGGGTTACAGTGTCATGGCTTCCGTTACCGCTCCGATTACCGTTATTCCCGCCCGCCTTGCATCTACCCGGCTGCCCGACAAGCCATTGGCCGATATCTGCGGCGAGCCGATGATCGTCCATGTCTGGCGGCGCGCGATCGAGGCAGGTCTCGGTCGCGTGGTGGTCGCCTGCGCGGATCGCGCCATCGCCGACGCCGTCGGGAAGGCGGGCGGCGAAGCCATCATGACCGATCCGGATCATCCCAGCGGTTCGGACCGCGTTTACGAGGCGCTGCAGATCTGCGATCCGGAGGGCGCGCACGACGCCATCGTCAATCTTCAGGGCGACCTGCCGACCATCGAGCCCTCCGTCATCGGCGCGGCGTTGGCGCCGCTGGACGATCCGTCGGTCGATATCGGGACGCTCGGCGCGGCGATCGTCGAGGAGCGGGAGCGCGCCGACCCCAACGTCGTAAAAGCGGCGGTGTCGATCCCCGACGGCAGGCGGAGCGGCCGGGCGCTTTATTTCAGCCGATGCGCGGTGCCGTCCGGCGACGGCCCGCTTTATCATCATATCGGAATTTACGCCTGGCGGCGGACGGCCCTCGAACGGTTCGTCGCCCTGCCCGAGGGCGTTCTCGAGCGCCGCGAACGGCTCGAACAGCTTCGCGCGCTGGAAGCCGGAATGCGGATCGACCTGGCGCTCGTTGACACGGTTCCGGACGGTGTCGATACTCCCGCCGACCTTGAACGCGCCCGCGCGCATGTCGCGGCAATGAAGGCGGAGTAGGATCGCGCATGGGACGCGGGTCCCGTTTCCGATAGATCGATGGCGAAATTCGACCGACCGACCAACACCATCGCCTTTCAGGGGCTGCCCGGGGCGTACTCGCATCTTGCCTGCCGGGAAGCCTTTCCCGGGATGAACGTGCTGCCCTGCATGACGTTCGAGGCGATGTTCGACGCCGTGTCGTCAGGCCGCGCGCGCTACGCCATGACGCCGATAGAGAATTCGATTGCCGGGCGTGTCGCCGATATTCACCGGCTTCTGCCCGATTCCGGCCTTTTCATCGTGCGAGAGCATTTTCTCAAGGTCAATCACTGCCTGCTGGCCCCGCCGGGTGCGACGCTGAAAACGATCAGGATCGTGCGCAGCCATGTACATGCGCTGGCGCAGTGCAGCGTCATGACCAACCGGCTGGGCCTGAAAGCTGTCGTTCACGCCGATACCGCGGGCGCTGCGATGGAACTCTCGGAAAAGGGCGACAGGACGGAAGCGGCCATTGCATCGTCGCTGGCCGGCGAGATTTATAATCTGAATACACTGCGCGCGAATATCGAGGATGCCGACCACAACACGACCCGGTTCGTCGTGCTGGCGAAAAAGCCGGTCCGGCAGAAACGCGCCTCAGGACCGCTGGTCACCAGTTTCGTGTTCCGGGTGCGCAATGTGCCGGCCGCGCTGTACAAGGCGCTGGGCGGATTTGCGACCAACGGCGTCAACATGACGAAGCTGGAAAGCTACATGGTCGGCGCCAGTTTCAACGCGACGCAGTTCTATGCCGATGTCGACGGGCATCCCGACGATCCCGGGCTCAGGCTGGCGCTGGAAGAACTCGCTTTTTTCTCTCACGAGGTCAGGGTGCTCGGGACCTATCCGGCCGATCCGTTCCGCCCGACCTGATTTTGCCGGATCAGGGCTCCTCCCCTGTCACCCATTCCGCCAGCAGGCGGCGGGCGATCGATACCGCGGTCGGGCTCCTGCGGAACTCCAGCGCCTCTTCCATCAGCTCGTCGCGGGTGAACCAGCGCGCGTGTTCCAGCTCATCGTCGCAGATATTGAGCGTCTCGCCCTGCGCCTCGGCGAAATAGCCCAGCATCAGGTTGGCGGGGAACGGCCAGGGCTGCGACGAATGATATCGGACGTTTGATACCGGCACGCCGACCTCTTCCATGACCTCGCGAATGACCGCGCCTTCCAGCGTTTCACCCGGCTCGACGAAGCCGGCCAGGATCGAATAGCGACCCTCCGGCCAGCCTTTCTTGCGAGCGAGGATCACGCGGTCGCCGCGATGGACCAGCATGATGACGGCAGGGTCGGTGCGCGGAAAATGCTCCGCGTTGCAGTCCGGGTTAACGCAGCGGCGCACATGGCCGGCGTCGCGCGCCTCGGTCGGGCTGCCGCAGCGGCCGCAGAACCGGTGCGTGCTGTGCCAGTGCGCGATGGCGCGGGCATAGGCCAGCATTGCCCCGTCCTGGCGCGGCATGAACAGGCTGACGTCCCGTATATCGGCGAATTCTCCCCTGTCGGCGAGACCCGGGTGGGATTCGGGCTCGTCGATATGCGACAGATCGACCGAGAAATACGGCACGCCGTCGCGGTAGCCCAGGAACACGAAAACCGCCCCGTCTTCGGCGAGTTCGGCGATGGTCCCGGCATCCAGATGCGCGGGCATCGGCGTTTCCGCGCCCTGACGGTCGACGAAGCTGCGGGTCCGCCACACCGGCACGAAAAGGGTTTCGGGCGCGTTGCGCAGCTCCGCCAGCCACGCAGCGTCGCGGCGCCGTTCCGCCATCCGGTCGAGGCCGGTCACTCCGAAGAAATTGGGCGATCTCATGCCGTCAAACTCGCATAGAGCCCCGTTTCGCGCAATCGGCGGTGGGAAAACGAACCGGCCTTGGGAGTCGGGAAGGAAAGCTGATATAGTGAGATCGGGAGGTTGGCGGTGGACGGGATACTCGCCAACCCGGTCAGGTCCGGAAGGAAGCAGCCGTAACGGGATTCTCCCGGGTCGCCTGTCCAGCCTCCCACCGCTCACCGGATCGGCCATGGACGAAAAACAGTCAGAACAGCCATACCGCGTCCTTGCGCGCAAATACCGTCCGCGGACCTTCGCCGAACTGATCGGTCAGGATGCGATGGTGCGCACGCTGACCAACGCCATCGCCGCCGACCGGCTTCCCCATGCGTTTATCCTTACCGGCGTGCGCGGGGTCGGCAAGACGTCGACCGCGCGCATCATTGCCCGCGCGCTTAACTGTATCGGCGCCGACGGTACGGGCGGTCCCACGGCGGAGCCCTGCGGCGTCTGCGAACACTGCAAGGCCATTACCGAGGACCGGCACGTCGATGTGATCGAGATGGATGCGGCGAGCCGTACCGGCGTCGACGATATCCGCGAGCTGATCGACGGGGTGCGCTACCGGCCGGTCAACGCGCGCTACAAGGTCTACATCATCGACGAAGTGCACATGCTGTCGAAGAACGCCTTCAACGCGCTGCTGAAGACGCTGGAGGAACCGCCCGAGCATGTGAAATTCCTGTTTGCCACGACGGAAACGCGCCGCGTGCCGGTGACGGTGCTGTCGCGATGCCAGCGCTTCGATCTGCGCCGCGTGGATGTTCCGGTCCTCAGCGCGCATTTCTCCTCGATCGCGGAGCAGGAAGGCATCGCAATCTCCGAGGGCGCGATCGGGCTGATCGCCCGCGCTGCCGATGGTTCGGTACGCGACGGGCTGTCGCTGCTGGACCAGGCGATCGCCCATGCAGGCGGGGCGGACGGGGCCGGCGGCGTGGAAGAAGACGTCGTTCGCGACATGCTGGGTCTGGTCGACGGCGGAAAGCTTTACGAACTCTTCGAGGCGGCGGTGGGCGGCAGGGCGGCCGACGCCCTCGACGTTTTCGCCGACATGCATAATGCAGGCGCCGACCCGGCGCAGGTGCTGGAAGATTTGCTGCGGCTGACCCACTGGCTCAGCCGGTTGAAGCTGTCGCCGGCGGCAACGCAGGCCGCTGGGGTGTCGCAGATGGATGCCGAGCGCGGCGGCGCGCTGGCGGAGAAGCTCGGCATGCCGGTTCTGGGCCGGACCTGGCAGCTTCTGGTCAAGGGGCTGGGCGAAGTGCGCATGGCGCCGTCCGCCGGACAGGCGGCCGAGATGGTTCTGATACGGCTCGCCTACATGGCGGACCTGCCGCCGCCGGCGGATATCATTCGCCGGTTGTCGAACGGAGAAGCGACGGCGCCAGCCGCGGCGTCCCCCGCATCCGCACCTTCTTCCGGAGGCGCCGGTAACGGAGGAGGACAGGCTGGCCGCAATGGCGGCGGGCAGGCCATGGCCAGGGGCGGCGCGCAGGCTGCCGTGCGCGAAGCGCCAGCACCGATTTCCGAAGAACCGCCGCTCCCCGACTCCGTTCCCGAGACGTCGCTTTCCGCGCCATCGCTGCCGCGGCCGCGCAGTTTCGAGGAAGTCGTGGCGCTGTTCGAGGAACGGCGCGAGGGGCTATTGCACGCCCATCTGGTCAACCGGGTTCATCTGGTTGGCTTCCAGCCCGGCCATATCGAAATTCGCGCGGAAGAAGACGCGCCGGGCGATCTGGCCAACCGGGTGATCCGGCTGCTTAACGAATGGACCGGTGAAAACTGGCTGGTCAGTCTGAGCGATCAGCCCGGTGCGGAAACGCTCGGCAACCAGCGGCGGGCGGCGGCGGAGGTTCGCCGCGGCGAAGCGATCAGCCATCCGCTGGTGCAGGAAGCGCTGTCGCTGTTTCCGGGCGCGACCGTCGAAGCGGTGGTGGAGCGCGAGGAAATACCCATGGCGGATTTGCCGCCCGATCCCGAAGAAGACGACGACGAGGAAGAGGACGGCTTATGAAAAATCTCGGCCAGATGATGAAACAGGCCCAGGAAATGCAGGCCAAAATGCAGGAAATGCAGGAAAAGCTGGCCGAAATCGAGATCGGCGGCTCTTCCGGGGCCGGCATGGTTCAGGTCACGATCAGCGGCAAGGGCGATCTGCGCAAGGTGAAGATCGATCCGGGCCTGTTCAATTCCGACGATGCCGAGGTCGTCGAGGATCTCGTCGTGGCGGCGTTCGGCGACGCCAAGCGCAAGCTGGACGAAAGGCTTGCCGAGGAAATGTCGAAACTGACCGGCGGACTCAACCTGCCGCCCGGTTTCCAGCTGCCTTTTTGATCATGAAGAAATTCATGATAGCTGGCGCGAATTCTCTAAAGCGATAAAACGGATGGCGGGCGGCGAGATTGACCGGCTGGTACAGGCGTTCGCGCGCCTGCCGGGTCTCGGACCCCGGTCGGCGCGTCGCGTCGTCCTGTTTCTCGTCAAGCGCCGCGAAAGCCTGATGCTGCCGCTGGCCCAGGCGCTGCAATCCGCCGCCGAGGCGATGAAGACCTGCTCCACCTGCGGCAATGTCGATGTCGTCGATCCGTGCGGGGTGTGCGCCGATTCGCGCCGCGACCCGTCGCTGATCTGCGTCGTCGAGGATGTGGCGGATCTGTGGGCGCTGGAACGCGCGTCGGTCTTTGGCGGGCGTTACCACGTGCTGGGGGGAGTGCTGTCGGCGCTCGACGGCAAGGGGCCGGAAGACCTGTCGATCGCGGGCCTGGTCGAACGCGCGCGATCCGATGCGGTAACCGAAATCATCCTCGCGACCTCGGCCACGGTCGAGGGCCAGACCACGGCGCATTACGTCGCCGAACGGCTGGAAGGCGCCAACGTGAAGATATCGGGACTGGCCCACGGCGTGCCGGTCGGCGGCGAGCTGGATTATCTCGACGATGGCACCCTGTCTGCAGCGCTCAAGGAACGCCGCCTGCTTTAACGAAGAAATTTCGGTGCCGGGCGATGAAGACGGCCGGCACGACCCAGCGAGGGCGGGGCTTCAGAGAATCAGGCCCGCCACCGCCGCCGTCAGCCAGGTGGCCAGCGCGCCGCTGGCAATGGTTTTGAAGCCGAGGCCGGCGAGCTCGCTGCGCCGTTCGGGCGCCATCGCGCCGAGCCCGCCGAGCATGATGCCGAGGCTCCCGAAATTGGCGAAACCGCACAGCGCGTAGGTCATGATCAGACGGCTGTGGTCCGACAGAGCATCGGGCTTCACCTGC
The DNA here is from genome assembly GCA_038116945.1 of Rhodospirillales bacterium. GTDB lineage: Bacteria > Pseudomonadota > Alphaproteobacteria > MPNO01 > UBA2964 > JAYOEY01. The sequence goes on from JAYOEY010000002.1 coordinate 208,426, forward strand.
GCGAGGTTCAGATAGGCGATCAGCTCGTTGAGCACGACCTTCGTGCCCATCAGCGCGCCGGCGGTCGCCGCTTCCGCCCACGGGATACCGATCAGCCAGGCGAGCGGGGCCAGCGCGTGGCCCAGGATGCCTTGCAGTGTCAGCGCGTCGCCGCCGATCAGCGCCAGGATGGCGTTGACCAGCGCCACCAGCGCGATCAGCACGATCAGCATGGCGGAGATGTTGAGCAGCAGAGTCAGCCCGTCGATCGTGCCCCGCGTGATGGCATCCATCGAGTTTTCGTACAGCCGGCCGAGCGGTGCGGGAGTCGGGGGAACGCCGTCCTCCTGCGGCACCATGATGCGCGCGATGACGATCGCGGCGACGGCGTTGAGGATCGACGCCGCCAGAAGATGCCCGATCGCGCCGGGAACGACACCCTTCAGGAAGGTCGCGTACAGCACCAGCACGGTTCCCGCGATGGTCGCCATGCCGGCTGTCATGATCAGGAACAGGTCGCTGCGGCTTGCCTTCGCGAGATACGGTTTCACCAGCAGCGGGGCCTCCACCATGCCGACGAACACGTTGGCGGCGACGCTGACGCCGGCGGTACCGCCAAGCCCGAGAGTCCGCCTGAGGCACCAGGCGAATCCCCTTACCACCAGCGGCAGGACGCGCCAGTGATAGAGAAGGGCCGAGAGCGCGCTGATGACCAGCACCAGCGGCAGGGCCTGGAAGGCCAGCACGAAGCTGCTTGCCCCCGGCCTGAGATCGAAGGGGATCCGGTCGCCGCCGAGATAACCAAGTACGACGGACGTGCCGGCCCGGGTCGCGGCCTGCAACGCCTCGACAAGAGAATTGGCCGCAAGGAACGACTCGCGCACGGCCGGTACTTTCAGGAGCAGCAGCGCCAGTGCGATGTGGAGCGCCATTCCAACGCAGATCACGCGCACCGGCGCCGCGCGGCGGTTTTCGCTGATCGCCCAGGCGAGAAAGAGAATGACGAGGATGCCGGCCAGCGCCTGCATCGGTTATTCGCCGACGCCCAGCAGCCGTTCGGGCGGCGCGGCGACCGCCTCTTCCACGTTCGCCTCGCCGAATTCGAGCTCGCCGATCCGTTCGCCCCGCCGCGTGATCTTGCTGGCCGACGTGCGGATCTCGCGGAGGTCCTTCTCGGCCTGCGAGAAGTGCTTTTCGAGATTCTCGACCCGCGAATCGAGCCGGCCGAGATCCTCCATCATGGTCAGGACCTCTTTCTGGATCAGCCCCGCCTGTTCGCGCATGTGCACGTCCTTGAGGACCGCCCGCACGGTATTGAGCGTCGCCATCAGCGTGGTCGGCGATACGATCCAGACCCGGTAGCCGTAGGACTGATCGACGATCTGCGGCAGGTTCGCGTGCAGCTCGGCATAGACGGCTTCCGATGGCATGAACATCAGCGCCGATTCCGCCGTTTCGCCTGGAACGATATAGCGTTCGGCGATGTGCTTTACATGGGTCATCACATCGGCGGCGAAGCGCTTGCGCGCGGCCTCCCGCGTCTCGTCGGATGCGTCTACGAGCTGACGGTAGCCCTCCAGCGGGAACTTGGCGTCGATCACGATGGGGCCGGGCGGATTCGGCAGGTTGATCAGGCAGTCGGCACGGCGGCCGTTGCCGAGCGTCGCCTGAAAACCGTAGGCCGACGGCGGCAGCGCCGCCCGCACCAGATCCTGTAGCTGGATTTCGCCGAACGCGCCGCGCGCCTGCTTGTTGGACAGGATGTCCTGAAGCCCGACAACCTGGGTCGACAGGTCGGTGATCTTCTTCTGCGCCGCGTCGATGACCGCGAGCCGTTCCTGCAGCTTCGCCATCGTTTCGCCGGTCTTCGTCGAGCTCTGCTGCAGCGAATCGCCGACTTTCTTGCCGAGATCCGTCAGCCGTTCCTCGAGCATCCTGGTGATGGCGCGTTCCTGCGACTGCATCCGCTCGGCGAGCTGGGCCTGCTGTGCGGCCGTACTTTCAGCCATCTGGCTCAGCCGTCCGGCCAGCTCCGCGTCCGCGCCGCCGGCATTCCGGCGCGCCATCAGCACAGCGATTCCCGCACCCGCGGCGGCGGCGATCACGACGATCAGAATCAGAAGAGGCGCATCCATGCGGTTCACTCTCGGGTCGAGTTAACGGCAGCGTACGAACCGGAAAACCGTATCACGGCCGGTCCGAATCGTCCGGTGCGGCGCTTCCTCCGAAAAGGGTCTCGGCTTGACGCGGCGGGGAACCGGCAATACCTAAAGGCATCCCGACGCATCACAGGATACGAAACGCGGAATGGCCCTCCTTCCGATCATCAAAGCGCCCGACCCTGTCCTCAAGCGCAAATGCCTGAAAGTGGAGACGGTGGACAATCACCTCCGCCGTCTAATGGACGACATGCTGGAGACCATGTACGCCGCGCCCGGGGTGGGGCTCGCGGCGCCGCAGGTCGGCGTTCACAAGCGCATCATCGTGGTCGATGTGTCCGATCCCGCGGGCGACATGCGCACGCCCCTCAGAATGGCGAATCCGGAAATCGTCGAGGCGTCGGAGGAAATTCTCCTGCGGGAAGAGGGCTGCCTGTCCTTTCCCGAGCATTACGCGGAGGTGGAGCGGCCCGCTTCCGTGCGCGTCCGCTATCTCGATCAGGACAACGAGGTAAGGGAAATCGCCGCCGACGGGCTGCTGGCGGTCTGCATCCAGCACGAGATGGACCATCTCGACGGCATCCTGTTCGTCGATCACCTGTCTTCGCTCAAGCGCAACATCATCTTGCGCAAGATGACAAAGCTGAAGCGGGCCTCAGCGACAGCCGGCGCCTGACCGGAAGCCACGCATCATGCCGCGCATGCGACTGGTTTTCATGGGGACGCCCGATATCGCGGTGCCGTCGCTCGCGGCCCTGATCGGTGCCGGTCACGAGATCGCCTGCGTCTACAGCCAGCCGCCGCGCCCTGCGGGACGGGGACACAGGGTGACGCCCTCGCCCGTCCACGCGTTCGCCGAAGAGAACGGGATCGATGTCCGCCACCCGGTGTCCCTGAAGGAGGCGGGGGTCCAGGATGATTTTGCCGCGCTCGGGGCCGATGCGGCGGTGGTCATCGCTTACGGGCTGATCCTGCCTGCGCCGATCCTCGCCTCGCCTCGCCTGGGGTGCCTGAACATCCACATGTCGCTGCTGCCGCGCTGGCGCGGCGCGGCGCCGATCCACCGGGCGGTCGAGGCGGGCGATGCGGAAACCGGCGTCTCGATCATGCAGATGGACGAAGGGCTCGATACCGGGCCGGTCCTTGCAATGAAGTCGCTTTCCATCGGTCGCCGCGATACGGCGGGCACCCTGCACGACACGCTGGCGGATCTCGGCGCCGAGATGATCGTCGACGTGCTCGACCGTCTTGCGGGGGGCGACATCGAGGCGATTCCCCAGGACGAGGCGGGCGCGACCTACGCGAAAAAGATCGCGCGGGGCGAGGGCGACATCGACTGGTCGGAAGACGCGGAAACGCTGGCGCGCCGGGTTCGCGCCTTCCATCCCTGGCCGGGAACGCGTTTCGCGCGCGACGATACCTGGATCCGCGTTCACGCCGCCGAGGCGGTATCCTGCTCCCGCGATGTCGCGCCGGGGACGGTGCTCGACGAGGCGCCGACAGTCGCCTGCGGCAAGGGCGCTCTGCGCCTGGTGCGGCTGCAGCGGCCCGGCAAGGCGGCGGCCGACGCGGACGCCTTCTTGCGCGGCTACGACCTGCCCGTCGGGACCGTCCTGCCAGGGGCGAAATCGTGACCCGCTACCGGCTCACGGTCGAGTATGACGGCGGCGGCTATGTCGGCTGGCAGCGTCAGGATAACGGTCCGTCGATCCAGCAGGCGCTGGAAGAAGCGATTCGTCTGTTCTGCGGCGAAACCGTCGTCGTTCAGGGCGCCGGCCGGACCGATGCCGGCGTCCATGCGCTGGGGCAGGTCGCCCATTTCGACATCGACAGGCCGACGACCGCCGATACCGTGCGCGACGCCCTGAACGCGCATCTGCGCCCGCAACCGATTGCCGTGATCGAGGCGGAGGCGGTCGACGACGACTTTCATGCCCGGTTCTCGGCCGTCGAGCGGGCTTACCGGTACCGCATTCTCGACCGCCGCCCGCCGCCGACGCTGGAGGGCGGACGGGTCTGGCATGTCGGTCGGCCGCTGGACGAGGGCGCCATGCATGCGGCCGGTCAGGCGCTGGTCGGCAAGCACGATTTCACGTCGTTCCGCGCCAGCATCTGCCAGGCGAAAACGCCGGTGAAAACGCTGACGTCGCTTTCTGTCCACCGGTCGGGCGAAGAAATCCGTCTCGATATCCGCGCGCCATCCTTCCTGCACCATCAGGTTCGCAACATTGCAGGGACTCTCAGGCTGGTGGGCGAAGGGAAATGGTCGGCGCAGGATGTTGCGGAGGCGCTGGCGGCCCGAGACCGGTCGGCGGCAGGGCCAACCGCGCCGCCCGGAGGACTCTTTCTCGTCGAGGTGGTCTATCCGCCGAAAACCGGCTGACCCGCCAGCAGGCGGTCGCTCCACCCCTGAAGCGCGAGGCTGACGGCAAGATCGAGAAAAACGATCCCGATCGCGCCCGCCGCCGGCACCTCCAGCGCCGCGTGTGCGACGAACGCTTCATAGGCGAGGATCGCCATGATCGAAACGATGGTCAGCAGGTTGCTGACCTCGTTCGGCAGGATGCCGCTGGTGACCAGCACCGTGACGAACAGCATCAGGACGATTTGGAGCACCCGCGACCAGTTGTAGGCGGCGACATAGCGGCAAAAATATTTGCCGACGCCGAACATGCGGGCGACCTGGAACATGATGTACGGGAAGGCCACCCATCCCGTTACATAGGCTGTGGCCTGTATGAAGAAAGCCCAGAACGGCCCGACATTGATGTCCACATGCTTGCTGCGCAGCATCAGCAGGATGGCGAAGGCCGGAAAGACGATAAACGCCGCCCAGAAGGATCGCCAGAACGCTTCCGCGGTGTTCTCGAACAGGTAGGCGCCGTTGCGGTCGTACCTGGCGAGAAGCCAGGCTCCGAAGATCGACCGGCTCAGCTCCTGTCCGCCGATCATCCGGCGAAGTACCCGTTCAGCACCGCTTCGTAGATATCGGTGAGCTTCTCCAGGTCCGACAGCGCGACCCGTTCGTCTGTCTTGTGCATGGTCTGGCTGATCAGCCCGAACTCGGCAACCGGGCAGTAATCCTTGATAAAGCGCGCATCCGACGTGCCGCCGGTGGTGCTGAGGTCGGGCGTTCGGCCGGTCGATTGTTTGATAGCGGTCCCGAGCAGGTCGCTCAACATGCCGGGCGGTGTCAGGAAGGCGTCGCCCGTGCGCTGGTATTCGATCTCGTAATCGCCGCCGACGCGGTCGAAATGGCCGTTCAGCCGCTCAATCAGGGACTCGGTCGTGTGAAGGTCGTTGAACCGGACATTGAAGGTCGCCCGCGCGCTTCCCGGGATGATGTTGGTCGCCGTGTTGCCGACATCGACCGTGGTGAGCTGCAGGTTCGAAGGCTGGAAATGATCGGTGCCGTTGTCCAGCGGATCCTTGACGATGGCGTCGAGCATGGCGATCAGCCGGGGCAGCGGGTTGTCGGCGAGGTGCGGGTACGCCGTATGACCCTGGGTGCCGTAGACGGTCAGGAATCCCGAGAGAGATCCGCGTCTTCCGATCTTGGCCATGTCGCCGAGCGCCTGCGGGTTGGTCGGCTCGCCGACGATGCAGGCGTCCAGCGTCTCGCCGTTCTCCTCCATCCAGCCGAGCACCTTGCGGGTGCCGTTGATCGACGGGCCTTCCTCGTCGCCGGTGATCAGCAGGCTGATCGAACCGCCGAAATCCGTTCCCCGGTTCGCCAGGAACCGCGCCGTCGCCTCGACGAAGCAGGCGATCGATCCCTTCATGTCGGTCGCGCCGCGGCCGTAGAGAACGCCGTCGATGATCTCCGCTCCGAACGGATCCACCGTCCAGCCCGCGGCATCGCCGACCGGAACGACGTCGGTATGGCCGGCGAAGCAGAAATTGGGCGCGCCCGTGCCGAGCCGGGCATAAAGGTTGTCGACGTCAGGCGTGCCGTGTTCCGAAAAGGGTAGGCGGGTGCAGGCGAAACCCAGGCTTTCCAGCGTCGCCTGCAGCGTATCCAGCGCGCCGTCGTCGGCGGGCGTAACGCTCGGGCAGCGGATCAGCGCCCGGGCGAGTTCCAGCGCGTCGACCGACCCGGTCAATCGCGCAACAGATCGTTGATCGACGTGCGCGACCGGGTGCGTTCGTCGACCTGCTTTACGATGACTGCGCAGTAGAGGCTCGGGCCAGGCGTGCCGTCCGGCAGCGCCTTGCCCGGCATGCTGCCCGGCACCACCACGGAATAGGCGGGCACGCGCCCGTAATGGATTTCGCCGGTGGCGCGGTCGACGATCTTCGTCGAGCCGCCGAGGAACACGCCCATCGACAGCACGGCGCCGTCCTCGACGATTACGCCTTCGGCCACTTCCGACCGCGCGCCGATGAAGCAGTGGTCGCCGATGATCACGGGATCGGCCTGCAACGGCTCCAGCACGCCACCGATTCCGGCGCCGCCGGAAATGTGACAGTTCTTGCCGATCTGCGCGCAGGATCCGATGGTCGCCCACGTGTCGACCATCGTACCGGTATCCACGTAGGCGCCGATATTGACGAAGCTCGGCATCAGCACCACGCCCGGCGCAATATGGGCGCCGCGCCGCACCGTGCAGTTGGGAACCGCGCGGAATCCGGCTTCGCGGAAACGCGCGTCGTCCCAGCCGGCGAATTTGGGCGCGACCTTGTCGTACCAGGGAGACGCGCCGCGGTTGGGGTCGGTCGGTCCGCCAGGCATCGGCGCGTTGTCGTAAAGCCGGAACGACAGCAGAACGGCCTTTTTCAGCCACTGGTTGACGCGCCAGCCTTCAGCGGTTTTTTCCGCGACGCGGAACGCGCCGGAATCGAGCCCGTCCAGCGCCGCCTCGATCGCGTCCCGGACTTCGCCGGTGGTGGAAGGCGAAATCCCGTCCCGGGCTTCCCAGGCGTCGTCGAGTGTTTTCTGCAGATCGCTGGCGGTCATTGTCGTTCCTCAGTTACTGATCCGTTTCCCGTCCGGGAGCGATCGCACAATAATTGGCGGCCCCACCCTGTCAACCGGTCGAAAGCCCGCCCGATACGGCGTCCACCCAGCCGCGGATATCGTCGATCACGTGATCGATATGCGGCTCCGGCGCGACGTCCCGCGCCCACTCCGCGCCGGTCTTGATCCACACCGTCGTCATGCCCAGCGCCGCCGCCGGTTCCAGGTTGCGCGCGATATCGTCGACCATGACGGAGCGCTCGGGGTCGATATCGTGCCGCTCGCACAGGCGCCGGTAGCTTTCGATGGCGGGCTTGGGCACCCATTCGGCGGCTTCAATATCGTAAATCGCCTCGAACAGACCCTGCATGCCCAGCCGTTCCAGCACCAGGCTGGAATGGCGCACGGAGGAGTTGGTGTAGATGACCCGGCGACCCGGCAGGCGCGCGATCGCTGCCGCGAGCTCGGGGTTCGGATGGACCTCGTTCAGGTCCATCGGCGTCATCTCCTCGAAATAACGGGCGGGGTCCAGGTTGTGGTGGAGCATCAGCCCGCGCAGGGTCAGCCCGTACCGGCTGAAATACAGTTTCTGGATCCGTCGCGCCTCTTCCGCGTCGACCCCCAGGAAACGGGCGACGAAAGCGCCCATATGGAGGTCGATATGTTCCAGCAGCTTTCGGGTGACCGGGTACAGCGTATTGTCGAGGTCGAAAACCCAGCATTCGACATGGTCGAAGCCGGCGTCCGGCGCCGCCGCGGGCGAGTGTTTCTGCATGTCTGCAATCTGGACCGTCTGGGCCGGTGATTCAACGGTAAAGGGACTCTGGCGGACAAGGAATCGTTAAACCCTTTGCCATACCGTACGCTCTCCTGTCGCCAGGCCCGAGCCAGTACCCGCATGACTGCTCTTTCGTCAGAATCCAGCCGTCCGTCCGGCGTCGCCGACTATACCGAGTCGCTCAAAAGGGACCGCGACCGGTTTGTCGCGCTGGCGTTCTGCGCGGCCGATCTTCTCCTTGAAGTCGACGGGGACGGGAATGTCATGTTCAGCGCCGGTGCGACGCAGTCGCTCATCGGCAAGACGCCGGAGTCCCTGGTCGGCACGCCGTTTTTCGGCCTTCTGGCGGATTGCTGCCGCGACATGGTACGCGAACTGTTGGGAACCATGCCGCTTGGCGAGCGAATTGAGCCGGTTTCCGTCAGGCTGGAGGGAGTCGGCGGTCCGACCGTCCCGCTGTCCCTTACCGGCTATTACCTGCCAGGCATGTCGGGGCATTACTATCTCGCCCTCAGGCTGGCGGGATCGCCTGTTGTCGCATATCCGGAGGAAGAACCGGGACGCAACGTGGAATGCGACCCGGAAAGCGGGCTGCCGGATCGGGATTCCTTTGCGAATATCGCGAGCCAGGAGATCGACGAGGCGCGCCGACGCGGCGAACGGCTCGAACTGACCATGGTGCGTACCGCGGACCTTCCCGAGCTTCGCGCGCGGATGGACCAGGAAAGCTCGGCCAGCCTCATGCACACGCTTGGCAATTTCCTGCAGGCCAATTCCGCCGGCGGAAAGACTGCCGGGCGCCTCGACGACAATTCGTACGGGTTCGTGCATCGATCCGGGATCGACATCGAAAAAATTACCCGCCAGGTCGAGGAAATCTTTCGGGCGGCCGACCCCGATGGCCTCGGCATTTCCGTCCGGTCAGGCACGGTCGACGCGGAGGTCGGGGAGATCGGCTCCGACGACGCCCGGCGGGCGATTCTCTATACGCTCAACAAGTTCTGCGAGAACGACGGCGCGCACATCAAGCTGGAAAGCCTGTCAGAAAGCCTGGAAGAACTGTCCCGCGAAACAGAAACCCTGCTGACGCAGTTCCGGGACGCGACCGACAACGGCAATTTCGAGGTCGCGTTTCAGCCCATCGTATCGCTTGAAACCAGGAAAATTCATCACTTCGAGGCTCTGGCGCGTATTGCCGGGAGACTCTCGGACTCGCCCTACCGCATGATAACGTTCGCGGAGAATGCCGGGATCGTCCACGACTTCGACCTGGCCATGTGCCGGCGGGTTCTCGAGACCCTGTCGGAACCGGAATTCCGGCGGGATACCCACAGGGTCGCGGTCAATATATCCGGCCGGTCCATTGTGAACCGGACGTTCATGGCCGCCCTTCACGAGCTGCTCGACGAATTCGACGGCGTACGGTCGCGGCTCATTTTCGAGGTTACGGAATCCGCCAAGATCGAAGAGCTGCAAGCCGCGAACGCGTTTGTCCAGGGGCTGCGGCGCGACGGCCATCACGTCTGCCTCGACGATTTCGGCGCGGGATCCGCAGCGCTCCGCTACCTGCATGCTTTCGAGATGGATTTCGTCAAGATCGACGGCGCCTACATTCGGACCGCTGAAAGCACGCCCCGCAACCGCGCCTTTCTGCGCGCCGTGATCGGCATGTGCCGCGATCTGGGCATCGAGACGATCGCGGAGATGGTAGAGGAAGAAAATACCGCCGCCATGCTGCTGAACGTGGGCGTCGGGTACGCGCAGGGATATCTGTTCGGAAAACCGGCGTTCGGGATCGGCGGCTTCGTTCACCAGGGGGAAGCGGACATGGGCGAGGTCATCGAAGTTCCCAACGCCGGTCTGCGTAGCAAGCTCGTGCACGGATCGCGCCAACTCAAGGCTTCGGTCGGATCGCCCGGGGCAGGGCGGGCGATAAAGGAATAGCGCATGACGTTTTCGCCACCCGCCAGCTCGTCCCGTCGGACCGCTCCCCTTTCCGGCCCGGAAACGCGCCTCGAAGGCTTGCATGCCGAGGGCTGCGACCTGTCCGCCTATCCCGGAGCGGCCGCGCTGGTGCTGGCGGATGGGGCCGCGCTCGAAGCGAATGGTCTGGCGCGGGAAATCGGCGCCGTCATCGGACCGGAATCCCGGTTGAGGCTGCACCCCGATCTGGTCGCCCTGCTTCATGCGGGGGGCGCGGCGCCGGTTTCGTTCGAAAGCCGGGACGAGGATCAGGGCGCCCGATCGATATTCGATTTCTCGATTCTGCCGTTTCGATCCGGCGAGGCCGCGCTGGTTCTCGGCCGCGACATCGCCCATGAGACGGCTGTCAGGGCCTCCCTCATCGACTCGCGTCGACGATTCATGGATATCGTCGACCTGTGCGGCGATTTCTGCTGGGAAACCGATAGGGACGGCAGGTTCGCATTCGTTTCGCCTTCCGGAATGGCCGGCTTTTCTCCTGAATCGCTGCACGGCCGCCCGGCCGCAGACTTCTTCGATCCGGCGACCCCCCGAACCGCCTCGTCTCCGTTTCAGGCCGCCGGACCGGTCAACGCCGTCGATGTCTGGATCCGCGGTCAGGACGGCGCCTCGGTCTGTCTGGAAACGTCGGCGCGTCCCGTCTTCAATTCGCTGGGCGAGCCGATTGCCACGCGCGGCGTCTGCCGCGACGTCACGCAGGAGCGTCGCTGGCTGCGTTCGGTCGCGTTGAGCCAGGAACGGGACCGTCAGATCGCCCATATCGTTCGCGCGGTACGCGATGAATTCGATGCCGGGCACATGCTGTCGATCGCGATCCGGACGACGAATCGGGCGCTCGGCGGAGACGGCGGCAGGCTCTATCGGAAGGACGTGGCGGGCGAATGGCTTGACGCCGCGGGCGACGGAGACTGGCCGTTTGGCGAGGATTTCTTCGAGGAGGCGCTGGGGCGAATCGAATCGGGCGTCGGACGGTTCGTCCTGGAACGGGAACATGGCGACGTTCTTTGCGTGGGGACTTCGTGGCGACATGCACTCAACGGCGCCGTCATGGTCTGGCGGTCGAACGAGCAGGGCGGATGGTCGGAAACCGACGAGGCGTTTCTCGATGAAATCGCCGTCAATCTGGGCGTCGCGCTGCAGCAGCTCGCGCATCGGTCGGAACTGGAAGCCCTGTCGCGGACGGATGCGTTGACCGGTCTGCTCAACCGCAGGGCCTTTGAAGAAGAGCTCGACCGGCGGCTTGTCCGGGACGGGGCGGGCGGAGCGCTGTTCTATGTCGATCTCGACAATTTCAAGCCGGTAAACGACCTGCACGGCCATCAGAAAGGCGACGAGGCGCTGGTCGCCGTGGCGCGGATGCTGTCGGGATGCTGCCGGCCCGGCGACCTGGTCGCGCGCCTCGGCGGCGACGAGTTCGCCCTGTGGCTGGAGCGAACCGATGAACGCGGCGCCGAAGTGCGGGCGGCGGAGATGCTGACGGCATCGAAAACGCTCCTGGCCTATTCGGGCGCGCCCGACCGGCCGCTCGGCATCTCCATCGGCATCGCGGTCTGCCCGTACGGATCGCAGGAACCCCTGGACAGCGTAACCAGACGAGCGGACACGGCCATGTATGAAATCAAACATAACGGGAAGGCGGGCTTTGTCGTTGCCCCCCAGGGTTCGGACGGGGAGACAACCGGAGAATGACGCTCGCTCAGCCGCTTCCCGACGCGATCGGTTATGAGGAGGCGAAACGCCTCGCCCGTTCCGACTCCCCTGACCTCCGTTCCGAGCTCGCCTCGCGAGCGGATGTCCGGCCCGAAATCCTGTACTTCCTGGCGGAGGATTCCGGGCCGGAAGTGCGCCGTGCGGTGGCGGCGAACGCGGCAACGCCGGTTCAGGCGGGGCTGCTTCTCGCCCGCGACCCGGACGTCGATGTCAGGAGCACCCTGGCGACACGGATCGGCAGGCTTGTACCGCAGCTCGAAAAGGAATCGGACGACCGTCTCGGCGCCGTCGTCAATCAGGTGCTCGACATTCTGTCCGGCGACCGGGTGGTTCAGGTTCGCAGGCTTCTCGCGGAGGAACTCAAGTCGACCGCCTCGGCGCCTCCCGCCGTCATCGAGCGGCTGGCGCGCGACGGCGATGCATCGGTTTCATGCCCGGTGCTGGAATTCTCGCCTCTGCTGCCCGACGACGTTCTGCTCGACATCGTTGCCGGAACGCCGACAGGCGCGGCGCTCGTCGCCATCTCCCGGCGCGAAGGCCTTGGCGCCAAGGTCGCGGATGCCGTGGTCGGCACCGACGACCGGGATGCCATCACCGCCCTGCTCGGCAATGCCAGCGCCCAGATCCGCGAAGAGACGCTCGATGCGCTGATCGACCGGTCGGAAGCCGTGACCGCATGGCAGACGCCGCTGGTCAGGCGGCCTTCTCTTTCCGGCCACGCTGTCCGGCGGTTGTCCGAATTCGTCGCCGGCGCGCTTTTGCGCGATCTAGAACGGCGCCGGGATATCGATCCCGAAACCGCAGCCGAGCTGGCCGAAACGGTGAACCGCCGCCTGGCCAGCGAAAAGGAAGCCCTGTTCGACGAAGAGAGCCGCGAACCCGCGGCTGACAGGGCCCGAATCCTGCGGGATCAGGGTCGACTGGATGAAAGCGCCATTCTCAAGGCGCTGGACAGCGGCGACCGCAGTCTCGCGGTAGAGGGCCTTGCGCTGCTCGCCGAACTGCCTGGCGCGGCGGTGGCGAAAACCGCTTCCATGGCGGGCGCAAAGGGCCTTGTCGCCGTTGCGTGGAAGGCCGGAATGACCATGTCCGCTGCCGCTCAGCTTCAGCTTCGTCTCGGGCGGCTGCCGCCGGAGGAGATTCTCCACGAGCCGCCCGAGGGCGGTTTCCCGCTGAGCGAAGACGAAATGCTCTGGCAGCTCGAATTTCTGACCGGCTGAAACGGACCCTCCGCCCATCCGAAATCCGGACTCGCGTTGCCCGGTCCAACCGCCTAATTTGGCGCCCGGTCCGAACCAGGCGTCAGGATCAGGACGAGAGGGCGTCCCCTTAATGGAACAATCCGCATCAATCGGAAGCGTCGGCGAGGATGCCGGAACGGCGGTCGGATCCGCGATCCTCGTCGACCGGCTGGTCAAGACCTATCGTCTGGGCGACGAATCGATCGACGTTCTGCGGGGGCTTTCCATCGCGGTGGCGCGCGGCGAAACCGTCGCGATCATGGGGCCCAGCGGTTCGGGAAAAACCACGCTGCTCAACTGCCTTTCGGGAATCGATTCCCCCGACGGCGGGACCGTCGACATTGTCGGCAATCGCATCGATTACGCCGACCAGAAGATGCGCACGGCGCTCCGTCGCCGCGATATCGGAATGGTGTTCCAGTTCTTCAACCTCGTGCCGACCCTGACGGTCAGAGAAAACATACTGCTGCCTTTCCTGATTTCCGGCGATGACGGCGAACGATCGCGCGCCCGAGTCGCCGAACTGCTCGATCGGGTCGGCATGGCGCGCCGCGCCGATCACCACCCGCACCAGCTATCCGGCGGAGAGATGCAGTTGACCTCGATCGCGCGCGCGCTGGCTCACCGGCCCGGCGTGGTGCTGGCGGACGAACCGACCGGCAATGTCAATCCGGCGGTCGGCCGATCGATCATGGAGACGCTGCGCGATGTCACCCGGGCCGAAGGAGCGGCGGTCCTGCTGGTCACGCACAGCCCGGAACATGCGGCATGGGCGGATCGCGTCTGCTTCATCAAGGACGGCGTTATCGCGGCCGATCAGCCGCAGGCGGGCGACGAAGGCGATGTGCGCCCAATCCATGAAACGCTGATGAAACTCGGCATCTAGGGTTTTCGGGAGAAATGCGACGGACCCTGGCGCTTCCTGTCCTGCTGGCGCTGCGCAGCATGCGGCACCACAGGATCGTCGCTGTCGCGACCGTTCTCGGCGTGGCGATCGGCATGATGGTGGTCTGCGCGATCCTGATCGTCGACAACAATACCCGCGACGTGCCGGCCGACCCGCCGCAGGCGTCCGGCGAATCCGAAGCCGCGCGGGCCGCGCGCCGGACGCAGGCTCTCTTCGCGCCCGCGACCAGCATCGCGCCGCAGATCGAGAATCTCACGATAACGAGGGGGGACAGCCGCGAGAAGCAAGGCTCGCTCGTTCCGTCCCAGCGCGGCGGGGCCGGGACCGGCAGGTCGCAAACCCTGGCCACCCACGGCAACGAAGACTATGCCGCGATGCGGCTCGCCGTCCGGCTGGCATCGCTGCTGTCCTTTCTCGTCGGGGCGGTGATCGTTTTCTACACGATGCGTTTTTCCGTTACCGCCCGGGCCCGCGAATTCTGCCTGCTTCTCTGTCTGGGAGAGAGCCGCCGGGGCGTCGCCGTTTCGTTGCTGACCGAAGCGGCGATCCTCGGCGCCGTCGGCACGCTGATCGGCCTGGCGGCGGCCATACCGGCGGGGCGGGCGTTGCTCAGGATGGGCATTTCGACAACCGGCCAGATGCCCGTCGGCACCGCTGTCGTGCCCTGGGGCGAACTGGCCGCGATGTCGCTGGTCAGCGTCGCCGTTGCCGTGCTGGGCGTCGCGTCGCCGGTCCGCGCCATTTTCAGAATGGAGATCGCCCGCATTCTTCAGCCGCGGTTCCTGTCCGAAGAAGCGCGGACCGCCGTTGCCAGGTCCTCCGGTTTCGGCTGGCTACTGCCGGCGGCGCTGGCCGCCGCTTATGTGCTGGTGCGGCCGTTCCTGATCTCCTGGATGTCGATCGTCCATTTTTTTCTTTTCGAGGCCGCGTTCGTAACGGTGGTCGCTGCCGCCACGCTCTGGTGGGTGACGCCGCTGCTGCGGGGCGCGATCGCCCTGTTCGAAAAGCTGATGCACCCCCTGATGCCGCTCGAAGCGCTGCTGACCGGCCGCCGCATGCGACTCGCCACGCGGCAGGTGACGTTCGCCATTACCGCGGTCGTGCTCGTTTTCGGCATGCTGACCGCGTTGCACGACATCACGCGCGCGCTCAAGGACGAGATCATTATCTGGAGTCAGGCGACGCTGGCGCCCAACACGTTTTTCGAACGCACGTCGCAGCCGTTCGACAGTGCCGATTTCGAACGGCTCAAACGCGTGCACAGGATCAAATTCGTCCGCATGTCCGAGAAAATTCAGGGTGCCTTTCCGATGCGTCTCGTCAAGCGGGCGGACGTCAACATCGACAGGCTCAATCAGGGCCGGCCGTTGCTCGAGCCCGGCATGGTCATCCTCTCGAAAACGCTCGCGGCCCGCTACAATGCGTCCGCGGGTGACACTCTCGTGATCCGCAGCGGCGGCCATGATTATCATTTCGATATCATCGAGGTCGCCGACGATACCGGCTTCTTCGCCGAAGACGGCCGCTACGTCGATCTGAAATCCTATGCCGTGTTCAGCGACGGAAACCGGCTGTTCGCCGACAATCTGGAACGGACGCTGGGGTTGTACGGTACGGCCCGCCATGCCGACGGGAAATACTGGATCTGGCGACCGCTGAGATACGACGCGCTTTATCCCTATTACCTGCGGACCCATCACGGGCTGGTCCGCGGCTACTACCGGACGCGGGAGATCGACCGCGACTTTCTGATCTTCGATTTCATCCTGGCGATGACGATCCTGCTGGCGGCGATCGGCGTCGCCAATACGCTGCTGATCCAGGTCCATTCACGCGGCCGCGAGTTCTCGGTCCTTCGCACGGTCGGGATGGGGCGCTGGCAGGTCACCAAGATGCTGCTTGCGGAGGGCGTGATCATCGGACTGGTCGGCGCGCTGCTGTCGGCGGTGGTCGGCAACGCGCTGGGCGCGGTCAGCGTCTCGTTTCTCGACCATTTCACCTTGTTCGATTACGCGATCAGGCTGTCCTGGCAGGCAACCGCCCTGTTTTCTCTGGCCTGCGTCGGTACCTGCCTGGTGGCTGCGATCTATCCCGCCTTCGTTGCTATTCGCATGTCGTCGGCGGAATCGCTGCACTACGAATGAGCGACTCTCAGAGCAGGCCCATTGCGTCCGGCAAATGCGCGAAATCCGAAATCAGGATATCGGCGCCGAGTTCGGCCGGCGGTACCCTGGTATAGCCGAAATCCACCGCGATGACCGGCAGGCCTGCATTGCGGGCGGCGGCGACATCGGTTTCGCTGTCGCCGACCATCAGCGCCTGCGACGGTGCGTGACCGGTCCGTCTCACGACCTCGAGCAGATGGCCCGGATCCGGTTTTCGAACAGGCAACCCCTCTCCGCCGATCACCGCTTCGCCGAAATAGGAGGCGAGGCCGAGCTGCTCCAGCACGAGGGCCGTCAGGCCGTCCGGCTTGTTGGTGCAGATGCCGAGCGCGACATTCTGGCCGCGCAGCCAGTCGAGAGTGTCAATGACGCCCGGAAAGGGCAGAGACCGGATTGCCGGTTCCGCTGCGTAAAGGACCAGAAACCGTTCGAACACGGCGTCGATGCGCGGGCTGTCGGTCGCCTCGCCGATCATCCCGAATGCCTGTTCGATGAGGTTGTGGGCGCCGCCGCCGATCATCCTGCGGCAGGCGTTTTCGTCGATGGGATCCAGGCCGTCTTCGGCCAGCGCCCGGTTCAGCGCCTCGTGAATATCGGGAAGCGTATCGACCAGCGTCCCGTCGAGATCGAATACGACGGCGCGAAATCTGTGGGACGGCGGCATCGAATTCGCCGGTCAGCGCTTGCGTCGTTTCGCGGCAGGCGGCTTGCGGATCAACGTGCCGACACCGTGTTCGGTGAATATCTCGAGGATCAGCGCGTGCGGAACGCGTCCGTCCAGTATGACCGCGGCCTCGACGCCGCCCTTCACGGCATCCAGGCAGGTCTCCACCTTCGGGATCATGCCGCCGCTGATGGTCTTGTCGCGAATTCGCGCCCGGACCTGGGTCGCCGTCATTTCCGGAATCAGCACGCCCTTGCTGTCGAGCACGCCCGGCACGTCGGTCAGCATCAGGAGCCGCTCCGCGCCGACCGCTGCCGCAACGGCGCCCGCCGCGGTGTCGGCGTTGATGTTGAAGGTTTCCCCCCGCGATCCGATGCCAAGCGGCGCGATCACCGGGATGATGTTCGATTCCGCCATTTCGGCGAGCACCCTGGCATTGATCTCGGTCGGATCGCCGACAAAGCCGAGATCCACGACCTTTTCGATATTCGAATCCGGATCGCGTTTCTTGCGCGTCAGCTTGCGCGCCCGGATCAGGTTTCCATCCTTGCCGGACAGCCCGATCGCCGTACCGCCGGCCTCGTTGATCGCGGCGGCGACCTCCTTGTTGATGCTGCCCGACAGCACCATTTCGACCACTTCCACGGTGGCCGCATCCGTCACCCTGAGCCCGTCGACAAAGGAGGACTTGATGCGGAGCCGTTCCAGCATGTCGCCGATCTGCGGCCCGCCGCCATGGACCACGATCGGGTTGATGCCGACCTGCTTGAACAGGACGATATCGCGCGCGAACAGTTTTGCGAGTTCCGGGTCGCCCATCGCATGGCCGCCATATTTGACCACGAAGGTCTTGCCGGCGTAGGCGCGCATATAGGGCAGCGCCTCCGACAGCGTCTTCGCTTTGGCGAGCCAGTGTTCGCGTTCCTCGTCGGAAACCGCCTTGGTTTTCTTTTCGTTCATGACCGGAGAATGTCTCTGTGAATCGAAGCGGCGTACTCTATCCAAATTGATATGATACGGAAAGTGTCGCCAGTTCGGCCCTGAGCTCGGCGATTCCGACATCGTCCCGCGAACTCGTGGGCAGAATCAACGGGTGCGCGGCGGGATGGGTTTTCAGCTCTTCGGCAATGTCGGCGATCCGGTCTTCGAGTTCCGATCTTCCGATCCTGTCGATCTTGGTCAGGACGATCTGATAGACAACCGCGTCGGCGTCGAGTTCCTTCATCAGCGACCTGTCGTTCGCCTTCAGCCCGTGACGGGAGTCGATCAGGAGACAGAGCCGCCGAAGCGTTGCGCGGCCCTTGAGATAGGCGTGAATCAGCGCTGTCCAGTCGCCGACTTTCTGTTTGGATACCTTCGCATAGCCGAAACCGGGCAGATCGACCAGCGTCAGGTCGTAACCCAGCCGGAAGAAATTGATCTGTTGCGTCCGGCCCGGCGTTTTGGACGTTCTGGCCAGAGAAGTCTGGCGGACGAGCGCATTGATAAGGCTCGACTTGCCGACGTTCGACCGGCCCGCGAAGGCGATTTCGGGAAATTCGCTGGCGGGCAGGGAGCCGTAATCGTTGGCGCCGGCGATGAAGCGGCATTCGGACTCGAACAGCTTGCGGCCGAACTCGATCGCGTCCTCGGCGATGCCATCCGTTCCGGTTCTGGAGTCCCGTCCGGGCATGCGCGCTGCGCGGCCGTCAGCCGCCGACCTTGACGCCCATGCGCTTCATGATCGCGTATTGCTGGGCAATCGAGAGCGTGTTGTTCCAGGCCCAGTAGATGACGAGGCCTGCAGGGAACTGTGCCAGCATGAAGGTGAAAATAAAGGGCAGGAACATGAATATTTTCGCCTGCATCGGGTCGGCCGGGGCAGGGTTAAGCTTCTGCTGCAGATACATCGTTGCGCCCATGATGATTGGCCATATGCCGATCATCAGGAATTCCGGCGGCGACCACGGTATCAGGCCGAACAGGGTGAACAGCGATGTGGGGTCCGGCGCGGACAGGTCCTGGATCCATCCGTAGAACGGGGCGTGACGCATTTCGATCGCCACGAACAGAACCTTGTAAAGTGCAAAGAACACCGGGATCTGGATAAGCATCGGGAAGCAGCCGGACGCCGGATTGACCTTCTCGTCCTTGTACAGCTTCATCATCGCTTCGTTCATCTTGGCCCGGTCGTCGCCGTACCGTTCCTTGAGCTTGGTCATCTTCGGCTGGAGCTTCTTCATGCGGCTCATCGCCTCGTATGACTTGTTGGCCAGCGGGAAGAACGCGATCTTGATGATGACGGTCAGCAGCAGGATCGCCAGCCCGAAATTGCCGAGCAGCCCGAAGAAATAATCCAGCACGTAGAAGATCGGCTTGGTCAGGAAATAGAACCAGCCGAAATCTACCGCCAGATCGAACCGCGAAATTCCGAGCTTGGATTCGTAGGCGTCGAGCAGCTTTACTTCCTTGGCGCCGGCGAACAGCCGGTTGGAAACTTCCGACGCGCTGTTGGGCTGGACGACGACCGCGCCGCTCAGATAGTCGACCTGATACTTGTCCTGACGGTTCTGAAGCGTATGGCGGAAATTGGTCCGAAGCTGCGCCTTCTGATCGGGCACCAGTGCGACCAGCCAGTATTTGTCGGTAATGCCGAGCCAGCCGCCGCGGCTTGATGCCTCGATCTTGCCGGTTTCCTGAAGGTCGTCGTAATGGACCTCCTCCAGCTTGTCGTTGATGACCCCCAGCAGCCCTTCGTGAAGGATGAAAAATCCCAGTGTTTCCGGCGTTCCGGTGCGCGATACCAGCCCATAGGGATAAAGCGTCACGGCCTTGTTGCCCGAATTCTCGACCCGCTGCGCGACCGAGAACATGAAATTCTCGTCGAGCGTGATCGTGCGGATGAATCGCAGTCCCTGACCGTTATCCCAGGTCAGTCTCAGCGCTTCGCCGCTGCCGATTGAGCTGCGGTCCGACGTCCAGACCGTGTTGTCGTCCGGAACGCGGACGCCGGGCGAGCCGGAAACCCAGCCGAAACGGGCATAGTACGGTTTTTGCGTACCCGGCGGCGACAGCAGTTTAATCCTGGGACTGTCCCGTTTGGTGGTCTCCCGGAAATCGGTCAGCGTCAGGTCGTCGATCTGGGCGCCCTTCAGGCGGATCGAGCCGATCAGCCTTTTCGCGTTGATGGATATGCGCTGGTCGCGTGCAATGATTGCTTCCCGGCTGACGCTCGGGGCCAGTGGCGTTCCCGCCGAATTCGCACCCGGCACCTGCACGTCTCCCGACAGCGGCTGCTGCGGCGCATCTCCCGCCCGCGGCTGCGGGACGGTTACGCCATCGCTGCCGGGCAAGGACGGCGCCATCGGCTGCCCGGCCGTTCCCGGTTTGGCGTCCGCTTTCCGCGCCGTCTCCTGCTTGGCGCGCTGCTGTTCGACGCGGGGGCCCTCGTAAAGGAACTGCCAGCCCACCAGAATCGCAATGGAGGCGACGACCGCCATAAGGAGATTGCGCTGTTCCATCGTTTATTCTGTCCTTGATGCTGATGGGGCCGCCTCGGGAACCGGGTCGTGTCCCTGTCCGCCCCAGGGATGGCATCGTCCGATACGCTTGGCGGCGATCCAGACCCCCCGCAGGGCGCCGTGGGCGGTGATTGCGTCAATCGCATATCGGGAACAGCTCGGCGCGTAGCGGCAGCTTCCCGGCAGGACCGGCGACAAGAAGAGCTGGTAGAAGCGGATGAAGCCGCACAGAACGGCGGCTGATGTCCGCGACACGATATTCATCGCCCGTTCCGCTCCTCGTTTTCCCGCCAGCCGCCAACCTTTTTCAGTGCAGCTGTCAGGTCGGACAGCAGGGCGGGCCATGGCCGCGCGGGCGTAGCCGCCCGGCCGATTACGACATAATCAAAACCCGGCATGCCATGTGCCGGGAAAATCTCTTCAGCAGCCGCCTTCAGCCGTCGTCGGGCGCGGTTGCGTATAACTGCGCCGCCTACCTTGCGGCTGACCGTAAAGCCGATGCGGATCGTTCCGCAATCGATTTCCGGTTCGGTCTTCAGGCCTTCCGGCCTTTGCGTTGCCTGCAGAACAAGGCCGGGTGTTGCCCACTTCCGTCCGGTCCGGGCAAGGCGCAGGAAGTCACGGCGCCGCCTGAGGCGCTGAGGCGCCTCCGTCATGGATTACGCTGACAGGCGCTTGCGTCCCCGGGCCCGCCGGCTGGAGAGGACGCGCCGGCCGCCGACGGTCGCCTTCCGGGCGCGAAACCCGTGGCGGCGCTTGCGAATGAGGACGCTGGGCTGATAGGTGCGTTTCACGGCTGAACTCCGCTGAGAATCCGGTCAAAAGAGTGGGCTGTATAGTGTTTCGCGCCACCCAAGTCAATCTAGTGGAAGCTATCCGGCCGACGACGGCAACGGCCAGTTTTCCGCCTATCACGAATAGTTGCGCATCTGTTGAGTGGTTGTTCGCCGGACCGTACTTATAGATATCATGTGAACGACCCGGGAATTTCCTGATAAGCTTTTTGCAGGAGAAAAAATGTCTGAAGAACACGACGCCGCACAATTGGACGATAGGGCTGCATCCGATGCCGTCGGCGGCAAACCGTCCGGTTTTTCCTTCGGACGTCTCCTGCCTGTCCTCGTTCTGGCAGCCGGGCTTGCGGCATTTTTCGTTTTTGATCTGGGCCAGTATCTCACGCTCGACGCGCTCAAGGAAAACCGGCAGGCGCTTACCGACTGGGTGGCGCGCAGCGGGATTGTCGCCGGGCTCATCTATGCAGCGCTCTACGCCGTTGCGACAGCCTTTTCGATACCGGCTGGCGCGGTCATGACAATCGCCGGCGGGTTCATGTTCGGTCCCCTTGTCGGCGGCGCGCTTACCGTCATCGGCGCGACGATCGGGGCGACCGCCCTGTTCCTCGCGGCGCGCCATGCCTTCGCCGACATCCTGCGCGCGAAAGCCGGGGGCGCCATCCAGAAAATGGAGTCAGGGTTTCAGGACAATGCGCTCAGCTATCTCCTGTTCCTGCGGCTGATCCCGGCTTTCCCGTTTTTCCTGGTCAATCTGGTTCCGGCCTTTCTCGGCGTCCGCCTCGGGACCTACGTTGTCGGTACCGCGCTCGGCATTATTCCCGGCTCCCTGGTCTATGCGTCGGTCGGAGACGGGGTAGGCGCCGTGCTGGAGGCGGGACAGGATGTCAATCTCGGTATCATTTTCGAGCCGCGGTTCCTGCTGCCCATCGTCGGTCTGGGCATCCTTTCCCTGCTGCCCATCGCCTATAAGAAATACAAGGCGCGCGGCGGGAAAGCCGCGGCATAGAGCGTCCGGGGACATCTGTGGTTACCGGGATCGAAACAGACATCTGCGTCATCGGTGCGGGATCCGGCGGACTGTCGGTCGCCGCCGGCGCGGTTCAGATGGGCGCGCGCGTCGTGCTGCTCGAAGGCGGCGAGATGGGCGGCGACTGCCTCAACTACGGCTGTGTACCCTCGAAATCCCTGATCGCTTCCGCCCATGCCGCCCAGGCGGTCAGGAACGCAAGACGGTTCGGCATTAACGCGGGCCCGCCTGACGTCGACATGGCGGCTGTCCGAGACCATGTCAGAAGCGTTATCGACGGAATTGCGCCGCACGATTCGCAGGACCGTTTCGAAGGGCTCGGCGTCAGGGTTCTCCGCGAATACGGCGCGTTCTCGGGACCGCGCACGGTCGTTGCCGGCGGGCATGAAATCCGTGCCAGGCGGTTCGTAATCGCTACCGGATCGTCGCCCCTGGTGCCGCCGATCGACGGCCTGTCCGGAACGCCGTACTTCACAAACGAAACGGTTTTCGATATTGCCGAGCCGGTCGGCCATCTGCTTGTCGTCGGGGGCGGGCCGATCGGCATGGAAATCGCCCAGGCCCATGCGCGTCTCGGCGCAAAGGTGACCGTTCTCGAAGGGTTGCGGGCGCTTGGGCCCGACGATCCGGAACTGTCGGCGGTCGTCAAGCGAAGCGTTGCCGAGGACGGCGTCGATATTCGCGAGGGGACGACCGTGAGATCGGTTTCAGGCGCCCCGGGCGCGATTGCCGCGACCGTCGAGATCGACGGGCAGGAAGAGGTTTTTTCCGGTACGCACCTTTTGCTTGCCGTCGGGCGCAAACCCAATCTCGAGAGACTGAATCTCGACGCCGCCGGCATCGAGACCGGAAGGGGCGGAATCGTGGTCGATGCAAGGCTGAGAACGTCCAACAAGCGCGTTTTCGCGATCGGCGATGCAGCGCAGGGGTATAAGTTCACGCACGTCGCCGGCTATCACGCCGGGATCGTTATCCGGAACGCGCTGTTCCGCCTGCCTGCGAAAGTCGATTACCGGGCCGTCCCGTGGGTGACCTATACGTCGCCGGAGCTCGCGCAGGTCGGGTTGAAGGAAGATCAGGCAAGGGAAAAATTCGGCGACGGCATCCGCGTGCTGCGCGCCGAATTCGCCGACAATGACCGCGCGCGGGCCGACCGCGAGACGGTCGGGCTTCTCAAGGTGGTTACGCGGAAGAACGGCGTGGTCGTGGGCGCGTCGATGGTCGGCGAAAAGGCCGGCGAACTGATCCAGAGCTGGTGTTTGCCGATATCGAAAGGCATGAAGATCGGGGACATGGCAGGCCTGATCCTGCCTTATCCGACGCTGGGGGAAATCAACAAGCGCGCCGCCGGTTCCTATTACACGCCGTCGCTGTTCAGCGAACGCACCCGCAAGATCGTCAGATTCCTGCTTTCGTTCGGTTGATCGCAACCTTGCGGCAACCGGCTTCACGACAAGTTGACGGGCGGTGAACGTTAGTTTCGTTGAGACCCCGTATCCGATGCATATATATCGCGGGCGGACAGTAACCTGTCCGTGGCTCCCTGAGCCCGGCGGCGCATCAGAGGATACTCGCGTCAGGGTCGGGGACGTCCAATCGAAAATCTTTTGACCACGGGAGCTGACCATTATGGACATGAAGAAAACCGTCACCGCGCTTAGTGTCGCCGCAATCGCCGCGTCGACCGTCGCCCTTCCGGCTGCCGCCGCCGATCTGTCCGGCGGCGTCGGCGTTCAGATTGCCGCCTGCAACCCCTGCGCCGCCAAGAAGCGCGGCTGTAATCCCTGCGCGGCGAAGCGCGGCTGCAATCCCTGTGCGGCGAAGCGCGGCTGCAACCCCTGCGCGGCGAAGCGCGGCTGCAACCCGTGCGCCGCCAAGAAGCGCGGCTGCAACCCTTGCGCCGCCAAGAAGCGCTAAGCCGGGAAATCCATGATTTGCGCCGCCCGGTATCGCCGGGCGGCGTTTTTCATGTCCGGCGCTGCGGAACTTGATTATAGTCGCCGCATGGTTGATTCGCCCGAGAGACCTGCGCGGAGCTGGTTTGGCCTGTCGGCCCGCCTTCTGTTGCTCACCATCTTTTTCGTGATGCTGAGCGAAGTCTTCATCTATGCGCCGTCGATTGCCCGGTTCCGCGTCACCTACCTGCAGGAACGTATCGCCGCCGCCCATCTGGCGAGCCTGACGCTCGACGAAATGCCGGAGCGGCCGGTCGGCGACCGCCTCAGGAACGCCCTGCTGGATCATGCCGGGGTCTACGGTATCGTCCTGAAACATTCTTCCAGCAAGGCGCTGGTCCTGTCGCACAAGATGCCGCCGACCGTCGACCGGTCATACGATCTGACAAAGGGAACATTTTTCGGGCTGATCGGCGATGCGTTCGAAACCCTGCTGACGAGGAAGAACCGCGCGTTGAGCGTCATGGCGCCGTCGCCCAAGGACCGGTCCGTGACGGTGGAGATCGTCATCGGCGAACAGCCCATGCGCGAAGCCATGGTCCGGTATTCGCTGAACATCCTCGGACTGTCGATAGCGATTTCGCTGATGACGGCGGTCCTGGTCTATCTGTCGCTGCAGTGGCTGTTCGTGCGTCCGATGCGGCAGATTACCAGCGCGATGGTCCGCTTCCGGGAGGACCCCGCGGACGGCACCCGTCTGGTAACGCCCGACAGCCGGACGGACGAGCTTGGGATCGCCCGGAGAGAGCTTGCCGGCATGCAGCGCGGCCTTCGCGCGGCCCTGATGCAGAACGCGCGTCTTGCCGCTCTGGGGACTGCCGTTACCAAGATCAATCACGATTTGCGAAACATTCTCGCGTCCGCCCAGCTTGTCTCCGATCATCTTCAGACCACCGAAGATCCAATGATCAGGCGCATCGCGCCGACGTTGATGGGCGCGATAGACCGGGCGGTGGAGCTGTGTTCCAAGACGCTTCGTTTCGTCCAGGAAGGATCGGCGGCCTTCGAAGTTCGCAGTTTTCCCCTCGCGCCGCTTCTCGATGAGCTGACGGACGCGGCCGCCGGACTGGGCGACGGGGTCGCCGCGATCGACAGCCGGGTCGATGACCGGCTGGAACTCCACGCCGACCGCGATCAGTTTTTCCGGGTTCTGCTTAACCTCGCGCGTAACGCCTTTGAAGCCGGAGCTACCCGGATCGCCATTCGTGCCCATGCGGAACGCGACCGGATCGTCATCGAGGTCGCCGACAACGGACCCGGCCTTCCCGATGCGGCTCGCGGCAACCTGTTTCAGCCGTTCCAGGGCACCTCCCGGGTCGGCGGGACGGGGCTTGGGCTGTCGATCGCCCGGGATCTGATGCGCGGGCATGGCGGCGATATCGAACTGCGACATTCGGGACCGGACGGAACGATCTTCACGCTGTTTCTGCCGACCGATTCCTTCGAAGGCGGCGGAGATCAGGCGGCGCCCAGGCTGGTGCATGGCTGACGGTTTGCCCATCCGGGTGATGACGCGCTAGTTTCGCTGCAGCTTTCATCTGAACGGGAAATTGACATGACTTCACCCGCGGAACGCCTGCGAAAGCGGCTTGCCGAACCCGGCGTCATCGTAACGCCGGCCTGTTTCGACGCGCTGTCGGCACGCATTATCGAGCGGGCCGGATTCGAGGCCAGCTTCATGAGCGGGTTTGCCGTATCCGCGGCGCGTCTCGGCATGCCGGATACCGGGCTGATTTCCTATGCCGAAATGCTCGAACAGGGCCGCGACATCTGCAATGCGGTTTCGATCCCGGTGATCGGCGACGCGGATACCGGCTACGGCAACGCGCTCAACGTCAAACGCACGGTGCGCGGCTATGCGCAGGCCGGTTTTGCCTGCGCGATGATCGAGGACCAGCTCGCGCCCAAACGGTGCGGCCATACGCGCGGCAAGCAGGTGGTTTCCCGCGACGAAGCGCTGCTGCGCATCCAGGCGGCAGTCGACGCGCGCGAGGAAGGCGCGGACATCCTGATCATGGCGCGGACCGACGCGCGGGCGACCGACGGGTTCGAGGAGGCGATGTGGCGCATTCGCGCTTTTGCCGAGGCCGGCGCCGACATCCTGTTTCTAGAAGCGCCGCAAAGCGAGGACGAGATGCGCGCCTTCTGCGACGGCGTCGACGGGCATAAAATGGCCAACCTGGTGGAGCAGGGGGATACGCCCGTCCTGCCGCCCGCGGTGCTGGAGGAGATGGGCTACAAGATCGTGCTGTATCCGCTGACGCTGCTGAACGCCGCGATGGCGGCGATGGAGCGCGCGGCGACGGCGCTGCGGGAAGCACGCCCTCCAGAGCAGCTGACCGATTTTGCGCATATCCGCGACGTGGTCGGATTTACCGACTATTACGAGGCGGAAAAGAAATACGCCCGGGATTAACAGCGCCGGTGCTGCAGATGCAGCCCGCCGTACCCTAGCCCAGCCCGACCATCACGAATTCGCGGAAGGCGGGGCGCTCCTGAAGCGCGGCGTACCAGCGCTCCACGTTCGGCAGCGTCTTGCGTTCGATGCCCTCGAACGCGTACCAGCGATAGGCGTAGATGCCGGCCGGAATATCGCCCATGGTGAAATCGTCGCTCGCCAGATATTTCGTTTTCGCGAGCTGCGCATCGACGATCTCGAAATTGGCCTCGGTCGCGGCGCGCGATTTTTCGATGGCATCCCAGTTGCGCTTCTCCGGCGCGTCCCGCACCAGCCCGTGAAAGATATTGGTGAAGCCGGGGCCCAGCGTGGTGAGCTGCCAGTCCATCCAGCGTTCGGCGCTGGCGAGCGCCTGCGCATCGTCGGGATAAAGCGTGCCCTGACCGTGCTCGCGCGCCAGATGCCGGACGATGGCGTTCGATTCCCACAATACGAAATCGCCGTCGACCAGCGTGGGCACGCGGCGGTTGGGGTTCAGCGCGGCGTAGGCGTCGGTGTCGACCACGCCGAACTCGCGACCGGCGTCTTCGCGCTCGTAATCGACGCCCATCTCCGCCAGCGCCCAGAGAACCTTCTGGACATTGGACGAGCTTTTGCGACCGATGATTTTCATGCGTTTTCTCCTCAGGCGAGCGGGTTCATCACGGCGTCCTGAAACGCCTTGCGTTCGGTCAGCAGATCGTACCAGCGCTTCAGGTGGGGATAATCCTCGTGCTCCATGTCCATGACGAACCAGCGATAGGCAGTAATGCCCAGCGGAATATCGCCCACGGTGAAATCGTCGCCTGCCAGGTACTGCGTCCTGGCGAGCTGTCCGTCCATCATCGCGATCAGCGAACTGAATTTCTTGCGGGCGGTCTCTATGGCGTCCATGTCGCGCTTTTCCGGCGGCGTGCGGACGAGGCCCCAGAACACAGGCACCAGCGCCGGGCTCATGGTCGAAATCTGCCAGTCCATCCAGCGTTCGGCCCGTCCCCGTACCTGGATGTCAGACGGCAGCAGCGGGTCGCCGCCGTGTTTTGCGGCCAGATAGCGGACAATGGAGTTGGACTCCCAGAGGATATAGCCATCGTCGTCGATGGTCGGCACGCGGCCGTTGGGGTTGAGCGCCAGATACTCCGGACGGTCGTTTCCGCCGAACGGCCCCCCAAGATCCTCGCGCTCGTATTCGAGCCCAAGCTCGCCGCAGACCCACAGGACCTTCTGTACATTGGACGAGGTATCCCGTCCCATGATCTTCAACATTCCAATCGCTCCCTGAACTAGGTTGGTTATCTGGTTGACGGGCCCTTGAGTTCGACTTCGTTGCCGTCCGGGTCCTCGAAATAGATGGACGGTCCGGTACCTTCCGCGCCGAACCGCATGCCGCTCTTGGTTACCTTGACGCCGTGTTCCTCAAGATAGGCCGTCAGCGCGTCCTCGTCGAATTCCGACAGGGTCAGCGCGAAATGATCGACATTGCGTCCCTCGGTCGGAGGGCCGTATCCGGGCCGCGTACCGAGCTTGCCGTCGAGCGGCACCAGATCGATCATCGAGCCGCCCGCCTGGTACTGGTACAGGCCGGTATCCTCGCGAACCCGGGCTTCGGGACATCCCAAAATGTCCCGGTAGAAGTGAATCGATTTCTCGATGTCGGCGACGCGCAACACGACATGGTCCAGCTTGGTGATCTTGATCGGGTTCATCGGCCGTCTCCTGATGTTCGGCCTGTTATACCACGCCTCAATCGAGCTGAAGAAGCTGCGCTTTCAGGTAGGCGGATTCCGGCAGGTGCGGATGAACAGGGTGATCCGGCCCCGCGCCGGTCGTCGACAGGATGCGCGCGGTCCGGCCGGCGTCGCCGATGCCGCGGCGGAGCTGTTCGGCGAACAGGTCCGCCGGCATGTGATGCGAACAGGATGCGGAGAACAGGAATCCCCCCGGAGCGACCAGGGCCGCCGAAAGCCGGGAAAGCTTGCGGTAGCCGCGTGCGCCCGACTTGGCGTCGCGCCGCGACTTGACGAAGGCCGGCGGATCCGCGACGACGATATCGAACTTCTCGCCAGCGGCGGCGAGCCGCTCCGCCTCGTCGAAGACGTTGGCTTTGCGGACGGCGCACCGGTCATCGAGGCCGTTGGCCTCTATGGTCCGGGCGACAAGGTCCAGCGCGCTCTGCGATCGGTCGACCAGCAATACCGAGGCGGCCCCCGATCTTGCGGCGGAAAGCCCGAACCCGCCGAGATAGCAGTAAAGATCCAGAACGCGCGCATCCTTCGCCAGCGAGGCGACCAGTGCGCGGTTGGCGGCCTGATCGAAGAACCACCCGGTTTTCTGGCCGCCGCTCAGATCGAGCCGGAACGAGACATCCCCCTCCGGCAGAATCTGCGGGGCCGGCGGTTCCGGTCCGATCCAGCGGATTTCCTCGTCCAGGCCTTCGAGGCTCCGCGCGGGCCCGTCGTTCTTCAGCAGGATGGACGACGGCCCCACGACGGCGCGCAGCGCCTCGATGACGCCGTTTCGGGCGAGCGACATTCCAGCAGCGTTGAACTGAAGGGTCAGAAAATCGCCGTATCGGTCGACGATCAGGCCGGGCAGACCGTCAGCCTCCGAATGGACCAGCCGGTAGTACGGCCTGTCGAACAGCCGTTCGCGCAGGTTGAGCGCGGCCCGCAGCCGTTGCTCGAACAGGTCCGCATCCACTGGTCCCTGATCGCGGCGCAGAATTCGGCCGGCGATCAGGGAGTGCGGATTGAAAAAGCCCGTTCCCATGGCCTCGCCGCCGGCATCGATGAACGAGACGATCGTTCCCGGAACCAGAGATTTCGCTTCCGGGGTCATTTGAAGCTCATTGGAGAAAATCCACGGGTGACCCGCGCGAACCCGCTTCTGCCGGCCCTTGGCGAGGCTGATCTGGGGTGGCGCCGTCGCGGTCATTGCTGCGCCGTCCCGCTCTTTGCCCGGTTTTCGCGCGAGGTGTTGTACCAGGTCGCGGCAAAGATGATCACGGCGCCCGCCCACACCCACAGATCGGGTTTTTCGAGATAGAGGAAAAAGCCGAACAGGGCTGCGATGGGCAGGCGAAGGAAATCGAACGGCGCGACAAAACTCGCGTCCGCCGCCGTAAACGCCCGAATGATGCAGAAATGCGCGAGCCAGCCGAATACCCCCAGAAGCAGGATCGGAACCGCGTCTTCGACCGTCGGGGGAGTCCATTTCAGGAAGGCCGGAATTGCCGAGATCGGGATGAACACGATGGTCATGTAGAAAAGCACGACATTGGGACTTTCCGTCCGCGACAGCGCCTTGGTCGAAACTCCCGACGATGCGTAGAAAACCGCGGAAGCGACGACCGCGACGATACCGGGCGTGAGATCGATGAACCCCGGCCGGATGATAAGAAGCGCTCCCGCGAACCCTACAGCCGTCGCGGCCCATCGATGAAAACCAACCCGCTCGCGCAGGAAGATCGCGGCCAGCACGACGGAAAAAAGCGGCACCGTGAACTGCAGCGCGGACAGGTCCGCCAGCGGCACCAGCGTTACGCCGAAAAACCAGCCCACATTGCCCAGATAGTGAATCGCATTGCGGAAAACATGGAGACCCAGGCGACGGGTCTTGAGATTGGACAACCCGACTTTTATCGCCCAGGGCAGGATCAGCAGGAAGCTGACCACGCTCCTCAGGAAAATCATTTCGAGGACGTCGTAACGCGGCTGCAAATACCGGATCACGAGGGCCAGCAGCGTCAGGAACAGCCCGCCCGAGACCATCCAGATGGCGCCGCGAAGCGGCCCGGGCAGTTTTCCGAACGCGGTTTCCAGGGGTGATAAAACGGACATTCGCGTCGGCGTTCGGTCAGTCGCCCAGCGCGACGCCTTCGCGTCGCGGGTCGGCTCCGCCTTCGAAACCGCCGGACCGCGCCCGGATCCCGTGCAGCCCGCTGGTGCGGGGACGGATGCGCGGTTTATGGCCCAGCGCCCTGAGCGCCGGAACCAGGCCCTCAAGCGAAGTCCCTTCCTCAAGCTCGGTGCGGCGGTTGCGGTTCAGGAAATTGGGGAGCGATATCGCGTCCTGCATCGACATGTTCCAGTCCAGCGCGGCGATCAGGCTCTTGGCAACGTAGCCGATGATGCTCGACCCGCCCGGCGAGCCGATCGCCATGACGAATTTGCCGGTGGCATCGGTCACGATGGTCGGCGACATCGAGCTTCGCGGACGCTTTCCCGGCGCCGGGCGATTGGCGATCTTCTGGCCGTTGCGTTCGGCCAGCGGCGAAAAATCCGTCAGCTCGTCGTTGAGCATGAAACCCCGTACCATCAGCCGCGAACCGAACGGCATGCCGATGGTCGTTGTCATCGAAACGGCGTTTCCCCGCCCGTCGACTGCGCTGATATGGCTCGTGGAAACCGGCCGCTGCTCTCCGAGGTCGGCCGCAAACCTGGCGGCGCCCGCCTGCCTGCCCGGTCGACGCGGCGCGCCGGGAAGCGCCGTTCCCAGGCTGCGCACGGCGGAAATCAGGCGGCTCCGCTCATCCAGATAGGAGCGGTCGAGAAGCCCGTCTACCGGTATGTCAACGAAATCCGGGTCCGCCAGATACTGGTTCCGGTCTGCGAACGCGAGCCGGCTGGCCTCTGCGATCAGGTGAACCGACTGCGCCGTGCCGGGCGGGATACGCGACAGGTCGAATCTTTCGAGCATGGCCATGATCTGAAGCGTTGCAACGCCGCCGGACGTCGGTGGAGGCATCACGCACAGACGCCATACCCGATACGGCCTGCAGATCGCCGAACGCGTTCTGGCGCGGTAGCCCTCGATATCCGCGGACGTCATTTCGGCCGGAAGGTAGGCCGTCGTCGATACCGCGAGCGCGATGTCCCGCGCAATGGCGCCGGTGTAAAAGGCATCCGCGCCGTTCTCCGCGATTGACCGCAACGTCTCTGCCAGCGCCGGGTTGCGCAGGCGCTCGCCGGCGGGCCGGGCCTCCCCGGTTCTGGAATAGAAATATTGCCGGGCAGTCGCGAATTTCCTGAGATGCCGGTCCCGGTCGATCATCCGGTGCAGGCGCGGCGAGATTTCGAACCCGTCCTCGGCGAGCGCGATCGCCGGGTCGAACAGCCGCTTCCAGGGCAGACGGCCGTGTGCCCGGTGCGCGATCTCCAGCATGCGCAGCAGTCCGGGCACGCCGACGCCGCGTCCGCCGGCCTCGCGGGTGCGGAACGGGATGGTTTTGCCGTCCTTGTCCAGATGGAGCCTGTCCGTCGTCGACGCGGGTGCCGTTTCGCGCCCGTCATACGCCCGGATGTCAGCGGGCCGGCCCGACTTTCCGTCGGGCGGCGCGTAGTGAAGCAGGAACGCGCCGCCGCCGATGCCCGAACTCTGCGGCTCCACGAGGGTCAGCACCATCTGGGCGGCGATAGTCGCGTCGACGGCGCTGCCGCCCGCGCGCAGGATTTCGCGCCCTGCTCGGGCCGCGTGCGGATTGGCCGCGGCGATCATGTGGTTGCGGGCCAGCGAAACGGGCGTCTGGGCGCAGCCGCCGAGGAAGCCGAGGCCGCCGATCAGGCCGGTCAGCAGGACAAACCGATACAGATGCCACCGGTCCGGTCTCTGAGCTGACACCTTGTCTCCCCGATTCTTATCGTCGTTCGCTCTTTATGCGCCAGCATTCCATTCGCGCCAAGGAAATCCTTTCGCCGCCCGCCATTTGCGGTTAAAAGCAGGGCTCCGCGCGGGCTCCGGCGATGGGCCGCGCGGTCGACCTTATTTGGCCCCTGACCGGAGGAAGGCGTGAGCGCCGCCGGCAAAACGAAACGAATATCCGCGCCCCAGCTTATGGCCCGCAAAGGCGGCGAGCCGATCGTCTCCCTGACGGCCTACAGCGCGCCCATGGCGACGTTTCTCGACCCGCATGTCGATAGTCTGCTCGTCGGCGATTCCCTCGGCATGGTGCTGTACGGCATGGATTCGACGTTGGGCGTGACGCTCGACATGATGATCGCGCACGGCGCCGCCGTGGTGCGCGGGTCGGCGCGCGCCTGCGTCACGGTCGACATGCCGTTCGGTTCCTATCAGGAATCGCCGGAGCAGGCGTTTCGCAGCGCTGCCCGGGTCATGGCGGAGACCGGATGCGGCTCGATCAAGCTCGAAGGCGGTTCGGAAATGGCCGAAACCATAGCCTTCTTGGTCGAGCGCGGCATACCGGTCATGGGGCATGTCGGGCTGATGCCGCAGAGCGTCAACCGGCTCGGCGGATACCGGGCGCGCGGGAGAAGTCGCGATGAGGCGATTCGGATCGTGGCGGACGCGCGGGCGGTGGCGGCGGCCGGTGCGTTTTCCATCGTCGTCGAGGGTGTTGTCGAATCGCTGGCGCGGGACGTGACGACTGCCGTGGCCGTACCGACCATCGGCATCGGCGCCTCAAGCGAGTGCGACGGTCAGGTCCTTGTGGCGGAAGACATGCTGGGGCTGTTCAGCGATTTCACGCCGAGTTTCGTCAAACGCTACGCATCGCTGGGCGCGGATATCGGCCGCGCGGCGGCAGAGTACGCCGCGGAGGTGCGCGCAAGACGCTTCCCGGGCTCAGAACATGTCTTCGCAGACAAGCAGCGCAAAGACCGCTGACATCGAAGTGCTGCGGACGGTCGCGGCCCTGCGGGGCAGAGTGGCCGGCTGGCGGGCGGAAGGTGCGGCCGTGGCGCTCGTTCCCACGATGGGCGGCCTCCATGAAGGACATCTGTCCCTTGTCAGGCGGGCCCGGAAGGAAGCCGACAGGGTTGTCGTCAGCCTGTTCGTCAATCCCGCCCAGTTCGGCGCGAACGAGGATCTCGCGGCCTATCCGGCGAACGAGGCCGCGGACTGCGCCCTTCTCGCGCAGGAGGGAGCCGATGCGGCATACGCGCCGTCGGTGGAGCAGATGTACCCGGCGGGTTTTGTCACCACGGTGTCGGTTGGCGGTCTGACTGCCGGGCTGTGCGGGGCGCATCGACCCGGTCATTTCAGCGGAGTAGCGACGGTGGTTGCCAAGCTGCTGACGCAATGTGCGCCCGATGTCGCGCTGTTCGGCGAGAAGGATTACCAGCAGCTTCAGGTCGTCCGTCGTCTCGCGCGCGATCTGGATCTCCCGGTGAGGATCGCAGGGGTCCCCACGGTGCGCGAAGCGGACGGTCTCGCCCTGTCGTCGCGCAACGCTTATCTCGATGACGCGCAGCGGCGGATTGCGCCCGCGCTCCATCGGGAACTCTCGACGCTGGCGGCGGCGGCGCGCGATTCCCGAACGGACTGCGCGGCGGCGGCAAACGCTGCCGCGGCCGGGCTGATTTCGGCGGGATTCGATTCTGTCGATTACGTCGCGGTCTGCGATGCGGAGTCGCTCACGCCGCTATCCCGCGTCACCGATCCGGCGCGAGCGCGCGTCTTCGGCGCGGCGATTCTCGGCCGGGCGCGCCTGATCGACAATCTGCCGGTCGGCGAGTAGGGTCTTTGCGCCGCAAAAAAAGCGGCTTCCCGACGAACGCCTGGAAGCCGCTCCGTATTTCGGATTTCGGACGCCGGGTCTACCGGACGTAAAGATGGACCTCGTTGCTTTCGGCGGTGTCCTGGGTCATCGCCGACAGCCGGACGCGGTCGAGCGGCAGACCCATATTGGCGAGCGACCGCAATACGCTTTCGGCGTTCCTTTTGGCCTTGTTGCTGTTAAGGGTCACCTTTGCCGGCGTTCCGCGCCGCGATGCGACAGCGACGAGATCGAAGCCCGCCTGCGGCCGGCGGGCGAGGGCCCGGCTTACGGCGCTGTATAGCGCCTGTTCGTAATCGACATTCGGCCGGTCGAACCGGATGACGACGAGCGGACGCCGTCCGGCGGGACCCGCGGCGGCGCCGCTCCTGATCGGATCGGCGGTCTGCAGGGGCGCGGCGGTGGCATAGGCCCGGTTGGCGAGGCTGCCGCCCAGCATTTCCCCGTTCTTGATCGCCAGAGACAGCGCGGTAAGGTTGCTGCGTTCCGACGCCACGTATGAGGTCTGCCGGTTGATGTCTTCGCTGAGTTCGTTCAGCAGCCGGTCGATCAGCACTACCGTCCGGTTGACCTCGTCTTCCAGAATGGCGAGCTGGCGATGGTCTTCCTCGACCGCGCCGCTCAGCCCGTAGGCGGCGCGCGTGGTTTCCAGCAGGTAGGCAGACATGGTGCTGGTTCCCGCCACGGCGTTTGCCAGCGTGTTCATCCGCGCGATATCGGTATCGATCTGCGCAAGGCCCTGCTGTGCGGTATTCCAGTTGCTGACCAGGAACGGATTGCCCGGCGTGGTCCCGACCTGCAACCGGGAATTTATCGCTGCGATCGATCCGTGATAGGCCTGAGAATGGGCGGCGGTTTCCCGCCGGATATTCTGCAGCCCGGCATTCTGCTGGCGAATCTCTCCGCGCATCCGCTGAAGTTCGCCGCGCAGCGTGGAGACTTTCTGGCCGACAAAGGTGCCCGTCTGCTGGCCCGGCGTAACCTTGGGCGGTTCGAAATTGGTCGAGCCCAGAACAGGCGGCGAACCGGCCGGACCGATGGTCGGCTGGTTCATCCGTTCGCCCGCGGATGCGGGTATGCTGATTGCCTTGCCGTTCGCAGGCGCCGGGGCCGCAGCCTGTCGCGGCGCGGGGTCGTCGCCCGTCAGCGACGGCCAGAGCGAGTCCATCGAAAACGAACATGCGGACAGCGAAGCGGCGATGCAAAGCGCGGCTACGGAAGACAATGTACGGGCCATGAAGGGCCTCTCCCCCTAGTTTCGGTCCAGCGCCGGTCGACTGGCTGAAATTCGTCGGCAGATTGGGCGCTCGGAGTCGGACTCCGTCTCAGGTTATATCCGGCAAACCCTTGATTCACACGAATAATACCGAATGGATTCGCTTTTACAAGTCGATTTGGCGTCAATTGCGGGCATCCCCCCGGCGTATCGCTTCAACTGCTTGCCAAGCGCCTGCAATTTCAGTAACGTCCGCCGTTCCGAAATCCGGTCGGTGGTTCCCATGCCCCGATTTTCGGCACAAGGCGCCCGTAGCTCAGCTGGATAGAGCACTAGACTACGAATCTAGGGGTCGGGAGTTCGAATCTTCCCGGGCGCGCCATTTCCCGTCAAATCCGGTCGAAATCAGGGAAAATTGGTTCCATCCGAGGCGTGACGAATCGCGCCGGCCCCTATACTGTCCGCCGCGATGTCCGAAACGATCCCTTCCAGTAAACAGGCGGCCGGCAGGAAAAAGCAGCTTGCCGCCGCCGTTGCGAAAATCGTCGTATCTGCCGCCCTGCTCTGGGCGCTGTTCGGAATATATGACATCGAATCGGCAATGGGCCGCATCGCGGCGATCGATCCCTTCTGGACCGTCGCGGCGTTCGCCTGCATGGCGGTGTTTCTGTTTCTTGCAGCAACCCGATGGTGGCTTGTCATGAAGGCCATGGGGATGCACGCGCCTTTGACCTCGGTCACCGGGCTGATGGTGATCGCGGTATTCTTCAACCAGACCCTGCCGTCCAACCTGGGCGGCGACGTGATGCGCGTCTGGCGACTGTTCAAGCAGGGCGAGCGACTCCAGCAGGCGGTGGGCTGCATTCTGGTCGACCATGTGGTGTCGTTCATCGGGCTGGCGTTTCTCGTGCTGCTGGCCTTGCCCTGGGCGATCATGTGGATCGGCAGCCTGTTCGTCCTCTACCTGCTGCTTGCGCTGATCGGCGGCATCGTCGCCGGGCTCGCTGTCCTGCTGCTGCTGGACAGGATCCCCGTCCGGCTGTCGAGAATACTGCCCGACCGGCTGTGGAATTCTGTCGCCGAGCTGTCGAGGGACGCGAAGGAAGTTTTTGTCGCGAAGCGGGAAATTCTGCCCCTTCTGCTGATGGCGACGCTGGCGCATGCGATGATCGTCGTCATGATGGCGACGCTGGCGCGCGGGCTTGGGATCGTGTTCGATTTCGGCGCCTTTCTGGCCGTCGTGCCGCCGGCCGTCGTGGCGTCTTTCCTGCCGATGTCGTTCGCCGGCTGGGGCGTGCGGGAAGGCGCGATGGTCGGCTTGCTCGGCTCCATCGGCATCGTGCCGGAAGAGGCGCTGGCGTTGTCGGTGGCGTTCGGTTTTCTCTATCTGATCGGATCGCTGCCGGGCGGCATCCTCTGGCTGGTGACCGGCAATCGCGGAGATATCGAGAAGGAAGCGGGCTGATGTCGGACCGCGACGCCGCCCTGTTCGCCAACGAATCATTTTATCAGGCGTTCAACGACCGGGACCTTGCCGCCATGAATGCGCTCTGGTCGGGGGCCGTGCCGGTCACCTGCATTCATCCCGGCTGGGGCGCGATCGACGACCGCGACGAAATCATCGCCAGCTGGTCCGCGATCCTCGCCGACGAAAACGCGCCGGGCATAAGATGCAAGGATGCCAATGCCGAAATCTACGGCGATATCGCGGTGGTCATCTGTTTCGAAATGCTGGGCGAGGGGCGGCTTATCGCTACCAACATCTTCCACCGCGAGGGCGAGGTCTGGAAGATGGTGCACCACCAGGCAGGCCCGACATCGGCTGCGCCCGACCTGTCGATGGACGCGCCGAGCGGCGCGCTTCACTGAGGCCGCGACTACTTCCCGAACAGCCCCTTGATGCCGCGGACGATGGCGTTCCACAGCACTTTGAGCCCCATCCCGCCGACCTGAACCGGAGCGGCGGGTGCGGGCGGTTCCTTCGGTGCGTCGGGCCGGGCCTCTTCCGTATCGCCCGCCCCGGTCGCAGGGGCTTCCTGCGCGATGACGTTCTTTTCCAGGTTGTCGGCGAACTGCTTGATGATCTGCTGGGCGAGGTCCGCCACCATGCCGACGCCCCGGCCGTACTGGGCGACCGCGCCGGACAGCTGCAGGTTGGTGTGGATCAGGACCTTTGACCCCGCCTCGGACGGTTCCATCGAAAAATCCACATTGGCATGCGCGCCGCCGCGGCCCTTGGCGTCCGTGCCCTGCGCCTTGAGCTTTGCGCAGCGGTTCTCGGGGTCGAGCTCCTCGAAAGTCGTCTGTCCGTTGAAGGTCAGCGCGACCGGGCCCAGCTTTACCGAAATCTTTCCCTTATAGGTCCTGTCGTCGACCACCTCGGTCAGTTCCGCCCCCGGAACGCAGGGCGCGATGCGTTCGATATCCATCAGGATGTCCCACGCCTGTTCGACCGGGACCGGCACCTCGAATGAATTGTCGAATTCCACTGTTCTTTCCTTTCCTGTTTATGCCGCGGCCGTCTGCGCGTCGCGGATCGTCCGCCACAGGCGCGCCGGCGTCGCGGGCATCGGTACGTCGGTGACGCCCAGCGGCGACAGGGCGTCGATCAGCGCGCTCTGCACGCAGGGCAGCGCGCCGACGCAGCCGGCTTCGCCCGCCCCCTTGATGCCGAGCGGGTTGGTTGGCGACGGGACGGCATGGCTTTCCACGTCGATCGAACACATGTCGTCGGCCCGCGGCATGCAGTAATCCATGAAGGATGCCGCGATCAGCTGCCCGCTTTCGCGATCGTAGGCCATGTCCTCGCACATCGCCTGGCCGAGCCCCTGGGAGATGCCGCCGTGGATCTGTCCCTTGAGCAGCAGGGGATTGATGACCGTGCCGACATCGTCGACCACGACATAGCGGACGAACTCGGTCTTGCCGGTCTCGGGGTCCACCTCGACCTCGCACAGATGGCATCCGTTAGGGAAGGTCGGCGCCTTGGGCCGGAAAGCGGCCTGCGCGTTGAGCGTCGGTTCGATGTCGAACGGAAGCGCCATCGGGTTGTAGGCGAGCTTCGCGACCTCGACGATGTTGACCGACCGGTCGGTGCCGGTGACGACGAAATCGCCGTCGTCGAAATCGATATCCGCTTCGGCCGCTTCCAGCAGGTGGGCGGCGAGCTTCTTGCCCTTTTCGATGATGCGTTTCGACGCCAGCTGGATCGCCGCGCCGCCGTTGCCCGCCGAACGGGAGCCGAACGTGCCGCGCCCGTGGGCAACCACGTCGGTATCGCCCTGCACCAGCGTGATCTGTTCCAGCGGAATCCCGAGCAGCTCGTTGATGAGCTGCTTGAAGGTCACGTCATGGCCTTGTCCCTGGTTGAGCGTACCCATCAGGATGCGGCAGTTGCCTTGCGGATCGAAGCGGATTTCCGCCGTCTCCTCCATCGGGGCGGCGGCCTGTTCGATGGCGAAGCTGATACCGAGCCCGCGATAGACGCCGCGCGAGGCGGCTTCCGCGCGGCGGGCCTCGAACCCGTCGTAATCCGCCATCGCGAGCGCCCGTTCCATGACCCGGTCGAACTCGCCCGAATCGTATTCGAAGATCAGGCCTGTTTTGTACGGCATTTCGCCCGACGGGATCAGGTTGCGGCGCCGGATATCGGCGCGGTCGATGCCCATTTCACGCGCCGCCGTGTCGATGGCCTTTTCGATGGCGAGGCTAGCCTCGGGACGCCCCGCGCCGCGATAGGGTCCGGTCCAGCCGGTATTGGTAAAGACGCCCCTGACCGCCGTATAGATCGCGGGGGTGGTGTAGACGCCCGCCAGCCCGCCCAGATTGTTGGTCGGCGAGTGCGGCGTCATGGTGCCGAGATAGGCGCCGAGATTGGCAGCGGTTTCCACCCGGAAGGCGAGGAACCTGCCGTCCCTGTCGAGCGCAAGTTCGGCCGTTACGACATTGTCGCGGGCGTGCGTGTCCGACATCAGGGACTCGGTGCGTTCCGCCGTCCAGCGGACCGGCCGGTCGATCAGCTTCGACGCCCACAGCACGAGAATCTGGTCGTGATAGACATCGCCCTTCATGCCGAACGCGCCGCCGACATCGCCCGCGATCACGCGAATCTGCGGTTCAGGCACCTGCATCACGGCCGACACCAGCGCCCGGATGTTGTGGACGCTCTGCGTGCTGGTATGCAGCGTGTAGCGGTCATCCCGCCGGTTGTAGTCGCCGATCGAAACCCTGGGTTCCATCGAGTTGGCGGCAATCCGGTTCACGTCATAGGAAATCTTCGTCACATGGTCGGCCTTGCCGAAGGCAGCCTCGACCGCCGCCTTGTTGCCCAGTTCGAAGAAGAAGCATTCGTTGCCGGGGCAGTTGTCCCAAACCGCCGGCGCGCCGTCGGCGATGGCGTCCGTTACGGCGGTGACGGAGGGCAGGGGTTCGTAATCGATCTCGATCAGCTCCGCGGCGTCCTTGGCCTGCGCCATCGTTTCCGCCACGACGAAGGCGACATTGTCGCCGACCAGCCGCACCTGGTCCTTCGCCAGCGCGGCGCGCGGCGCGGCATGCATCGGCGTACCGTCGCGCTTCTGCCGCTGGACGAGGACAGGGAAGGGCCCGAAACCCGCGTTGGCCCAGTCTTCTCCGGTCAGCACCAGAAGCACGCCGGGCGCTGCTTTCGCCGCGGTCGTATCGATCGACCGGATTTTCGCGTTGGCATGCGGCGAGCGCAGAATGTAGCCGATGGCCTGGCGGGCAAGGGTGAAATCGTCGCCGTACTTGCCGCCGCCACGCAAAAGCCTCGGGTCTTCCGTCCTGGGGACCGGCTGTCCGATTCCAAATTCGCCCATGATGTGTCTCCGAGAAATTGAATTCCGTTGCGCTGTCGCGCACCGCCTTCCGATACAGGATTGCCCTCCCAGCGGCAAGCGGATGCGCAAAATGAAAAGGGCGGCCCGAGGGCCGCCCTGATCCGTTCGGAAATCCGAAGCCTCTTTACATTTTCTTCGGCTTGGGGCCGCGGAACGGCTTGTGGCAGCCGCCGCAGGTCTTGCGGACGTCTCCCGCCGTTTCCATGGCGGTGCTCTTGGTGCCCATCTTGGTCACGCTGGCGACCTTCTTGGCCGCCGCCATCATGGCGTTATTGGCGGCCTCGAACTTGGCCCAGTTATCCCAGATGTCCGGCTTGGCGCGGTGGGTCTTGCCGTACCCTGCGGCGCTGCCCTTCGGGAACATGCCCGGCAGCTTGGCGGAGATCGAGGCGATCTCGTTCGCGGCGGCGATCGCCGCCTTCTGGTCGGCCTTGCCCTTGCTGTAGTTGACCAGGACCTTGTTGGCCTTGGAAATGGCCTTCATGGCCGCTACGCGGTCCTTGACCGCGTCTGCATTGGCCGGCGCGGTCGCCATTCCGGCGCCAATGACGGCGACCGCAAGCCCGGCCGCGACAAAATGTTTCCACAATTTCTTCATTTCAATTTTCCCTTCCGCTCTGGTTTAAAGCGAGACGGTTGGGAAGCCATCCCGGCCCACTAACAATCCTGATCCGGGGATATTCCACGACTTCCCCGGAAAGATCATTTCTTTTGTAAGTGTGTGTAGACCATTTCGCCCATCGGGACGAGCTTTTCCCGGTCGATCTGACCGACAAGCGCGTAGGCGTATGTACGGTCGATCCAGTAGAACGCCGATATGCCGCGTTCGGAGACGATCCGGAAAGCCGTGCCCTCGGCGTCGCGGGCGCTCCGCACATAGAGCGTCAGCCGCTTCTTGTCCTTGTCCTGATACATGAACTGGGCCGCCGGGCCGCCATTGTCGGCGACCAGCCGTCCGCCGACGAGGCTGTACCCTGCCTCGTTCAGGGAGGGCGGGTTGAGCGGACGGCCGAGCCGTCGCGACAGCCACCGCACCAGATGCTTTTCGTCCTGTTCCTTGCCCCAGGCGACTTCCACGGCGTGCCCCCGTTCGCGGGTGAAGACGACGTGTGCGCCAACCGCGTTGCGGACGAAATCGTTTTCGCCGCCCGCCGATTTCCTGACATCGTTGGCGACCCAGCCACCGGCCGCACCCGCCACCAGAAGCACGATCGCCGCGGCAGCCTTCATCCAGCCGCTCGCCCCGGATGCGGCGCGGCGCGGCGCACGATCGATCAGCGCCCGCATGCGTTCGGGGACGGGCGCGTCGAGCATGTCGCGATGCAGCGCAGCCAGACTGTCCCGGTCGCGCCGCCACCCCTCAAGACGCGTAACGTCTTCCGGATGCGTGCCGAGCCAGGCCTCGACATCCGCGCGAGCCGCATCGTCCAACTCGCCATCGAGATAGGCATGCAGCTCCGTTTCCGTCAGTCTTTCCATTTCACTCATCGGTCGGCTCCGTCTGAAGCCGGATCTTCTCCGTCCATATAAGCCCTGAGCCGCTGCCGGCCCCGCGCGAGACGGGACATGACGGTCCCCACGGGAACCTCCATAACGGAAGCGGCTTCCGCGTACGTCATTCCCTCGACCCCAACCAGAAGAACGACCGCCCGCTGTTCTTCTGGCAGCGATGCAAGGCCGCGCTCCATATCCCTCAGCGACAGCCCCGCCGTCTGGGCCGGCTCCACCGCCGTCTGATAGCTCTCCGCGACATCGTCATCAGCGCCGGTTTTGGGTCCCTTGGCTGCCCGGACGGCCTGATTGACATGCAGGTTGTGCATGATCGTGAACAGCCATGCCCGCAAATTAGTCCCCGGCTGGTACAGATGCAGCCGGGAAAGGGCGCGTTCCAGCACGTCCTGTACCAGATCGTCGGCCTGAACCGGGTCCCGCAGCAATAGCGTGGCGTACCGGCGGAGGCGCGGAACGTTTTCGACGATGTCGTCTCGGATTGTCGCGGGCGATCGTTAAAAATCGATTTGAACCGGTTATCTGTCAGGCATTTTTACACGCCACGCGGCTTCTCAAGGAGCATAAATAACACAAACCGCCGGGAAATGCGTTTATTCCAGAACGGAGTTTTCGTCCCGCAGTTCGAAACCGACCGGTCGCATGTTGCGGCGAGCGGCTTCGGTCGGGTCGAGCGTTGCGTCCCACTTGTCGCCCTCGAACCGGTAACCGCTGAATCCGTCGGATGCGTCGGATGCCAGCCACAGAATCGGCGGCGCCATGACTTCGGGCGGGTTGGGCTCCCGGCCCGAGCGGTGCGTTCCCTGGTTGCGCCATGCCTCCGGCATGATCTCGGTCAGCGCCGCGCGGCCGGGTATCAGCACGTTGGCGGTCACGCCGGTATCGGCCAGATCCTCCGACCAGACCTGGGTGGCCGCTTCCAGTCCCGCCTTCGACGGGCCGTAGGGGAAGAATCCCCTGCGCTGCATGGTTCCGATGCTGGTGGTGACGTTGACGACCCGGCCCCAGCCCTGCTTCACCATATGCGGCACGGCATGGGCCGCCATCTGGAACGGGCCCATGACGTTGGTATCGAAGGTCATCTGCACCTGGGCAATATCGGTCTCCCAGAATTTCACCGGATCGGTCATGAAATTCTCGGAAAACGGACGCATGCCGAGGGCTGCGTTGTTCACTAGAACGTCGACCCGTCCGAACCGGTCGAGCGCGGTTTCCACGATGTCGGCACAGGCTGCGGGATCGCGCAGGTCGGCGACCATCGGATGCACCTCGCCGCCGGTATTGCGGGCGGCTGCGCGGCCGGCTTCCTCAATCTCGGGCATGTCGTCGGCGATATGGCCCGGCGCCACGACCTTGGCGCCCGCATTGACCAGCGCCAGCGTCATGGCCCGACCCAGCCCGCGCGGTCCGCCCGTCACGATGCAGACCTTTCCTTCGATTGACTTGTCCGGTGTCAGTTCCGTCATCCCGGTTCTCCCTTTCAGGCGCTATGCTGCGGCCGTTTTTGCCGTCCGGATCGCCTGCCAGATGCGCTGCGGCGTTGCCGGCATGTCTATATGGTCGATGCCGAGCGGCTTCAGCGCATCCGCCACGGCGTTGATGGTTGCCGGAAGCGCCCCGGTCGGACCGGATTCGCCGCCGCCCTTGGCGCCGATCAGGTTGGATGCCGTGATCGTCGGGGCGCTGATGATGTCCATGTAACAGAGATCGTCGGCGCGCGGCATGCAGTAATCCAACAGAGACCCGGAAAGAAGCTGTCCGTCGGAATCGTAGGCGATGTTTTCCATCAGCGCCTGTCCGATCCCCTGAACGATGCCGCCATGCATCTGAGCCTTGAGCAGCAGCGGGTTGATTACCGTGCCGACATCGTCGACGCAGACGAAATTGACGATATCGGTGGTGCCGGTGTCGGGGTCGATCTCCAGTTCGCACACCTGAACGCCGGTCGGCCAGTTCCAGTATTGCGGCGCGAAGGTGCCGATTTCGTTCAGTCCGGGCTCGACATCGGGCGGCAGGCTGGAGGGGCGGAACGCGGCCGCCGCAACCTCCATGAACGGAATCGTGCGGTCGGTTCCGCCGACCGAGAAAGTTCCGTCTGCGAACTCGATATCGGCCTCGGCGGCCTCCAGCAGATGGGCGGCGATGCGCTTCGTCTTGGCGATCGTCTTGTCGCAGGCGAGCTGCACCGCGGAACCGCCGATCGACATGGAGCGCGAATTGAACGTGCCCCGACCGTAGGTAACGATATCGGTATCGCCCTGGATATAGCGGATGATCGAAGGATCGATACCCAGCCGGTCGCAGACGATCTGCTTGAAGACGGTTTCGTGACCCTGCCCGTGGCTGATGGTGCCCATGATCAGCAGGACCGTTCCCGACGGGTCGAACCGGATGCTGCAGCTTTCGGGGTAGGGGGACGAGGTTTTTTTGACCGTGTTGGAAAAGCCCAGCCCGCGCAGCCTGCCGCGAGCCGCCGCTTCGGCGCGCCGGGTTTCGAACCCGGCGTAGTCGGCCGCCTCAAGCGCCTTCTCCATGTTGCCGGGAAAGTCGCCGCAATCGTATGTGAAGCCAAGCGCGTTGGTCCACGGCATCTGGTCGGGCGTTACGCTGTTCTTCTGACGGATTTCCACCGGGTCCATGCCCAGCCTGCGCGCCGCGATGTCGATCAGCCGCTCGCCGACATAGGCCGCTTCGGGTGCGCCCGAACCGCGATAGGGGTTGGTGGAGACCGTGTTCGTGAAAACCCCGGTGATCGCCACATGCACCGCGGGTGTCCGGTAGACGCCGGCGATGGTGCCGAGATTGTTGGTCGGCGGCCGCGGGCCGCGAATGCCCAGATAGGCGCCCATGCTGGCCAGCGTCTTCACGCGAAGCGCCAGGAAATTTCCGTCGTTGTCGAGCGCCAGTTCCACTTCGCTGACATTGTCGCGTCCGTGCGTGTCGGACATGAATCCTTCCGAGCGGTCGCAACGCCACTTGACCGGGCGGCCCACGATCCGCGACGCCCACAGCACGAGAAGCAGCTCGTTATAAGTGCCGCCCCGCATGCCAAAGCTGCCGCCGACATCGCCGGGGATGACGCGGACGCCGGTCTCCGGAATGTCGAACACCTGCCGCGCGATCTGGAAACGGAGCGGATGCGGATTCTGCAGCCCGGTATAGATGGTGTAGCGGTCCTTGCGCGCATCGTAATCGCCGATAC
This sequence comes from Rhodospirillales bacterium, assembly GCA_038116945.1. GTDB lineage: Bacteria > Pseudomonadota > Alphaproteobacteria > MPNO01 > UBA2964 > JAYOEY01. The sequence continues at coordinate 252,981 of JAYOEY010000002.1, forward strand.
AGCCGCGCGGCTCCAGGGCGACGGCGGTGACCCGGTTGTTGACGACTTTCTGGCTGACGACATGGTCGGCTTTCGCAAAGGCTGCCTCGACCGCCGCCGCATCGCCTTTTTCCTCAAAGAAGCAGACATTGTCGGGGCATTCAGCCCAGACTGCGGGCGCGCCGGGCGCAACCGCATCCTCGATGCCCGCGACGGACGGCAGCGGCGCGTACTCGACCTCGACCAGCTCGGCGGCGTCGCGCGCCTGCGACTGGGTTTCGGCGACAACGAACGCGACATGGTCGCCCACCAGCCGGACCCGGTCGCGTACCAGCGCCGGCCATGACGGATGAAACATCGGCGTGCCGTCGGGTTTTTTCTTGGTGGCATCCTCGCAGGGCAGGCCGCCGTAATTCTCTGCCGCCCAGTCCTCGCCCGTCAGGACGGCCAGCACTCCCGGCGACTGTTTCGCTGCCCTTGTATCGATCGACCGGATATCCGCCATCGCATAGGGCGAACGCAGGACGTATCCCCAGACCTGATCCCGCAGATTCACATCGTCGAGAAATTCTCCGCCGCCGGTAAGAAGCCTTGGGTCTTCTTCCCGGGTGACCGGCTGTCCGATGGCAAACTCGCCCATTTTTTCCGTTGTCCTCTGTTTCCGACGGTGTCGTCCCGATCACGGGGCTGTCCGATGATAGGGCATGCCCGAATTTTCAACAACGCAGGGCGGCTCATGGAGACAGGTGCAATTCGTTCGGTTCGGAGTTGCGGCGCAGGTTCATGCCATGCAAATTGGTGGGCCAAGCGGCGCTGCGTGTTGGCGCGCGGGAACGAAGAGCTGTCTGCAAACAATGAAGTTTCTGCCTGTTTTCGCGGTTTTTCTGGCGATGGCGGTGTCCGGACCGGCGGCGCTGTCCGCTCCTGCCGGCAAGGCGCCCGATACCCGACAGGGAAAGGCCGCTGCGCTCGTTCTCGACGCGAACGGCAAGCCGGCGGTTTCCCTGCCTGACGCGGCGGCGCTCGACCGGTTGATCGAGACGCTGGAAAGCGACGAACAACGAAAGAAGTTCGTCGACAATTTGAAAACGCTCAACCGATTCCGGAAGAAGGCGGAACCGACGGCCGGAACGCCGCAGGCGCTGGGAACGCAGCTGCTTGGATTCCTTACGCTCCGGGTAGAACGCTTCGCGGAGGAATTCGTCCGGGGCGCGCGGACGATTCTCGATCTCCCGAACGTCTATCACTGGATGGGACAGCAGGCGGGAGATCCCGCGCTGCGCGCGCGCTGGTTCGAGATTTTCTGGAAACTGTCGGTCGCCCTGATCGCCGGACTGGTCGCCGAATGGCTGCTGCGATATGCGCTGGCGCGACCGAGGAAGCGTCTGGAAGCCCGGAATTCGGACCGGTTCTGGGTCAAGGCGCCGTCGCTTGCGCTTCGTACCGTGCTCGACCTTATCCCGATCGCGGGGTTCCTCGGCGGAAGTTACGCGGCCCTGAATTTCGTGGACCCAGGAAAACCGACGCTGGTCGCCGCTGTCATCCTGATCAACGCCAACGTGGCGATGCGGATCCTGCTCGCTCTCTCGCGAATGGTGCTGGCGCCGGCGGCCGACGGGCTGCGCCTTGTGCCGCTCCGCAACGAGGATTCGAATTACCTGTTCATCTGGATCCGCCGTTTCGGCCAGGTGTCGATTTACGGTTACGGGTTGATATCGGCTTCCGTTGCGCTCGGATTACCGTCCGGCGGCGGCGAAACGCTGTTCCGGATGCTCGGATTTCTGCTGGTGCTTATGGGCATCGTTCTGGTGCTTCAGAACCGCGCCGGCATCGCCGCTCGCCTGCGCGGCACTGCGGAGTCCGGAGGCGGGCGGCTGCGCGCCCGTCTTGCCGACATATGGCATGTTATCGCGATCCTTTACGTCGTCGCCCTCTACCTTGTCTGGGTGCTGGCGGTTCAGGACGGCTTCGAATATCTGATCCAGGCGACGCTCCTGACGCTTGCCATCATTGCCGCCGCGAAGCTCGCCCTGGCAGGTTTCGACCGTATCGCCCGCCGGGTTTTCGACCTTCGACCGGAGCTGCGCCAGCGCTACCCGGGTCTTGAGGACAGGGCCAACCGCTATCTGCCGCTTCTCGAGAAAACCGCGTCGGTCGTCATCTGGATCATCGCGGGGTTCTCGATCCTCGAAGCCTGGGGTTTCGACTCATTCGCCTGGATTGCGACGCCTTTCGGCCAGCGCGTGACGGGAAGCCTGGTCACCATCGCCATTCTGGCGGTGCTCACGATCCTGTTCTGGGAAATGACAAGCGCGATGATCGAACGTTACCTGTCGCGCAAATCCGGGAACGTTTCCGCCAGGGCCAAGACCCTGCTGCCGCTGCTGCGCACCACGATGCTGGTTGTGCTGGTCACCCTGTTCGTCATGGTCAGCCTGTCGGAGCTCGGCCTCAATATCGGGCCCCTGCTTGCCGGCGCGGGCGTCATCGGGCTGGCCATCGGGTTCGGTGCGCAGACCCTGGTAAAGGACATCATCACCGGCCTGTTCATCCTGATCGAGGATCACATCGCGGTCGGCGACGTGGTCAAGGTCGGCACACACGCGGGTGTCATCGAAGCGCTGTCGCTCCGCACCATCAAGCTTCGCGATCTGGCGGGCACGGTCCACGTCATTCCGTTCAGCGAGGTCAGTACGCTGGAAAACATGACCAAGGATTTCTCGCGTTACGTGTTCGAGGTCGGCGTCGCCTATCGCGAGGATACCGATCATGTGGTGTCCGTCCTGCGGCAGCTTGGAGAAGAGCTCAAGGCCGATCCCGCCTATGCCGCGGATATTCTGGAGCCTCTGGAGGTTCTCGGCGTGGACAGTTTTGGCGACAATGCCGTCATCATCAAGGCTCGCATCACGACGAAGCCGGTCAAGCAGTGGGGCATCGGGCGCGAATTCAACCGCCGCATGAAGAAACGTTTCGACGAGCTCGGGATCGAAATTCCGTTTCCTCACCGCACGATTTATTTCGGCGAAGACCGGTCGGGCAATGCGCCACCGGCGCGGATCGTCACGTCGGCGGCGACGACGCCACAGGCGGCAACGGCTCCTCTGTCGAGTGTCGCCGCCACCACCAGTACGCCGGTACCCGGCAGCGGCGGCGCGGATGCACCCGAAGGGGAATGACGTACCGGCCGGTTGGTAATAACATCGGGGCGAGGCCTGCAGGGCTGATCGGATCCGGGGTGAAGAATGAGCACGGCTGACGTTATCGCCATTGAGAAGACTGCGCCCGCGCTTGGCGCGCGCGTGACCGGAATTGATCTGCGTCGTCCGATCGACGACGCGACTGCGGATTTTCTGCGCAAGGCGTTCGCCGAACATGCGGTGCTTTGCGTTCCGGAACAGAAGATCACGCCCCGCGATCATGCCGCCTTCGCCAGGCTGTTCGGACGCGTCGATTCGGATGCGACGCGGCTTCACGACAAACCCGACGAAGCCCGGTCCAAGCGCGGCGTCATGCTGGTCAGCAACATTCGGAAAGACGGCGTTCCCATCGGCGTTCTGCCCGAGGGAGAAATGCAGTTCCATTCCGACGGCTCGCACCGCGAGACGCCCTATCGCGCGACGACGCTGTTCGCGATCAAGGTTCCATCGCGCGGCGGAAACACGATGTTCGCCTCCATGTCGGCGGCGTACGAGTCCCTGCCGGCCGAGCTGCAGGGCCGGCTTGACGGGCTCTCCGCCAACCATGTGTTCAATTACAACAAGACGACCCGGGCAGAGATGCGCGACGACGCACCCGTCGTGGTCCATCCGCTGGTGCGGACGCACCCCGATTCCGGCCGCAAGGCGCTGTATCTCAGCCGCCTTATGACGCGCGACATTATCGGGATGGACCCGAAGGAGAGCGACGAATTGCTCGCCTTCCTGTTCGATCACTGCGAACGGCCCGAGATCGTCTATTCCCATAAATGGACGCCGGGCGATCTGGTGATCTGGGACAACCGCTGCGTCAATCATGCGCGTACCGACTTTCCTCCGGAAGAGCCCCGGCTGCTGCGCCGCTACACGGTTTCCGAGCCTGAATGAAGGGCGGAAACGGTTACAATCGTTGACAATCCGCGGGTCCGGGCCTAAGTCTCCGGCCTTTCAACGCACCGGAGTCGACCCGTGACAAACGCGGTAATGCCCAGCTATGCGCGCATCGATATTTCCTTCGAGCGGGGCGAGGGCGCTTATCTGTTTACAGCCGACGGAAGCCGCTATCTCGATTTCGCGTCCGGCGTGGCGGTCAATTCGCTCGGCCATTCCCATCCTCATCTGGTCGCAGCGCTTCAGGCGCAGGCGGGACAGCTCTGGCACTGCTCCAACCTGTATCGGGTCCCGGGGCAGGAACGTCTCGCAGAACGGCTGGTGGCGAACAGTTTCGCCGACACAGCGTTTTTCTGTAACTCGGGCGCTGAGGCGGTCGAGGCGGGCCTCAAGATCGTCCGCAAATATCAGGATACGAAAGGCGCTTCCGAACGCTACCGGACCATCGTGTTCGAAGGCAGTTTTCACGGCCGCACCCTCTCGACCATTTCCGCGGGCGCCAGCGATGCGCACCGTGCGGGGTTCGGCCCAATGCTCGACGGGTTCGACCGGGTGGCGTTCGGCAATCTGAACGAGGTCCGCAACGCGGTGACAAGGGAAACCGCGGCAATCCTCGTCGAACCGGTCCAGGGCGAGGGAGGCATTCGCCCCGCCGAGGCGGCTTTCCTGAAGGGGTTGAGGGAGACCTGCGACGAATTCGGCCTGCTGCTGTTCTTTGACGAGGTTCAGACCGGCATGGGCCGGACCGGCACGCTGTTCGGCTACCAGCAGAGCGGCGTCACGCCTGACGTCATGTCGCTAGCCAAGGGGCTCGGCGGCGGTTTTCCGATCGGCGTCTGTCTCGCGACCGCGGCGGCGGCGGCGGGAATCACCCCCGGTACGCACGGCAGCACGTTCGGCGGCAATCCGCTTGCGTGCGCCGCCGGCAATGCTGTTCTCGATGTGATGCTTGAGGACGGGTTTCTCGACCATGCCCGGGCAATGGGCGAATTGATGTTTGCGGAAATGCGGCGCCTGAAGGACAGCTATCCTGCCGTCATCGGCGAGGTGCGGGGCACGGGATTGATGATCGGCCTCAAATGCGTTCCGCCCGCGGGCGAGATGGTGACCGCCTGCCGCGAGGCCGGTCTGCTGACGGTCCCCGCCGGAGACAATGTGATGCGCCTGTTGCCGCCGCTGATCATCGGCGAAAGCCATGTCGCGGAAGCGGCCGCAAAAGTGGAGACGGCCTGCAGGGCCGTGGCGGGCGATGGCTAAGGACGCCTCCCCGAAGCATTTTCTCGATCTCGATGCGATATCCGCCGGAGATCTGAGGCGGATCGTCGATCTCGGATGCGATTTTCGCGACGGGAAAGGGCCTTCCCTGCCATTGGCCGGCAAGATGCTGGCGATGATTTTCGAGAAACCCTCGACCCGGACGCGCGTTTCGTTCGAGGTCGGCATGAAGCAGCTCGGCGGCGACGCCGTGATCCTCAATCAGGCCGACATGCAGATCGGCCGCGGAGAAACCATCGCCGATACCGCGCGGGTGCTCAGCCGCTATGTCGACGCCATAACGCTCCGGACCAACGATCCCGACAAGCTCGACGAGCTGGCGCAGAACGCGACCATCCCGGTCATCAATGCGCTGAGCGACCGGTCGCATCCGTGCCAGCTCATGGCCGACATCATGACCTTCGAACAGCATCGCGGCCCGATCGCCGGGCGGACGGTTGCCTGGGTCGGCGACGGCAACAACATGGCGACCACCTGGATTCAGGCCGCGGCGCGTTTCGGATTCGCGCTCCGCCTCGCCTGTCCGGCGACGCTCTCGCCCGATCTGCGCGATGTCGACTGGGCGCGGAACGAGGGGGCGACGATCGATCTGACGCCCGACCCGAAGGAAGCCGTCGCCGGCGCGGACTGCGTCGTGACCGACACCTGGGTATCGATGGGCGATCAGCCCGGCGAACGCCGGAACCGGCTGCTGACGCCATTCCGGGTCGATGAGGAGTTGATGGGCTGTGCGGCGCACGATGCGATCTTCATGCATTGTCTGCCTGCGCATCGCGGCGAGGAAGTGTCATCCGGGGTTCTGGAAGGACCGCATTCAGTCGTCTGGGACGAGGCGGAAAATCGCCTTCACGCCCAGAAAGGCATTCTGCTCTGGTGCTTCGGTCTATGAGCGACGTCGGTCAGGCGTCAGACTCCGACGATCTAATTCTCCCGTTTCAGCTTGAATCGCTGGCGGCGCAGGGGCGGCTGGTGCGGCTCGGCGCCGCCGTCCAGAGCGTGGTTGAGGCGCACGACTATCCGGATGCGGTCTCGCATCTGCTTGCGGACGCACAGGCGGTCGCCGGGCTGCTTGCCGGCATCCTGAAATTCGACGGCGTACTCACCGTTCAGACCAAGGGCGACGGTCCGGTAAACATTCTCGTCGTCGATGTCACCAGCGATGGCGCGATGCGCGGTTATGCGCAGTTCGACGCCGAAGCGATTTCGCGCGACGGCGATGGCGGACCGCAGCAGATGGTGCCGCGCCTGATCGGCAACGGCTATATGGCCATTACCGTCGACCAGGGGCCGGATACGCAGCGCTATCAGGGTATCGTCGAACTTCAGGGTGCAACGCTGGCCGACTGCGCGCACGATTATCTGCGTCAGTCGGCGCAGATTGACGCGGTCATTAAGCTTGCATCGGCGCGGGTGGCCGGAGGTGACGGGAGACCGCGCTGGCGATCCGGCGGAATCCTGCTTCAGCGCATGGCGCAGATCGGTCCGCAGGGACAGTCCGGCGATGCCCGCGATCCGGAAACCGAGGAATCCTGGCGTCGGGCGATCGTTCTGCTCGGCAGCAGCACATCCGGGGAGCTCACCGATCCGGACCTGCATCCCAACGACCTTCTTTACCGGCTGTTCAACGAGGACGGCGTCCGCGTGTTCGAACGCTCGCCGCTCTACATGCTGTGCCGGTGCTCGCGCGAGCGCGTGGCGGACGTTCTCAGGTCGTTTCCGAGGGGCGAGATCGAAGCCATGAAGGACGGCGACGACGTTTCGGTGAAATGCGAGTTCTGCAACGCGGATTACCGTTTCGATCCCGGTGCCATCGAAGCGCTGTACGCGGTCGGCGCCATAGAATCGCCGAATTCCTGATCGATTCCCTACCCGATTCTTGAAATGGCGTTTACCGCCGTGCGACAGTCCGTTGCGCGGAGCGAACAGACCGGTGGGCCACTATGAAACATTTTTTTCTTGTTATTCTCGCCTGGTGCGCGCTGCCGCTGTTCGGCTGCGAGACGCAGCCTGCGCCGCGCCAGTTCGCCGAACTGCGGTTCGGCCATTTGCCGCCGATCCGGCTCACGGCTTCCGAGATACAGGTCGTGGAGCAGTACAGGACCAATGCCGCCAGTCCGCATGTCGAAGCCGAGTTTCCCGTCCAGCCGGCGACGGCCGCAGCGCAATGGGCGCGCGACCGGCTGCAGGCGGCCGGCGGGCCGAATGTCGTCCGCGTCACGATTCTCAACGGCGCCGTCGTCGAGGTGCCGCTGAAACGCACCACCGGCATCAAGGGCGCCTTCACGACAGACCAGTCCGAACGCTACGACGCCACGCTGGAACTCAAGGTGCAGATATTGTCGTCTGGCGGCCGCGAGCTCGCAGCCGTCTCGTCGCGCGCGACGCGTTCCCGGTCCGTACCCGAGAACGTTACGCTCGCCGAACGTGAAAAAATATGGTTCGCCATAACCGAGGCGATGATGAACGATCTGAACGCCTCGCTGGAAGAACAGATCAGGCTGCATTTCGGGCGCTGGACGTCGCGGTAGAGGCAGGCGCCATCGGGTTCGCGAGGCTTGACGAGCGGAGGCTGGAGGCGGCTAATATTCGCCATCCCGCGACAGGAGGACGCTCATATGGCCATCGATATCATCAATGTCGGCGAAATCGCTCACGCCGAAAAGAAACGCACCAAGGTCTTCACCACCCGCAAGATGCATGCGTGGGTGCATTATTACCCGACCCCGGGCGACCACGACGACATGCACTGCCATAACCAGGACCAGACCTTCATCTGTTTCGAGGGCCAGTGCACCATGCATTTTCCCGACGGCGGAAAGGCGGTTCTGAACCCCGGCATGGCGGCGCTGATCCAGGGCGGCAGTTTCTATCAGCTCGAAAATTCGGGCGATGGGCCCATGGTCCTGATGGGCAACCGGTCGGGGCATCAGGACGACGTGATGATCATCGATTACGAAACGCGCAAGGACGTCCGCGAGAAATACGGCACCGGACAGGTCCGCGTTCACGACCGGGAAGAAGCGCCGATCGACTGACGAAAGCGGTTTCGGCACAGAAAGCGGCCCTGCGGGGCCGCTTTTTTTATCCGCGCCAGAAGGACGGCATGAACAGCACCAGAACGGTAAACAGTTCGAGCCGCCCGAGCAGCATGGCGAACGACAGCACCCATTTGGCGCCGTCGGGCAACGGCGCGAACGTACCGGTCGGACCGATGATGGGGCCCATCGCGGGGCCGACGTTGCAGATCGCCGTGGCGGCCCCGGAAATTGCCGTGATGAAGTCGAGCCCCAGCATGCCGAGTATGACGGCGATTGCGGTAAAGCTGAGAATGAAGAAGTAGAAAAAGCTCATCACCGAGCTTGAAACCTCGTCCGAAATCGGCCGGTGATTGTAGTGCGGCACGAACACGCCATGCGGCTGCAACAGGCGCTGAAGCTGGGTGCGCGCGGTAGCGACCAGAATCTGGAACCGGAAGACCTTGATGCCGCATGCGGTCGAGCCGGCGCAGCCGCCGATGAACATGACGACGAACAGAACCACGATCGGAAAATTTCCCCAGGACTGGTAGTCGCCCAGCGTGTAGCCGGTACCGGTCAGCAGGGAAACCGTGTTGAAGGACGCGACGATGATCGCTTCGCCGGGTTCGAACCGGTGGTTGAAGAAAAGCCAGGCGGCGACCGAAAGCGACGAAAGGGCGGCGATCGCGAGGAAGACGCGAACCTGCGAATCGCGGAAGATCGCAAATGACCCGTCGCGGACCAGCCCGAGATACAGCAGAAACGGCATCGCGCCTACGAGCATGCCTAAAATAATGAAAATTTCGGTTCCCGCGCCGCGGAATTCGGCAAGGGAATTATCCGAACTGGAATAGCCGCCTGTCGCGATCGTCGTCATTGCGTGGACCACCGCATGAAAACTGTCCATGCCGAGGATCCAGAGGCCCAGCCACCAGATCACGGTAAGCGCGATATAGATGACGGCGATCCAGGCGGCGATCGCACCGGCGCGCGGCAGAGCCTTTTCCTGCGTCTCGAACGCCTCGACGCGAAACATCTGCATCCCGCCGACCCGCAGGATCGGCAGCACCGCAATCGCCATGACAATGATGCCGATGCCGCCGAGCCATTGCAGCAGGGCGCGCCACAGGAGGATGCCCTTGGGCGCCCGGTCGAGCCCGCTCATCACGGTCGATCCGGTCGTCGTTATGCCCGACATCGCCTCGAAGAACGCGTCGGTATAGGTGAATCTCAGATCGGAAAACGCGAAAGGCAGGGCGGCAAAGGTGGTCAGCACGAGCCAGCTCGCCGTGGTCAGGGCGAAGGCCTGCCGGATGGAGATCCGGCGGATCGGCGACCGGTTGGTGAAGACCAGAACCCCGCCGACGAAAATCGTCAGGAGGCTGGCGCTGGCGAAAACCTTCCAGTCCGGATGGCCATCGATTACATCGACGGCGAACGGCGCCAGCATGGCGACGGCAAGGGTCATCAGCAGAAGGCCGATGACGAAAAGCGCTGGTCGATAGTCGAACATGAGCGCCTACCTGAGAGCTGCGGGCTGGTCCTGGGTCAGACGATCGTACCCGGCCCCGAGGTCGGGTTGCCGATCGCGGACAGAAATTCGCGGCGGGTTTCGCCATGGTCGCGAAAGGCGCCGATCATCTGGCTCGTCACCATGGTCAGTCCCGACTTGTGGACGCCGCGGGTCGACATGCAGCCGTGGCTCGCTTCTATAACGACGCCGACGCCTTTTGGCTTCAGGACCTCGTTCAGCGTATTGGCGATCTGCGCCGTCATCCTTTCCTGGATCTGCAGCCGCTTGGCATAGGCGTCGACCAGACGCGCCAGCTTGGAAATGCCCACCACGCGGCTGTTCGGCAGATAGGCGACATGCGCCTTGCCGATGATCGGCGCGAGGTGGTGCTCGCAATGGGATTCGAAACGGACGTTTCGCAAGATCACCATCTCGTCGTACCCCTCGACCTCCTCGAAGGTGCGCGACAGAATCTCGACCGGATCGACTTCGTAACCCTCGAACCATTCTCCGAAAGCCCTGGTGACCCGCTTCGGCGTATCGAGAAGCCCCTCGCGGTCCGGGTCGTCGCCGGCCCAGCGAAGGAGCGTACGAACAGCTTCCTCCGCCTCCTCCTGGCTCGGAAGTTCTGATACGACGTGTGGCGCCGGGGTCGGGCGTAATCTGTCTTTGGGCGTGGACAATTGAATGTTCCTTTTGACGAGAATCCGGCGCGGAAATCCGCTGCGCCGGAAACCGGCGGGACGTCAGTTGATCTGTCGCGCCTGGTAAGGACTATCCAGCGAAAACGCCGGAATTTCGATGTCGAACTGTTCGCCTCCCAGCGTTTCCATCTGGTATGAGCCCACCATGATCCCCGATGGCGTTCCGAGTGGCGTTCCGCTGGTGTATTCGAAGGCGTCGCCCGGTGTCAGCGTCGGTTGTTCGCCAACCACGCCGTCGCCGCGCACTTCGTGAACGCGGCCCAGAGCGTCGGTGATATTCCAGTAGCGCGTCAGCAGCTTCACCGTCTGTTCGCCGGCATTTTCGATTTTCACCTGGTAGGCCCATACGTAATGGTCCTCGGACGGTGACGACTGATCTTCAAGAAATGTCGGTTCGACGGTCACTCGAATCGACCGCGTGGTAGAGCTGTACATGACGTTTCCGTACCTATCCGCGCGGCCGGCGAACGGCCGCTCCATACCAGATATATCCTAGTGCGATCCGGTCAAGGGGACAACGCATCGCTGCATCGACCGGCGCCGGCGATAATCCTTTATTTGCTGGTTTCCAGCGCCTGGGCGATGTCTTCCTTCAGGTCTTCCACGTCTTCCAGCCCGATCGAGAGCCGGACAAATCCGTCCGTAATGCCGAGATGCGCCCTCTCTTCCGCCGAAATTCGCTGATGGGTGGTGGTTGCCGGGTGCGTGCTCAGGCTCTTGGCGTCGCCCAGATTGTTCGAGACGTCGAATATCTTCATCGCGTTCATGAACCGGAACGCCCGTTCCTTGCTGCCGCCGAGATCGAGACACACGACCGAACCGAAATCCGACATCTGCTTCTTCGCGAGCTCGTGCTGCGGATGCGACGCCAGGCCCGGATAGAGCACCCGGGTCGGCTCTCCGCGCGCCTCAAGGAATTCCGCCACCTCCGTCGCGTTCCGGCAATGGCGCTCGACGCGAAGATCGAGCGTTTCGAGCGACTTCAGCAGCACCCAGGCGTTGAACGGACTCATCGACGGTCCTGTGTGGCGATAGAATGGCGACAGCTTTTCGTTGACGAATTCCTCGGTCGACAGGATCGCGCCGCCCATGACGCGGCCCTGACCGTCGATATGCTTGGTCGTCGAATAGACCACGACGTCCGCGCCAAGCTGCAGGGGCTTCTGCAGAATGGGAGAAGCGAACACGTTGTCGACGATGACTTTCGCCCCGGCCTTGTGAGCCATCTCGGCGACGGCGGGCAGGTCGATGATCTCGAGACCCGGGTTCGACGGGGTCTCCATGAAGACCGCCGCGGTCGGCCGGCTCAGCGCCCGTTTCCACTGATCGAGTTCGGCACCGTCGACGATGTCGACCTCGATGCCCCATCCCGGCAGGATTTCGGTCAGGATGAACTGGCAGGAGCCGAACAGCGCGCGCGAGCCCACCACGTGATCGCCTGCCTTGAGAAAGCAGGCCATGGACGCGAACACCGCCGCCATGCCGCTCGCCGTCGCGCGGCAGGCCTCCGCGCCTTCGAGCAGCGCAAGCCGGTCCTGGAACATTTCGTTGGTCGGGTTGCCGTAGCGCGAATAGATGAAACGCTCGATTTCGTTCTTGAACGCCGCCTCGGCCTGTTCGGCGCTGTCATAGACGAAGCCCGAGGTCATGAAGATCGCCTCGTTGGTTTCGTCGAATTCGGTCCGCCGCGTTCCGCCCCTTACCAGCCGCGTCTGCGGACGCCAGTTCCGTTCCAGTTCTTTGCCTGCCGCCATCTTTCTCTCCCTGGGCGCTCTCCGCCCAAAATCAAAAACCCCGACCGAAGGCCGGGGCTGATATGGGCACCGACCTTTTAGCCGCTTGTTTTACGTGGCCGCAAGCCGGTCGGGCTCAAATCACCACGGAGGCAATCTCCTTAATCCGCCCGCCTGTTTCCGTCAAGAAATCTCGTTCCGGACGGGGCTCGCGAAAAGTTCAATGGCGCTCCGCGCGATTCTTGCGCAAATAGGGCGTACGCTTACTATGGCCGGATTCCTGTGGAGACGATGGTGAATGCCGATACATTGATACTGCTGGCGCCCTGGGTGGTGCTGATCGCCTATTGCGGCATCGTCCTGCTGTTCAGCCCGCGCGCCGTCAGCGCGACGCAGTTTTTCCGCGGCGGCGCCGATTCGGGCGGCGCACCGGCCTTCCTGGTGCTGGTGTTCAGCGCAGCGATTACCTGGGTGTTCGCCAAGTCCATCGCCAACGCCGCCAATCTGGGGCAGGCCTTCGGGGTGATGGGCGGTATCGGCTACGCCACCTATTATTTCAGTTTCGTCGTTGCTGCCATCGCGATCTATTTTATCCGGACGCGCGGCGGTTTCGGCTCGCTCGCCAGTTTCCTGATCGGAAAGTACGGCTCGGTCTGCGCCCGGCTGTTCCTGATCGCCATCGGCGTGCGGCTGTTCAACGAGGTATGGTCCAACACCAAGGTGTCGGCGCTCTATTTCGGGCCCGAAGGCAGCGCCGCCTACTGGGTCGCCGCGCTCGCCGTGACGGTTTTCACCATGTTCTACGCATGGCGCGGGGGACTCAGGTCATCGCTTCTGACGGACGCCGGTCAGATGCTGCTGGCCGCGGTCCTGCTGGTTGTGGTGCTGATCGCCGTGTTCCCGCCGCTGATCGAGCGCGGATTGCCGGCAGTCCCCGCGCCTGTACACATGGCGGGCGTGACCTTCGCCGCGCTGGCGGCGGTCCAGGTGCTGAGCTATCCGTTCCACGATCCGGTGCTGACCGACAGGGCCTTCCTGACGGAACCGAAAACCATGGTGAAGGCGTTCGTCTGCGCCGGCCTGCTGAGCGGCGGATTCATCCTGCTGTTCAGTGCGGTCGGGCTCTACGCGCGGGCGGAAGGGCTGTCCGGCGCATCGACCATCGCCGTGCCGATGGCCTTCGGCCTTCCGATGCTGCTGGTGTTCAACGCCATCATGCTGACCAGCGCGGGCTCGACGCTCGATTCCACCTTCGCCAGCACCGCCAAGCTCGCCGCCATAGACTGGCCCGACCGGCGCGGCGCGCCCGAGGAAGGAGACCGCCGGTTCGGCCGCAAGGCGATGATCGCAATCGCCCTCCTCGGCAATCTGCCGCTGCTGTCGGTCTATGCCGGGGACGGGATCGGACCGGCCATCATCGCCGCGACCACCATCAGCGGCACCATGGTGATGGGACTAGCGCCGATCTTCCTGCTGTCCTTCATCCCGAGCGCCGGGCCCGCGAGCTTCCACCTCGCCTTCTGGCCGGGGCTCGTCTTCGGAATTATCAAGACGGTCGAGAGCGCGACCGGCATGCCGATCTTCCCCGACTGGATCAATATCGGCAGCGGCAAGTATGCCGACGACCTCGGCATCAACGTCTACGGGCTGATCGTCTGCACGTTCGGCTATCTGCTGGGGGCGGTGCTGTTTTCACGCCGCGCCGGCGCCGCGACGACGCCCGGAACGTAAAGGAACCACAGCGTCAGGGTGAGCACGATCACCGCGCCGCCCTGATGCGCGACGGCGAGCGTAAATTCGACATGGCTCAGCAGCGTCGCGATGCCGAGCGCCATCTGGACAAGCGCCATGCCCGCGAGGATCGCTCCCGCGCGTCGCGTCGCCGGCCCGTCTGACCGCACCGCCCATGCCGCGTAGAGCGTCAGCAGGACCGTGCCGATCCCCAGCACGCGGTGGATGAACTGGACCGCCGCCGTGTTCTCGAACCCGTTGAGCCACCAGGGCGACAGCCGCCCGATGCCGTCCGGCACCACGCGCCCGTCCATCAGCGGGAAGCTGTTATAGGCGAGGCCGGCATCCATGCCCGCGACCAGCGCGCCCCAGCAGATCGTGATCGAAATCCAGCACAGCAGCAGGATGCCGAGCGCGCGCCCGCGGACGGCGGTGCGTTCCGGAAAGCGGTAGCGGAATCCGTACCACATCAGCAGCGCGTAAATCAGCAGCGCCAGCAGCAGGTGCGCCGCCAGCCGGTACTGGCTGACGCTGGGCACGTCGACCAGCCCGCTTTTCACCATGTACCAGCCGAGCGCGCCCTGCAGCCCGCCGAGCACGAACACGATGCCCAGCCGCCAGCCCATCGGCCAGGAGATCGCGCCGCGGAACGAGAACCACAGGAACGGCAGCAGGAACAGGATCCCCAGCACCCGGCCCCACAGCCGGTGCAGGAACTCCAGCCAGAAGATCGTCTTGAAATCGGCCAGGCTCATCCAGAAATTGACCCGCCGGAATTCCGGACTGTCGCGATAGGCCTCGAACAGCACGCGCCAGTCGGCCTCGCTCAGCGGCGGGATGAAGCCGGTAAAGGGTTTCCACTGGACGATCGACAGCCCGCTTTCGGTCAGCCGCGTCGCGCCGCCCAGCACCACCATGAAGGCGACCGCGCCGGCGCAGATGAAGAGCCACCCGGCGACGGCGCGCGCGGAAGAACGCGCGGCGGCGGGGACGAGGTCGTTGTATACAGTCATGATGCGGCTTCAATAGCCGGGCGGAACACGGGCGACAAGGGGCGTCGTGTCGGCGACCGCCCTCTCCCCCACCCCCTCCCGGCCGCGGAGGAGCGAGCGGCGGCGCGATACCGGTGCCCCCGTCCCGAATGGGTTGACTCATGCCGGGGGCGTCCCTATATGTCTGGCACTCGCGTGGGGAGACTGCTAGCAGGCAGCGGTTTCCCTTTGTTTTTTAACGATAAAATGAGGAGCATGCAGATGAGTTTCAGGCCTTTGCACGACCGTGTTCTGGTCGAGGCGCTCGAAGCCGAGGTGAAGACCGCGGGCGGCGTCATCATCCCCGACACGGCGCAGGAAAAGCCCCAGGAAGGCAAGGTTGTGGCGGTGGGCCCGGGTGTCCGCGGCGATGACGGAAAATACACCAAGCTCGACGTCAAGAAGGGCGATCGCGTCCTGTACGGCAAATGGTCGGGCACCGAAGTGAAAATCGATGGCAAGGACCTTCTGATCATGAAGGAATCCGACATCATGGGCATCGTCGAGTAAGGAGAGCGGATCAATGGCTGCCAAGGAAGTAAAATTCGATACCGACGCCCGGAACAAGATGCTCAAGGGCGTCGACATTCTGGCTGACGCGGTAAAGGTGACGCTGGGCCCCAAGGGCCGCAACGTCGTGCTGGACAAGGCGTTCGGCGCGCCGCGCATCACCAAGGACGGCGTGACCGTCGCCAAGGAAATCGAGCTTGCCGACAAGTTCGAGAACATGGGCGCCCAGATGGTGCGCGAGGTTGCGTCGAAGACCAATGACGAAGCCGGCGACGGCACCACGACGGCCACCGTTCTGGCCCAGGCGATCGTTCGCGAGGGCTGCAAGGCGGTTGCCGCCGGCATGAACCCGATGGACCTGAAGCGCGGCATCGACCTCGCGGTCGAGACCGTCGTTGCGGACCTCAAGAAGCGGTCCAAGAACGTCAAGTCCGAGGAAGAGATCGGCCAGGTCGGCACGATTTCCGCCAATGGCGAAGTCGAGATCGGCGCCATGATCTCCGCCGCCATGCAGAAGGTCGGCAAGGAAGGCGTGATCACGGTGGAAGAAGCCAAGGGCCTCACCACCGAGCTCGACGTCGTCGAGGGCATGCAGTTCGACCGCGGCTATCTGTCGCCCTATTTCGTCACCAACTCCGAGAAGATGGTGTGCGAGATGGAAAACCCGATGATCCTGCTGCACGAATCCAAGCTGTCCAGCCTGCAGCCGCTGCTGCCGCTGCTGGAATCGGTCGTTCAGTCGGGCCGTCCGCTCCTCATCATCGCGGAAGACGTTGAGGGCGAGGTTCTGGCGACGCTGGTGGTCAACAAGCTGCGCGGCGGCCTCAAGGTCGCGGCGGTCAAGGCGCCGGGCTTCGGCGATCGTCGCAAGGCGATGCTCGAAGACATCGCGATCCTGACCGGCGGCCAGGTGGTCTCCGAGGATCTCGGCATCAAGCTCGAGAACGTCACCACCGACATGCTCGGCTCCGCCAAGAAGGTCATGATGACCAAGGAAGAGAGCACCATCGTCGAAGGTTCCGGCAAGAAGGCCGACATCCAGGGCCGCTGCAACCAGATCCGGGCGCAGATCGAGGAAACCACCTCGGACTACGACCGCGAGAAGCTGCAGGAGCGTCTGGCGAAGCTGGCCGGCGGCGTGGCCGTCATCAAGGTCGGCGGCGCCTCTGAAGTCGAGGTGAAGGAAAAGCGCGACCGGGTGGAAGACGCGATGAACGCGACCCGGGCGGCCGTCGAAGAGGGCATCGTCCCCGGCGGCGGCACGGCGCTTCTCTATGCGTCGAAGGCGCTCGAGAAGGTGGCCGTCGCCAATGACGACCAGCGGGTCGGCGTCGACATCGTGCGTCGCGCCATCCAGGCCCCGGTCCGCCAGATCGCCGAGAACGCCGGCGCATCCGGCGCGGTGGTCGCCGGCAAGCTGCTCGAACAGAAGAGCGGCACGTTCGGCTTCAACGCCCAGACCGGCGTGTTCGAGGACCTGGTCAAGGCCGGCATCATCGACCCGACCAAGGTGGTCCGCACCGCGTTGCTGGATGCGTCCAGCGTCGCCGGCCTGCTGATCACCACCGAGGCGATGGTCGCCGAGGCCCCCGACGACAAGCCCGCCATGCCCCCGATGCCCGACATGGGCGGCATGGGCGGCATGATGTAAGGCAAACGCCTTTCATCGGCCGGGTTCAAGGCCAACAGAACCCCCGCGGGAAACCGCGGGGGTTTTTGTTTTCCCTTCCTTCGTCATTACCGGGCCCCGACCCGGTAATGACGTGCCGCCCCTCAACCCGTCATACCCGGGCTTGACCCGGGTATCTTGTTCCGCTTCTCAGCCCGGTCCCTTGTCGTCCTGGGCGAAACGCGAGCCGGGAACCGGACGGAGCGAGATGGCGCGATATGAGTGGTCGATGGCTTGCGGCCGTCCGGCAGGACCCCGGATCGCGCAGCTGTCGCAGCTAGTCCGGGACGACAGGCGCGGGTTTTTTCTCCATTCGGCGGAAACCGTTGTCTTGGAATTCTCCCATTATTTTTCGCGCAGGCCGGTAGGGCACTCCCCAGATTGACAGCGCAACGTTTCTGATTTCTGCTCAACGGATGGTTGGGGTTGGTGAAGAGTTGCAATCGTTCTATGAGGCGCTGGAGGCGGAATTGCGTCAGGTGAGCGCCAACCGGCGCCTGCCGGAAGACCTCGCCTATAAACTCCAGGCTGTGGTTCTGCCGTATGCGGGTGCGAGCCTCTCGCCTGGCACTGATGCGATCCTGAATTTCAGACGTCGGCTGTATCCCCTGGCGGGCGAGGCGTTCGATCTGGATGATGACTATTGGGGCGACGCCTGGAAAGCGCTTCTCCGTCTTTATCACGTCACCAATTCCGTTGAACCGGGGGATGTCGCTGGCGACGACGCAAGGGATTCCGTTCTCCAAAACCGGCTCGCGCGGGTTCTTGCCCAGCGCGACGCGCTGCTGAAACGCGTTGACGAACTCGAACGTGCGGTCAGGGCTGCCGATGTGGGTAGCGAAGATCAGGACCGGATCGAGTCCATTCTGGGCAGCATTCGCGACGTCTTGAGCGCGGAATCGTTTTCCAACAATTTGTCGAACAACGAAGTCGGCAACATTACGGGTATTAACGTACCCATAGATCTTTCGAAGGCGCTCGAGCCGGTTACGGCGTCTCTCGGCCGCTATCTTGATGATCTGAGAAGCGCCCTGGGTCCGGTGGGCGTAACGGTCTCCACGGTGGTCGGCGCTATGGCCTACGGACAGTGGGAGGCAGCTGCAGCAGTTGGAGCCGGCATGGCGGCCAGGGCTCTCGCAGCAAAGCCGCTTGTCGAGCCCGTTCAGGCGGTGCTGAACACTGCCGCGCGGTTTTTCGAGGAGGTTTCCGGGACAAAGCGACCGGGGGGCGCAGGTCCTCCCCGGATTTTTCGCGAGGTCAACGAGCCTTGGTGCCCCGAGATAGTGGAGATCCCGTCTGGCGAGTTTCTGATGGGCGACGCTGAGGGTGATGAGTCGGGATATGGCGACGAACGTCCTCAGCATCGTGTGAAGATCGGCTATCGATTTGCGCTGAGTCGTTATCTGGTGACGTTCGACGAGTAAGACGCGTTCTGCGAGGCGACGAACCGCGAGCTGCCAGAAGACAGAGGCTGGGGCCGTGGCCGTCGCCCTGTGATCAACGTGTCGTGGGAGGATGCAAATGCTTACGTCGAATGGCTGAGCAGCGAGACGCGGCGTGAGTATCGTCTTCCGAGCGAGGCTGAGTGGGAATATGCGTGCCGCGCGGGCGAGGCGGGCCGGTGGTCATTCGGAAACGATGAATCGCAGTTGGGCGATCACGCCTGGTTCGGTGGCAACTCGGACAAGAAAACACATCCGGTTGGTGAGAAATCGCGGAATGCTTTCGGCTTACATGACATGCACGGCAATGTGCAGGAGTGGGTGGAGGATTTTTGGCATGGGAGCTATGATGAGAATGGCCGCCCTGACGATGGCAGCGCGTGGCTTGAAGGCGGAGATCGGTCCCTCCGCGTTGTTCGCGGCGGCTCGTGGAACTACGATCCAGAGTTCCTCCGTTCCGCGGTCCGCGGCAGGAGACCCGCCGGGCTCCGGGACAGCATCGTCGGGTTCCGTGTTGCACGGACGCTTTCGCGTTAGCGAAAGCTTACCCTTTTCCTTTTAGCCTTTTTACCTTCCGGGGGGTCCAGGGGGCATAGTCCCCTGGCGATTTCACACCACCATGTGCCGCGCCCGGCTGCCGCGTTCGATGGCGGCGGCGACGAGGCGTTCGATTCCCAGCCGGTGGCGCAGCATTTCCAGCAGGCGCAGCTCTTCCTGGCTGGCGGCCAGGTCGGCGGCGATCACGTCGCAGGCGATGGCGTAGGCCGTCTCGCGCAGCTGTTCCGGCACCGTGTCGGCGATGAAATCCAGCACGTCGTCGAGCCCGTCCTCGGAATTCAGCAGGTCGGCGCAGGCCTCCGAAACCGTCGAGATATCGCTCTCGTCGAGATCGTGAAACACCGGCATCATCCGCACCATGTCGCTGATCGTCGTGATCTCGGTCGACGACATGTCGCGGTCGGCGGCGGATGCCAGCACCATGGTGTAGATCAGCCCTTCGTGATGTCGTTCGGCCATTGTCGTGCTCCTGATTTTGTGTTGTAGCGCTGATACTTGCAGAGGGCGGAAAGGTCAAGGTCTGCGCCGGGTGTCCACCGCCCCGATCGTCATCACCGGGCCTGTCCCGGTGATCTCGTTCCAGCTGGCGCAAGATGCCCGGGTCTGGGCCCGGGCATGACGATAGAGAAAAGATGTCATTCCGGGCCCGACCCGGGATCCGGTTCGATGGCGGATGCCACAGTCGTCTGGATCCAGGATCGCAAGGGCCGCTGCCCAACAGCCGCGCAATTCGGGCGGACCCGGCGTCCGGGATGACGAGCTATCCCTCCAGAAACGCCCTTGTCTCCGCCACCGCCTCGGCCAGCCCGACGCGCCGCGCCTCCACCCCGTCCGGGAACGCGCCGAGCAGGCGCGAGGGCGTGCGCGAATCCAGCATGACGAAAACGCCGCGATCGTCGGCGCGCCGGGTCAGCCGCCCGAACGCCTGCTTGAGGCGCAGCCGCGTGATGCGGTCGTCGTACGCCGCGCCGCCGAACGCCTGCTTGCGGGCGCGGTGCAGGATGGTCGGGCGCGGCCACGGCACGCGGTCAAACACGACGAGACGCAGCGCCCGGCCGGGCACGTCGACCCCGTCGCGGATCGCATCGGTGCCCAAGAGGCAGGTTTCCTCCTCGGCGCGGAAAATCTCGATCAGGCTGGCGGTATCCATCCGGTCGACATGCTGCGCCAGCAGGCCGAGCCCGGCCTCTTCCAGCGGCCCGGCGATGCGCTCGTGCACCGCGCGCAGCCGCGCGATGGCGGTGAACAGCCCGAGCGCGCCGCCGCCCGAAGCGACGAACAGTTCGCGATAGGCGGCCGACACCTGGGCCGTGTCGTCGCGCCCGACATCGGTAACGATGAACACCCGCGTCTGCGCCGGATAGTCGAACGGCGAGGGCGCGGCGGCGCGGATCGCCGGCCGCGCCAGATGGGCCGCGCCGGTGACCGCCTCGGCCGCCCGCCAGTCGGTTTCCATGTCGCCGGTGCCGTCGCGCAGCGTCGCCGAGGTGACCACCATGCCGTGGGCCGGCGCGGCGACCGTTTCGGCGAACGGGATCGTCGGGTCGATCCAGTGGCGATGCATCGCGGCGTCGATATCGCGGCCCTGATCGCGGCTCACCGAGAACCAGTCCACGAAGGTTTCGGTTTCTTCCGGCTCGTTGTCGTTGGCCTCCGACAATTTTATCAACATTCCACGCCAGGCCTCGACCTCTCCCTCCGTCCGGCGGCGCAGGCCGCGCGCGGTCGCCTCGATGCG
Source organism: Rhodospirillales bacterium (assembly GCA_038116945.1). Taxonomy (GTDB): domain Bacteria; phylum Pseudomonadota; class Alphaproteobacteria; order MPNO01; family UBA2964; genus JAYOEY01. The sequence goes on from JAYOEY010000002.1 coordinate 273,966, forward strand.
CTGGCGGGTCGGCGTGTCGAGGCTGGCGGACTCATCGTCCAGCAGCTGCATCAGCCTGCCGGTCAGCGCCTTCATCGGCCGCGACAGGGTGCCCAGCGCATTTTCCAGTTCGCGCGCCGCGTCGATCAGCCCGTCGATGGGCGGGCGCGTGTCGGTTTCGAGATCGTACCCGCCGCGCGCATCCTTCGCCCGCGCATAGACCTGCTGCCGCACCAGGGCGAGAAACGCTTCCGCCGGGCCGCGCGGGCGGGCGCCGTCGCCGATTCGCTGCGGCCAGTTGGGGCCGGGCAGGATTCGGGCCGCGTCCTGCACCGCGGACAGCGCCTCGCCCACCGCGGCGTCGGCGTTCGACAGATCCTCGATGCGTCTGGCCAGGCCGCGCGCCCGGCTGCGGCCGCCGCCGCCTTCCGCCCCCAGCATCCAGCGGCGCAGCTCGGCGCCCTGGCGGCCCGACAGCTCGGCGGAAAAGGCGGAATCCGCCGCGTCGAACAGATGATGCCCCTCGTCGAACACGAGCCGCGTCGGCACGTTGCCGTCGTCGAGCCCGCCGAGCGCGGCCTGCGCCATCACCAGCGCATGGTTGGCGACCACGATGTCGGCGCGCCGCGCCTGCCGCACGGTGCGTTCGATGAAGCACTTGCTGTAATGCGAACAGGACGAATAGATGCATTCGCCGCGCCGGTCGGCGAGCCCCAGAGTGTCGCGCCAGCCCAGCAGATCGGCGAGCCAGGCCGGGAAGTCGCCGCCCATGATGTCGCCGGTGCGCGACCGCCCGGCCCAGCGGGCGACGATGCCGAGCGCCGCCGCGCTCGCCTGCCGCATCGGCAGACGGCCCAGCGCTTCCTCCATGTTCAGGAGGCACAGATAGTTCTCGCGCCCCTTGCGGATCACCACGCGCCGCGCCTTGACGACCGGATCGGGATGCAGCCGGTCGCACTCGCCGTCGATCTGGCGCTGCAGGTTCCGCGTATAGGTGCTGATCCACACCGTGCCGCCGTTCTTCTCGGCCCACAGGCTGGCGGGCGCGATATAGCCCAGCGTCTTGCCGACACCGGTGCCGGCCTCGGCGACCACCGCGTTAGGCGCGTCCGGTTCCTCGCGCGGGGCGAAGGCTGGACAGACGGCGGAAGCGTAATCGGCCTGCTGCGGGCGCGCCTCGGCATCGGCGCCGACCAGATCGGCCAGCCTTTCGCGGGCCTCCGCCGGGTCGACCGCGAAATTCTCGGGCGGCGGTTCGGGCGCATGCTCGGCCCAGCCGGGCAGCCGCACCCAGACATCGAGCCCCTGGCGCGGCCGGTCGCGGTCCTCCGCCGGATGAGACTTTTCCAGCGCTGCGACGACCGACGGCCCCCAGCCCCAGTGACCCTGCGCCATGGTGCGCGCGATGGGCAGCGCGTCGCGCTCGTGACTCATCGTGCGGTCCAGCGCGTCGATATCGGCGAGACCGGCCAGCAGGGTTTCCGCCGCGCGGCGCAGCGCGCGCGCCTGATCCTCCAGACCGTCCGGCTCCTCCAGCCCCAGTGCCGCGGCGATGCCGGCGGGCGTCGGCACGCAGAATTCCGCCGGCCGGGCGAAGGCGAACAGCTCCAGCACGTCGAGCGCCGGGAAGCGCTCGACCCCCAGCCGCTTGGCGACTTCCGGCGCATGACACAGGATCGGCGGCGGCGCGCCTCTGATCGCGTCCAGCGCGTCGCGCGGGGACAGGGTGCGGACCGTCCCCTCAGGCGTCAGAATCGCCACCGAGCGCAGCCCGGCGACGATTGTCAGCCGTTCCAGCGTCGGCGGGCCGGGAGGTTCCAGATCGGGGGTAAGCGCATCTGCCATGGACGAAACTATACAGGGCGGAGTGACTCGGCGCGCCTGTGCCGCCCGTTTCGCCTGTGCCGATTGACGGGAAGCCCCGCCGCGCCTAGTTTCCCGCCGGATAATTCAGGAGAAGAGCCCGTGGACACCGTCCGCACACTTGCCCAGGACGCCCGCGCCTGGCCGTTCGAGGAGGCGCGCAAACTTTTGGCGCGGCTCAATGGCGAGACGCCGGAAAAGGGCTACGCCCTGTTCGAGACCGGCTATGGCCCGTCCGGCCTGCCGCATATCGGCACGTTCGGCGAGGTCGCGCGCACCATCATGGTGCGCCGCGCCTTCGAGGCGCTCAGCGACATCCCGACGCGTCTGTTTGCATTTTCAGACGATATGGACGGGCTGCGCGCGGTGCCCGACAACGTGCCGAACCAGGAGATGCTGTCGGAACATATCGGCAAGCCGCTGACCTCGGTGCCCGATCCGTTCGGCTGCTGCAAAAGTTTCGGCCATCACAACAACGCCAAGCTGCGCGAATTTCTCGATACGTTCGGCTTCGAGTACGAGTTCCGCAGCGCCACCGACTGTTACAGGTCGGGCGAGTTCGATGCGACGCTTCGCGTGCTGCTCGAACGCTACGACGCGGTGACGAAGGTCATCCTGCCGACCCTCGGTCCCGACCGGCGGGCGACCTACAGCCCGTTCCTGCCGGTCTGTCCCGATACGGGACGCGTGCTGCTGGCTCCGGTGGTGGCGACCGATCCGGCGGCGGGCACCATTACCTACGAGAACGAGTCGGGCGCCAGGGTCGAGACGCCGGTGACCGGCGGTCATTGCAAGCTGCAATGGAAGGCCGACTGGGCGATGCGCTGGACCGCGCTCGGCGTCGATTACGAGATGTCGGGCAAGGATCTGATCGACTCGGTGCGCCTCTCGTCGCGAATCTGCCAGATTCTCGGGGGCCGGCCGCCCGAAGGCTTCACCTATGAGCTGTTCCTCGACGAGAACGGCGAGAAGATTTCCAAGTCGCGCGGCAACGGGCTGACGGTCGACGAGTGGCTGCGCTATGCGCCGCCCGAATCGCTGGCTCTCTATATGTTCAATTCGCCGCGCAAGGCGAAGCGGCTCTATTTCGACGTGATCCCGCGCCATGTCGACGATTACCTGACCTTCCTCGGCAAGTTCGCCGGCGAAGAGGAAGAAAAGCGGATCGAGAATCCGGCCTGGCATATCCATGGCGGCCAGCCTCCGTCGGCGGAGGATTCGATCAGCTTCGCGCTGCTTCTCAACCTCGCGTCCGCCTGCAATACCGACGACAAGCAGGTGCTGTGGGGATTCATCTCGCGCTATGCGCCGAACGCGACGCCGGAGAGCGAGCCGATCCTCGACCGCCTGGTGGAACACGCGATCCACTACTATCTGGATTTCGTGAAGCCGGACAAACGGTTCCGCGCCCCGTCGGATGCCGAGCGTGCGGCGCTCGAGGACCTTGCTGCGACGCTTGATGCGCTTTCCCAGGGGGCCGACGCGACGGAGATCCAGAACGAGATTTACGAGGTCGGCAAGCGCAACGGGTTCGAGAACCTGCGCGACTGGTTCAAGGCGCTCTATGAAATCCTGCTCGGCCGCGAGCAGGGTCCGCGCATGGGCTCGTTCGTCGCGCTCTACGGCGTGAACGAAACCCTGTCGCTGATCCGCCGGGTGCTGGCCGGCGAGGATATCTCCGAAGGGTAGGCGGTCAGCCGCGCTTCCTGCGCGACGCCTTTTTCTTGAGCGCTTCCGCAAGTGCTTTCGCGCCTTCCGCCAGCGGTTCCCGGTGGGCTTCGTCGATGGTGGCTTCTTCCGTTACCGCGACCGCCATCTCCTTCAGGATGTCGGCCAGCAGGTAGTAATGCAGGTGTACCGCGACCTCGCGGCGTTCGTCGCTGTGGTTCTCGATCCTGATCAGCACCTCGTCGGCATCGGCGTGCACGTCGAAGGACGAATCCCGGCCGAAGATGCCGTAATAGGCCTTGTCGGGAAAATCGACCGAAACGGATGCCTTGTCGGTAACGGGTTTTCTCATGCCAGACTCTCTCTCAGGGCCCCTGACTACTGCCGCTTCCAGCCGATCCCCATGCGCGCGAAATTCGGCACCAGAAGCTGACCTTCCTCAATATGGGGCGCCCAGGCATCGATTAAAGCCTGTTTAAGGCGGTTGAATTCGATCTCGTCCAGGCCGTCGGTCCTGTCCGCAAAGCTGCGTCTGAGGCCGCTGGTCACGTAGGCGTCCATGTCGGGCACGGCGTTCCGGTAGCGCAGCTCGCGCTCCTCTGCCCGGACGAAACCCGCCTCGTCGAGCACCGTCCTGATCATGCCTGCTTCGCCCATGCAGTGGCGCGCGGCGGGCGGCGGTTCCTCCGCGCCGAAAAATTTCGCGATGGTCCGTTGCGGGACGAAGAAGGGCGGGTTCTCGTCGTAGGGACCCCACATGACATAGACGACCCGCCCGCCCGGTCTCAGCGCCCGCATCGCCTCGCGCGCCGCGGCGACCTTGTCCTCGGCATACATCAGGCCGAACCGGCAGGTGACGCAGTCGAACGCATTGTCGGGAACCGGCAGGGCCATCATGTCGGCGGCGGCGAAATGCATGATCGGCAACCCGAGATTGTCGGCCCGGCTGCGTGCCGTCTCCAGCATGCGCGGCGTCAGATCGGTGCAGACGACCAGCCCGTCGCCCTGCATCGACTCCGCGATGCTGACGGACGGGTTGCCCGTCCCGCCGGCGATATCGAGCAGTTTTTCGCCGGGCTGGATGTTGGCCTCGGCGATGATCATCCGGTTGAAGGTGTCGTCCTGAGAGCGCCCTTTCGGCGCCGATTTCGCCCACGCCTTGCTTCGCTCCGCCCACACATCGGATGCGCTCCTGGCCATTACTTCACTCCGGTTCCGATCCTCGCGACGACGGGAATATCGAACCCGTCGCCGCTCTGCAACGCCCGGGCCGCGTTCTCGATCTCGCCGATCAGGTTTTCCCATCCCGTATCGTCCAGCTCGTGCGTGCGGTGCGGGATGGTACGCGCGGCGGCCCGACGGAAGTAGTCGCTGCCCGGTTCCACCCGTCTCCGCCGCGCGACGGCGCGATCCTCCACCTCGCGAAAACCGGCGCCGTCCAGCAGGGCTCGCAGCGCGCCCTCCTCGCCGAGCGCGTGGCGCACCATGCGCGGCTGGAACGCCTCGCCGAAATGAGAGCTGAGTCCCGCGCGAACGGCCTCGAAGGTCGGGTTTTCCTCGTAGGTTCCCCATACCATCCAGGCGGCGCGCGCCCCCGGCCCGAGAACCCTCCGGGTCTCCGATACGCAGGCCTGTTTGTCCCCGGGGAACATCAGCCCGTTGCGGCAGGTTGCCGCGTCGAAGGCATTGTCCGCGAACGGCAGGTCGGCCATGTCGCCGACCTCGGTCCGGAAATTCGCGAAACCAAGATTTCGGGCTCTCTTCGCGGCGATCTCCAGCATTTCCGCCGTCATGTCGAACGCGGTGACGGATCCGGTGCCGTTCAGATGGTCGGCGATGCTGATGGCCGGATCGCCGGTGCCGGCCGCAAGGTCGAGGACGTGATGCCCCGGCCTGACCGCTGCGGCCTCGATCAGGATCCGGTTATAGGTATCGTCCGCCGCGCGGCCGAGCTCGGTTCCCTCGGTCCATCCGCTGCTGCGGCCTTTCCAGTAGTCAGCGGGATTTGCAGGCGGGGCGTCGCGCGCGTCGGCCACGGTTGTTTACTGGCTCGCCCAGACGATGCGGTGCATCCAGGCGAGCTCGCCGGCGGGGACGACGGGGTCCTCGTGGTCCCGGTTGATCGATTTCAGCAATGTCTCGACCGGGGTCTGCCGCACCAGCTCCTTGACCATCACCTCGCCCCCCTGCGTTCTTACGACAACGCGGTCGCCGGTCGCGACGCGGGCGGCGGGGGACACGATGATCCTGTCGCCGGGCCGGAATACGGGCAGCATGCTGTCGCCGGTGATTTCCAGCGCATAGGCGCCGTCGTCGCCGACGTCCGGCCCCTCCACCTCGGCCCAGCCGGATCCCGCGGGAAGGCCGCTATCGTCGAAGAACCCGCCGGTTCCCGCCCTGGCGAGCCCGATCACCGGATAGCGCGCGCCCAGACCCGCCCCTGCCGGAAGGCCGACATAGCGGACGAAATCGGCCAGCGTCAGGCCGGTGGCCTCGAGAATCTTGGAAATGCTTTCCGTGGTGGGCCAGCGGGGCTTTCCTTGCGCGTTGATGCGCTTGCTCTTGTTGAAGCTGGTGGGGTCCAGCCCGGCCCGCCGGGCGAGCCCCGACGGAGAGTGCCCCGTCCCCCGCGCCATCCGGTCGATCCCGTCCCAGATGTCCCGATGCTGAAGCATGGTCCGTCTCCCGTGCTGGCCCTGCTGAAAACGAAAGGCGGAATTATGCGGCCCCGAACGGAACCGGGCAACTCTCGACCGCTTTTCTCAGTCGTCCTCTGCGGGCGCCCGCAAGTCGCTGCCGGTTCCCGAGTAGGACCGGGCATAGGCGTGGATATGGTTGACCATGGCGTGCAGACCGTTTGCCCGGTTGCCGCTCAGATGCGAGCCGAGTTCGATGGTTTCGAAGAAATCCGGCGGGGTGCTGAGTATCTCGTCGGCCGACCGGCGTGAATACACCCGCAGCAGAAGCGCGATCAGCCCCTGTACGATCACCGCGTCGCTGTCGGCTTCGAACACGATCCGTCCTGAATCCTCCGATGCGCGGAACCACACCTGCGACTGGCATCCCCGGACGCGGTACTGCTCGGTCCGGCAGTCGTCCGGCAGGCCCTCGAGATTGCGGCCGAGCTCGACGATGTATTCGTATCGCTGGACCCAGTCGTCGAACAGCGCGAACTCGTCGATGATGCTCTGCTTCGCCTCCTCGATGGTGGCAAATTCCGGTTCCATCAGGGTATCCAGACTCACGATTGCGGGGGACGGGTGGTTGATATATTAGCTTGCGCCCGGGGGTTCAATAACTTCGGGCAACAGCGGAGCCGCGCGTACCCGTTCGGCTCGCTCCGAATCGACCGGTAACCTATCGTCAGTGTCATGACTTCCACCGTTTTTCCGGATACCCGTCAGGGGCTGTCAGCCGCGCGCGCCGCGCCCGAAGCGCGGAAGAGCCGGTTCGATCCGTTTCGCGCCGGCACGGGGCTCCTCAGGCGCATCCCGCCGAACATGGCGCATCGCGCGGCAATCCTCGCCCTTAAATACCGCCTGACGCCGACCGATCCCGATCCCGATCCGCCCGTGCTGGCGACCCGGCTCTGGGGGATGGATTTCGCGAACCCGATCGGCATGGCGGCCGGCTTCGACAAGGATGCGGAAGCGCTCGACGGTCTGATTGCGTCCGGTTTCGGATTCGCGGAGGCCGGCACCGTCACGCCGCGGCCGCAGGACGGCAATCCCCGGCCCAACCTGTTTCGCCTGCCCGCCGATCGGGCCCTGATCAACCGGCTGGGCTTTCCAAGCCGCGGTCTCGACCGGTTTGCGGAGAATTTCGCATCCCGCGCGCTGACCGGCGGCATCGTCGGCGTAAATGTCGGCATCAATACGGGAACCGACGACGCCATCGGCGATATTACGTCCTGCATATCCCGACTCGCGGAACAGGCGTCCTACCTGGTGATCAACGTATCCTGTCCGAACACGCCCGGCCTCTGCATCTGGCAGGAGCGGGACCATCTCAGGCCGCTGGTGGAGAGCGCCATGGCGGCGCGGGACCGCGCCTCGCGGACGACCCCGCTGCTGATCAAGATTTCGCCCGATCTGGACGATGCCGGGCTTCAGGCGGTCGCCGAGATCGCCGTCGAGGCGGGGATAGACGGGTTGATCGCGTCGAATACCACTGTCGAACGGCCGGCGACGCTCAGGGATGCGAACGCCCACGAGAAGGGCGGTCTCAGCGGTCCGCCGCTGGCGGCGGCCGCGACCCGCGCGCTCGCCAGGCTTTACAGTCTGACAGGAGCGAAAATGCCGATTATCGGCTGCGGCGGCATTACGAATGCAGCCGACGCCTATGCCCGGATTCGCGCCGGGGCCTCGCTGGTCCAGATATACACGGCGCTGGTTTATGGCGGACCGGGCCTGGTGAAGGAAATAAAGGACGGGCTTGCGGCGCTGCTGATCGCCGACGGCTTTTCGTCGGTTGCGGACGCGGTAGGCGCAGATCGCGCCTGAATTCACCGGCGCGCGACGGATTGACCGGATTCGCCGTATCTCTGCGGCGATGCATTCCGTTAACCATGTTTCAATTGCTTTGCGGCACGGTTGATCCAGATTTCGGGGAACCCGTCGCCGTCAATGACCGTGCTTCATCATATACTCGTTGCGACCGCCTATACGCTGGTAGCCGCGCTGGCCGCCGTGCTGATCCGGTACTTCGCGCCGCATCTTGGTCCGGACGCCGGCGCGATCATCGGCGGCGTCGTTCTTGCCGGGTCCGCCGTCCTGCACGAGGTTTTCGCCCGTCAGGAGGGGCAGGCCCGGATAGCCGCTGAAATCGGCCGGCTTCAGGGCGATATCCGCCGGGTCTACGAAACCTTGGATATTGCCGGCGGCGACATGGTCCAGCTGCGCAAATCCGTCGAGGCGGTTCGCGAGGCAGGCGCCGGTTCCGCCGCCAGGCACGATGTCGAATCGGTCATCGCGGAGGTAAAGGTACTTCAGGGGCGGATAGAAAAGCTGTCCGAAGCGCGTCCGACCCCGCCCGTCCTTCCGGAAGCAGACCTGGAGGCGGCGACCGGCGATGCCGCGGAGGCGGAGACCCTTCCGCTTCGGCGCGACAATCCCCGCAATATTGCGCTTGCTACGAAGGACGGAGAGGTGGTCCGTCCCGCCTCCGGGGCGCTGGACGACGATGCCATTCTGGAAATCGTCCGCGACGGGCTGGAACAGAACCGGGTCGACCTCGTCCTGCAGCCGATCGTACGCCTGCCCCAGCGGAAGCGTCAGTACTATGAGGCCTTTACCCGGATTCGCCAGGAAGACGGCTCTATGCTGGTACCCAACCAGTATATCGGCATCGCCGAGCGCGAAGGGCTCGCGCCCACCATCGACAACATGTTGCTCTTCCGCTGTGTCCAGCTCGTCCGCCGTACCCAGAGCAAGAACGCGAATATCGGGTTCTTCTGCAACATTTCCGCTCACAGCCTGACCGACCGCCATTTCTTCTCGAATTTTGTGGAGTTCATGGCGGACAACACCCAGCTCGCGCCCGATCTGATCTTCGAATTTCCCTATGCGATCATCGCCAACCGAGACGTGGAGGTGGAACGCCACCTGCGCCAGCTCGCCGGACTCGGCTTCCGGTTCTCCGTCGATCAGGTGTCCAGCCTCGCCGTCGATTACGACGATCTGGCGGCGCTCCGGTTCAAGTATCTCAAGATGGATGCCGAAGCCCTGCTGGATGAGGTCCGGCAGCCCACTGGTCCGATCGCCGCCGAAGACATCAAGCGCATCGCCGACCGCCACGGAATCGATCTGATCGTCGAGCGGATCGAGAGCGAGAGCCAGCTTCTCGAGCTGCTCGATCTCAGGATCGATTTCGGTCAGGGATATCTGTTCGGCGAACCGCGCCTCGCGCGCGTGGATTAGGATTAAAGAGAATATCCGCGCTGTTGCGGGTTTGCGTCGGCGCGGACTTGATACGGGGTCCGCGGCGTGTCACAACGCCGGCGCGATGTCTGTTTCCATCCCTCTCCTCTCCGGCATAGGCGCCCTGATCGACGATTACGATGCGGCGATCATCGATCTGTGGGGCGTGGTTCACGACGGGAAACAACTCTATCCAGGGGTGGGGGACTGTCTTCGGCGTCTGGCCGATTCCGGAAAACCATACGCCATGCTGACCAATGCGCCGCGCCGTACGAATGCCATCTCCGCTTCCATGGAAGAGATGGGGCTGCCGCGCGATCTGTATCCCGTCATCATGTCGTCGGGCGAAGCCACCTGGCGCGGGCTGCGCGAACGTCACGAGGCGTTTTTCGACGGCGTTGGAACCGCCTGCTATCACATCGGGCCGGAACGCGACCGGAACCTGTTCGACGGGCAGGATCTGACCACGGTCGCGGAAATCGGCGACGCCGACCTGATCGTCAATACAGGGCCGTGGGAGGACGACGAAACCGTCGAAGACTATGCGCCGGTTCTCGACGGGGGGCTCGACCGCCGCCTTCCGATGATCTGCGCCAACCCCGACCTCGAAGTCATTCGCGGCGGCAAGCGGATAATCTGCGCCGGCGCGCTCGCGAAATACTATGAGGACCGGAACGGCAGCGTCCTTTACTACGGCAAGCCGTACCCGCCGATCTATCGTTCCTGCCTGCGCATGCTGGGCGATCCGGATCCGGCGCGCGTCCTCGGCATCGGAGACTCGCTCAGGACCGATATCGCCGGCGCTGCGGCGATGAACATCGATTCCGTGCTTGTCGTCGGCGGCATCCACGGCGAGGAATTCGGAATCGGCGGCCCGGTCGCTGAGACGGAGGCGAAGATCGCCGCCGCTTGCGCCGCTCAGGGGCTGGCGCCCAAAGCGGCGGTTGCCAGCCTGGCCTGGTAGGTTCCGCGCTCTTCCTCCTTTTCTTGGTGCGAAACGACGCGGTTGGGTATAATCCCGCGATTGGACCCTACTTAACCAACGGACCAAAAAAGGAAGACACGGGGCTGATGGCGTTCCCGACACATTCGTTGCACAGGTTCCGGACGCTCGTGATTCTTGTGGCGCTCGTCAGCTGCGCCTGGATCGCCGCCTGCGTGATCTTTATTCAACGGACCATCGGGTGGGGCGAAATTTTTCAGCTTCTCCCGCACGAGATAGGCATGGTGCTGGGCGTCGTGTTGCTGCCGATCGCGCTGGTCTGGATGGTGGTCGCGTTCGCCGGCCGGGTCGATCGGCTGAAAGACGCTACCGACGCTCTGCGTCGGGACCTCGAGAGGATGACCTATCCCGCCGAGGGCGCCGAGGCGCGGGTTCAGGAAATCGCGGATTCGCTTCGGCGGCAGGCGCAGGACCTGTCGGCCGTTTCCGAGCGTGCGGTCTCCCAGGCGCAGTATCTGCATGACGGGCTGCACCGGCAGACCGAACAGCTCGACCAGGTCGCCGCCCGGTTGTCCGAGCGCGCCAGCACCGTCCACGAGGCGGTCGAAAAGCAGATCAGCGATCTCGATACCGTTTCCGCGACCATTCTCGGGAAACTCCAGGAAACCGGCGAGGCGTTCGAACGCCAGATCGAAGCGATGGGACCCGGCGCCGAAGCCGCCGCCGAACGGCTGCGCGGTGCAGCGGATGCGGTCCGCAACCATGCCGACACCGTCCTCGACAGTTTCGGCGAAATCACGGCCGGCATGGAAGGGGTCTCGGACACGATCCAGCAGCACAGCGATGCGGTCGCGGAGCGCTCAGGAGACGCCATTGCGCGGATCGAGGATGTCGGCGATGCGCTGCAGCGTCACGCCGACAGCCTTAATTCGGCAGCCGAAGAGGCGCTGGAGCGCGCGCGCAAGCTGGGCGATACGTTCCGTCAGCAGTCGGTAACGCTGGTCGCCGCGCTCAAACAGTCGGTCAATTCGATCGACGACGTGTCCGACAATTTCCGGCAGCGCACCGACCAGCTGATGGATGGCGCGCGAAAGACCATCGGCCAGGTGCATGAAACGGTGGAATCGTTCCGGGCGGAGTCGTCTTCTCTGGCCGATTCCGCTGACCGGACAATGGAGCGAATTCGCAGAATCGGCGAGGAAATCGGCGCGAAACGCGCTGATTTTGCCGAGGAAGCGGAAAAACTCAGCGCCATCGCCGGCGAAAAGATCGCCGAAGCCGGCGCCCATGTGCTCTCGCAATCCGATGCCATCGCCAATGCGTCGGAGCGCGCCATCGCCAGGACCCGCGAACAGATGGCGGCCCTGTCCGAAGCGCTGGCGATGCAGTCGTCCGAAATTGCCGAGGCGCAGGCCGCCGCCGGGAAACGGGCGCAGTCCGATCTCGCGGCCCTGACGGACTCATTGCGCCGCCATGCGGAAGAAACGTCCGCGATCGCGCAGGATGCGGGCGCCCAGGCGATCGGGAAGGTCGAAGACGTCGGCGATACGTTCCGGCGCCAGTCGCAGCGCATGACGGAGGAAATAGACCGCCTGTCCGACGTCATGACCAGCCGGGCCGAGGATCTCGGTGCGATCCTTGCGCAGCATGGCGAAGCGCTCAATCGCGCTTCGGAGGATGCCGGCGAGAACGTTCGGCTGCGTGCCGATGACGTTGCCGCGATGCTCAAGGAGCAGCTCGCCAATTTCGAAAAGATCGCCGAGGCCGCCGCCGCCGCGGTGGCCGATCGTTCGCGCGATGTCCAGAACACGCTGCGGCGCCATGCCGAGGAAAGCGCCGGAATCAGCAGCGAGACGGTCAACCGTACGCTGACGCGGCTCACCGAAATCAGCCAGCAGCTTCGTCTTGAGAGCGAAGCGCTGAGCACAATGTCGTCCGATGTCGCCGAAACCGTAGCGCAGCGCATCGCCACCATGGATGAGGCCGTCAGGTCCGAATGCGACCGGGTCGTGGAGGTTACCAACAGGGCGGTTCAGGCCGTTCTCGACAAATCGGAAGAGGTATCGGAAGCGGTCCGGCGCCAGACGGACGAATTCGCGGCGGCGTCCGAAAAAACCGCGTCCCAGGCGGCAGCGCGGGTGCGCGTCATCGGCGCCGCGCTGGTCAAGCAGTCCGCCGATCTGGATGAGGTGTCGGAACGCGCCGCGTCCCGCGGGCAGGAAATCGGGGAGCTGCTCGGCCGCCGTGCAGCCGATCTGTCGACTGCTGTCGACAGCGCGATGCAGCGCACCTCGGCGGTCAGCACGGTTTTTTCGGAACAGTCCGAGAAGCTGATCAACGCCTCCGAACTGGCCGCCGGCCGGGCCGACCGCGTTCAGGCGCTGCTGACCGACCAGGCCGAGTCGCTCGACCGTGTCGCCGGACAGATCGCGCGCCGGGCGGAAGAAATCGGACGCGTCGCTGCGGCCGAGCTGCAAAGGCTGACGACCTTCGGCCTGCGCGCCGTCGAGCAGGCGGAAACGGCCGGCAAGTCTGTGGAGCAACGCCGGGTGGAGATGGAGGCGGCGTCGAAGGACACCATCGAAAACCTGACGACGGTGGGCAACGCGCTTCAGTCGCAGTCGCGCCAGATGGTCGAGGCGGCGACGCGTTCAGCGCAGCAGGTCGCCGGTGTCATCACCGCGCTCAAGGATGAAGCCGGTGCGCTCAGCACCTCGGGCGCCGTGGCCGAGGAGAGAGTGGAGTCAATCGGCCGCGTGTTCCGCCAGCAGGCGCAGGAGCTGGCGGCGGCTTCCGAACAGGCGGCGCGCCAGGTCGAATCGGTGCGACAGACCCTGCAGCGCCATTCCGGCGAAATGACCGGAACGCTGGACCGCGCCGCGCAGCAGGCGGCGCAGATCGGCGCCGTGTTCGGCGAACAGGCGGCGGCGCTGATCCGTGCAGCGGAAGACGCGGAGACCCAGTCCCGCCTCGTGCGGCAGAATTCTCTCGATTCCCGGCGCGACATGTTCCTGCGGGCGTCGCGATTCGTGATCGAAGAACTTAATTCGACGGCCATCGACCTCAATCGCATTCTGGATGCACCCGGTTCGGAACGGCTGTGGTCGCGGCTCGCGAAGGGCGAGAGGGGCGTGTTCGTTCGGTCGATGTTGCAGGATGACGCCAAGCATGCGCGCGACATCATCCGCACCCGGTTTGCCGACGACGAGGATTTTCGTAAATACACCCAGCAATATCTCGATCAGTTCGAACGGTTGCTGAATGAAGCCAACGAGAGCGATCCGGAAAACCTGCTGAGCTCGACCTTCCTGTCCGCCGATATCGGCAAGCTCTATTTGCTGCTCGCGCGGTCCGTCGGCCGGCTTAACTGACACGCCACGTTCCACTGGTCGCAGATCCAACGTGTACGCGCTCCTGCTGACCGTCTTTATCGATACCGTCGGGTTTGGCATCGTGCTGCCGCTGCTGCCCTATTACGCCGATCAATATGGCGCGGCGCCGGCTCTGATACCGCTTCTGGCGACGGTCTATTCCCTGACCCAGTTTCTGTTCGGGCCGTTCTGGGGACGGCTGAGCGACAGGATCGGTCGGAGGCCCGTCATTCTCGTGACGCTGGCGGGCATCGTCGCCGGCTATCTGTGGCTGGCGGCTGCAGGCTCTCTCCTGATGCTGCTTCTTGCCCGTGCCTTTACCGGCGCGATGGCGTCGAATGGCGGCGTACTTCATGCTTATGTTGCCGACGTAACCCCGGCGCAGGACCGTGCGAAGGGCATGGGCCGGATGGGTGCCGCGCACGGGCTGGGCTTCGTCATGGGACCGGCCCTGGGCGGTCTGCTGGCCGGCAACGACCCGGCCAATCCGAACCTGCAATTGCCGTTTCTGGTCGCCGCAGGACTTTCCTTTCTGGCTCTGGCGCTAGCCTGGTTTCAGGTGCGCGAGTCGGTATCCGACGACACCAGGCGCGCCGCGCGGGAAAATACCGATGGACGGATTGCCGCCTTCCGCGAGGCGATAAGCCGTCCCCAGCTCGGGCTTCTGATGCTTGTCCTGATGATGACGCCCTTCGTCTTCGCGGGCGTCGAATCCGTTTTCGTCGTCTGGTCGAAGCACACGCTCGGCTGGGGAGCGACGGAGAACGGCTGGATCTATGCATTCATGGGCGTGGTTGCCGTGGGCATTCAGATGTTTGCGGTAGGCGCGCTCGCCCGCTGGATCGGCGAACATCGCGCGGTCCGGCTCGGCGCGGCGATGATTGGGGTCGGCGTCGTGATCCTGCCCTTCATGACCGGCTATGTCGGACTGTGCGCGGCTTTCCTTCTGATCGTCGGCGGCGTCTGCATCAACAACCCGTCGCTCAGCAGCATCGTGTCGCAGCGCGTGCACCCCCACGAACGCGGCAGGATTCTGGGAATCTGCCAGTCCTGTTCGGCCTTTGCGCGCATTATCGGCCCGGTCTGGGTCGGTATCGCCTGGGGCGCGCTGGGGCCGAGCTGGCCGTTTCTGTCGGGTGCGCTGGTCATGGCGCTGATGTTCGTGCTGGCGCTCAGGATCGAACCGGTCGCGAATGCGGTCCACAAGGCTTGACGGCGGGCGGCTGGACGATTAAAAAGCCCGCTCTTTGGGGCTTTCCATAGCTTTTGACCAGACGGGTATCGATATGTCTCGGCGCTGTTCCATCACCGGCAAGGGCGTTCTCGCCGGCAACAACGTTAGCCACGCGCACAACAAGACGCGGCGGCGCTTTCTGCCCAACGTGCAGAACACCTCCATGCTGTCCGATGCGCTGCGCCAGCCGGTGCGGCTGAAACTGTCGACCCGCGCGATCCGCACGGTGGAGAAGAACGGCGGCATCGACGCCTACCTGCTGTCGACCTCCGACGCCAAGCTGACGGAAGAAGCGGTCAAGCTGAAGCGCCGCATCAAGAAGGCGCAGCAGGCAGCCGACAGCGCTTCCTAAACCTTTTCCGATTTCAGGGTTCTTAGTTCGTCGCAGCGGATCAGCGTCGAATAGGCTTGGTTGATCACTTTAAGCCGTTCTTCCGCATTGCGGTCGCCGCCATTGGCGTCCGGATGGTGGCGCTTGACCAGCTCCTTGTATCGTTCCTTGACTGAGTCGAGCGTGGTCGGCGCTTCGAGGTCCAGCGTGGCGAGCGCCTTGGCTTCCGGCGATTCGGGCCGTGGGCGCCAGCCGTTCCGCTCCGCCCCGTCCGGGGCGACGGGCCGGGCCTGGTCCCAGCTGTCCGGCCCGAAGGCGCCGAAATGAACGCCCGGGCCGTTTCGATAGGCCCTGACGGCAGCGCCCAGCGCGCCCATCGGCCAGGTCGGGCGTTGCCAGGTGGTGTCGAACCGGATCTGCCGCTCGACCTCCTCTTCGTTCATGCCGGCGTAATAGTTCCACTGCTTGTTGTAGGCCCGCACGTGGTCGAGGCAGAACCAGTAATAGCTGTCGAGGCTGCGCGTTTTGGGCGCCCGGTGTTCGCCCTCTTCGAGGCATCCCGGCGCATCGCACAGGCGGACGCCGTCGCGCTCTTTCGGCGCGCCGAGAATTTCGAAAACGGCGTTCTTGCGCTTCATGCGGATATCATGGCCGGTCGGGACGTCAGCTTCCAGTATAGAGATGCGGCCAGCGCTCCTTCACGACCGGCCCGTCGCTCGCCATGGTATGGCAGGTGTCGATCTGATACGGGGCGTTGTCGGCGCGTTCGGCGGCTGCGCGATCCAGCTTGCCCGCCTCGCGCTTGACCGTTTTGAACCCGATCGTGCCGACCGGACGCAGCAGATCCACCATATGGATGCAGCCCTGCGCGCCGCCCAGAAGGTCCCTGATCTTGCGGTTCCAGCCCGGCCCGATGCGCACGCCTTTCAGCTTCTGGAAAGCGGCCTCGATGGCCGGGCAGACGGCGTAGGGAGTCGCATCCATGGCCGCGCCGACTTCGGTGATTTCGACATTTTCGTCGAGCGTGAGACGGATATTCATGTCGTGGATCGGTTCGTCCGGCGCGATCTCGCCCCTGAATTTATTGGGAATGGCGAAGGCCGCCGTATCGACCAGCCGTCCCTCGACATCCCACTGCCCGTCGCTTCGCCGATAGCTCGACACTTCGATGCGGCGGGTCTGGATCAGTTCGCGCTCAGCAGCCTGCGGCAGGGGCATGTCGGTTTTCTCCTAGTGATGGCCGTTCGGTCCGATGTGCATTTTAGAGGATCGCGGCACGACGCCCATCATGAAAAACCGGGATTGCTATTGCCTTAATCCGAGCCCCCTGAGCGCCTCGCGGAACTCTTCCCGGATTTTGGGGCCGTGCATCAGGCCATAGTCCTTGGGGTACGATTCGCCGGGCACGAATTTCAGATCGACGAATACCGGTCCTTCTTCCTGCAGCACGCTGCCGATGCCGGTTCTGAAATCGTCCAGCTCGGAAAACGTATGGGTCTGGGCGTAGCCTGCCGCCTTCGCCATGCCGGCGAAATCGACCCGGTCCTGCGCCGGGATCGGGTGGCCGCCATTGGCTTCGTAGGTGCCGTTCTCGCACACGCAATGGATCAGGTTCTTCGGCGCCGCCTCGGCGATGGTGACGAGCGAGCCAAGGCTCATCAGCAGGCTCCCGTCGCCGTCCAGCACGATGATCCGCCGGTCCGGCCAGGCCAGCGCGAAGCCAAGCCCGTGCGGCCCTGTCAGCCCCATCGCGCCGGACGAAATGAAGTTCAGTGGGCTCGGCCGGATGCCCAGCCAGTCGAAGGCGGTGGTGTAGGCCGCCACCACGATCTGGTCTTCGGCGATCTCGCCGGCCAGGACTTTCAGACAGTCGTCGCGTTTCATCATGGCGCTATCGGCATCCTGCCTATCAGCATCACGACCGGGCGCGATGTTTCGTAGGCCTTATCGATTGCGGGAACGATCTTCGGAATGTCGTCGTCGGATTCGATCAGCATGTGGTCCACGCCCATCACGTCGAGGATCGGCTCGATGATGCGGAGCCCGTAATGCTTCGACGCGGTGGGGCCGACGCCGGGTTCCTTGCTGAGGAGCCCGACCATCATGCAGATCGGCATTTCGTACTCGACCGCGACGCCCCGCACCGCATTGATCGAATCCAGCAGCCCCGTGTACTGGAACAGGGCCAGCGCCCGCTGGTCGGCATAGGACAGCGCCGCGCAGATGGCGATGGTCTCGTCTTCCTCGCTGACCCTTACATGGCGCAGCTCCTGATCGGCGGCGATCGGGCGCAGCAGGCCTGCGGCGGTGGTCCGGTCGGGCACCGTCACCACCGTGCCGATACCGGCCTGCTTGATCGCGGCGATAATTTTCGCGCCGTGCAGCTTTGCATCGACCGGCGCGATCAGTTCGGTTGCGTCGTTCATCGCATGAGTCCTCAGCCGATCGGATCCATCCCGTCGGGCATCTTCGCATGGATCAGGATAAAGGCGACGATGCAGTCCTCCGGCCCCGGGTTGATCCAGTTATGCATGGTGGCGCGCTGGACGACGATGTCTCCGGCGCTCAGATGGACCGTCTCGCCATCGTCGAGCTCCATGTCGAGCCTGCCCGACAGGATGATCGCATAATCGATGCTGGCGGTGCGGTGGACCCGCGGGGCCACGCCCGGTTCGAACCGGCTGATCCGGCATACGCTGCCGTTTTCCACCGTGGTCTGCTGCACGTCGGCCGAGATGTCGTTGAGCGGGCCCATGTCGGGAACCAGCTCGTCGGTCGCCCAGATCACGGTCGAGGTCTGCCCCGGTCTCTTCGAGATCACGTTTTTCGAGATCTCGTCGATCAGGACGGTCGCCTTGCCGTCATCCGTGTGACCCGTCACGATCCTGCGGATATTGAATTCCTTCGCCATGCCCGTTCCCTTCAAAAAGCGTTTTCATCCGATTCGTCGACGACCGGATTGCCGAGAATACCGATACCGGTGATTTCCATTTCGAGCAAATCCCCGGGTTCCAGATAGCGCGGCGGGTCGCGCCGGTGTCCGACGCCGGCCGGCGTACCGGTCGCGATCATGTCGCCCGGCTTGAGCACCGTCTGGTGCGAAAAATAGGATACCAGCATGGGCACATCGGCGATCAGCCTGTCGACCGTCGAGTGCTGCATGATTTCGCCGTTGATGCGGGTTTCGACCACCGTGTCCGGCCACGGCGCGGCTTCGTCCTTCGTCACCATGCAGGGGCCGCAGGCCCCGGTGCGCCAGAAGTTCTTGCCCTGAAAGACGCTGCGCTCGTACTGGTATTCGCGGATCGTGCCATCATTCAGGATGGTGTAACCGGCGACGTGATCCATTGCCTCGGAGAGGTCGACGCGGTGCGCGGTCTTGCCGATCACCACCGTGTATTCGACCTCGAAATCCAGCGTCTCGGAAACGCTCGGCCGCACCAGATTCTGCCGGTGGCCGACGAGAGACTCGCGAAATTTCGCAAAGGCGCTGGGATACTGCTCGCCCGTGCGGCCGGTTTCCGCCCGATGGTCGTGATAATTTACGCCGACGCAGAAGATATTTACCGCCTCCGCCGTCAACGGCAGAAATTCGACCGAGTCGGACGTAAAATCCGCAGCCTGCCCGTCGGTTTCCCGCCGCGCCAGATTCAGCGCGTCTCCCGCCAGCAAGGTTACAAGCGTCGGATAGCGGTCGCCGAGGCGGGCGGTCAGGTCGGCTATGCCGCCATCGTCGCGCAGGACGCCATAGCCGTCGGTTCCGCTTCGACGGTAGCTGCACAGTTTCACGGGTCAGCCCTCGGGCCGCGCGGGGGGGCGGATGCGGATCGAGGCGAGTCGGTTGCCGCGGCGGCTGATGACCTCGAATCGGAACCCTTCATAGGTGAATATCTGGCCGCTGTCCGGAATCATGCGCGCGATCTGGATCACCAGGCCCGCGATGGTCGCCGCGTCGGCGTCCGGCAGCATCCAGTCGAACCGGCGGTTGAGGTCGCGGATGGTGACCCGCCCGTCGACCAGATAGGTGCCGTCGGTCTGCCGGCGGACGCCGACCGGAACCTCGTCGTGCTCGTCCGAAATGTCGCCGACGATTTCCTCGAGAATATCCTCAAGCGTCACGACGCCTTCGAGCGATCCGTATTCGTCGACGACAAGCGCGAAATGCTCGCGCCGGCGCTGGAAAGCCTGAAGCTGGTCCAGAAGCGATGTCGATTCCGGGATGAACCAGGGCGGCGTGGTGACCGAGTCGATGTCGATACGGTCGAGGTCGCCGCGATGTTCGTTTACGTGACGCAGCAGCGCCTTGGCGTGCAGTACGCCGACTATGTTGTCGGGATCGTTGCGCCACAGCGGAATTCTCGTGAACGGACTTTCAACCACCAGTTCGACGATTCTGCTCGCGGGCAGGTCCGCATCCACCATGACAAGGTCACGGCGGTGATGCATGACGTCGTGAACGTCCACGTCCGACAGGTCCAGGATGCTGCGCAGCATTATGCGCTCGTGCCGGACCGCCGGTTCGTCGCCCTGATGCAGTTCTATGGCGCCGCGTAGCCTCTCCTGGGCCTGCGAAAGCTCGTCGCCGTCGCCGTAACTGATACCCGCAATCCGCATGGTGCCGCGAATGATCAGGTTGATTGTATGCGTCACGGGCGCGAGAACGGCGACCACGTACCGGAAGAACGGCGCAACCGCGAGCGCCAACCGGTCGGCATTGCGGAACGCGTAGGTCTTGGGCATGACCTCTCCGAAGATCAGCACCAGCAGGGTCATCGCGCCGGTCGCGTAAAAAACGCCCGCTTCGCCGAACAGACCTATCATCACGCTGGTGGCAAGCGCCGACGCCAGGATATTGACGAGATTGTTGCCGAGCAGGATTGCGCCGATCAGCTTTTCCTTCTCCTCGAACAGGTCGACGACAATCCCGGCGCGTCGGTCGCCCTGTTTCTGGAGGAGATGCATGCGCGGCTGCGACGCCGCCGTCAGGGCGGTTTCCGATCCGGAAAAAATCCCCGACAGCACCAGGAGGACGGAAATTCCGCCGATGGTCATCAGCGTTTCGGTATCCATTGCCTGAATATTCCTACCTTGATTTTCCCTTTCGCGAGGCGGCCGTCAGGCCGCGATCGCGTGGGCGAGAAGGGCTTCGACCTCGACAAGGTCGACGTCGGATGCGACGAACGCCTCGCCGATGCCCCGTACGAGTATAAAAGCGATCCGGCCTTCGCTGACCTTCTTGTCCTGGCGCATATGCGCAATCAGGGTTCTCGCGCTCCATCCCTGACCGGGCAGCGCGTCGAGGCCCGTGGGCAGCCCGACGGATGCGAGATGGCGCCGCGCGCGTGCGGCGTCTTCGGCGGGGCACAGGCCGAGCCGGACCGACAGATCGAAGGCCATGACCATGCCGATCGCTACCGCCTCTCCGTGCAGCAACCCGTCGCCAAACCCCGTTTCGGCTTCCAGCGCGTGACCGAACGTATGGCCCAGATTGAGAAGCGCACGGCGGCCGGTTTCGCGCTCGTCCTCCGCGACGATCCCTGCCTTGGCGCGGCAGCTTCGCGCTACGGCGTCGCGCCGGAAGGCCGCATCGCCGTCGATCAGGGCCGCGCCGTTGGCCTCCAGCCAAGAGAAGAATCCGGCATCGCCCAGCAGGCCGTATTTGACGACTTCCGCATAACCCGCGAGCAGTTCGCGCCTGGGCAGCGTGTCGAGCGCCCCGGTGTCGGCAAGCACGAGCCGCGGCTGATAGAACGCGCCGATCAGGTTCTTGCCGTGCCGCGTGTTGATGCCGGTCTTTCCGCCGACGGAACTGTCGACCTGCGCGAGAAGGGAGGTCGGAATCTGGATGAAATCCACGCCCCGCAGAATAATGCTTGCGGCAAAGCCGGTTATGTCGCCGACGACGCCCCCGCCGAGCGCGATCAGGGTCGAGGCGCGTTCGGGCGTTTCGTCCAGTATTGCGTTGATGAGCCGTTCGAATTCCGCGAACGACTTGGTTGCCTCGCCCGGCGGCAGCACGATCGAAACACTGTCGATTCCGGCCGCGTCCAGGGATCGGCGCAGGGTTTCGCAATAGAGGTCGGAAACGTTCCGGTCCGTCACGATTATCGCCGGCGACCGGCGAACAAGCGGCCTGATAAGGCTGCCGGCATTTTCGATCAGACCCTGCCCAACCAGAATGTCGTAGCGCCGTTCGCCGAAATCGAGCGACACCGTGTCGACATCGCTCATACCGCCGCCTCGGCCAGCCGATCCTGTATTTTCGACAGCATGTCGATTACGCGGTTCACCGTTACATCGGGCGCCTCCCGCGCGGAATCTACGGTAATGTCCGCCTGGGCGTATACCGGATACCGTTCCTCCATCAGCCGTCGGAGCGTCTTGCTGCGGCTGCCTTTCGCAAGCAGGGGGCGTCCGCCGCGCCGCGCCGTGCGCTGCACCAGCAGGTCGAGGTCGGCCCGCAACCATACCGAAACGGCTTTCTTCGCGATCATCGCCCTGACTTCGTCATCGATAAAGGCGCCGCCGCCGGTTGCCATGACATGCGGCGGTTCTTTCAGCAGCCGTGCAATTACGCGCCGTTCTCCGTCGCGGAAGGCGGGCTCTCCGTAAAGTTCGAAAATGTCCGGAATCGAGCAGCCGGCCGCCTCCTCGATTTCGTCATCCGCGTCGATAAACGGCCGATTGAGGCGCTCCGCGAGCCCGCGCCCGATACAGCTTTTGCCTGCCCCCATCAGACCGACGAGAACGATCGTACAATTCGGGATGATCTCCGGCGCGATCTGCTCAGCACCCTCTTTTTTTTTCGTCATGGTTCCGTATGCGTCAGTTTGCGTGCGCGACCACCAAGCCTGTCCGGACAGCAGAACGCTCCAGGCATTGATGCGATTCACCGGAGCCGGTAGACTGCCCAAAATTAGCCATGGTTGGCCGATAAAAGCGTAACGCTTTTGAATATATGACGGATTCGGCGCGTTGTCGCCAGTAAACGCGACCGCGTTCGATACTTCTCAGAGCAGCTGTCCGATCCGGGTTTTTCACGTTTCCAGCAGGCTTCCATGACGCGTTTTACCCTTGTGCTTTTTCTGATTCTGCTGATCGCCGTACTCGGCGGAGCGGCGTTTCTCGCCATGTGGGATATACCGGCGCCGTCGACGGTAGTGGAAAAGACGCTTCCCGATGACCGTTTTCCGCGTTAGCGCCGTCTTTTTCGCGGCAGGGCTGGCGCTCGGCGCGCTGCCCTCTGACCTGTCCGCTCTGGAAGGAACGAGTAGCCCGCTGTTCGTCGCCCAGGCGGCGCAGGGCCCCGTTCATCTGGGACCGCGCCGTTCGGCGTCGCCGCCGGACGGGCCGGCGGCCCAGCCGCCCTCCCCGCCGCCGGCGCCGGAAAACGCTCCGGAAGCTGCTCCGCCGGCGGGGCCCTTCGCTCCCGTCGTTGTCGAGGCCCTCACGGACATCGATGGCGACTCCATCGGCACGCTCGAAGACGGGAACGGCGGTCTCGGCGTAGACATGTGGCGCGGCGCGGACCGCGTATTCGTCGAGCGGCTCGTTGCCAGGATTCCCGAGCGGATGCGGTCGCCTGCTCTGCGCGATCTCGCCCGACGGGTTCTGCTGACGAGCGCTTTTGCGCCCCCGCGGCGCAGCGGCGGGCCGAGCCTGCTGTCGATGCGTATCGGCGCCCTGTTTGCATCCGGCGAACTGAAGGCGGCACTGGGACTCATCGCCGCGGCGCCGGTCGGCCAGATCGAGGAATCGCTTGTGCGGACCGAGGTAGAGGCCCGCCTGTTCGATTTCGACACGGCGCGGGCCTGCGACATTGTCCGGGGGCCGGCCCAGGGATACACGGGCCTGTTCTGGCAGCAGGCAAGCGCCTTTTGCCTGATGTTGTCGGGAAACGCGTCGGAAGCGGCGTTGATATCCGAATTGCTGGCGGAGCGAAGCGAAGCCGTGCACCCCTCGTTTTTCGCAACGATGGAAGGTTTGGCCGGCGCTACGCCGCCCGCGGTGGAAAGCATGCGCGAACCCACCGCGCTCCGGATTGCGATGATGCGCGCCGCCAATCTGGCGCTTCCGCCGGATGTCGGGGAGCAGGCCTCGCCCGCTGCGTTGCAGGCCGTTGCCCGGAGTCCAAATGCGCCGATCGGAGTTCGCCTCGCGGCTGGGGAAGCGGCCATGCATCTTGGCGCTCTCTCGCCGCAGGTCCTGCTGGAAATCTACGGCGCCGTGCCCCTCAACAGGGACGACATCGAGAAGGCGGCGCAGCGGGGAGACGAGCTCTGGGGACCTGCCGGGCGCGCGCTGATCCTGCGCGGCGCGCTGTCCGCGCCGTCGCCGACAGAGGCGTCTAAAATGCTGCAGCTCGGATTTTCGATCGCGCGCACGAAGGGCGACGCCCTTCTGATGTACCGCGCGGCCGCGCCATTGATCGAGAAGATCCCTCCGGCGCGGGAAATGTCCTGGTTTGCCGCCGATGCCGTCCGGGCTCTGGTTGCTTCCGGATCGATCGAGAAGGCGCGCGGGTGGCTTTCGATCGCGACCGGAGAAGGCGCAGACCCGTCGGTTTCGGCGACGCTCTGGCCGTTCGCCGCGTTGATGCCGCCAGGCGTCGGCGAAACAGTGAACAAGGCCGCGGTCGCTGTTGTTGAGAATGCGGCCGATCCCCCCGATCCGCAGGCCCCGGTATCCGGGCCCGCCCCCGAATCCGGGCGTCCCGACGCCGATACGCCTGGCGCCGTAACGCCCGAGGCGTTGGAACGCTGGTGGCGCTCGGTCGATCGCGCCGGCGCCGATGTCGTAAGCCGGGCGGCGGTTCTGTTCAGCGTACTTGAAGCGTTGTCGTTGCCCGTTTCCTCGGCCCACTGGGCCCTCGTTCTCGACCGTTTGCCGACGGCCGCGGCATCCGTTCCGCCACTCGGCACGCGCAACGGTCTGCGCCACGCCTCCCGCATCGGGAGCCGGGGCGCCGTCGCCGGCTTCGCGCTTGCGGCGATCGGACCCGGTGGTCCCGGCGTCGAAAACCTGCCGGCGGTCGAGCAGGCGATCATCGCGTTCCGCCAGGTCGGCCTGGACAACGAGGCCCGCCGGATCGCGCTCGAGACGCTGGTCGCGGCGGGGCTTTAGGATGTCGCAGCGTTCTTGCCCTCCGCCGTCCAGAGAGGTCGCGACCTTTCTGGAGATGCTGATGGTGGAACGCGGCCTGTCCCCGTCGACGCGCGAGTCCTATGCGCGCGATCTGGCCCTGTTCGAAACCTTCTGCGCAAAACGCGGGGGGCACGCAGCGGCCGCCGACATCGATTGCGTCCGCGCCTGGCTGTCCCAGCAGCGTCGCGCCGGCATGACCCCGAGAACCGCATCCAGGCGTCTGTCGGCGCTGCGGCAGTTTTTCCGTTTTCTTGTCGCGGAGGGCGTTCGCGCCGACGATCCGTCGGGTTCGATCGACAGCCCCCGTCTGGGCCGCCCGCTTCCCAGGGTCCTGGGAGAGGACGAGGTCGGTCGCCTTCTGGCGGCGGCGGCCGGGATCGAGGGCGTCCCCGGCATCCGGATGACGGCGCTGATGGAGCTTCTTTATTCCACCGGGCTTCGCGTTTCCGAACTGGTCGGGCTGCCGGTCGGCGGCTGGTCGCGCGACCGCGCGATGCTTGTCGTGCGCGGCAAGGGCGGAAAGGAACGGATGATTCCCGTCGGCGCGCCGGCGCGGGAGGCGCTTCTCGCATGGCTTCCGCACCGCCGGGTCGATATCTCGGGGCGCGGGGAGTCGCCCTGGATGTTTCCGTCCCGGCGGTCGCGCAGCGGCCATCTCACGCGCGGCAGGTTCGCGTCCGACCTCAAGGAACTGGCCGTCGCCGCCGGGCTGGATCCGGGGCTTGTGTCGCCGCACGTCCTGCGTCACGCTTTCGCCAGTCATCTGCTGGCCCATGATGCCGATTTGCGGTCGGTTCAGCAGATGCTGGGGCATGCGGATATTTCAACGACTCAGATTTACACGCATGTTCTGGACGAGCGGATGAAATCCCTGGTTCGCGACAGGCATCCGCTCGCCGGTCAGCCGGCGTCAATTTTTCTGGGCGGCTGATCGCACGCCGCCAATACGGAGACGAGACCGATGCAAAGCTTTCTGGATTTCGAAAAAGGCATCGCCGAACTCGAAGGCAAGATGGAGGAGCTTCGTCATCTCTCCGATATCGGGGATATCAAGATTGCCGACGAGGTGTCCCGGCTCCAGACGCGGATCGACCGGTCGCTGAAGCAGATCTACGCCAAGCTGACGCCATGGCAGACCGTGATGGTCGCCCGTCACCCCAACCGGCCGCACTGCCTGGATTTCATCGAGGGTCTGATCGAGGATTTTACACCCATGGCCGGCGACCGGGCGTTTGCCGAGGATTACGCGATCATCGGCGGAATCGGACGTTTCCGCGGCCGCTCTGTCGTGGTGATCGGCCAGGAAAAGGGCGACGATGCCGAGACCCGCGTCAGACATAATTTCGGTATGGCGCGGCCCGAGGGCTACCGGAAGGCCCAGCGTCTCATGCGGCTTGCCGAACGGTTCCGGATTCCCGTGGTTACCTTCGTCGACACGCCCGGCGCCTATCCCGGAATCGGGGCGGAGGAGCGCGGACAGGCGGAAGCGATCGCCAAATCCATCGAGGTCTGTCTGGATCTCAGAACGCCGATCGTCAGCGTCGTCATCGGCGAAGGCGGCTCTGGCGGCGCAATCGCCATCGCAGCCGCCAACAGGGTCATGATGATGGAACACGCGGTCTATTCGGTGATTTCGCCGGAAGGCTGCGCCTCGATCCTCTGGCGGAGCGCCGATCATGCCGAGGAAGCGGCGGAGGCGCTCAAGATGAGGGCCGGCGATCTGCTTGAACTCGGCGTTATCGACGCGGTGATTCCGGAGCCGCTTGGCGGCGCGCACCGCAACCCGGCGCAGGCCGTTCAGGCCGTCGGCGACGCGATCGAGGAGGCTCTGGGCGATATCGTCGTGCAGGATGGCGCCGCGCTCCGCAGCGCGAGGCGCGAACGGTTCATCACCATGGGAAACGAGGCGCTGTCAGGCTGAAGCAAATTCCGTATCGGCGGAAATCGCCTCAGGCCACCCGTCCGTGACAATGCTTGAATTTCTTGCCGGTTCCGCAGGGACAGGCTGCGTTGCGCGGCACCTTCCCCCAGGTTTCCGGATCCTCCGGATCGATCCAGCGGCCCAGCGGTTCGTGCAGCCGCCAGCCTGACGGCACGTCCGCCGGGTCGGCGCCGGCGGAAATCGCCTTCGGTCCGGCAACCGGTTGCGCCATGGCGGCCGGGTGCATCGTATCGAGCGCCGCCGCATTGCCGTGGCCTGCAAAGGCCGGATCCTCGTGCCCTTCGTACATGCGGCTGTCGTCGTAATCCGGCAGCCCGTCGCCCTCGCCATCGGCGGAAATTTCCATATGGCACAGAACCTGCGTCACCGTTTCCCGCAGCGCTGCCAGCATTTTTTCGAACAGGTTGAACGCTTCGTGCTTGTATTCGTTGAGCGGGTCCTTCTGCCCGTAGGCGCGCAGCCCGATGCCCTGGCGCAGATGGTCGAGCGACAGCAGGTGCTCTTTCCAGATCTGGTCGAGCATCTGCAACAACACGCTCTTTTCGGCGAGCCGCATCAGTTCGGGGCCGTAATTGGCGACCTTTTCCGCCATTCGCCGGTCGGCGGCGTCGGTCAGCCGGTCGCGGATTTCCTCGTCCGCAATGCCTTCCTCCGCGGCCCAGTCGGCGATCGGCAGGTCGATCCCGATCATCCGGAGGACTTCTTCATGCAGCCCGTCCACGTCCCACTGTTCGGCATACGCCTTTTCGGGGATGCATCGGGCGACCATGTCCTCGATGACTTCGTGGCGCATGTCGGCGACTGTCTCCGAGACGTCGTCGACTTCCATCAGTTCGCGCCGCTGCTCGTAAATCACCTTGCGCTGGTCGTTCATCACATCGTCGAACCGCAGCAGGTTCTTGCGGATCTCGAAGTTGCGTTCCTCGACCTTTTTCTGCGCCTTTTCCAGCGCCTTGTTAATCCAGGGGTGGACGATGGCTTCGCCTTCTTCCAGCCCCAGCTTCTGCAGCATCGTGTCGATCCGTTCGGATCCGAAAATCCGCATCAGGTCGTCTTCGAGCGACAGGTAGAAACGCGACTGGCCGGGATCGCCCTGGCGGCCCGACCGGCCGCGCAGCTGATTGTCGATGCGTCTGGCTTCGTGGCGTTCGGTGCCGATGATGCAGAGACCGCCGGCCTTCAGCACGACTTCCCGCGCCTCGGCGACTTCCGCTTCGATCCTGGCACGGTATTCCGCCGCCCTGGCCTCTCGCTCGGCGTCGTCCTTCAGCGCCGCCAGCTCTTCCTCGAGCTGCATTTCCACGTTGCCGCCAAGCTGGATATCGGTGCCGCGGCCCGCCATGTTGGTGGCGATGGTCACCTGACCCGGCCTGCCGGCCTGCGCGATGATATAGGCTTCCTGCTCATGGTAGCGCGCGTTCAGCACATTGTGGGGAATGTTGCGCTTCTTCAGTTCCGCCGCCAGCATTTCCGATTTTTCGATGGATACCGTTCCGACCAGCATCGGCTGGTTGCGGTCCCGGCATTCCCCGATCAGCCCGATGATCGCTTCGGTCTTTTCGGCATTGGTGCGGTAGACCTCGTCGTCCTGGTCGTTCCGGACGCACGGCATGTTGGTAGGAATTTCGACCACTTCCAGCTTGTAGATATCCGCGAATTCGCCGGCTTCCGTCATCGCCGTGCCGGTCATGCCGGCAAGCGTCGGGTAGAGCCGGAAGTAGTTCTGGAACGTGATCGAGGCGAGCGTCTGGTTCTCGTTCTGAACATCGACATGCTCCTTCGCCTCGAGCGCCTGGTGCAGACCTTCCGAATAGCGTCGGCCTTCCATCATGCGGCCGGTGAATTCGTCGATGATCATCACCTGGTTGTCCTTGACGATGTAGTCGGTATCGCGCTGGAACAGGGTGTGCGCGCGGAGCGCCTGGTTGACGTGGTGAACCACCGAGACGTTGGTTATGTCGTACAGCGGATTGCCGTCGAGCAGCCCGGCTTCCTCGAGCAGCGACTCTATCTTTTCGGTGCCCGCTTCGGTCAGCGCGACGGTGCGCAGCTTTTCGTCTTTCTCGTAATCGTCGGTCGACAGCTTGGGAATGACTGCGTCGATGCGGCGGTACATTTCCGACGAATCCTCGGTCGGACCGGAAATGATCAGCGGCGTGCGCGCTTCATCGATCAGGATCGAGTCGACCTCGTCGACGATGGCGAAATTGAAGGGCCGCTGGACCATGTCCTCCAGCCTGAACTTCATGTTGTCGCGCAGATAGTCGAAGCCGAACTCGTTGTTGGTGCCATAGGTGACGTCGGCGGCGTAGGCCTGCTGGCGTTCGTCGTCATCGAGCCCGTGCACGATGCAGCTCACTGAAAGCCCGAGGAACTCGTATACCTGTCCCATCCATTCGGCATCGCGTTTGGCCAGGTAGTCGTTGACCGTGACGACATGCACGCCCTTGCCCGCCAGCGCGTTCAGATAAACCGGCAGCGTCGCGACCAGGGTCTTGCCCTCGCCGGTCTTCATTTCGGCGATGGCGCCGCGATGCAGCACGATGCCGCCCATCATCTGCACGTCGAAATGGCGCTGTCCGAGAGTCCGCTTTGCGGCCTCGCGCACCGTGGCGAAGGCTTCCGGCAACATGTCGTCCAGCGATTCGCCCGCTTCGTGGCGTTCGCGGAACCAGCCCGTCCGTGTGCGAAGCGCATCGTCGTCGAGAGCCTCGAGCTCCGGTTCAAGAGCGTTGATCGACTCGACTGTATTTTCGAGCTTCTTGATATAGCGGGTGTTGGCGCTTCCAAAGACGCGCTCGGCCAGCGCTGCTAACATCGGGCCTCTCTGATTTCCGGAATCTCTTGCAGGGTCTGCAATTTAGCATATAAGCGAGCGTCAGAGACATAAGAAGCAGCCGGGCTTCTGTCAATGTCGCAGAAATTTGTTCGACCCCGCAAATATGCGGTCCGGCGGTTGACGTTTTCTTGCTCTCAGCGCAAAAACCCGCCGGTTTATAGCGGAACCTGTTGGTGATCGATCCAAATGACCAGTAAATCGCCCTTGGCACCAGAAAAATTCCCCGAAATTCCCGCCATCGCCGGCGTCGAGATCGCCGGCGCGGCCTGCGGTCTCAAGGAAAGCGGCCGACCGGACCTGTTCGTCGCGCGTCTTGCGAAAGGAACGACCGTCGCCGGCGCCTTCACCCGCTCGCTCTGTCCGTCCGGTCCGGTCGACTGGTGCCGAAAAATACTGCCCAAGGGCAGGGCGCGGGCGATTGTCGTCAATTCCGGCAACGCCAACGCCTTTACCGGCAAGGCCGGAGACAGGACGGTCGAACATACGGTTCGCGCGGCGGCGAAGCTGGTGGGATGCGCGCAGAACGAGGTCTTTATCGCATCGACCGGCGTCATCGGCGTTCCGGTGCCGCCCGATCACATCGCCGACAAACTCTTCGGCATGATCCCGAAACTGAGGCCGAACGCCTGGACCGATGCGGCGGCCGCGATCCTGACGACCGATACCTTTCCCAAGGGTTCGGTGCGGACCGCGACGATCGGCGGCGTAGAAGTGACGATCGCCGGAATCGCCAAGGGCTCGGGCATGATCGCCCCTGACATGGCGACCATGCTCGGCTTTATCTTTACCGATGCGAAAATCCCTGCCGACGTGCTTCAGGCGCTGCTGACCCGCGCGGTCGACGAATCGTTCAACGCAACGACGGTGGACGGCGACACGTCGACAAGCGATACGGTGCTGCTGTGCGCGACAGGCGCGGGTGCGAAGCATCCGGCGGTCAGGAGCGCGGGCGATGCCGCCCTTCGCGGCTTCAGGCGTGCCCTGACGGAGGTCGCGCAGGACCTGGCGATCCAGATCGTGCGCGACGGCGAAGGGGCGCAGAAGCTGATCACCATCGATGTGACGGGGGCGACCTCCAACGCCGCCGCCCGCAAGATCGGGCTCGCCATCGCCAACTCGCCGCTGGTCAAGACGGCGGCTGCGGGCGGAGATCCCAACTGGGGCCGGCTCGTGATGGCGGTCGGCAAGGCGGGCCAGAAGGCCGACCGCGACCTGCTGTCGGTTTTTATCGGTGGCGTACCGGTGACGAGGAACGGCCAGCTTCGCGACGATTACGACGAAGCGAGGGCCGAAGCCCACATGGCCGGCAAGGAAGTGACTTTCGGGGTCGATATCGGGCTCGGAAAAGGGCATGCGCGGGTCTGGACCTGCGATCTCACGCACGGCTACATCACGATCAATGCCGATTACCGAACCTGAGTCCGCAGCGCTTCCCATCGTTCTGGTCGCCGCCGTCGCGCTGGTGGATATCGACGGCAGGGTTCTCATCGCGCAGCGCCCCGACGGCAAGGCGATGGCCGGCCTGTGGGAATTTCCCGGCGGCAAGGTGGACGAGGGAGAAACGCCCGAGGAAGCGCTGATCCGGGAACTTCAGGAAGAACTCGGTATCGATACGGAAGAGAGCTGCCTTGCGCCCTTTACCTTTGCCTCGCACCGTTATGAGACGTTCCATCTGCTGATGCCGCTCTATGTCTGCCGGGTCTGGCAGGGAGAGGCGGAAGCGCGCGAGGGACAGACCCTGAAATGGGTTCGCCCGGACCGGTTGCGCGACTATCCCATGCCGCCCGCGGACGTGCCGCTGATCGCGATGTTGCGCGATCTGCTGTGATTCTCAGGAACCGAGCGACCGGATATAGGCGACGAGATCGTCGATTTCCCGCCGTCCGAGATCGAGATTCGGCATCGGGTAATGCGGGTTGGCGATAAAGCGCTTCAGATAGGCGTCCGTTTTTTTGCCGTCGTTCGCGATCGACAGAAAGGTTGGCGCCGGAGCGGCGGGCTGCCGTTCGCTGTCGCGGGAGACGAGATGGCAGGACGAACACCATGTCATGGCGAGCCCGGCGCCGCGCGAGGCATCCGCCGCCGCGACCGGTTCAGACAGGGCGAATAGCGCGGCGGCGCATAGCGGCGCGAAAGTGCTGAAGCGGGACATCGGGATTTCCTCCGGCGTTTAGAAGAATACGGGCTGTGGTTTTGATATGTTCAGTCTTCCGGGACGTCGCAAGGTCCGCGTCCCGAGATAACGTGAATCCCGCATCTGGCCCGGGTCGGGACTACCTGCCATACTCCGACGCTCCGTCGGTCGAGCGTTGAAAGCCTGTCCTTCATGATTTCTTCCACCCTTAAAGCGAATCCGCGCGGCTGGCTGATCGTCGGGGTCATTTTCGTCGCGCTGAGTTTTTCTTTCGCGGCGCGCATGTCCCTGCCGGTGCTGATTCCCGGCTGGGACGCGGAGTTCGGGTGGAGCCGCGAGTTCCTGTCCGGGGGCGCGTCGATCATCATGATTGTCATGGGCGGGACCGCGCCCATCATGGGGAATCTGCTGGACAAGTTCGGGCCCCGCTACCTGGTCGCGGGCGGTCTGGTGATCAGCGGCGCCTGTTATGCGCTTACCTCCATGATGGATTCCAAACTGTTCTTTATGGCTGTCTTCTGCGTCGGCGCGGCGGTCGGTTACGGGCTGATCAGCCTGCCCATCGCAACGGCGACGATTTCACGCCAGTTCACCGAAGGGCGCGGCTTTGCCGTTTCGGTCGGCAATGCCGGGGTCGGCGGCGGCCAGATGATATTTCTGCCGATAATCGCGATGGCCATTTCGACCCTGGGCTGGCGCGAGACGATCCTGGCGTTCGGCCTCATCGTCATGGCGGCGGGGGTCCTTTCGCTGGCCTTTCTGGACAAGGAACGCCCGCCCCCGAGAGCCGATGGCGAAGGGATGTCGGCCTCCAGTTCGGTTGGCGCGAAACTCAGCTATCTGGCCCACAGGCCCGTATTCTGGCTGGTGGGCGGCGCCTATGTGATCTGCGGCTTCACGACGGCCGGCGTGGTCAAGGTACACCTGATCCCCTATGCGGCGGCCTGCGGTTTTACCCTGACGGAAGGGGCGACCTCGATCGGCGTGCTTGCGGCATTCGATATGGTCGGCGTGGTCCTGTCCGGCTGGCTGACGGACCGTATGCATCGCCCCGCCCTGCTCGGCAGCGTCTACTTCCTGCGCGCGCTGACCTTCATCATGCTGTTCTTTATCACCGACAACTATCTGTTGCTGCTGTTCTTCGCCCTGCTGTTCGGCACGCTCGATTTCGCCACCGTGCCGCCGACATCGGGTCTGGTGGCGAGCCATCTCGGGCTCAACACGATGGGTTTCACGATGGGGCTGCTGTTTACCGGCCACTCCATCGGCGGCGCGCTTGGCGCATGGCTGGGCGGCTATTTTTTCGACCTCACGGCGCGCTATGACTGGGTGTGGTTCATCGGGCTGGGGCTCGCGCTCGTCGCCGCCGTTCTGGCCTGGTCGGTGCCTGAGAAGCGCGATGTTGCGCCAGCCGGTGCGGAGCCCGCGGCGGCTTAATCCGGGGTCTTGTCTCCCGCCGGTGTTTCCGACGCATCGAGCGCGTCGGCAAGCCGCGTTTCCGCGCTACCGGGCCGCAGGGGTTGTTGTTGCGCCGCCGCCGGGGCCCAGCCGGTGAGGTAAAGAATCTGGAAAGTCGCCGGAATTCGTCCGTCGCTGTCGGAGAACAGTTCCGCATAACGTTCCGCTGCCGCAAGGAACAGGCCTCGCCGCGCCATGGACCGGGGTCTTTCCCGAACCGCGCCGTTTTCGCCCATGCGGCGCAGTTCGCGCATCAGGGCGAACGCGTCGGGATAGGTGACGGTGATCGTATCCGTATCCGCGACCGGCAGGGCGAAGCCCGCGCGCTGTAGCAGACCCGCCGCGTCCGCGAGCTCGGGGAAGGGCGACACGCGCGGCGACACGCCGCCGCTTTCCTCGATTTCTGCCTCCATCAGCGCCTGCCGCAATTCGGCAAGCGTGTCGCCTCCCAGCATCGCCGCCAGAAACAGCCCGTCCGGTTTCAGCGCGCTGCGGATCTGGATCAGCGCGCCGGGAAGATCGTTGACCCAGTGAAGCGACAAATTGCTGACGACCAGATCGAGCTTTGCCTTGCCGAAGGGCAGCGCCTCCTCGTCGGCGGCGAGCGACGGCCCTCCGCTTCTGACGGCGAATTCCGGAGACAGGTCGGTTTCGATCAGCGTGCCGATGCGGCCGGCATGAACGGGGTCGTCGCCCAGCGTCCAGCGCAATATGCCGCCATGGCCACCGAGATCGACCGCCAGCGGAAAAACGCGGTTGATGTCGGCCAGCCGGTCGGCAAGCCGTGCGGCAACCTCGCGGAACAGAAAATCGTGACCGGAGATGGTGCCTGCCGCCCGGTTGCGGTGCTGGCGAACGGCCCTGCGGTCGAAGATTTCCGGCGCGTCGGTCATGCCCGACTATGGCATGCGGCGGAGACTGGCGGAAGCGGGCCCCGTTGAGCGCCCCGCCTGGCCCGCCTATGATGCCGCCCTTCGAAACCAGCGACGGATGATCATCATGGCGGCGGCAATCGGCCCGGACGAACTATACGCTTGGCTCAAGGACGACGAGGAGCTTGCGCTGCTCGATGTGCGGGAGGAGGGCGATTTCGGGGCCGGCGGTCATCTGCTGTTTGCGGTGTGTCTGCCGCTCAGCCGTCTCGAGCTGGATGTTGTCCCTCTGGTGCCGCGCAAGACCGCACGCGTCGTGCTGTGCGACGGCGGCGAGGGATTGACCCTTCGGGCTGCGGAAAAGCTCGAACGCTGGGGTTACGGCAATGTTTCCGTCCTCGACGGCGGCGTGCCGGCCTGGGAAGCGGCGGGCTATGTCGTGTTCCGCGGCGTCAACGTGCCGTCAAAGGCGTTCGGCGAATTTGTCGAACATCAGAGCGACACGCCCAATGTCGGGCCGGAAGAGCTCAAGGAAATGATCGACCGCGGCGACAATCTGGTAGTGCTCGACAGCCGCCCGTGGGGCGAATACCGGCGCATGAACATCCCGACCGGCATCGACTGTCCCGGCGCGGAACTGGCCTACCGGGTGCATGATATGGTCGACGATCCGGACCGGACCATCGTGGTCAACTGTGCCGGGCGCACGCGTTCGATCATCGGCGCGCAATCGCTCATCAATGCCGGGGTCGGCAATAAAGTGTTTGCGCTGCGAAACGGCACGATGGGCTGGGCGCTTGCCGGGTTCGATCTCGAACACGGCAGCGACCGGAAATTCCCGGACATCACGGACAGGGGAACCGAGGCGGCCATGGAATGCGCCGCTCGGGTCGCCCGGCGGTTCGGTGTCAAGAAGATCGACCGGGCCACGCTGGAGCAATGGCAGGCAGAAACCGACAAACGGTCCCTGTTCGTGCTCGACGTGCGCAACCCGGAGGAATACGCCGCCGGCCACTTGCCGGGCTCGCTGCACGCGCCCGGCGGGCAGCTGGTCCAGGCAACCGATAAATGGTGCGGCACGCTTCGTTCGCGCATCGTGCTGGTCGACGATACGGGCGTGCGCGCCACCATGACGGCGAGCTGGCTGATCCAGATGGGCTGGCCCGAAGTCGTGGTGCTGGAGGGCGGGCTCGAAGGAGGGGCGCTGGAAACCGGCGTTCCCGAAGCGGTATCGGCGGCCGGAAAGGGCGCGGAGACGTCCTCCATAGCGGCGGCCGATCTGCGTGAAGCGGTTGAAGCGGGCAAGGCCGCGCTGATCGATCTGTCCACCAGTCTCGAATACCGCGCGGGCCATATTCCCGGTGCGTACTGGGGCGTCCGGGCCCGGCTCGACCAGGCGCTTGAAAAGATTCCCGGCGATGCGATGCTGGTGTTCACCGGCAGCGACATGGCGCTGGCGCGTCTTGCCGCGGCAGACGCCATGGCGGCGGGCCGCAATGTCCGCCTGTTCGACGGTGGCAACGCGGCCTGGACGGAAGCGGGTTACCCGCTCGCGGAAGGGTTCGAACGTCTGACGACCAAAAACGACGACGTGATGTACAAGGCGTACGACCACACCGAGAATATCGAATTTCACATGCAGGAATATCTCAGCTGGGAAATCGGCCTCGTCGATCTGGTCGAAAGGGATGCCACCGCCCGCTTCCGTCATTTTCCCGCCTGACGATGGCGGCCGGGCTTCAGCCGACCGCGGGCTGGCCGCGCTGGTTGAAGCGCGGCGCCGACGGGGTGCTGGGGCTGCTGTTGCCGCGTCGATGCCTTTCCTGTGGTGCGACGGTCGAAAGCGACGGCGCGCTGTGCGTCGAGTGCTGGTCGAACGTGCGGTTTCTGGCGCCGCCGGCCTGCGCCTGTTGCTTTTTTCCGTTCGAATACGACATGGGACCGGAAGCGCTCTGCGCTGCCTGCGCGGCGCGGCACCCGGCCTATGACCGGGCGCGCGCGGCGTTCGCCTATGACGAATCCAGCCGTGGCCCCGTGCTGGCGTTCAAGCATGGCGACCGGCTCGATGCCGCCCCCGCCTTTGCACGCCTGGTGATTCAGGCCGCCGGGCCCCTGCTTGCCGGCAATCCGCTGATCGTTCCGGTGCCGCTGCACCGAAGCCGGCTTATGGCGCGGCGCTACAACCAGGCGGCGGAGCTGGCTCGGGCGATCGGCGCGCAGACCGATCTTCCTGTATCGACGGACCTGCTCGTTCGTCGCCGCCGGACTCCGTCGCAGGGAAGGTTCGGTCCGGTGCAGAGGCGGCGCAATGTCCGGGGGGCGTTCGGCGTGCGCGGCAGACGGGAAGGGGAGGTCAGGGGCAGGACCGTTCTTCTGATCGACGACGTGCTGACCACCGGTGCGACGGTCGAGGCCTGCGCGCGGCCGCTGCTGCGCGCCGGTGCGAATGCGGTCGATGTGCTGACGCTGGCGCGTGTTGTACGGGCAGTTTCGCTCTGAGGGCTCGCAAAATGGGCGGCGACGTACCATATTGGCCGCTGATGGAAATTCGAACGAGAGTTGTATCGTGGCGAAGGTAGAAATTTACACGACGATGTTCTGTCCGTTCTGCGTGCGGGCGAAATCGCTGTTGAAGAAAAAGGGCGTCGAGTTCGAGGAAATCGAGGTCGACGGCGATCCCGCGCTGCGCCGGCAGATGACCGAAAGATCCGGCGGCGGATATACCGTGCCGCAGATTTTCATCGACGGAAAACCCGTCGGCGGGTCCGACGATCTTGCCGCGCTTGAGGCGTCCGGCGAACTCGACGGGCTGCTCAACGCTTCCTGATGAAATCGTGACGGCGCCGTTCCGGCTCGCCTGCGTTCAGGTCTGCGCGGGCAACGATATGGGCGCCAATATTAAGGCGGCCGCAGATCTGGCGCGTCGGGCGCGCGCTGAAGGCGCCGACTTCGTCTCCTTTCCCGAATGCGTTTCGATGATGGAGATGGGGTTCGAACGGACGCTGGCGGCGTCGTTTCCGGAAGACTCCCATCCCGCGCTGGCTGCTTTCCGGTCGCTCGCCGCGGATCAGGAGATCTGGCTGCTGGCCGGTTCGTTGACAGTGCGGCTCGATGGCGGCCGCGTGGCGAACCGGTCCTTTCTGATCGATGCGGACGGCAAGGTGGTCGCTTCCTACGACAAGATCCACATGTTCGATGTGGATCTCGATGGCGGCGAATCCTACCGCGAGTCCGAGACCTACCGGGCCGGCGACCAGGCGGTGCTGGCGGAGACGCCTTGGGGACCGCTCGGCATGACGGTCTGCTACGATCTGCGCTTTCCGCATCTCTATCGCGGCCTGGCGCAACGGGGCGCGGTCATGTTGTCGGTTCCGTCAGCCTTTACCCGGCCGACCGGAGAGGCGCACTGGGAGGTTCTTCTGCGTGCCCGTGCGATCGAGAACGCATCGTATGTTTTTGCGGCCGCGCAGTGCGGCGAGCATCCGCACGGGCGCAGGACCTGGGGGCATTCGCTGATCGTCGATCCGTGGGGCGAGGTGATTGCCGCAGCCGGCGAGGAGCCCTGTGTGATCTGGGCCGATATCGATCCGGGAAAGGTCATGGCGGCGCGGCGGTCGCTGCCGTCGCTGCAGCATGACCGGGACTATTCGTTCCCCGACTGATTTCTTGTCAACGCGACCGGCGGATCGTCGGGATAGCGCCACACCGCGGCAATTCGCTGTACGGCGCGCGGGCCTTCGATGATCCCGTCCTCGTATGCGACGATCCGCAGCTTGCCCCGCACGGCTTCGATCAGTTCCCCCGGTTCAAGCAGAAAATCCGGGTTGGACGGACGCCCAAACGCTTCATTGCCGCGCGCGAAGGTTTCGTAGAGCAGCGCGCCGCCCGGCGCGACGCTGTCGACGATGTGCGGCAGCAACGGACGATGCAGGTAGCTTGTTACGATCACGCCGCCGAACGAGCGCCGTTCCAGCGGCCAGCGCCCGCCGGTCTCAAGGTCGACCGGAACCGTTTCGACATTGCCGGTCCCCGCGATCCTCGACAACGCCTCCTCGTCCCGGTCCACGGCCGTCACGGCGTGGCCGCTTTCTGCGAAATAACGCGCATGCCGTCCGCCGCCGCTGGCGAGGTCGAGGACAGCCGATTTATCCGGAATCAGGTGGGAAAACCGCAGTATCCATGCGCTTGGCGCCGCTCTCGGGTCATGTTCCGTCATTTCGAAATCGAGTCGTTAACCCTTGATTTGCAGGGCAATTTTATCATTTAAATGCCGTGAGACATTTATGACGGACCTGACGCCGGGCGCAAGATCATGATCGTGTTCGATCTCAGATGCGGCAACGACCACGAGTTCGAGTCGTGGTTTGCCAACAGCGAGGCCTTCGAAAAGCTGAAGAAGGCCGGAGAGGTCGCCTGCCCGGTCTGCGGCGATGCCAAGGTCGAAAAGGCGCTGATGGCCCCCGCCGTGTCCGGCACCAAGAAGAAATCGAGCGAGATGGCGGCGATGCACGCCGGCCAGTATATCTCGGCGATCCGCGAACTGCGCGAGAAGGTCGAGCAGAACTGCGACTATGTCGGCGACAAATTCCCCGAGGAAGCCCGCAGGATTCACTACGGCGAGACCGAGAAGCGAAACATCTACGGAGAAGCGTCGCCCGACGAGGCCAAAGCGCTGGTTGACGAAGGCGTTGAGGTGCAGGCGATTCCCTGGGCACCGAAAGCCGACGCGTAAGTCCCGCCTGTACGGGCCTAAATCCCTGTTTCCCGCATAAAATACAGAAGGTCGAGTTCCGGCGGCTTGCGCCCCGTCTGGCTCACCATGTCATGCGCCTGTCCCCGGTGATGGGTCTGGTGATTGAAGAAATGCATCAGCACCGCCGACAACGGCTGCTCGAAGGCGGTCCCGGCCGTGTTGCTGTAGCGGAGGGTTCCTGCAAGCGCTGTCTCGTCATACCGGTCTATGGTGGCGACGATCCTGTCGTCCTCGGTTTCCCGCGCGGCCCTCAACTCGGGGAAAGTATCGTAGAGGATGGCATTGAGCGCTTCCGGCGCGTCGCCTTCGCCGGTAAATCGACGAAGCCAGATCCGGTCTCCTGCCAGCAGATGGTTGAGCGTGCCATGGAGCGAACCGAAGAAACCCTTGCGGTCCTCGAAATATTCCGCGTCCGACAATCCGGCTACGGCTGCGTAAAGGCGCGCGTTGGCCCAGCGGTTATAGGCCGCCATCATTGCGAACCCGGTTCCGTTCACGACGCCGCAGTCCTTGTCGCCGTCATCATGTAGTTGACCGACAGGTCGCGACCCAGCCGCCACTCGTCTTCCAGCGGGCGGTAGCTTACCCCGGTAATATCGGTCACGGTCGCACCCGCCTCGGCAAGCGCGCGCGCGAGTTCGGACGGCCGGACGAATCTGTTCCACTGATGGGTGCCGCGCGGCAGCCAGCGCAGGATGTATTCCGCGCCGAAAATGCCGAACAGCCAGGACTTCGGTGTCCGGTTCAGGGTCGCCATGACGATCGCGCCGCCGGGGGCGGCCAGCTTCGCAACCGATTCCGTGAACAACGCCATGTCCGCGACGTGCTCGACGATTTCCAGCGCCACGACCGCATCGAAAGTTCGTCCCTCGGCGGCGATGTCTTCGGCGGCGGCCTCCAGATATTCGATGGAAAGCCCGGACTCCGCAGCATGCGCCGACGCCGTGCCGATGTTCTGTGCTGACGCGTCGATGCCGGTCACCGCCGCCCCCATCCTTGCCAGCGGTTCCGATATCAGTCCGCCGCCGCATCCCACATCGAGCACCGACAGCCCCGAGAGCGGCCGGCGTTCTCTTTTGTCGCGCCCGAACCGGTCGCACAGCGCGTCGCGCAGATATTGCAGCCGGACGGGATTGAAGCGATGCAGCGGACGAAACTTTCCGTCCGGGTCCCACCACTCCGCCGCCATCGCCGAAAAACGCGCGATTTCGGCGGGGTCGACCGTGCCCGTGCCGCCGGATTCCGGAATTCTTTCAATCATTGTCACTACCCGTCCGACGGTCTCGCCGCACCGCGCGACTTGCTTCACGCAGGCCATATAGAGTAGAAAGCGCCCGCCGCGGCGGGGATCAAGGAAAAATTTCGGATTCCGTCGATGACGGGGCGTTACCGGCCACGGAAATTGACAGGAAGCGCGGCGAAATCAGGCAGGTAGCGCCACAGGGGTTTCCATGGGACGCGTCGTCCAGAAATTTGGCGGAACATCGGTTGCGAATCTGGACCGGATACGGGCCGCCGCCTTGCGGGTCAAAGCCGAAGTCGACCTCGGCAATGAAGTCGCCGTCGTCGTTTCCGCCATGGCAGGAACGACCAACCAGCTTGTCGACTGGACGGTCGGAATCGCGCCGCTGCACGATGCGCGCGAATACGACACGGTGATTTCGTCGGGCGAGCAGGTCACCTGCGGGCTGATGGCGCTGGCGCTTCAGAATATCGGTGTCGATGCCCGCTCCTGGCTCGGCTGGCAGTTGCCTTTCCGCACCGACAATGCGCATGGCAAGGCGCGCATCCTCGAGATAGAGACCGCCGAGATCGAAAAGCGCATGGCGACCGGGCAGGTTGCGGTTCTGGCCGGCTTCCAGGGGATCGGCGAAGACGGCAGGATCACCACGCTGGGGCGCGGCGGATCGGATACATCGGCGGTGGCGCTGGCGGCGGCGCTGCGGGCCGACCGGTGCGATATTTTTACCGACGTTGACGGCGTTTACACGACCGATCCGCGCATCGTCGCGAAGGCGCGCAAGCTGGACAAGATTTCCTTCGAGGAAATGCTCGAAATGGCGTCGCTCGGCGCCAAGGTGCTGCAGACCCGTTCGGTAGAACTGGCGATGAACCACAATGTCCGGCTGCATGTCCGGTCGTCTTTCGAGGACGTTCCGGGGACGCTGGTGGTCGAGGAGAACGAGATCGTGGAAAAAGAAGTCGTAAGCGGTATTGCCTACAGCAAGGACGAAGCCAAGATTACCCTCATCCGCGTGGCCGACAGGCCCGGCGCGGCCGCGGCCATTTTCGGGCCGCTGACGGACGCCAATATCAACGTCGATATGATCGTCCAGAACGTATCGGAGGACGGCAAGGCCACCGACATGACTTTTACCGTGGCCAAGGCCGATTTCGAGCGCGCCCGCAACGTCCTCCAGTCCAATCAGGACAGCCTCGGATTCGAGAGGCTGGTCGCAGATCCGAACGTAGCGAAAATCTCCGTTGTCGGTGTCGGCATGCGCAGTCACGCCGGCGTCGCCCAGCGCATGTTCACCGCTCTTGGCGAGCGGGGGATCAACATTCAGGTGATATCGACTTCCGAGATCAAGGTCAGCGTCCTCGTCGCAGAGGAATACACCGAGCTGGCACTCAGGGCCCTGCATACCGCTTACGGGCTCGACGCCGGCTGATTTACGGGCATATCCGCGTCTCCGGAAAGGAGTCGGCCGCCCGGAGAGAAGAGAATGGCTGAGACGGCAACGACAG
Organism: Rhodospirillales bacterium; assembly: GCA_038116945.1. Lineage (GTDB taxonomy): Bacteria > Pseudomonadota > Alphaproteobacteria > MPNO01 > UBA2964 > JAYOEY01. The sequence goes on from JAYOEY010000002.1 coordinate 315,163, forward strand.
GAACCAGACACCTGCTTCGTCGCGTCCGCGATGTCATGTCGGGCGCGGGGACGGCCCAGGAGCGGCTGGACCGGCTGGTTCACGTCATCGCCGCCGAAATGGTCACCGAGGTCTGCACGATCTACGTCATGCGGGCGGGGCAGGTGCTGGAGCTGTTCGCCACCGAAGGTCTGCGCGCCAGCGCCGTTCACCAGACCCGATTACGGGTTGGCGAGGGGCTTATCGGCAATATCGCGGCGCATGCCCGGGTTCTCAATCTCGCCAAGGCCCAGTCCCATCCCGACTTCGCCTACCGACCGGAAACCGGAGAAGAAATCTATCAATCGTTCCTCGGCGTGCCGATCATCCGCGGCGGCCGTGTGCGCGGCGTTCTCGCCATCCAGAACAAGGCGCAACGCGTCTATACCGAGGAAGAGATCGAGGCGCTGGAAATGATCGTGGTGGTGCTGGCCGAGCTGATCGCAGGCGGCGACCTGGTCAGTCCGGGCGAGCAGCTTCAGGCCGAAGGAAACGCCATCCTGCCCGTTCGTCTTACCGGTATCCAGATCAATCCCGGGATTGCGATGGGCGACGCGGTGCTGCACCGGCCAAGGGTGGAAATTCCCCGCATGTTTTCCGACGATCCGGCGGCGGAGGAAACGCGGCTGCTGGAAGCGCTCGATTCGATGCACGACGCGATCGACAACCTGTTCAATGTGGCGGAACTGACGGGAGGCGGCGAGCATCGCGACGTGCTTGACACCTATCGGCTGGTGGCCCGCGACGCCGGCTGGCTGCGGCGTCTGCGCGAGGCGATCTCGAGCGGTCTTACCGCCGAGGCCGCCGTCCAGAAGGTCGGCGACGATACGCGCGCCAGGATGGCGATGGCCGCCGATCCGTATTTGCGCGAACGGCTGCACGATTTCGACGATCTCGCCAACCGCCTGATGCAGCATCTTGCAGGCCATTCCGGGAAGCAGGCGCAGACCGACCTGCCGGACGATGTTGTTCTGCTCGCCAAAAACATGGGGCCGGCGGAACTGCTCGATTACGAGCCCCATCGACTGCGCGCGCTGCTGCTGGAAGAAGGCTCGGCGACCGCGCATGTCGCGATCGTCGCCAAGGCGCTGAACATTCCGGTGGTGGGGCGCATACACGATCTTCTCGCCCGCATCGATCCGCTGGACCCGGTGATCGTGGACGCCGACCATTCCCAGGTTTTCGTTCGTCCCGCCGAAGACGTGCAGCAGATGGTCGCCGATACGATGTCCGTCCGGGCGGAACGCCAGGCGGTCTACTCGGCGATGCGGGACCTGCCGACGGTGACGCGGGACGGGCAGCCGATTTCGCTGTTTCTCAATGCGGGTCTGCTGATCGACGTACAGCAGTTGCCCGAAACGGGGGCGGACGGAATCGGTCTTTACCGGACCGAAATTCCGTTCATGGTTCGATCCGAGCTGCCGGGCGTGGAAGCCCAGACCGAGCTTTACGATCGCGTCCTCAACCAGGCGGACGGCAAGCCCGTCATGTTCCGCACCCTCGATATCGGCGGCGACAAGCAGCTTCCGTACTTTCATGCCAGCGCCGATCAGAATCCCAACATGGGCTGGCGCGCCATTCGCGTGGGACTCGACCAGCCATCCATACTGCGCCAGCAGCTTCGCGCCCTGATCAACGCGGCGAACGGACGGGATCTTTCCGTAATGTTCCCGATGGTTTCCGAAGTCGCCGAATTCGATGCCGCGAGATCGGTGCTCGAACGCGAGGTCGAACGCGTCGGGTCGCGTGGCGGCGTAACGCCCGGAAAGCTTGATATCGGCGTCATGCTCGAAGTGCCGGGCCTGATGTGGCAGCTGAAGCCTCTTCTCGAGCGCGTCGATTTTCTTTCGGTCGGCAGCAACGACCTGTTTCAGTTCCTGTTCGCCAGCGACCGCGGAAACCCGCGGGTCGCCGACCGATACGACGTTCTGTCTCCAGGTCTTCTGTCGTTGCTGCGCAGGCTCGTCGAGGCGACCACGGAGGCGAACGTGCCGCTGTCGCTCTGCGGCGAAATGGCCGGTCAGCCGATCGAGGCGATGACGCTGATCGGGCTCGGTTTCCGGCGTATTTCCCTGCCGCCGGCCAAGTTCGGCGCGGTCAAGGCGATGGTGCGCAGCCTCGATGCCGGCGCCCTTGCGCGCTACATCGAAACGCTGCTCGACCTGCCCGATCACAGCGTGCGTCGCAGGCTGACCGCCTACGCCCGGGATCATGGCATCGAGATCGGCGATCTGTAAGCCGGGCCGGGGCTCTTTGTTTGTCGCGTCCAAGAAGCGATTGATTTCCGTATACTTTTTTTGCTAATACCGCATTGGCGTCAGGGTGGCGCGACGGGCAGCGGTCCGTTCCGTCCTGCGCCTGAACGATCAGCGTCAATCATCGATAGAGACGGCAGCCTTGGCAGAGTCCCGTACGGCAAGCAATGTCCCTTCGGCGGATACCGCGCGTCAGGCGGTTGAGTTCGGCGCGTCGATGCGCGAGATGCGGCGCGCGCACAACCGCGAACTTGCCGACGTCGCCGCCATTCTGAAAATTCGCCAGGTCTATCTTCAGGCGATCGAGGAAGGCCGTTTCAACGCCCTGCCCGGACGCACCTACGCGACGGGTTTTATTCGGGCCTACGCCGATTATCTCGGCCTCGACCTGAATGAGGTCATGCGCCGCTATCGCGAGATCACCGGCGATCAGCCGGCCCAGACGACGCTGGTGCCGCCGTCCCCGGTGGTCGAGGCGCGTTTGCCGACAGGGTTTATTCTGCTGGTCGCGGCAATTCTCGCCGTCGCGGTCTATGGCGGCTGGTATTACCTCACCGTCGATGGGCGCGACCCCATCGAAGTCGTATCCAGATTGCCCGACCGGCTTGCCGAGCTGGTCGGTCTGAACGGAAGCGCCGCGCCGGTTCCGGCGGATGAAAAGCCGCCGATTCCGTTGCCGCAGGAATCAAAGCCGGCGGCTCCGCCGACCGTCGCCGAAGAGAAAGTGACGCGCGGCGCGGCACCCGCGCCCGCGCCTTCTTCAGCGCCGGGCGACGCCGTTAGGGCGGCTGTTGCGGAACCTGAAAATGCGCCGCCTGCGGTGCCCGCTGAACCCGCTGTTCCGGCCACGGTTCCTGCAACCGTACCGGAAGTTTCCCCGCAACCCGAGCCAGAGGCGCCGAGCGCGGTCGCGAATGCAACGGAAGCAGCGCCGTCCGGCGTCGCGCCGGCAGTAACCGAACCCGCGTCCACCCCCGAGGGCGGACAGGACCCGGTCGCCACGACGGCGCAGGCGCCCGACGCGGCGTCGACGGAAAATAACGAAGCGCCGCCTCCGGCGCCGGCATCTGTCGCGCCCAAGGTCGAGCAGCCGGGTTCGGAGGCGGGCGGGCCTGCGCGTCGCGTCGTCCTTCGGGCCAGTTCGATCACCTGGGTTGAACTGCGGGACAGGGACGGTAAGCGGCTTTACTCCCGGTTGATGAAAAATGGAGAAACCTTTTCGGTTCCGCCCGACCGGGGCGCCGTTCTCGAAACCGGCAATGCCGGCGGGCTCGATATCCTGGTCGACGGAACCCCGATCGCGCCGCTCGGCCCTCAGGGTGCGGTGCGGCGCGACGTATTGCTGGAGCCTGACGCCCTGCTGGGCCGCTCGCCCGGGGGACGTTAGCCGGTTTCCGGCGCGAATCTTTCCTTTTCTTGATTACCCCGCGCCGCGCCCATAGTTTGTGCCGGCAAAACCCGAACAACCCTGAACGCCACTGGAACTGAAAACATGGCCGGTTTGCAGCCCGTACGAGGAACGCGCGATATTCTGCCTGACGAGAGAAGGGCGCATCGCCGTATCGAAGAAACCGGCCGGGCCATCGCGGAACGCTTCGGTTTCGAAGAAATTGCCACGCCGATATTCGAATTTTCTGACGTCTTTCGCCGGACGCTCGGCGATACCTCCGACATCGTCACCAAGGAGATGTACAGCTTCACCGACAAGGGCGGCGACGAGGTGACGCTGAGGCCCGAAGGGACCGCCGGGGTGGCGCGCATGTTCATAGCCGGCGGGCTGGCCCAGAGCCTGCCGCTCAAGTTTTTCTATCAGGGCCCGATGTTCCGTTATGAACGGCCCCAGAAAGGCCGTTTCCGGCAATTTCATCAGATCGGCGTCGAACTGCTCGGGGTGGCCGAGCCCGAAGCCGATGTCGAGGTGATAGCACTCGGCGCGTTGCTGCTCGAAACCCTCGGGCTTGCGGACAGCACCACTCTTGAACTCAATACGCTCGGCAACGCGGAAAGCCGCGCCGCCTATCGCGGCGTGCTGGTCGATTATCTTTCCACGCGCCGTGCAGATCTGTCGGAGGACAGCCAGGCGCGGCTTGAGCGCAACCCGCTGCGCATTCTCGATTCCAAGGACGAGGGCGACCGGAAGGTCGTCGCCGATGCGCCGGATTTCGGCGACAGTCTCGATGCCGAGTCGGTAGAGTTTTTCGATGCGGTAAAGCAAGGTCTCTCGGCGCTGGGCATCGAATACAGATTGAATTCCCGGCTGGTCCGAGGGCTCGATTACTACTGTCACACGGCGTTCGAATTCACCACCCAGGCGCTCGGCGCCCAAGGGACCGTCCTTGCCGGCGGGCGCTATGACGGGCTGATTGAACAGATGGGCGGTCGCGCCACGCCTGGCGTCGGATGGGCCGCAGGCGTTGAACGCCTGGCGCTGCTGGCCGGCGAAGCGCCCGCCGCGCCGCGCCCGATCGCTGTCGTTCCGGTCTCGCGCGAACAGGGGGCGCTTGCGACGAAGATCGCCCACGACCTCCGCCGGGACGGTTATGTCGTCGAACTCGCCTTTCGCGGCAACATGAGCAAACGGCTCAAACGCGCCAACGGGATGAAGGCGAGCGCGGCCGTTATTCTTGGCCCCGACGAGGCGGAGCGCGGCGCTGCGACGGTCCGCAATCTGGATGACGGCACCCAGACTGAAGCGCCGCTCGACGGGCTCGGCGGATATCTGATCTCATTCCGGTAGCGGCGATGACGGCAGGTTCGGGAACGGCCCGACTGCTGCTGGTCGGGGCCAATCATCGGTCGAGCAGCGCGTCTCTGCGCGAGCGGCTCTATTTCGAGCCCTCCGAAACGCCGGCGTTTCTCGCGCGCCTGCGCCGGGACGGACTCGGCTCGGCGCTGGCGCTGGCGACATGCGACCGGGTGGAGGTCGTCGCCGCTCATGACGACGCGGACCGCGCGGCCGGAATCATTCTCGACACTCTGGCGTCCCGAAGCGGCGTGCCCCGGCCGGATCTGGACGATCAATGCATCCGTCTTGCCGGTCAGGCGGCGCTGCGTCATCTCTTTTCCGTGTCCGCGTCTCTCGAAAGCCTGATCGTCGGCGAACCGCAGGTGCTGGGGCAGGTTCGCGCCGGCGACCGGATGGCGCGCGAAGCCGGCATGATCGACCCGACGCTGGACGCGGCCCTGTCTCGTGCCTATCACACGGCAAAACGGGTGCGCACCGAAACCGCGATCGGCGAACGACCGGTGTCGATCGCGTCGTCGGCGGAACGGACGGCGCGGAACATTCACGGCGACCTGTCATCGACATCGGTGCTGCTGGTCGGCGGCGGAGAAATGGGCTGTATGATCGCCGATCACCTGCGCGCTGCGGGCGCCGGCCGGTTGACGGTAGCCGCCCGTATCGCATCCCAGGCGCAGGGGCTCGCCCGCCAGCTCGGTGGGCATTACGGCCTGTTCGAGGAACTCGACGCCCTTCTGGCCGACGCGGACATCGTGATTGGCGCGCTTGGCGCCGGGCGTCCCGAAATTTCGGAGTCCTCGGTGCGGCGCGCAATAGCAAGGCGGCGGCGGAAACCGGTCTTTCTCATCGACGCAAGCGTCCCCGGCGATATCGATCCGAAGGTCAACGATCTCGACAGCGCGTTTCTTTACGACCTCGACGACCTGGACGCGGTGGCCAGCGAAGGGAGAAATGTCCGCGACAGCGAAGCCGTCGCGGCGCGTGCCATCGTCGATCAGGAAGTTTCACGGTTTCTGATCGACGAGGCGGGGCGCGACGCCGACCCGCTGGTAACCGCGCTCCGGCGACAGTTCGAAAGCGCGCGGGAGGCCGCCCTCTCGGATGCGGCGGGGGACGCGTCCCGCGCGACCCAGCTTCTGATCAACAGGCTTTTGCACGATCCCTCTTCCGCTTTGCGCCGGATGGCTGAAGACGGAGACGGATCGATCGACCGGGCGCGCGACGTTCTCGCGCGCCTGTTCGATCTGCCCGCGACCGGGCCCGGCATGGAGAACGACGAAAATGATGGATGAAAAACTCGATGCCCTGGTCGCCCGGCGCGACGAACTCGCGGCCCTTATGTCGACAGGCGACGCCGGCAGCGCCGAAAATTACGCGCAGCTGTCGAAGGAATATGCCGAGCTGACGCCGGTTGTCGAATGTATCGAGGAACAGCGCGCTCTTGAGGCCGAAATCGGCGACCTCGAAGCGATGGCAGCCGATACCGCCAGCGACGAGGAGATGCGCGCCCTCGCGGATGCGGAACTGAGAGACGCGCGCGAACGGCTGCCGGAGATCGAAAGCAGGCTGAAGGTCCTTCTTCTGCCCAGGGACGCCGCGGACGAAAAGAACGCCATTCTGGAGGTGCGCGCCGGCACCGGCGGAGATGAAGCCGCCCTGTTCGCCGCCGATCTTTTCAGGATGTACCAGCGTTACGCGGAGCGCCACGGGTGGCGGTTCGAGACGATGGACATCTCCGAAATCGGCATCGGCGGCTACAAGGATGCGACGGCGGAAATTTCCGGCAAGGGCGTGTTCGCGCGGCTGAAGTTCGAATCCGGCGTGCACCGCGTCCAGCGCGTGCCGGAAACGGAATCGGGAGGCCGCATCCACACCTCGGCGGCGACGGTCGCCGTCCTGCCCGAGGCGGAAGAGGTCGACGTGCAGGTCGAGGAAAAGGATCTTCGCATCGATACCTACCGCTCGCAGGGCGCTGGCGGCCAGCATGTGAACACGACGGACAGCGCGGTGCGCATCACCCATATTCCAACCGGCATCGTCGTGACCCAGCAGGACGAGAAATCGCAGCACAAGAATCGCGCCAAGGCGATGAAAATTCTCCGGGCGCGGCTCTACGACGCGGAACGCCAGGCGATGGAGGACGAGCGAGCGCGGACCCGGCGCAGCCAGGTCGGGTCGGGCGACCGGTCGGAACGGATCCGGACCTACAATTTTCCGCAGGGCCGCGTGACCGACCACCGGATTTCGCTGACGCTTCACAAGCTCGACCGCATCCTCGAAGGAGAGGCGCTGGACGAAATCGTTGATGCGCTGATCGCGGAAGACCAGGCGGCGCGGCTCGCCGATTTCGGATGAAAGCCTCCGACCTTCTTGCCGAAGGGACGCGGCGGATCGAAGCTGCGCGAATTGAGAATCCCATCGGCGACGCCAGGCAGCTGCTCATGCACGTTACCGGCTGGACGCGGACCGGCCTTGCCGCCGATCCCGACCGTGCGGTCGACGACGGGGTGGCCGGCGCTTTCCGGGCGCTGGTGGGGCGTCGCGCCGACCGGGAGCCTCTGTCTCACCTGATCGGACGGCGCGGTTTCTGGACTCTGGAACTGGAGGTCGGGCGCGACGTGCTCGATCCGAGGCCAGATTCGGAAACGCTGATCGAGGCCGCGCTGGACCGGTTCCCGGAACGCACGGCTCCGCTCTCGGTGCTCGATCTCGGGGTCGGCAGCGGGTGTCTCCTGTTGTCGTTTCTGGCGGAGCGGCCGAACGCGACCGGCGTCGGTGTCGATCTCTCTCCCGCGGCGCTGGCCGTCGCCCGGAGAAACGCGATGTCGACCGGCATCGCTGACCGGGTCGGCCTCGTCTGCGGCTGCTGGGGACGGGGCATCGAACGCCGTTTCGACCTGATCCTCTGTAATCCGCCCTATATCGAAAGCGGCGTCATCGGGGGACTCGCGCCCGAAGTTTCCTGCCATGAACCGCGCCTCGCGCTGGATGGCGGCGCCGACGGGTTCGCAGCCTATCGCGCGGTCGCTCCGGAAATCGCCAGGCTGCTCGATCCGCAAGGCGCGGCGATCGTCGAAGCAGGCGCCGGGCAGATCGACGGAATCGTCGCGCTGTTCGCAGGTGAAGGGCTTGCATGTTGCGGCCAGCGGAAAGATCTCGGTGGCGTCGCCAGGGCCGGGATTTTTCAGCCTGCGCCTGCGCTGTCCTGACACCAAAAAAAGGGTTGGAAACACGGGCGATCCGCTCTAGTTTAGGGGCAGGACGATTGAAATTGCTCAAGGCATCTCGTCCTACCGGATCCTGAAACGGCTGCGCATGCAGAGACAGGGGCGACCGTAGGTAACGGTCTTCTTCCGCAGGTCATGGATTTCGCCGTCCCGGTATTTCCGGGGGGAATCCCTGAAGAGGGTTTTTCTGGGGAGATTTCGGGTCAGGCGTCAGGCCGACCAGTACTACGAGTCGCGTCCGGCAAGGGGCCGGGTCACAACAAATTTGGGAAGTAATTCGGAACGTCATGATGAGATCAAGTCCGAACAACCGGCGCGCAAGAGGCCGGGGAAACGGGGGACGCCGTAACGGGCCGTCGAGTTCCCAGCATTTCGACAGCAGCGGGCCGGATCTGAAGGTTCGCGGCAACGCCAGCCAGATTGTCGAGAAATACCAGGCGCTGGCGCGCGAAGCGGCGACAGCCGGCGATCCGGTAATGGCGGAAAACTACTACCAGCACGCCGAACATTATTTCCGCATCATGAGCGCCGCGGCAGAAGCGCGCGCCGAGGCGAACCGGCAGGACGGAGACCGGAGCGACCGCGGCAGCCGCGGCAACGGGAACGGACAGCACCGGCCGGAGGAAAACGAATCTTCCGACGAGAGCCTGATCGAAAACGGACCGGCCAACGGGAACGGCGCGGCGGCCGACGATAACGGTCCTGAACAGGGAGCGTCGCAAGAGCCGGTCGAAGACAGCGCCCCGCAGCCGAACGCCGACGAAACGCGGGAACCCCCGGAAGACAGTCGTAATCCCGCCGACATCGCGGCACGCGCCAGCCGACCGCGGCGCCGTCGTCCGCGGCCGGAGCCTGAACTGTCGGCGGAACAGCCCGAGGCCGGCGATATCGTCAATTAGCGGTTGATGCCGTGTCCGCCTTCGTCGGTTTTCCGGCGGCGGCGACGTCAAGATTTCCTTCAGATTTTCCCGTCAGGCTGGCCTGAAACGGGTCGTTTCGGCTCCGTTTAAAGAGACTTGCCGGTTGGCCAGGGCATTCCCATATCTCCCTTGGGACGCCTTTCAGGGTCCCGCCAAACCGGTTCGCCCGCCCGTTGAGGGGGCAACGAACGCAATGTCTCTGGAGGGAGTTGCTCGATGGAGTTCGAAAATTACACGGAACGGTCCCGTGGGTTTGTCCAGGCCGCACAATCGCTTGCGCTGCGCAGCAATCATCAGCGTCTGACGCCCGAGCATGTTCTCAAGGTGCTTCTGGACGATAAGGAAGGGCTGGCCGCGGGGCTGATTGCCGCCGCCGGCGGCAACGCCGGAAAGGCGCTGGCCGCTGCGGAAGCCGCCCTCGCAAAAATCCCCAAGGTCGAAGGCGCCGGCGCGGGCCAGATCTATCTGGCGCCCGAAACTGCGCGGCTGTTCGAGCAAGCGGAATCGGTGGCAGACAAGGCCGGCGACAGTTTTGTTACCGCCGAGCGACTGCTTCTGGCGCTTGCGCTGTCGGCGGGCACGCCGTCTGCCAAAATCCTGGCCGACGCCGGCGTCACGCCCCAATCCCTGAATTCCGCGATCGAGCAGGTCCGCAAGGGCCGCACGGCGGACAGCGCTACGGCGGAATCCGGTTACGACGCGCTCAAAAAATACGCGGTCGATGTGACCGAACGCGCCCGTGACGGAAAGCTCGATCCGGTGATCGGCCGCGATGAGGAAATCCGGCGCACCGTCCAGGTGCTGGCGCGCCGCACCAAGAACAATCCCGTCCTGATCGGCGAGCCGGGCGTCGGCAAGACCGCCATTGTCGAAGGGCTGGCGCAGCGCATCGTCAAGGGCGACGTACCCGAGGGCCTGCGCAACAAGCGGCTGATGTCGCTCGATCTCGGCGCGCTGATCGCCGGCGCCAAGTTCCGCGGCGAGTTCGAGGAACGGCTCAAGGCCGTGCTGCAGGAGGTTGCCGCCTGCGAGGGCGAAATCATCCTGTTTATCGACGAGCTGCACACGCTGGTTGGCGCCGGCGCGGCGGAAGGATCCATGGATGCGTCCAACATGCTCAAGCCGGCGCTCGCGCGCGGCGAACTGCACTGCATCGGCGCGACCACGCTCGACGAATACCGCAAGCATGTCGAAAAGGATGCGGCGCTGGCCCGCCGGTTCCAGTCGGTGTTCGTCTCCCAGCCGTCGGTCGAGGATACGATCTCGATCCTGCGCGGCCTCAAGGAGAAATACGAGGTTCATCACGGGGTACGGATCACCGACGGGGCGATCGTCGCCGCCGCGACGCTCTCGAACCGATACATCGCCGACCGGTTCCTGCCGGACAAGGCCATCGACCTGATCGACGAGGCGGCGTCCCGGCTCCGCATGGAGGTCGATTCCAAGCCCGAGGAAATCGATGAGCTCGACCGCCGAATCATCCAGCTCAAGATCGAGCGGGAGGCGCTTAAAAAGGAATCCGACCGCGCCTCGAAGGACCGGCTCGAAAAGCTGGAAGTCGAACTCGAGGACCTGCAGTCGAAGGCAGACGGGCTGACCGAAGTCTGGCAGGCCGAAAAGGAAAAGATCGCGGGATCGCAGAAAGTCAGCGAAGAGCTCGACCAGGCCCGACACGAGCTCGAGCGCGCCCAGCGGGAAGGCGATCTGGCCCGCGCCGGCGAGCTCATGTATGGCGTCATTCCCGAGCTGGAACGGAAGGCGTCTTCCCCGGAGGGCGAGGGGACGTCGCTTCTTCGTGAGGAAGTCAAGGATTCCGATATCGCGTCGGTGGTGTCGCGCTGGACCGGCGTGCCGGTCGACAAGATGCTCGAGGGCGAGCGCGAGAAACTGCTGGCGATGGAAGAGGCGCTTGGCAGGCGCGTGGTGGGTCAGGCCGAAGCCATCCGTGCGGTCAGCCAGGCCGTTCGCCGCGCCCGCGCCGGGCTGCAGGATCCGAACCGGCCCATCGGCTCGTTCATCTTTCTCGGCCCGACCGGCGTCGGCAAGACCGAACTGACCAAGGCGCTCGCCGAATTCCTGTTCGACGACGACCAGGCGATGATCCGCATCGACATGTCGGAATACATGGAGAAGCATTCCGTCGCCCGCCTGATCGGCGCGCCGCCCGGCTATGTCGGTTACGACGAGGGCGGCGCCCTGACGGAAGCGGTCCGCCGCCGGCCGTACCAGGTGATCCTGTTCGACGAGATCGAAAAGGCGCATCCGGACGTGTTCAACGTGCTGCTCCAGGTGCTGGATGACGGGCGGCTGACGGATGGACAGGGACGGACGGTCGATTTTCGCAATACGCTGATCGTCCTGACCTCCAATCTCGGCAGTGACATTCTCGCCGCCCAGTCGGAGGGCGAGGATTCGTCCGCGGTTCGCGAGCAGGTGATGGAGGTGGTCCGCGCCGCCTTCCGTCCGGAATTCCTCAACCGCGTGGACGAGATCCTGCTGTTCCACCGGCTGGGGCGCGAACACATGGCGGGGATCGTCGATATCCAGCTTGCCCGGTTGCTGGCGATGCTGGCCGACCGGAAAATCGAGCTCCGGCTCGACGCGGCGGCGCGACGCTGGCTGGCCGATACGGGCTACGACCCGGTGTACGGCGCGCGGCCGCTCAAGCGGGCGATTCAGACCTATCTGCAGAACCCGCTGGCGACGGCGCTTCTCGAAGGACGCATCCACGACGGCGATACCGTCACGGTCGGCGCCGGCGAGGACGGGCTGGTGATCAACGGCGAACAGGCGGCCGCCGCCTGAATCCGGCGGACCCTGCCCATGGAGCGACCCGGGTCGCGGCGTCTGTTATAATGCGCCGCGGCGACGGGTCGCCACGGGAGGGATCGGAGAAATGACTGACGGAGAGCGGACTTCAGCGGGAGCGACAGCTGTTGCGGCGCTCTCCCGGCAGGCTGCGGACCGCCAACAGGCCGGCGATCTGGATGCCGCCGCCCGGGCCTACGAGGAAATTCTCCGGATCGACGGGAACCATATCGACGCGCTGACCAATCTCGGCGCCCTTGAGCTTCAGCGGGGCAATTTTACGGACGCGGTGCGTTTGCTCGATGCGTCGCTGAGCCGGAAACCCGATCAGTTTTTCGCCCTCAACTGCATCGGTTGCGCGCTGCAGGAACTGGGAGACATCGACTCCGCCGTAAAATGTTTCCAGCGGTCCGTTTCCCTGCGGCCGGATTTCGCCGATGCGCATTACAATTGCGGCAACGCCCTCTACGCGCAGGGCCGGCGAGACGAAGCCCTTGCGGCCTACGATCGCGCTTTGTCCGTTGCGCCCGACTATGCCGATGCGGTTCTCAACCGGGGAATCGTGCTTGCTGAGCTGGCCCGCTTCGACGAGGCGCTTGCCTCCTTCGATTCCCTCGCTGTCCGCTATCCCGACCATCCGGTGTCCCATTTCAACAGGGGCGCCGCGCTGTCGGAACTCGGGCGTTACGAGGAGGCGCTGGCTGCCTACGACCGGTATCTGGCGCTCGCGGAAGATGACGCCGAAATCCACAATCGGCGGGGCAATATGCAGCGGGCGCTCGGGCGGGGTCTGGACGCGCTGGCGAGTTACGACGCCGCCCTTCAGTTCGATGACGGAATTGTCGAGCTTCATCTGAACCGGGCCGGGGTGCTGCTCGATCTGCATTTTGCCAAGGACTCTCTGGAGAGCGTCGATGCGGCGCTGTCGCTCGATCCCGGAAACGAGGACGCGCACGCGATCCGCGGCAGGGCGCTGCTTTCCCTTCGACGCCATCGAGAGGCGATTGCGGCGTTCGAGACGGTCGAAGGTCATATCGACAGGCAGAATTTTCTCGCCGGCAGCCTGCTTCATGCCCGGCAGCAGATATGCGACTGGTCGAACGGTGACGGCGACCTGGAGGCGGTCCTGAAGGGCCTCGATGCCGGTCGCGCGGCTGCAGTGCCCTATGTGATGCTGTCGGCCGGCACCACGCCGGAGCAGCAGAAACGCTTCTCCGACGCATACAATCGCCAGTTATTCCCCCATCTTCTCGGGAACGGATGGCAGGCGCCGGCGTACGATCACGACCGGATCCGCGTCGGCTATTTTTCCGCCGATTTCAGGGTTCATCCGGTCGCCTGTCTGATCGCCGGGATGTTCGAATCTCACGACAGGTCGGCGTTCGAGATCACGGCGTTTTCCTTCGGTCCGCCCGACGAGGACGAGATGCGCACCCGGATCGCCCTGGCGTTCGACGAATTCGTCGAATGCTCCGACAGCGGCGACGACGAAATCGCTGCACTGGCGCGGGAGAAGGAGATCGACATCGCAGTCGATCTCAACGGTTTTACGGCAGGCGCGCGCACCCATCTGTTTGCCGAACGCGTCGCGCCTGTGCAGGTAAACTATCTCGGTTATCCCGGGACAATGGGATCGGGATACATGGATTATCTGATGGCGGACGCGGTGCTGATTCCCGACGAACACCGTTCCGCGTACGGCGAAAGGATAGTCTATCTGCCGGACAGCTATCAGCCCAATGACCGCCGGCGCGCCATCGCGAACCGGCAGTTCGGGCGGGCGGAGCTGGGTCTGCCGGAAGACGGGTTCGTGTTCTGCTGTTTCAACAACAATTTCAAGATCGGGCCGTTTGTGTTCGATATCTGGATGCGCATCCTTGCCGGCGTGCCCGGCAGCGTCCTGTGGCTTGTCGCGTCGAACGAGGATGCGGCGGCCAGTCTGAAACGAGAAGCAGAGAGCAGGGGTGTCTCCGCCGACCGGCTGGTTTTCGCTTCGCGGATGCCGCTCTCCGACCATCTCGCGCGCATGCGCCAGGCGGACCTGTCGCTCGATACGCCCTTCTATAACGGCCACACGACGACGAGCGACGCGCTGTGGGCCGGCGTCCCCGTCATCACCTGTCCGGGCGAGACTTTTGCCGGCCGGGTCGCTGCAAGCATCCTGACTGCGGCGGGCATGACCGACCTGATCGCCCCTGACTGGGCGGCGTACGAAGCGCTGGCGCTGGATCTGGCGCGAAATCCCGATCGTCTGACGGCGATTCGCGGCAGGCTGGCCGCGGAGAGGGAGCGCTGCGCGCTGTTCGATACCGAGCGTCAGACCCGGCATGTCGAGGAGGCCTATCGTCGGATGATCGGCCGCCACCGGGACGGTCTGCCGCCCGAAGACATGCGCATCGACGGCGGCTGATTTATGGCTTTGCGTCCGCGTGCCTTGTCGCGCCCGGAACGGCGGCCATGCGGGAATCGATTACCGATTTGATCTCGGCGAACCGTCCCATCTCGGCGCCCGCCAGCGTGCGGCCGGACGGCAGCTTGATCCGGAGCGGATTGACCTGCTGTCCGCCCCGATGAATCTCGTAATGGAGGTGCGGTCCGGTGGAGCGCCCGGTGGAGCCGACATAGCCGATAACCTGTCCCTGGCGGACCCGCGCGCCCCGACGGACGCCGCGGCCGTACCCGTTCATGTGGGCGTATGCGGTGGAGAAATTTCCGTTATGGCGGATCATCACATACTTGCCGTAGCCGCCCTTGCGGCCGGCATAGGTGACGGTGCCATTGCCCGCGGCGTAGATCGGCGTACCCCGGGGGGCGGCGAAATCGATCCCCTTGTGCATCCGCGTGTAGCCGAGGATGGGGTGCTTGCGGCGGCCGAACCCGGACGACAGGCGCGCGCCGTCGATCGGCGTTTTCATCAGCGCCTTCTGCGCGCTTCGTCCTTTCTCGTCGAAATATTCGACGCCGTGTTTTCTGGTTTCGTACCTGTAAATGCGGACGGGCTTTCCGCTCAGCACAAGCTCGGCGTGCAGGATATCGCCCCATTTGGCGATCCGCCCGTCCTTGAAATGCAGCCTTTCGGTCAGGACGGTGAAGCTGTCGCCTTCCTGGATGTCGCGCTGAAAATCGACATCCCAGCTGTAGAGACGGATCAGCTCGACCAGAACGTTCGCCGGCAGACCCGCCCTGATCGCCGCCACGTAGAGGCTGTGCTCGATTTTTCCGGAAACGACGGCATCGCGGACATCGAGGACGCGCTTGTGCGATTCCGCCCTGTATTCGTCGCCGTCGAGGGAAACGCGTACGGTTCGCTCGACCTCCGGATCGAAGCTGAACGCGACCAGGCGTCCGGTCGTGGCGATCCTGTTTTCGGGACGCAGGAATATTTTTATTTCCTGTTTCTGGTCCAGCCTCCGCGGATTGAACAGCTTGCGCAGCGCGGCAACGGCGTTATGCGCGTCCCTTCGTTCCGCGCCTCCCCGCAGCAGGACCGTCATCAGCGTGTCGCCCCGCTTGACGGTCTCAACCTTTTCGATGTCCGCAGGCGGCGGCGGAGGCTGGAAAACCGGTACGGGGCCGGACGCGGGATCGCCCGGCAGGGGAGTCGGCCTGGGGGCCTGAACTGTGATCTCGGCGGCCTGTTCGGGGCGTTGCGCGTCACCGCTATAGAGCGCGAGACCGACAATTCCCGCCACGGCAATAGACGCGCCTGCAGCGATCAAACGCATTGACGATCGGTTGATAAAAAACGACGCCGGCAACTCGATTCCAGTTCGCCGCGCTGTTTCCGGCGCGGCGCCTCCCCGGGACAATCCCAAACCCGTCGTCACGGAAGATGAGGGACGCCGAATCCCATGTCAAGGAATCAGCGGCGCCATCAGGGAAATCCGGAACGCGGCTCGTAATGCCGCTGCCCGGTCGCTGCGGTTGACGGGTTCCCAAAAGAGAATTTTACTGCTTGCCTAACCAACAAGAATTTCAAACGGCCATATCAGGGAGAAAAGAAACCGTGTTCCGGTCAGCCGAGCCGTTTTTCCGACCCCGTTCCGTAGCCATCGTGGGCGCATCCGAAGCAGGCGCCGGCGGGTGGCCGAAAGCGATTTACGCCAATCTCGAGTTTGCGGCGTTTCCCGCTGAGGTCTATCTGATCAACCCGCGCCGCGATGAGTTGTGGGGACGCAAGGTTTACCCCGATTTCGCCTCGCTTCCGGGGCCCGTCGATCTGGCTCTGACAATCGTTCCGGCGGAAGCCATTCCGGGCGTGCTGGCAGACGGGGTCGAGCACGGACTCAAATCCGCGCTGATCTATGCCGCCCGGTTTGGCGAGGGCGGAGATGCAGAAGGCGGCAAGCGCGCCGATGCGGTGCGGGCGCTGTGCGAGGACAAGGGTCTCGTGGTCTGCGGTCCCAACTGCATGGGCGCGATGTCGTTCGTCAAGAACATGCTGTTCTATCCGGCGGTTCGCATTCGCGGCATGCCGGTCGGACCGGTTGGCGTGGTGTTCCAGTCGGGTGGAACTTTCATGTTCTGGCTGCAGCGCGCCGCCCAGCGCGGGCTGGGATTTTCCTATGCGGTTTCGTCGGGCAACGAGCTCAATCTGGATCTCGCCGATTACATCAATTTCATGGTCGACGACCCCGATACGCAGATGATCGCCTGCATGGTCGAGGGAATCCGCCGGCCCGACGCCTTCATGGAAGCCGC
Organism: Rhodospirillales bacterium; assembly: GCA_038116945.1. Classification (GTDB taxonomy): domain Bacteria; phylum Pseudomonadota; class Alphaproteobacteria; order MPNO01; family UBA2964; genus JAYOEY01. The sequence continues at coordinate 331,835 of JAYOEY010000002.1, forward strand.
CCGGCGCGCGCTCGAAGCGGAGAAGCCCATCGTCATGGTCAAGCTCGGCCGCAGCCCGGCAGGGCAGGCGGCGGCGCAGAGCCATACCGGCGCGCTCGCCAGCGACGACGCCGTGTTCGAGGCGGTGTGCCGCAAGTACGGCGTGGTGCGCGCCTATTCGCTCGACGAGATGATCGATATCTGTCTCGTGATGAAACAGCGGCGCTGGGCCAAAGGTCCCAATATCGGCATGGCCGGCTATTCCGGCGGCGGCAAGGGGCTGTTTCTCGATTATGCCGCCGACGAGGGTGCGATCATGGGGACGATCGGGCCCGAAAGCGTCGCTGCCGTGGAACAGCTGATCGATCCCGGCCTGTCGGGTCAGAACCCCATAGATTGCGGCGCCGGCATCGCGTCGCGCCTCAAGGATGTGACGAAGGTGTGCCTGTCGGTGGTCAACGACCCCGGCATCGACGTGTTCGCCATGCAGGGGCAGTTGCCGTCGTCGCCGGACGACACCTCCGATCACACGATTTTTTCCGATGTCGTCGACGGCACCGACAAGCCGGTGATCGCCTATACCCGCGTATCGCAGAACGTCACGCCCGATGGCGTGGCGTTTCAGGAAAAGGCGGGATTGCCCTTCGTGCAGACCCTGCCGGTCGCCGTGCGGGCGCTGCAGGCGCTGATCGGCTATTCGGCCGCACTGAACCGGCGCGCGGCGCCGCTGCCCGAGCCATCTGGAGACCGCGCGGCGCTGCAAGGCGAAGCGTTCGAGGCGCTGCTGCGGACGGCCGGGCTGACGCCGCCGGCCGGCATTCTGGCGTCAAACGCGGCCGAAGCCGCGAACGCCGCGGCGGAGATCGGGTTTCCGGTGGTGGTCAAGATCGTCTCGCCCCAGGCAAGCCACAAGACGGAGGTCGGCGGCGTCGCTGTCGGGCTCAAGGACGCCGATGCAGTCGTCGCGGCGGCGGACGAGATGACGGCGCGGCTCTCCGCACATGACCCTTCGGCGAAAATAGAGGGGTTCCTCGTGCAGGAAATGGTTTCCGGCGTCGAGGTGATCCTCGGCGTGCGCGAGGACCCGCAGTTCGGCCCGTTCATGATTGCGGGCCTCGGCGGCGTCGCGGTCGAAGCGATGCGCGATATCGCCTTCCGCATGCTGCCCGTTTCGGCGGCCGATGCGGCGGCCATGCTCGACGAGCTGCGCGGCAAGGCGCTGCTGGGCGAATTCCGGGGCCGCCCGGCCCGCGACCGCGCGGCGCTGGTCGCCGCCATGACCGGGCTTTCGGACCTGTTTCTCGCCCATCGCAATCATCTGGCCGATCTCGAGGTCAATCCGGTCATCGTCGGCGCGGAAGGCGAGGGCGTACGCGCTGTCGACGTGCGCCCCGTTTACCGCTAGGCGCGTTTCGTTAGAGGGAAAGACAATGGATTACGAACTGCCCGAAGAGCTGCGCATGCTGAAGGAAACGGTGCGCCGTTTCGTCGACCGGGAAATCATTCCGGTCGAGCGAGAGGCCTATGAGGGCCATCAGCTCAAACCCGATTACCGTGCACGGTTCGAGGAGGGCGCGAAGAAAATCGGGCTCTGGATGTTCGACGTGCCGGAGGAATATGGCGGGCTCGGCATGGGGCTTCTGGCGCGCTGCGTGGTGTGGGAGGAGATGGGGCGCACCATCGCCATCCCGACGCGCGGCGGCCACATCTTCGGCCCCGTGGTCAGCCCGATCCTCTACTATCTCAACGACGAGCAGAAGGAACGCTATCTGTGGCCGGTGCTGCGGGGCGAACGGCGCGCCTGCTTCGCGCAGACCGAACCGGACGCCGGCGGCGATCCCGGCGGCATGCGTTCCACAGCGGTCCGCGACAGGGATCATTACGTCATTAACGGCTACAAGCGCTTCATCACCGGCGCCGACAAGGCGGATTTCGCGCAGGTACAGGCGGCCACCGACCGGTCCAAGGGATCGCGCGGCGGCATCTCCACCTTCCTGGTCGACATGGACACCCCCGGCATCGAGCTGGTGCGGCCGCAACAGACCATGATGGACGACCGGCCATGGGAGCTGTCGTTCCAGGACGTGCGCGTGCCGGTCGAGAACCGTATCGGCGAGGAAGGCGAAGGCTTCAAGTTCGGCCAGACCTGGATTACCGCCGGGCGCATGCGCCACGCTGCGCGCGGCATCGGCGTTGCGGAACGCTGCATGGAACTCGCCGGCAGCTATACCAACCAGCGCGAGACGTTCGGCCAGAAGCTGTCGGCGCGTCAGGCGGTGCAGACCATGATGGTCGACACCTGGATGGAGACCAAGTCGCTCAGGCTGTTCGTTTACAACGTGGCGGCCCGTTTCGACGCCGGAGAAGACATCCGGTACGATTCCTACATGGCGAAGGTAAAGGGCGACGAACATGCCTACCGGTCGACCGATGTCTGCATGCAGGTGCATGGCGGCATCGGGCTGACGACCGACCTGCCGATCGAAAAACTGTGGCGAGATTCCCGGTCGATGGTCATCACCGAGGGTCCGCCGGAAGTCCTGCGCATGGTGATCGCGCGCGCTTTTTACCGCGAATACGGATAATCGTATTCGCCTGTTTCGGTTCCAGCCCTCTCCCCCGCCCGGCTCCGCATCAGGAGACTCTCGCGGGATGCCGGGTGGGGGAGAGGGCTGGAGAAGACGTCAATCCCGCACAAATGGAGGAAACCAATGGCGGCGAAAAAACTTGAATGCGTAAAGGTCGAAAAGAAGAACGGCATCACCTGGGTGCTGCTCAACCGGCCGGAAAAGCGGAACGCGATGAGCCCGCAGCTCCATTTCGAAATGGACGAAACGCTGAAGGAGCTCGAAACCGATCCCGAGACCCGCTGCGTCGTCATTGCCGGCAATGGCGGCTATTTCAGCGCCGGTCAGGATCTGAAGGAATTCTTCCGCGCGAACGAGAAGAACCCGGCGGGCCGCAAGGCGGCGGCCGAGGCGGCCAACCGCTGGCGCTGGGAGCGGCTCTACAAATACGACAAGCCGACCATCGCGATGGTCGAAGGCTACTGCGTCGGCGGCGCCTTCATGCAGCTCTGCGCGGTCGATTTCGTCGTCGCGGCGAATGACACCGTGTTCTCCCTCTCCGAGGTGAACTGGGGCATCCTGCCGGGAGCGCTGGTCTCCAAGGTCATGTCAGACACGGTGCTGCCGCGTCACGCGCTGTACTATGCGTGCCTTGGCGAGCCGTTCGACGGCAAGGAAGCCGAACGCATCGGGCTGATCAATTTCTCGGTGCCGAAGAGCCAGCTCGTCAACAAGACCGTCGAGCTTGCCAAGAAGCTGATGGCCAAGAGCCCGGCGGTGCTGCGCGCCACCAAGCATGCGGTGCGTCAGGTGAGGACGATGGATTTCGATCAGTCCTACGACTATCTCGCCGCCAAGGGCCAGGCGATCAAGGTCGGCGATGCCGAGGATTCCTACAATACCGGCCTGACGCAGTTCCTCGACGAGAAGAGCTACAAGCCGACTTTCGAGCCGTTCGCGCTGAAGGACGCGCCCAAGAAGGCGGGGAAGAAGACGGCGAAAAAGGCCGCAAAGAAATCCGGCGCCAAGAAGAAAGCGGGAAAAAAAGCGGCCCGGCGTAAGTAAGCCGGTCCGGCATGCAGAGAAAAGGCGGGCTGTTTCGGCCCGCCTTTTTTTGTCGTCAGCGCTCCACCGTTCTGACATCCACCGCGCGGACGCCCTGACCTTTGGGCAGCACCATCAGCGGGTTGATTTCGATATCGGCGAGCCAGGTGCGGTGGTCGAGATAGAAATTGCCGAATGCGACGGCGGCCCGGACCAGCGCGTCCGTATCGGCCGGCGGCGCTCCGCGGAAGCCCGCGAGCAGGTCCTTCAGGCGCAAATGCCCGATCGCCGCCCGCACATCCTCTTCCGACACGGGCAGCAGCCTGAGCGCCACATCCCGCATCAGCTCCACCATCACGCCGCCCGTGCCGATCACCAGCATCGGGCCGTAGAGCGCATCGTCGCGGGCGCCAAGCAGCACCTCGACGCCGGATACCATTTCCTGCACAAGGAACCCGTCGACCGTCGCTGACGGATCGACAGCCCTGAGCCGTTCCGTCATCGCGTTCGCGGCCGAAATGACGCTTTCCTCATCTCCGAGCCCGAGCGTAACGCCGCCGACCTCCGTCTTGTGGCTGGCCTGGGGAGAAACGATCTTGACGGCGACCGGGAAGCCGATCCCGGCGGCTGCCTTTGCGGCTGTCGCGGGATCCGACCCCATGACGGATCGCGGCGGCGTTACGCCCGCAGCGGCCAGCGCCGCCTGCAGCGCCTCGCCCGCGCAGCTCTCCGCCTTGCCCTGCGGTTCCGGCAGGTCGCCGATCACGCGGCCGCGGCGGGCGGCATGGAACCACAGCGCGTTCATCACCCGCACGCCGGTCCGCGTGCCCTGAACGAACGGCATGTTGGTGTCGGCCTGGAAATCGAGCCCGCCGTCCGGAATGTTGTGCGGCATGCGGGCGAACGAGATCACCGGCTTGTCGGTCGAGGCCAGAAGCTCCTTGATCTGATCGGCCTGCCCGGCGCTGCGCGCGGTGCCCGGCATGTTATTGCACCACGCCACCATGTCGACAACGGGATCGCTGGCGAACGCCTTGCAGATTTCGATGGGCGACGACCGGCCCGATCGGCCCACCGGCGCGCCGGTGTCGATCGGGTTGCGGATATGGCAGTCGGCGGGCACGAATTCGCGGATCGCCTCCACCGTCTCCGGCGAAAGCTCGGGCACCACCGCATTTTCCTGCTCGCAGTAATCATGCAGCAGATCCACCGTGCCGCCCGACGTGGTCATGAAGGCAATGCCCGGCCCTTTCGGCAACCGGCCCTGCTGGAACGCCAGCGTGGTTTCGATGATTTCTTCCACGGTCTCGCAGGCGATGATGCCGTAACGCTCGCACATCGCCTCATAGGCCGCGTAGTCGCCCGCCACCGCGCCGGAATGCGAAGCGGCGGCCTCGCGGGATTTCTGCGACCGGCCGGTCTTGATGGCGACGATCGGCTTGCCGGCGGCGAGCGCGCGGCCTGCCGCCCTCATGAACGCGTCAGGTCGGCGAATCCCTTCGATGAACAGGCAGATCTGCTCGGTACCCTCGTCGTCGACCAGAAAATCGACATAGTCGGCGAGGTCGAGGCTCAGCTCGTTGCCCGAGGAGATCGCGTAGGAAAAGCTCAGCCCCCGTTCCAGCGCGCAGTTGACGAAGTAGCTGAGCGTACCGCCCGATTGCGTCACCAGCGCGACCGGCCCGGGCTCCATCCCGCTGACATGGGTATGCGGATAGCAGTAGAGCTTCTGCCGGATGCCGGCGAGCCCCATGCAGTTCGGCCCGCAGACGGCGATATCGAGCTCGTCGAGCGTCTTGCGGAACGCGGCGCCCCGTTTCAGCGACTGTTCGCGTCCGCCGTCGCCGAAGCCCGCCGCATACACCACCGCTGCCTTGACGCCGTTCTCCACCCCCTGGCGCAGCGCGGCGTCGACCGCATCGGCCGGGATGATCATCAGGGCGAGCTCGGCCGGCTCCGGCAGCGAGGCCAGATCCGGATAACAGGGCACGCCGAAAATCTCGTCCCGCTTCGGGTTGATCGGGAAAATTCTTCCCTCGTATCCCGACTCGGTCAAATTGGCGTAGATGTTTCGCGGCCAGTGCGATTTGTCTGTCGCGCCGACGATGGCGATGGATTTTGCGTTGAAGATATCGGCCGCCGACCTGGCCATGAATGCCCCCTGATATATGGTTTTCTACAGGGGACGATGATGAAAAAGCCGGTCTGTCCTGTCAAACAGGCTCGATGCGGATCGCGCCGTCCCTTGCGTGCTGAAATCCTATCGCCGGTGCCGGTTATATTCCGCCATCGCCTGCGGCAGCAGTTTCCTGATGTTGTCGATGCGGGTCTGAGGCGCCGGGTGGGTCGAGAGAAATTCCGGCGGACGCGGACCGCCGGCGTTCCTGAAATTCTCCCATAGCGGCACGGCGGCGCGTGGATCGTAGCCAGCCCTGGCCATCAGGATCAGGCCGATATGATCGGCTTCCGATTCCTGGGTGCGGGTGTGCGGCAATACGATTCCCAGCGTCGAAAGCTGGGATGCCAGGTTGACGAACTGACCGTATTCCTGACCTGCCGCGGCGCTGAGGCCGACGAGACCCAACTGTACCGCCATCTGGGTAGATATCCGTTCCGAGCCATGCCGGGCGATGGCGTGGCCGACCTCGTGCGCCATCACGGTCGCAAGCTGGTTATCGTCCTTCGCCACGGTGAACAGTCCCGTGTTCACGCCGACCTTGCCGCCGGGCAGCGCGAAGGCGTTGGGCGTCTTGTCCTCGATGACGTTGAATTCCCATTTCAGGTCGGGCTGGCCGCTGACATTCGCGATGCGCCGTCCGATCTCCCTCACGCGGCGGACATAGCTCTGGTTGGTGCTGAGCCGGGCCTTCGAAAGAATCTGGTGGTAGGCCTGCAGGCCCATCTGCTGCGCCTGTCCGGGAGACATCACGATGAACTGGCTACGGCCGGTGATCGGCGCGGTCTCGCACCCCGCGGTCAGCCATCCGCCGAAGGCGATTGCCGTAAGTGTCAACAGAAGGCGCAGTTTTCCGGTCATTTTGCGATCCTGTTCCGTTCGTAAAACCTATCGCCGCCCATTGCGGCAAATTGATGACGCTGCATCCGCACGCAGCGTATACTGGATCAAATAAACCGCATTTCGGGGAGACGACAATGCCAAAATTCACCGATGGAATGGCCGACGCCTTGTACAATTCGCTGGCGGACGGGACGCCCTGCCTGGTCGGCACGGTATCGCCCGACGGCACCCCCAATATCAGCCCCAAGGGCAGCGTCATGGTCTGGCAGGGCGACAAGCTGGCCTACTGGGAACGGTCGCATCGCGGTGCGCGCAACAATGTCGAAGCAGGCTCCAAGGTCGTGGTTTTTTACCGCAATCCGGACCGCGCTCTGGACCTGCCGCAGGGCGCGGCCTTGCGCATTTACGGCACGGCGCGCGTGGTGGCCGAGGGGCCGGAACGCGACGACGTGATGTCGAAAGTCGTGCAGAAGGAACTCGACAACGATCCCGGCCTCAAGGGGGCGGCGGTCATCATCGATGTCGAGCGGATCGAAAACCTGCGCGGGGAAGACGTCAGCGCGGACTGATTTCGATCCGTTACTGCACCCGCCCGCGGGCGGCGATGTCCCACACTCCGGTGACCTCGTCGCCGGAGGTGGCGATGAACCGGTCGTAGAGATTGACCGTGGTGTCGCAATGGGTCGGGGCAAAGCGGACCTTGTCGCCGAGCGACAGCGGACAGGCGCCGTCGGCCCAGACGAGTTCGCCGTGTTCCTCGCCGGCGAAACGGAATGCCGCACCTGGCAGGTCGAGCGGCACGGGCGCCCCGCCGTCGGAGCTGACTGCCTTCAGCCCCATGTCGACGATGGCGCGGTTCGGTTCAGGCCGCGATATGACGCCGGCCAGCAGCGTCAGGGACTGTTCGAACGGAATCAGGTCGCCATCGTTCCATTCGACCTGGCGATAACGGGAATCCATGAACAGATAGCCACCCGGCTGTAATTCGGTCAGCCCGCCCGAAGCGGCGTCGATGACCGACGTCCCGCTGCCGCCGCCGGTCAGCACGGGAACGTCGATGCCGTTGGCGCGCAGAAGGTCCGCCGTACCGGTCAGCAGGCCGAGAGCCTTGTCCGCCGCCGCCCTGCGGTCTTCGAACGAGGCCGTCATCTGGATGGCGCCCTGATAGCCCTGCAGCCCGCGGAATTCGAGCCAGGCCTCGTCCTTGATGGCGCGTGCCAGCGCCAGGGCGGGCTCGCCCGGCTGAACCCCGCAGCGGTTCTGCCCGACATCGACTTCGACGATCACGCCGAACCTGATGCCCGCGGTATGGGCGGTTTTCGCCATCTCCGCGATATTGGCCGCGTCGTCCGCGACCGTCGTTACCTTCGCGCGGCTCGCGATATCCATCAGCCGCATCAGTTTCGACGGTCCGATTACGGGTGTGGTGATCAGAATGTCGTCGACGCCGCCCGCCACCATGACTTCTGCCTCACCGAGCTTCGCGCAGCAGATGCCTCCCGCGCCATGGGCAATCTGGATCTTCGCGATCTCCGGCGATTTGTGCGCCTTGGCGTGCGGCCGGTAGGCGATCCCGGCGTCGGCTGCGATCTTCTGCATCCGTTTCAGGTTGCGGTTGAACGCGTCTTCGTCGACCAGCAGGACCGGCGTGTCCAGTTCGGCGATTTTCACGGCCCGACGGCTCCGGTCGCATGCACGGTCTTTCCGCCCACCATGGTCAGTTCCGAAGCGATGTCCTTCAGCGCGTTCTCCGGACAGGAAAGCGGGTCGTCGCTCAGAATTGCGAGATCGGCGAGCTTGCCCGGTTCCAGCGATCCCTTGATATCTTCCTCGAACGTCAGGTGCGCCGCCTCGATGGTGGCGCAGCGCAGCGCCTGTTCGCGGGTCAGCGCCTGGTCGGGTGCAATCGGCCCGTCGATGTCCATGTTGTATCGCGTCACCGCCTGCCAGATCGGATACCACAGCGTGGTCGGCACGTTGTCGGTACCGAGCCCGATATGGATGCCGGCCTCCAGCACCGATTTCAGCGGTGCAATCTCGTTTTCGTGCTCGGCGCCGATCCGGTCGCGGAAAATCGCCCCGTGCTTGTAGACATAGCGGTTGGTGTGCGACGTCATGGCGATCCCCATCGCCGCGAGGGATGCGATCTGCTCTTCGCTGGCGCGATCCAGATGCCCCATGATCCAGCGCCGTCCGGAGAGCGGCACGGATTCGTTGACCTGTTCGTAGAGCGGCACGAAATCCATCCAGATCGCGTTGGCGCGGATGTTCGCGCGCGCCAGGGATGTCAGGAAATCAGGCATTTTCTCGCGCGGTACGCCGCTGTCGTAGTTGAAACCCGACCAGCCGGTATAGGGCGCCGCGCGGGCGCGCATCAGATTGTCAGGCTCGATCCCGAAATCCGCGAAGATTCCCGCGACGCGCAGCCATTCGTCGCCGGTCCCCTGGTTTCCGCCGATTTCGCCGGTCCAGCGGTCCATGGCGTCCTGGTACCCGTCCCTGTCCGCGAAATGCCAGGACGGGCTGTAGACCAGGCTGGCCCGCACCGTGGCCTCGCCCGTCGCGTTGACCGCACGCCACGCGTCGATCAGTTCGCGGGCGCAGCCATGCTCCTCATAGACGCTGGTGGTCCCGGTGGCGTTGTAGATCGCCATCGAGCGTTTGAGCCCCGCCACCCGTTCGGAGGCGCCGAAACGCGGCATGCCCGTGAAGTACGCCAGCTCGACGATGGGCATGAAACTGTGCTCGTGAATGACGCCGGTGAGCTGACCGCCGCCGTCGGTCTCGAAGACGATCGTCTCGGGCAGTTCGCCCGGCGGCGCATCGAGCCCGGCCGATTCCAGCGCTTTCGTGTTGGCGATCGAGCTGATCGGAAGCTGATGCCGCCAGTAACCCCAGATCGGGCGGATATAGACCGGATTGTCGGGGGAGACGGAATCCAGCTCGTGGCGCGTCGGAAAGCGCTTCTCCGCCAGATTGTCCGGCACGCCGAAATAATAGGGCGGCTCGCCGATCGGCATGGTGACGATCCAGTCTCCCGGTTCGGCGTCGGCCACCAGCTTCTCGATTCGCTGCAAGATGTCGTCGATCGACGTGCAGCCGGCGAGCGACGGGTAGATCGATTTGAGACCCTCGCGGTCGAGATGCGCGTGCCCGTCCATCAGCCCCGGTATGACGGCACGCCCTCCCGCATCGATAAGGCGCGCCTCCGGATTGTCGGCGGCCAGCCTTTCCGCCGGCCCGACAGCGCCGATGCGGTCTCCCGCGATCAGGACGGAATCGTGAATCGAAAAGGCAGCGTCGCAGGTGATGACCCGCGCGTTGCGGATCAGCAGCGGCGCGCTGTCACCGTCCGGCGGCATAGGCCTCGCGCCGGTGATCTGCTGCGCCAGCCATCACGCCGCCTTCCATCACCTCGATGCATTTCGACGATCCGAAATAGGAAGCGCCCGACGCGCGGCCCACGTCGTAGCCGCGATCTTTCAGCTCGTCCCCGATGGCATCGGGGAACTCGTCGTCGATCAGCAGGTTGGCCTGCCCGTCGATGGTCCAGCGCGGCGCCTCGATGGCGGCGGAAATTTCCATCCCCCGGTCCACCATGTTGGTCAGCATCTGGACGTTGGAAATCGTCTGGGCCGGCCCGCCCGGCGTGGTCAGCAGGTATTTCACCTTGCCGCCCCGGAACGCCATGACCGGGTTGAGCGTATGCGACGGCCGCTTGCCCGGCGCGACAACGTTGCGATGCGCAGGATCGGTGACGAAGCCGGTCATCCGGTTATTCAGCAATATGCCCGTGCCGGGGTCGAGAAAGGCCGAGCCGAACACGTGGAACACGCTCTGCACCACCGAGATGGCGTTGCCGTCCCCGTCCATCAGCGTGATGCAGGAGGTGCCCCCGACCCCCGGCGGCCGGTGCGCGCCCGGCATGGCGTTGGTAACGGCGTGTTGCATCTTTCCGGTCATCTGTCCGCCCAGCAGCTCGTCGACCGGCGGCGCGTGCACGCGCGGATCGCAGATATAGGGCTGGCCTTCGTCGAACGCGACGCGGGCTGCCGCCATCAGGTAGGCGAGCCGGTCGGCGTCAGGCCCCGTGAAGGCTTCCTGCGGCAGGTGATCGATGGCGTTGAGCTGCATCAGCATCAAGATGCCGTAGGAATTCGGCGGCATGACATGCACGTCGAGATCGCGATAGGTCGTGTGCAGCGTGTCGACCCATTCGGGCTCGTACCCTTCGAAATCCGCGGCCGACATCAGCCCGCCATTCGCCTGGCAGTAATCGCCCAGCGTCTTCGCGATGCGCCCCTCGTAATAGACGCCGCTGCCGTTCTCGGCGATGTCGCGCAGTGTTTCCGCCAGCGCCGGCTGTTTGACGATCTGCCCGCCCGACATCGGCACGCCGCCCGGCATGTAGAGCGCGGCGCAGCCCGGGTCTTTTCCAACATGATCGAACAGACGCAGCGCGCCGGCCAGAACCCGCGACAGCGGATGGCCGTTTTCCGCCAGGTCAATGGCGTCGGCGAACAGGTCTTTCCAGGGTTTCCTGCCGTGTTTCTGGTGCAGCCGTTCCCAGCCGCGCACGATGCCCGGCACCGACGCGGCATCCGGCCCGTGGGCGGTCATGCCGTTCGTAAAATGCTCCGGCGTCGCACCGGCCGGCGCGTGGCCCGAGGCGTTGAGTCCCTGCGTTTTTCCTCTTGCCGCGTCGTGATGGATGATGAAGGCATCGCCGCCGAGCGACGTCGCGTGCGGCAGCACCACGGTGAGGACGGCGGATGTGGCGATCATCGCATCGACCACCGAGCCGCCGGAATCCAGCATCCTGAGCCCGGCGGTGGAGGCGAGGCTGTGGCCCGACACCACCATCGCCTTGGTGCCGTAGACGGGAGAGCGCGGCAGTTTCACGCCCGCGAATTCATCGACCTGTCCGGCCATGGAATGCTTCCTTATCCGTGATATCAGCGTCGGAACATCATGGCCGCAGGGGCGCGCTTGTCAACGCGGGGAAGCGGTCGTCTCAAAGGAAGAAGCCGTGCCCGGTCCTGCCGGATCCCCGGGTCAGGCCCGAGGGTGACCCGCAACGGATCTCATGGCCCCTTGATGGTCACCTTGATGATCCGGTTGGTGCTGCTCTGGTGGATGATCAGCCCGCCATCGCGGGTGGTGCGCATGTGGCGGATGATGCCGGCGTAGAAATTGCCCGACGGGATCGGCCAGCTCTGGAAGGTCTCGGTCTTCGGATCGAACCGGACCAGCGCGTCGGGGCGCTTGCGGGATTCGTTGTACCAGATCGCGCCCTGCTGGATGACGATGGCGTAGGGGTGCGATTTCGGTCCGCTGGGCGATGCCCATTCCCTGATCTCTTCCGTCTTCGGATTGTACCGGCCGAGCCGCCCGCGCCCTGAATTGACGTACCAGATCATCCCGTCTTCGGCGATGTCGAGCCGGCGCACGGTGGTGTCCTCGTGCGGCAGCAGGACCTCTTTGAGGTCCATCGTCTTCGGATCGATCCGCAACAGACAGTTCTTGCCGTTGCACGACACCCAGGGGGCGCCCGACGCATCGATCTTGATGCCGTAAGGTTTGGAGCCCGGGCGCGGCATCTTCTTCGCCGTCACCTCGCCCGTCTTCGGGTCGAGCCGCCCCACCATGTTGCTGTGCTGGGCGGTAAACCACAGGATGCCGTTCGCGTCGAACTTGGCTGTGTGAGGGTCTTTCACTCCCGCGGGCATCCTGAACTCGGTGATCTTGCCGGTGGCGGGGTCGAGCTTTCCGATGGTTGCGTTCTTGTTGCCGGTGTACCAGACGCCGCCGTCCCTATCGAGCAGCACGCTGTGCGGTTTGGCGCCGGCGGGCAGGGGAAACTCCTTCATCGCGCCGGTCCGGGGATCGATGCGCCCGACCAGGTCCGACCACTGTCCGGCCCACCAGATCGAGCCGTCCGGCGCCTCGACCGGGTCGCGCGAGCGCTGGCCGAGCGTCGGCACGACCCATTCCCTGAACGAGACCTGCACCGGGCCCGCAATCAGCTTCGGCGCGTTCTTGGTGTTCGGCGGGAAATGCCGGTTGAGATAGGCGAGGATTGCGTCGCGCTCCTGCGGCGTCTTCGAAAGATCGATCATCGTGCCGACCACCTGCGGCCACTGCGCCGCCGTATAGCCCGATGTTGCGGCGATCGTGCGCACCGGATGGCACGCCAGACACGCAGCTTCGACAACGTCCTTGCCCTCGCCGTCCGGCAGCGTGGCGCGCCGGCGCTGCGCGTCGGCGTCGGCAGCGAATGTCGAACCGAGAAAAATGCCCGACAGAGCGGCGACCAGAATCCTGCGCATGAAAATCTCCCCGTCAGTTCGTCGGAACATCACGAACAGCAGCGTCCGAATCCGTCGACGGTCAGTCAGATTCGCGGCCCTGACAAGCCGCGGCTCGATTGGCATACTCGGGCCGGATATCGAAGGTTCAGGGCAAACAAACGGAGGGAGACGAAAATGGCGGTGCCGAAACTCAGAAAGATCGAAATCGGCGGCGGGCGTATCATCAGCTATCGGGAGGCGGGCAGCGGCACGCCGCTGGTGATCCTGCACGGGCTCGGCGGGCGGTCGGAAAGCTGGGCGCCGCAATATGACGGGCTTGCCGACCGCTGGCGGGTGATCGGCTGGGACGCGCCGGGCTACGGCGAATCGTCGGAAATGATGGACGATACCCCCGAGATCGTCGAATACATGGGCGTTGCCAAGGATTTCACCGATGCGCTGGGGCTCGAACAGTTTCATCTGATGGGCCATTCGGTCGGCACCTGCATTTCCGCCGCCTTCCACAAGCATTACGGCGACCAGCTTCTGAGCCTGACGCTGGCCGAAGCGGTGATCGGCAATGGCGGCGATCCGCGGGAAAAGCAGGATGCGGCCATCGCCGCGCGGATCCGGGACCTCGCGGAAATCGGCCCTGAAAAGATGGCGGAGACCCGGACCCCCAATTCGCTGTCGCCCAACGCCGACCCGGCCGCGGTGGCGGCGGCGGTAGAGTTCGCCAAGGGCATGCAGGTGCCGGGCTATACCAAGCTGTTCACCGCGCTGGTGCGCTGCAACATCTTCGATTTCGCCTGTCCGCTTGAATGCCCCGGCCTCATCGTCGCCGGTTCGGACGATTCGTCGGCGCCAAAGGACAAGGTTGCCGAAATCGCCGCCGCCTATCCCGGCATCGACCACTGGATCATCGACGGCATCGGCCACCAGATTGCCTTCGAAAAGCCGGAGGTCTTCGTCGGCATGCTGCGCGACTTTATCGCCCGTGCCGAAGAAGCGGCGGAATAGGGGGCGAACATGACAGATGTAACCCCCGCGCCGGCAAAACGGCTTCTCACGGCGCTCGAAGGACCGGAGCTGCTGTTCCGGTTCGACTGGGACGAATGGCTCCGGATGTCAGCGCCCTACGAAGACCGGCCCTTTACGCAGCAGGACGTGTTCGCGCGCTATAACCGCAACGGGTACGATTGGGACATTCAGGGGATTCTCTACGAACCCGAGATCGAAACGGACGCGCGCGCCGCCATCGTCATGTTTCATGGCGGGGCGGGCAGTGCCTATGGCAAGGACACCACGCCCGACGGACGGCCCGGCCTGGCGCGGATCCTCGCGGCGCAGGGATTCCGGGTGCTCAACTTGACCTATCCCGGTCATTACCCGCCGGGCGGCGTCTGGAAGGAAAGCGTGGCCGACCGCCAGCCCTGGTATCTTCTGGACCAGAAGCTCAGCGACGCGGAAATCTACGACCGCAACCTGAAATGCACCTTCAACGTCATCCTGCAGGGCTCGGCCCAGCTGGTCGACGAGCATCTGGCCGGCCGGCGCATCCTGGCGCACGGCCATTCGACCGGCGGGCCGATGGCGGCGCACCTTTACCGCTTCACGAAAAAGGCGACGGTCGCCGGGCTGCTTGGCTGGGGCACGGGCGGGCCGGACGGCTGGCGCAAAGAATGGCGCGATGCCACCGGCGCGGAAGACGATGGCCGCAAGGGTCTCGATGAAATGTCGAAACGGTCGCCCGAGGCCTTCGCCAAGGCGGGCTATGTGTCCGATCCCGAAATCTGCCCGTGGGGCGGCGCCGAAGGGTTCGTGAAATGGGCGGAACCGGTCCGCTCGCAGATGAAGACCGGGCTGTGCGACAACCAGCACATGGTGGTGCCGGACATGCTGGAACAGTATCCCGCGATGACCGGCCTGCCGCGCGAGGAGTTTTTCGACCATCTGCAGGATCCCGATCCCGACTGGCTGAAATCGATCTCCGTGCTGCTGGTGGTGGGCGACGACGACAAGGGCCACTGGGTCGCCGGCAGGGAGATCGAGGACAAGCGCGAGATCTTCATGGGCCGGAAATACGAGGCCGCCGGCACCAGGGTGCATGTAGTCCACGTGCCGAAATACGGCCATTACGGGATGATGGAGCTCCACAACCAGAACATCGCCTATACCTGGCTCTGGGCGCACAAGGACGGGTATTTTCCGGTCTAGCGATGGACGATTGTCATCCCGGCCCTGAACCGGGATGACAATCGGATTTGATATTTCGTCCTCGATGGCAATGTTTCAGGCGGCCGCCGCGCGCTTTTCGACGACCAGGCCTGCCTGATCGACAGCCGATACGATTTCCTTCTCCGCCTCCGCTGACAGGGGAATCAGCGGCGAGCGCACGGTGGCGTGCTCCAGAATGCCGCGATGGACCATGCCGATCTTGAGCGCGACCGTACCTTCCATGTGCGAGCCGCGGTGATAGACCTCCTTCGTCACCGGCAGCAGCCGGTTGTGGATTTCCTTGGCCTTCGCGTAGTCCTGCGCCTTGCCGGCCGCGATCAGCTCGACCAGCAGCTCCGGCGCGAGGCTGCCGTACCCGACCAGCGCGCCGTCGACGTCGAACATGGTGTGCAGCAGATACTCGTCATGGCAGGTCAGGATCTGCAGCTCGGGGCGTTCGCGGCGGATGACCGGAATTTCCGTGTCCCAGCGGCGCATGTTGCGCACGCCGTTCTTGGTCGCGATGACGCCCGGCTGGGCGGCGATTTCGAGCTGAGTGTCGAGGTTGTAGGTGGCCTTGGTGTTGTCCGGATACTGGAACAGGATGCACTGAAGGCCCGATTCCTCGTAGATCGCCCGGTAGCGTTCCTGCGGCGCGCCGTCCTGGAACCCGAACCGCAGCCATCCGTGCGACGGGTAGACCAGCGCGCCGGTCGCGCCGGCGTCGGCAGCGCGCTTCGCTTCTTCCGCCGCGACTTTCGTCCCTTCGCCGGTGATGCCGGCGACGATGGGGACCGCGCCGCCGACCGCCTCATGGTAGGTGCGGATCAGGGCGACCTGCTCTTCCGAGGTCAGGAATGTGCCTTCGCCGGCGTGCCCCAGAATGACCAGGCTTTTCACGCCATCGATCGAGGCGAGCCAGTCGGCGACGCGGGCGTTGGCGTCGTGATCGACGGCGCCGTCGCGGGTGAAGGCGGTGACGGGGGCGGGGTTGAGGCCGCGAAGGTCGAGAATGTCTGACATGGTCTTTTCCTTTGGTTCGTTCGTTCGTTTAACCGGGTAGGAACGATTGTGGGAACGTTCCCATTTCAGTCCAAAATAAAACCCGTGAACAACCCCATCCGCAAAACCAAGGATGAAATCGTTCTTGGGAACGTTCCCATTCTGCGCTAAACTGTCGTTCCAGTCAACAGGGCGGAAAATATTTTTTCCGGAACGCGGGAGACGCTACATGGCGGGCAGGACAGGCAGGGCGTTGCGGCGCGGCGACGGCCGGGTGCAGCGAAAGGGACCGGGGCGGGTTACGCTTCACGATGTCGCCGCCGAGGCCGGCGTTTCCAAGTCGACCGCCTCGCGCGTCCTCGACGAACGCATGCCCCGATCTGACAGCGATACCGCGCTCCGCGTGCGGCAGGCAGCGGCGGCTCTCGGCTATGTACGCGATGCCTCCGCCGCCAGTCTCAGGCGCGGCCGGACGATGACGGTCGGGGTGATCGTGCCGCGACTCACCGACACGGTGATGGCGATGCTGTACGAGGAACTCGCCCTTGCCGCATCCCGCGCCGGCATGTTCGTCGTCGTCGCCACCACCGGAGACACGCCACAGGCCGACCGCGCGGCGGCGGAGAGGCTGCTGAACCGCGGCGTCGACGGGCTGATCCTTGCCACCGCGCGCGAAGGCGACGAGTTTCCCAGTATGCTGGAGGACGAGGGCGTAAAGTTCGTGCTCGCGCTCCGGACCGACGGCGAGAGTCCGTCCTCGGTCGCCGACGACCGGCTCGGCGGCTATCTGGCGACGCGTCATCTGCTCGATCTCGGGCACCGCCGCATCGGATTGATCGCCGGCCCTGCCTACGCGTCCAGCGCGCGGGGACGTGTCGAGGGCTACCGCCAGGCGATGGAAGAGGCGGACACGCCAGTCGATCCCGACTGGGTCGTCGAATCGAGTTTCGGTATCGAGTCAGGAACGGAAGCGGCCGGGAGGCTGATCGGGCTTCATCCGCGCCCGACCGCGATTTTCGCGGTCAACGACAATACCGCCATCGGTGCGCTGTCCGCGCTCACCCGCAGCGGTCTCTCGGTGCCCGGGGACATGTCGCTGGTCGGATACAACGACATCCCGATTGTCAGCCACCTGCCGACACCGCTTACCACGGTACACATCCCGTTCGACCGCATCGCCGACGCGGCGATCAATCTGCTGGGCGACGATTTTCCGGAAGAAGACGATCTGATGCGGGTGGCCATGCCGACGCTGATCCCGAGACGCTCAACGGCGGGTCCCTAGATCTCCTCCGGAACCGGAGGACGCCGAGTTCCCTGGGGGTTCCCTGGCGGCGGACACGACCGGCGGTGGCCGCCCACCCCGGGGCTGACAGGGTGCAACGGCGATGGCGCGGGAAAAGCCCTCAGTTCCGGATGTCCTGCTGAAACCATTCCATTGGGATCTTCATGCCGAGCTTTGCCTCTCTGGCCTTCTCGTAGACCACGCGGCCGACGGCGGCGAACTGCAGCCCGGCGGAATTGTTGTCGTAATAGATCGACTGCGTATCCGATTCGCGTCCGACCGCGTCGCCGTTGATGACGTTGGCGAGCATCGGGTAATCGTTTTTTTCGTAGCGCCTGCGGTAGGACTTGCCGCCCGGCCGGCGGTCGCGCTCCTGCTGAGAGCCGATAACGAACTCGCCATAGCTTTCCTGCTGGTTACCGATGATCCGGTCGACCGCGTCGTAGACCGGCTCGTCGATCTCGTCGACGCGGCAGCGGATCACCAGACCGCCCGGCTTCTGCGCCTTCATCATGTCGACGGTGTAGACCGGCGCGCGCGAATCGGTGCACAGCGCGACGATGTCGGCATCCTTCGCCACGTCGATATTACTGTCGACCACCGTCACCGGAATGCCGAGCCTGCCGGTCATCTCGGCGGCGAACTTTTCGCGGTTGGCGGGGGTCGAGCTCCAGACGCGGATTTCCTCGATGTCGCGGACGCAGCAGATCGCCTCGGTATAGGCATGCGCCATGCCGCCCGAGCCGACCACGCCGAGGACCGACGCATCCTCGCGCGCCAGATACTTGGCGCCGACGCCCGCGGTGGCGCCGACCCGCGCATGCTGGATGATGCCGTCATTCATCAGGGCGATGATCTCGCCGTTCGACATGTCGATCAGGATGATGAAGCCGCAATAGGTGCCGGGCTCCATGTTGTGCCATTCCTCGGTGACGGCGTCGTCATACTCGGTCCAGGTCAGGATGTCGGACTTGAAGCGCAGCGCCAGCGTCGGCGGGTCGTACATCGCGCCCAGCAGAGAGCCCCAGCGGTAGTAATCGCCGTCGGTCGCGGTCGGCGCCCACAGATCGGTGCGCGGCTGAAACGTGGCGAGCCCCTGCGCGTACTGTTTCAGCACCCTTTCCATCGCATCGACCGCCTCCTGCATGTCAAGCACGCGGGCCGTCACATCGTTGTTGATCAGCAGCGCCATGGATTGCCTCCCTCCCGTTTTGCGTCGTGCAGGCGAGGGTAGGGCAAACTTTCGGACGCGGGAACAGGACCGCTTTGCGACAGGACTCCCGGAACCGGAACCGGTCCGGTTCCGGGCGATGTGAGCCGAATTCGGGCGGGAGCCGTTACTGCTATTTTTTCGCCAGCGCCGCCCGCATATGGGCGAGCGTCGCCGGATCGACATTCGCCGTGCGGATCGCTGCGTCCTGGGCTTCTTTCCAGCCCATAGGCTCGATCGGCACGTTCAGCTTCGCGGCTTCGGCGATCAGCCCCTTGTCTGCCATCGTCCGGTCGAAAGAGGACCGTAACGCGCCGACCAGATAGGCGGGCGTCTCCGGCAGGGCGACGACCGAGCGCGCGATCTGGGTCGTCTGGGCGAAGAATTCCATGACCTTGCGGTCCCTGTCGTTTGTCGCCAGCTCATGCATCAGCGGCACGTCGGGCAGGTCCTTGGCGCGCGTAAACCCGACCTGGAGAATCTGGCGCACCTTGCCGTCACTGATCCAGTCCTTGTGGGCCAGTTTCCAGCTCAGCCACGATCCGGCGCGGCCCTGCGCTTCTCCTCCGGCGATCGCCTTGTCGACGTCGCGGATGCCGCGATATCCGAGCACGATCTTGAATTTCGTGCCCAGCATCTCGTTGGCGAGTTTCGGCACCATGAACATGTCGCCGCCGCGTCCCGTCGATCCGATGACGATGGACTTTTTGCGCGCATCCGCCACCGAGGCGACGCCACTGGCCTGCCAGACGCCCACCGTGTTGCGCAGCACCGCCATGTTGCCGATCCACTGCCATTGCCGTACGTCGTGCTTGGCTTTTGTCGGGCGCAGTACCTGTGCCGCCGCGACCGTCTGGAGCGGCATGCCGATCACCGAACCGTCGCGCGGCGCGGCGTTGTGTAAAAACGCCGCCGCCTTGATGCCGCCGCCGCCTGGCATGTGCTGGACCACAACGGCGGGTTTGCCGGGAATGTATTTCGACCAGTGCTTGGCAAGCAGCCGGGCATATATTCCGTATGTGCCGCCGGCGCCCGCGGCGACAATCATCTTGATGTCGCGCCCGTCATAGAATCCTGAGACGGACTGGCCGAGCGCCGGCGATGCGGCGATGGCTGTGCCGATTCCGACCGTTGCCGCCAGCGCGGCGAAGCTGCGTGATTGACTGGACATGCCGGGTTCTCCCTGTCGATTTCATGGATATGAAATCAGTTTGCGCGCCGTCCGGCGCGCAGACAACGGCGAGAGGAAAAAAATATCGGGCTGTGCCCGTGCCCGACGGCGGGGCCGTGAGTCGCTTTGTTTTTCAGTGTCCCGCGCGCGTGTCCGCGAAGGCGTTCGACTCGTACTCTCCCGCTTCTGCCAGCGGATCGAGCCAGTAGCCCGAGCCGATGATGGCGATCTTCAGGACATCGTCGGATAATCGCTCGGTCCGGACCGTCCAGACGATCTCGTCGGCATTCGGGAACGACGTTCCCGCCAGCTCTTCGCCGTAGAGCCGGCGCAGGATGGCGTGATCGTCCATCCCGTCGGCCAGCAGGCGCGCCAGCAGCGACTCGTCCGGCGAGTCGGTCAGGAACTCCCGCGCCGAGACGTTCCCTGCGGCGACCTCTATTTTCAGGCTGACCGCGTCGGGTTTCGGAAAGACCCGGGGAAAAGCTGCGTAAAGCAGGCTGCCCGCGTTGAACATGCGCTCGTGGAGCTTCGAATCCGGATATTCCTCCCAGAGCTTTTCCTCCAGCATTTCCGTCGCGATGTTGCGCGCCTGCCCGTCGCGCAGCACGTCGCCCATGTCATGCTTCAGAACCAGATAGGCAGCCTCCTCGGGTTCCAGATCCTGCATCGACAGCAGGCACATTTCGCGCAGCTCGTCGTCGCTCATGCCGGAAATGTCGCCGTACTCCATCGCATCGAGCAGGGCGGCGTAATCCGCGGCCCTTCGCGCGCCCTCGATTTCCAGAAGGTTCGAAAATGTCAGAACGCGGACACGGAATATGTTTTTCATTCAGGCCTGTTTGCAGATCTGTTTGTGGATGTCAGGAACAGCCTGAGGCGTTTTTCGCCCGTGCCGACGGTGTATTCTCGATACCGTCCGGGGTGGCCCGTACCCCCCGAAGAGCCGTCAACGGTTTCGCTTGCGACTCCGAAAACGTTCACACGCTGGAAGATGGTGTGCGGACAGAAAAGTTTAAGAGGATCGCGCGGGAATTTTTGTGCGGCGACGGGGTAATTAAATCTCGTCCTCGATCGACGGGTGGCGGAAGCGGGGGCGGAGGATGCGGTACACCACCGCCGCCACCACGGCGAA
The DNA here is from genome assembly GCA_038116945.1 of Rhodospirillales bacterium. Classification (GTDB taxonomy): domain Bacteria; phylum Pseudomonadota; class Alphaproteobacteria; order MPNO01; family UBA2964; genus JAYOEY01. The sequence continues at coordinate 352,754 of JAYOEY010000002.1, forward strand.
GGTGAAGATCGGCATCCACCAGGGAGCCTCCGTGTGGCCGACGGCGACGCCGATGCCGGCGATGGCGCCGAGCCCGATGGCGAACTGTTTCGCCTTGCGGTAGACGGCGTGGTCGATCTTGAGGTCCTCTTCCGACAGCTCGCCCGGGTGTTGCCACGCGTCGCTTTCGGGGAAGGTGCGGGCGGCGTCCTCGGCCTTCTCCGGTTTCTTTTCCTCGCTCATTTCTCCCGTCTCATTTAGCGAGCCGCATTTCGACCAGCCGCGACCAGTAGCTTGCGCCGATGGCGAGCGCCTCGTCGTTGAAATCGTAGCCCGGATTGTGCAGGTAGCAGCCGCCCTCGCCCGGCCCGTTGCCGATCCAGATATAGCATCCGGGCCGTTCGTTGAGCATGAAGGAAAAATCCTCCGCCCCCATCTTGGGCGGAAGGCCCGTCTTTACGTTCTCCGCCCCCACCACGTCGGCGGCGACTTTCGCGGCGTACTCAGATTCGACCGGGTCGTTGACGGTCGCCGGGTAGCCGCGCCGGTATTCGATTTCGACATCGATCCCGAACGCCGCGCCGATACCGGCGGCAATCTTGCGCATCGCTGCCTCGGCCACGTCCTGCACCTCCGGCTTGAAGGAGCGCACCGTGCCCTTGAGCGTGATCTCCTCGGGGATGATGTTGTAGGTATCGCCCGCATGCATCTGGGTGATCGACAGCACCACCTGTTCCATCGGGTCCATCGTGCGGCTGGCCACCGTCTGCAAGGCGGTGATGAGCTGCCCCGCCGCGACCATCACGTCGGTGCCCATATGCGGAAAGGCGGCGTGCGTGCCCAGCCCCTTGAGGCGGATGTCGAACGTGTCGGCGGCGGCCATCGCCGGGCCCGGACAGACGCCGAACGTGCCGAGCTCCTGGCCCGGGAAATTATGCATCCCCCATACGGTCTCGGCGGGAAACAGATCGAACAGCCCGTCCTTCACCATCTCGCGCCCGCCGCCGGCGAACTCCTCCGCCGGCTGGAAAATGAAATGCACCGTACCGGCAAAGTTGCGTGTCTCCGACAGGTATTTGGCCGCGCCCAGCAGCATGGTGGTGTGCCCGTCATGGCCGCAGGCATGCATCTTTCCGGGATTGGTCGAGGCATAGTCGCGGTCGGCGGTCTCGTGGATGTCGAGCGCATCCATGTCGGCCCGCAGCCCGATCGCCGGCCCGTCGCCGTGCGCGCCCGTCAGCGTGCCGACCACGCCGGTTTTCGCCAGGCCCTGATGAATGTCGATGCCGAACGATTCCAGCTTGCCGGCGACGAAGGCGGCGGTCCGGTGTTCCTCGTAGGCGGTCTCGGGATGGGCGTGGATATGCCGCCGCCATTCGGTCATCTCGTCCTGAAACTCGGCGATCCGGTTGATGATCGGCATGGCGGGCTCCTCTTATGTCCTGGCGCAAGGTTTATCCATCAGGTCGCTGAGTCAAGCGGTGCGGCCTTGCGAGATCGGGCGCATGCGCTAAAACAAGGCGGAAAAAGGTTTAGAGGATTTCATGACCGAGACTTACGACGATATTCGCGACGCGGTGCGGAAGCTGTGCGCGCAGTTCCCCGGCGAGTACTGGCGCGACAAGGATCGTGACCGTGCCTACCCGACTGAATTCGTAAAAGAGCTGACCGATTCCGGCTTTCTGTCGGTGCTGATCCCGGAAGAGTTCGGCGGCAGCGGGCTCGGCATCTCGGCGGCGGCGGCGATCATGGAGGAAATCCATAAATCCGGCTGTAACGGGGCCGCCTGCCACGCGCAGATGTATACGATGGGCACCGTGCTGCGGCACGGAACGGACGCGCAGAAGCAGCAGTACCTGCCGAAAATCGCGACCGGCGAGCTGCGCCTCCAGGCGTTCGGCGTGACCGAGCCGACCAGCGGCACCGATACGCTCAGCCTGCGCACCACCGCCGTGAAGAAGGGCAACGACGCCTATGTGGTGAACGGGCAGAAGATCTGGACCTCGCGGGTCGAACATTCCGACCTGATGCTGCTGCTGGCGCGCACCACCCCGCGCGAAGAGGTCGAGAAGCGCACCGACGGGCTGTCGGTGTTTCTGATCGATATTCGCGAGGCGAGCGGCAAGGGGCTGACCATCAAGCCGATCCGCACCATGATCAATCACGCCACGACGGAAGTGTTCTTCGACGATCTGGAAATCCCGGCGGACAGCCTGGTCGGCGAGGAAGGCAAGGGGTTCCGCTATATCCTGTCCGGCATGAACGCCGAGCGCATCCTGATCGGCGCGGAATGCATCGGCGATGCGCGCTGGTTTATCGAGACGGCGGCGAACTACGCCCGCGACCGCAAGGTCTTCGGCGGTCCCATCGGCAAGAACCAGGGCATCCAGTTCCCGATCGCCGAGAGCTACGCCCAGACCGAGGCCGCCGACCTGATGGTGAAGCGCGCAGCGGAGCTTTACGAATCCGGCGAGAATTGCGGGCCGGAAGCCAACATGGCCAAGTATCTGGCCGCCGAGGCATCGTGGAAAGCCGCCGACATGTGCATGCAGACCCATGGCGGATTCGCCTTCGCCGAGGAGTTCGACGTGGAGCGCAAGTTCCGCGAAACCCGCCTCTACCGCATCGCGCCGGTCTCCACCAACCTGATCCTGTCCTATCTCGGCGAGCACGTGCTCGGCCTGCCGCGGTCCTATTGAGGATGAGTCGCTCTCGATGATCCTCCCCCTTGAAGGCATGCTGGTTGTTTCGCTCGAACAGGCGGTGGCGGCGCCCTACTGCTCGTCGCGGCTGGCGGATGCCGGCGCGCGGGTGATCAAGATCGAGCGCGCCGAGGGCGATTTCGCGCGCGGATACGACAGCGCGGTGCATGGCGAGAGCACCTATTTCGTGTGGCTCAATCGCGGCAAGGAATCGCTGGTTCTCGATATCAAGAAAGACGAGGACTCGGCGCTGCTGCAGCGCATCCTGCTGAAGGCGGATGTGTTCATCCAGAACCTCGCCCCCGGGGCCGCTGCGCGCGCCGGGCTCGGCTCTGACGCGCTTCGGGCAAGGAACCCGCGCCTGATCACGGTCGATATTTCGGGCTATGGCGAGGACGGCGACTATGCCGACATGAAGGCCTACGATCTGCTGGTGCAGGCCGAAAGCGGGCTTTCCTTCGTGACCGGCCGTCCCGAAGGGCCGGGCCGCGTCGGCGTGTCAGCCTGCGACATCGCCTGCGGCATGTACAGCTATATGGCGGTACTCGAGGCCCTGCTGGCGCGCGGCATCAGCGGCGACGGCGCATCGATCAAGACATCACTGTTCGAAAGCATGGCAGACTGGATGAACGTGCCGCTGCTGCAGTTCGACTATGCCGGAACCATGCCGAAACGGGTCGGGCTCAACCATCCCTCCATCGCACCCTATGGTGCCTACCCGACGCAGGATGGCGGCGAGCTGCTGATTTCAATCCAGAACGAACGCGAATTCGCCCGCCTTGCTGCGGACGTGCTGGATCGCCCCGACATTCCGGCGGACCCCAAATTCTGCTCGAATGTCGCGCGCTGCGCCAACCGGCCGGAGCTGGACGAGATCGTGACCGCGGCCTTCACCGGCGTGGATCGCGACACGCTTGTGGCGCGTTTGCGCGCCGCCGGGATCGCGTTCGGCGCGGTCAACGACCTTGCCGGTCTGTCGAACCATCCGGCGCTGCGACGGGTCGAGGTCGCAAGCGAAACCGGCCCGGTCGCCATGGCGGCGCCGCCCGCCCGCGTCGATGGCGAGGCGCGCGAACTCGGTCCTGTCCCCGCCATCGGCGAACATACAGACGCTATCCGCAGGGAGTTTGCAGAATGACCGACAATCATCCGAACGAGTTCGGGGCCTGGATCGGCAGGCAGGAGGTGACGGAGGCGCTGGTGACCGCCTATCAGGCGGATGCGCTGTCGGCGACCTTCGATCGCGACGATGCGCCCCTTAAGCCCGGCGATGCGATCCCGCCCGGCTGGCATCAGTTCTATATCCGCGAAGTGGTCAAGCTGCGCGATACCGCCGCCGACGGGCATCCCAAGCGGGGCGATTTCCTGCCGCCCATCGATCTGCCGCGCCGCATGTGGGCGGGGACCCAGGCGACCTATCACCGGCCGATCCGGGTCGGAGAAACCATCAGAAAGACGACGACCATCGAAGCGGTGACACCCAAGACCGGCAAGACCGGACAGCTCGTCTTTCTCAAGCTGGTGCACGAGATCGAGGGCGAGGACGGGCTCGCCACCACCGAAATCCAGGACGTGGTCTATCGCGAGGCCGCAACGCCCGGCGCCGTTCCTCCCGCGCCGCCGCCCGCGCCGATGGAGGCCGCCTGGAAGCGCGCCATTCACCCGACGGCGGTTCTGCTGTTCCGCTTTTCGGCGCTGACCATGAACAGCCACCGCATCCATTACGACCGGCAATACGTGACCGAGGTGGAGAAATATCCCGGGCTGCTGGTGCACGGGCCGCTGACCCAGACATTGCTGCTCGACCTGTTCCGGCGTGAGCATCCGGATGCGGTGTTGAAGCAGTTCAACGTGAGGGCGGTCTCGCCGCTGTACGATATTTACGATTTTACGGTCGAGGGAGCGCCGGACGGCGAAGGCCGGTCGAAACTCTGGGCGCTCAACCACGAAGGCGGGCTCGCCATGTCGGCGGAGGCGGTGTTCTGACGTTTCGGCGCTTGCGCTTCTTTACAAAAATTAACCGTACGGAGATTGACGGCTAATCGGCCGGTCCCTTAAATTTCCGCCATCGAACGAGCGAACCTGCGGGTGGCCGCCATGAAATTCCTGCGTATGACAGGTCTGATGGTCCTGCTCCTCATTACGGGGCTGTCGGGCGCGCGCGACGCCCGCGCGGTGATCGTCAACTTCGACGGCCTGACGACAAACGGGCAGGGACTGCTTGGCCATACCTTCGTGGCCGGCGGCTCGATCGCCCACATGGCGACCTTTTACGCGAACAACGGCGTTGCCGGCCCCTACACGCGGGTGGTCAGTCCCGATGCGTTCGACACCGCGACCGGCAACGAGGTCGCTTTCGGCACGACCGGCGAACCGTTCGCCGCCACCGCGGCCGCGCCCCACGGGCTGGAGGTTGTGGGCATCAACGGGCCGCTGCACATCGCCGTTTCGGGGTTCACTCTGGATTTCAACAATGTCGCGGATCTGTTCTTCACGTCGGCGACGGAAGAGACCCGCATCTACCGCAACGGCATCGCGGCGATCTTCGAGGAAGTCGCGCCCGGCGTGTTCAATCAGCTCGCCAGCTATACCGACGGCGTATTCTAGGTCGATATCGATTACAGCACCAACAACATCACCAACACCTTCACCGGCACGCGCGAAGTCGGTTCGCTGACGATTTTTCCCGAAACCTGGACCGGCACGTCGTTCGATCCGGTCGATGTGGCGGGCAGCACGCCGCAGGGTCTGTACGGGGCCTTTGCGGTTTCTACCCAGCTTGACGTCAATACGACGGTCTCGCTGTCCGCGCCCGGCGCGCTGGCTTTCTTCGCGCCGGCCCTGCTGCTGGTCGTGCGCCGCCGCGCGATCTAATCTGAACGGCTGAGTATCTTTTCCCGGTTGCGCCGGATGCGGTCGGCGCGGCGGTCGCGGTAGTCGCGCCGGCGTTCGGAGTTCCACAGCCGGTAGACCTTGCGCCAGTAATTGCGGCCGCGGTTCTGCCAGTCCGAGGAATGGTAGCGCGCGATGGCGTGCGCCCAGGACCCTTCCTGTCGCCGCAGCCCCATGATCATGTTCGCCGCGTAGCCCGCGTTGATCGCCGGATCGAACGCCTGTTCCAGCGTCTCGAAGGCGGTCTTGTGGTGCATCAGATTGATCTGCATGCAGCCGACGTCGATGTTGCGCACGCCCTCCTTGCGGAGCGTCCTGACGGCCCTGATGGCATCCGACCGGCTGGCGTGAAATGTGCCCTTGCCTTTCGCCGTGACGGTCCAGGGCCAGGCGAAGCTGCGCCTGGCCGTCGCATTCCAGCGGCCGGATTCGGCAAGCGAGACGGCCTGCAGCAGCATCCGCGGCACGCGGCAGGTGCGTTCGATTTCGGCCACCGCGGGGGCGCAGGCCGTATCCGGCGACACGGCAGGCGCGGCGTCTGCCGTCGCTGTCGACAGTGCCAGGGCCAGGACCAGGCAAAGGGTTGGCGCGGCCCCGCGTCCGGTGTGTTCGCGTCGTTCCATGCGGCGCCCATCGTGGCGCGGCAGGGTTAAATCGCGGTTAAGGGGGAGAGAGGGGCGTTGTTTTGTGGAACGACGAAGGCCGTCAGGCCGCGCGCAAGGGCGCCGCCTCGATCCCGGCCAGCGACTCGATGAGCGCGGTCAGGTCGGCCCTGAGCTTCGCCATGCCTCCATTGGGCCGGATCAGGGTCTCGTCCATGTAGAGCGCGCGGTTGATCTCGATCTGTACGGCATGCAGCCCGCGCGCCGGCGCGCCGTAATGGCGGGTTGTGAAGCCGCCGGCAAACGGTTTGTTGCGGGCGACGTCGTAACCCTGCTCCCGGAAGACGCGCTCGAGATGCGCGATCACGGGTTCGCTGCAGGCGCTGCCGAAGCAATCGCCCAGCACGATGTCGGCGCGGCGCCGTCCGGCGTCGGGATCCTGCGGGCCGCCGACCGACGGCATCGAATGGCAATCGACCAGCACGTAGCATCCGAACCGGTCCCGCGTCGCGTCCAGCAGGTCGCGCAGGGTCCGGTGGTAGGGCCGGTAATAGGCGTTGATGCGCGCCGCCGCGTCGGCGAACCGGAGCTTGCGGGCGTAGATTTCCTGGCCCGACGACACCACCCTCGCGATGGTGCCGAGCCCGGCGGCGACGCGGCTCGACTGCGTATTGGCGTAGTCGGGCAGCGTGTCTTCGAACATGTCGGGATCGAGTTCGAACGGCTCCCGGTTCGGGTCGATGAAGGCGCGCGGAAACAGCGCGCGGAGCAGCGGCATGCCGCAGTCGGGCGCCGCGGCGAACAGCGTATCGACGTAGGAGTCTTCGGACCGCCGCAGCGCCAGAAGATCGAGCGGCGAATCGGCCACGAACCGGGTCGGGTAGTCGGTGCCGCTGTGCGGCGACGCAAAAACGACCGGAGACGCCTGGCGCTCGGGGCGTTTCACGTCGAATGCCGCCGTTTCGCGGGTTTTTTCGCCCGCGGCAGCCGATCCGATTCCTGCTTTTTTCGTGGCCATGCGAATCCCGGTTTCCGATGCTATGATCTAGCGGATCGTGGGCGACGTGTCATCATTCAGCAAATTGACGAAACGACGGTTAACCTTTCACAAGGAAACACCGGTTAGTGTATCCCCTGTCGCGCTCGCCGCCGGCGGTAAAGAAGACCAGAGAGCATAACATGGCCAGTATCCTCCTCGCGGAAGACGACGATTCGCTCCGCCAGTTTCTCGCCAAGGCGCTGACCCGCGCGGGGCATTACGTCGTCCATTGCGGCGACGGAACCGAGGCGATGGGCGAGATCGAAGCCAACAAGGTCGATTTCGACCTGCTGCTGGCCGATATCGTGATGCCCGGTCTCGACGGAATCGAGCTTGCCAGGCGCGCGCACGAGACGATACCCGACCTGAAGGTGCTGTTCATCACCGGTTTTGCCGCGGTCGCGCTGCATGCAAGGCGCAGCGGCCCGATGAAAGACACCAAGGTGCTGTCCAAGCCGTTTCACCTGCGCGACCTGGTCGACCAGGTGGATCGCATTCTGGCGGCCTGAATTCCGGGATCGGCCCCGGCGGCCCGGTCGCGCGGCGCGGCCGGCGCGACATGTCGCCGATGCTTGCCAAGCCGCCCGCAATCGGTATAAAGAACGCCATCTCGCCGGACCGGCCCAAGGCGGCCGCCCGTCCCCGGCACAAGGGCGCGTAGCTCAGCGGGAGAGCACTACGTTGACATCGTAGGGGTCGCTGGTTC
>JAYOEY010000003.1:0-276368 GCA_038116945.1 Rhodospirillales bacterium
GGCAGGGCAAGCGCCGCGGCCTGTCCCGCGAGCAGCTGCGCCGGCGACTGGCCGCCGCCCCCGTTGCCGGACGCAACGCCAGCGGTTCCCTCGGCGAGAAGCCGGAGCGGGCCGAGGCGCAGCAGGTCGAGCGTCGCCGCACTGGTGGCGGTGACGGCCGGAACGGGAACGGGAATCGCCTGCACCATGACCGGGCCTGACTGCGCTGGTTTTGCTGGTCGAGGGTACAGGGCCGGAACTAACAGGGCGCTAAATTCGATCGTTAACGGAAGATGACCCCCGAATCACTGAAGCCTCGATAGGCGCGCCGTCATGGTATAGTTGCGACGGCAAATCTATCGGACGGACCTCATGTCTAACCTATTCGGAAACACCCTTATTGCCGTTCGACGCACCGCGCCGTTCCTGGCTTTCGTAACCGCGGCCGGAATCATGGCAGGCTGCCAGACCACGACGCCGCTGTCGGCCAGCAGCCGCGCCGAAACCAGGGGCGCCGAGGCCGAACCCAGCTTCGCCCAGTTCAGCGACGTGCCGGTCCCGGCGGGCGCTAAAATGGATGTCGAACGATCGCTCCTGCTGGGCGAGCGCGACGCCTGGATCGGCCGTCTGGTCATGACGGTCTTGACCGCGCCGAGCCGCACCTACGATTTCTACTTTGCGGAAATGAGCCGGTTCGGCTGGAACCCGATCACCACCGTCCGCGCCGGCACCAGCGTCCTGACCTACAGCCGGGGCGACCGCGTCGCGACCATCCAGATTTCCAGCCGTACCCTCGGCGGCAGCGATATCTCGATGACGGTTTCGCCGAAAGGAACCCGCGCCAACCCGCCGCCAGCCGCAGCGCCATCCGTGACGTCGGCCCCGTTGCGCTGATTTCCCTATGCCGCACGATGCCTGCCACGAGCCGGACGCCGCCTTTACGGGCGAAAGCCCGGCATACCGGCGGGCGCTGTGGGCGGTCATCGTCATCAACGCCGCGATGTTCGTTGTCGAGATCGTCGCCGGCATCACCGCGCGGTCGCAGGCGCTGCAGGCCGATGCGCTCGATTTCCTCGGCGACAGCGCGACCTACGCGCTGAGCCTGTTCGTCATCGCCCGCCCGCCGCTGTGGCGCGCCAACGCCGCCTTGTTCAAGGGCATCACGCTGGCGGCGCTCGGGCTCTGGGTTTTCGGCTCCACGGTGTGGCGCGTGTTCACAGACGCCGTGCCGGAGCCGCTGACCATGGGCGTCGTCGGCATTCTCGCGCTGGTCGCCAACCTGGCGAGCGTGCTCCTGCTGCTGCGCTATCGCGAGGGCGACGCCAACGTGCGCTCGGTCTGGCTGTGCAGCCGCAACGACGCCATCGGCAATGTCGCCGTGGTGGTCGCCGCGTCCGGCGTGTTCGCCACCGCCGCCGCGTGGCCCGACCTGCTGGTCGCCGCCATCATGGCCGGGCTGTTCCTGACATCGTCGGTCAGAATCGTCCGCCACGCGGCGGAAGAACGGGCGGCGCTGTCGTGAAGCGGCGCCATCTGATCGAATCCACGCTGCTTCTGATCGTTCTTCTGACGGCCACGCTAAAGTTCGATGCGCAGTACCGGCTCGCGGACGCGGTAGCGGAGCTGTTTTACAATTCCGAAAAAATTGCTCCAGCTCACGCCCTCTGGTCATGGGCCGCGGAAGGCGGCTACGCTCATGCTCAGTACCGGCTGGCCTATCTTTACGAGAAGGGGATTGGACGTCCAGCGCAGATCTTGGTCGCGGCTGACTGGTACGGAAAGGCAGCGGACCAGGGCCACCCGGCCGCGCAACTTCACCTCGGCAACCTGCATCTCGAAGGCGTTCTTGGACGCCGCGATTATTCGGTGGCGGCGCGTTACTTCGCCCTCTCTGCGGCGCAGAACCATACGCCCGCCATCCATTTCCTTGCGATCATGTATCTGAACGGCCGCGGTGTCGAACAAAACGACAACCGGGCATTTGACCTGTTTTTCCGGGCTGCGCAGAGACGCTACGAACCGTCAGCCCATTATCTGGGATATCTCTATTACACCGGGCGTGGCGTAGCGAAGAACGCGAAGGAAGGATTTCGCTGGTTCCTCTCATCGGCCGAAAAAGGCAACGGCTTCGCACAGTACGACGTGGGACGCGCCTATCACGGGGGCGTCGGCGTCGAGCGCGATCTGGAAAAAGCGCAATTCTGGTACCGCAAAGCGATCCTCGAGAACATTCCCGATGCCATGGTCGCGCTTGGCACCATGTATTACGCCGGCGAAGGCGTAAAACGGAGCCTCAAGGATGCTCTCGCCCTGTATGAGGGCGCGGCGCTACGGGGAAGCGTCGAGGGGATGAATTCCGCCGGTACGATTGCTCTTCACCGTGGTCAGCTTCGAAGAGCGCGGTACTGGTTCCAGAAAGCAGCCAACCAGGGCCATGCCATGGGCCAGTACAACCTGGCCGAAGTCTATTACAAAGGCGCTGGCGTCCGAAAGGATGTCGGGCTTGCCGTCATCTGGTTCCATCGGGCCGCGAAACAGAATGTTGGAATGGCGCAGGCGGAGCTGTGCATTCTCTATTCGGGAAGAGAGGAAAACGCGCACCCGACAGACATCGCCCAGGCCTATGCATGGTGCAAACTCGCCCAGCAGCGCCCCATGCCGAACAACTTCGTCAATGATGTCGCCACGCTAATCCGGGAACTGGAAGCAGTCATAAGCCGCGAGGAACTATCCCGGGCCCTCGTCCTCATACGGGAATTCGTTCCCGCCAAAGAGCCGCCGCCGGTCTGGACCAACCAGATTGCACGGGAATCGCAGATCTACCGGCAAAATCTGTCTTTGTAGACGATCCGCGGTCCGGGCAGCAGTTACTCAGTCCCTGATATCCTGCAGGAACCATTCGCGCGGCAGGCTGCGGCCGAGGCCGCGTTCCTGGCAGAGGCGGACAACGTGGCCGCCGACGGCGGAGAACTGCAGCCCCTGCATGCCGCTGTTCTGGTAGAAGGTGATTTGTTCGTCGCCGGTGCGGCCGGGCACCTTGCCTGAAATCAGGTCGCCGTAGCTCGGGAACACGTTGACGATGTCGCGCGACGAATTGCGTTCGGGCAGGCGCTTGCGCTCTTCCTCCGTGCCCGCAATGAAGGCGACCGGGCTGTGGCCGCGAGAGGCCTTCACCGTGATGCCGTCGCTGCCCTCGACGCCCTCGTAGATGTCCTCGAGGATCTTGAGCCCCTGGATGCCCTGGCGGATTTTCACGTCGCAGGCGTCGAGTCCGTCCTGCGCGATTTCGAACGCGTTGACGATGGTGACATGCTGACCCGGCTGCAGCCAGTCGCCCACGATGGTCGGCTTCATCGTGTCGGTGCAGGACGAGACGATATCGACGTCCTCATAGACCTTGTACGGCTCGTCCACCGGGATCACCTCGAGATTCATGCGGAGCCGCATCTCTTCGGCGTAGGCCTCCCGGTTGGCCTTCGTCGGGCTGTAGACCTTCACCTTGCGGATGTTGCGCACACAGCTGAAGGCCTGCAGGAAAGTGCGCGCCATGCCGCCCGAGCCCAGCATGCCGACGGTTTCCGAATCCTCGCGCGACAGTTCCTTGACGCCGAGCCCCGCGCCCGCGCCGACGCGCACATGCTGGATGATGCCGTCATTCATCAGCGCCAGCGGCTCGCCGTTATCGGTGCTGAAAAACATGATAAGCCCGCACCAGGTGCCGGGCTCGACGCAGTATTTTTCCTCGGTCCAGTTGCCGTTCTCGTCCTGTGGCCAGGTCATGACATCGGACTTCATGCGGATCGCGAAGATGCCGTCGTTGTAGCCTTCCATCGTACCCCAGCGGTAATAGCCTTCGTCCACGGTGCGCGACGGCGCATACATGTCGCACCGTGGCCGGTGCGTCGCCGTGCCCTCGACCAGCTGGCGAAAGGCGCGTTCGAGGCAGCCGATGGCGTCCTCCATGGTGAGAACCTGCTCGACGACATCGTTATGAATGAAAAGCATCCCTGTCCCCCGACTCTTCTGGATTGCGGCCCGGATTGCCCCCCCGAGCCAAGAGCCATATCATAGCCCCGACAGGGGATTCGCGGCATGCGAATTACCACAATCGAATAAAGCCTTTGAAGGAGGACAGGATGGCACCGCATGACGGACCCGACGCTCACTATCACGAATGGGTGGCGCCGACGGACAAGCTGACGCGCTCCGGTTTCGGCAAGTTCAAGGCGCCGAAATCGCCCTACGACCTCTGGATGGAATCCCAGAACATTCCGATCTACCGGTCGATCGGCGTTCGCCGGGTGCAGGACCTGCCGCTCCAGAAATGGGACATGATGGGCGGCAACGCGACCTTTATCCAGCTGTTCGGAACCGAGGGCATGTGGGGCTGCCACGTCATCGAGGTTCCCGGCGCCGGCGCGCTCAACCCCATCAAGCACATATACGAGCAGCAGTATTTCGTCGTCGAAGGGCGCGGCTCGACCGAGGTGTGGGAGGAAGGCCGGGAAGACAAGGTGCATGTCTTCGAATGGCAGAAGGGATCGCTCTGGTCGGTGCCGATGAACGCCAAGTACCGCGTGGTCAACGCGTCCTCGAGCCCGGCGCTGCTGCTGGGCGGCAACACCGCGCCCAACGTGCTGAACATATACGACAATCCGGATTTCGTCTTTAACTGCCCGTACCCGTTCCGCAACCGGTTCGACCCGGACCGCGAGGATTACTACAAGCCGAGCGACGAGATCCTCGCCGATCCGATCCGCGGGCTGGCGATGACCCAGACCAACATCGTGCCCGACATCGTCGATTGCGAACTGCCGCTCGACAACCGGCGCTCGCCGGGCTACCGGCGGATCGAGCCGCACATGACCGATAATTCCTTCTATCTGTGGATCGGCCAGCACGAAACCGGACGCTACTCCAAGGGCCACGCGCACGGCTCGGCCGCGGTGCTGATCTGCATCAAGGGCAAGGGCTATACCTACACCTGGCCGGCCAGATTCGGCGAGACGCCGTGGAAGGACGGCAATGCGGATGTCGTGCAGCGGCAGGATTACGAGCCCGTCGGGCTGGTGTCGGCGGCCCCGATGTCGGGCGACTGGTACCACCAGCATTTCGGCATCAGCGCCGGGCCGTTGCGCCTGACCGCCTGGTTCGGGCCGCATCATCCGGGCCGCACCGTCAAGCGCCCGGGCGAGGAGGCCATCGATTACGGCGCCATCGACGTGCGCGACGGCGGCACCGCCATCGGCTATGACATGGAGGATCCCTATCTCCGCAAGGAGTACGAGGGCTATCTCGCCGAGGTCGGCGCGAAATCGAAAATGGAACCGGAGCTGTACGAGCGCAAGGTAAACTGAGGTGCTCAACGACCCCGAGTCCAGTACGCGTTTCAGCAGCGCCAACCGCCATATCGCCGAAGAGGAGGAGATCGAGCTGACCAGCGTCGGCGTCGATATCGGCTCGTCGACGTCGCATCTGGTGTTCTCGCGGGTCAAGATGGAGCGCATCGGCGCGCGCTATTTCGTCGCGCAGCGCGAAACGCTGCACGAAGCGCCGATCCAGCTCACGCCCTATGCGGAAGGCGACACGATCGACGCGGAGAAGCTCGGCGAGTTCGTCGAGCAGAGCTATGTGAGCGCGGGCATCGATCGCGCCGACGTCGACACCGGCGCGCTGATCCTGACCGGCGTCGCGGTCAGGCGGTCGAACGCACGGGCCATCGGCGACCTGTTCTCGGCCGAGGCGGGCAAGTTCGTCGCGGTCAGCGCGGGCGACGGGCTGGAGGCCACCATGGCGGCGCACGGTTCCGGCGCGGTGATCCGCTCCGCCGACAGCGACGGTCTCACCATCAATATCGATATCGGCGGCGGCACCACCAAGATCGCCCACTGCCGCGGCGGCAAGGTGGAACAGGTCACCGCGGTCGATGCCGGCGCGCGGCTGATCGTGCTTGACGGAGACGGATCGGTGACGCGGCTGGAGCCCACCGGAAAGGCGCATGCCGACGATGTGGGGGTCGATCTCGCCATCGGCGACACGCCGGACCCGGCCGATCTTTCCCGCATCGCCGACCGTATGGCGGAACGCATCATGGAAGCGGCCGGGCTCGCGCCGCTGTCGGAAACAACCGCCGGCATGCTGCTCCTGCCGCCGCTGCCGGAAGCCGCATCTGTCGACGCGCTGACCTTTTCAGGCGGCGTGTCGGAATATGTCTACGGCAACGAGGCGACGGCGTTCGGCGATCTGGGGCCCGATCTGGCGCAGAAGATCCGGGCGCGTATCGATGCCGCCGGAATTCCCGTCGAGAAGCCGGTCGCCACGATTCGGGCCACCGTGGTCGGCGCGTCGCAATACACGGTCCAGCTCTCCGGCACGACGATCTTTATCGATCCGGCGGATTCGGTGCCGCTTCGGAACGTTCCCGTGATCGTGCCCGAACTCGATTTTTCCGGTCTCGACATCGACCCGGACCAGATCGTCTCTGCGATCGACACCGCGCTGACCCGGCTCGATCTGGCGGACGCCGACACCGCCATCGCCATCGGGTTCCGGTGGAAAGGCTCGGCGAGCTTCATGCGGCTCGACCAGTTCGGCAAGGGCGTGTCGGCCGGTCTGAAAAACCAGATCGAGAAGGGCCACCCGCTGGTGCTGGTGACCGACGGCGATATCGGCGGGCTGATCGGGATTCACCTGCGCGAGGAGATGAAGCTGCAGACCCCGGTGATCTCGATCGACGGTATCGAGCTGAAGGAATTCGATTTCATCGATATCGGCGAAATCGTCCCGCTGTCCGGCGCCGTGCCGGTGGTTATCAAGTCGCTGGTGTTTCCGGCATCGGGATCCTGATCCGGCTTCGCGCCGGGCCGCCTCCCTACCCCAGCTTCACCGCCGTGCCGTTGGCGCTGACCATCAGCATGTTGCCGTTATCGCCGCTGATTGCTTCGTAATCGAGATCAACCCCGATGATCGCGTCGGCGCCGAGAGCGGCGGCTTCCTCCTCCAGCGCTTCGAGCGCCGCGATCTTGGCCGTCCGAAGCTCTTTCTCGTAGGAACCCGACCGGCCGCCGACGATGTTGCGGATGCCGGCGAACATGTCGCGGAAGATGTTCGTGCCCATGACGGCGTCGCCGGAGACGATGCCGAGATAGGCGGTGACGGTGCGTCCCTCGACGGATTCGGTCGTCGTTACAAGCATGTTCACCCCACGATACCGGAAGTTTTGGAAAACCCGCCGGTGAACACCAGCTCGTCGAGCGGCTTGCGGTCGCGCGGCAGAACCTCGCGTTTGGCGTAGTCATCGGGCAGCACGTCGGCTTCGCCCTGATAGCCGATCGCCACGCCTGTGCAGATATCGAAATCGTCGGGCACCCCGTACTCCTCGCGGATTTTCTCGGGAAGAATTCCCTGAGCCTGATGCACGACGATACCGTGCGACGACGCCTGCGCGGTCAGCTGCGCCATCGACGCACCCAGATCGTAATAACCGTAATCGCTCGCCCGCCCGTCGGGCAGGTTCTTGTCGGCGCAGGTGATCATGATGACCGGCGCGGTATGCGCCCAGCTCTGATTGCGATCGTTGAAACAGCTCAGCAGACGGTCGTATTCGGCGCGGTTGTCCTTGGTCGCCACAATGAACCGCCAGGGCTGGGAATTGTTGCAGGAGGCGGCCCAGCGCGCTGCCTCGAACAGGCTGATCAGGACATCCTTTTCGGGCATCCGGTCGGTAAAGGCGCGCGGGCTCCAGCGGTTCCTGATGATGTCGATGATCGGCTGGCTGGTTTCAGCCGGTTTCTGCATGGGCATGGAAAGCTCCTCGTTTTCCGGATTCGTCGCTGCGAAGAGATTTAGTGAAATGCCACCTGCCAGACAACCGCGCTGAACCAGGAATGAGCCGGAAAAGGTCGGCCGTTACATTTTTGTTAACCAAAACCCGGGAAAACCGGCTCGTGTTCGTACTCAACCGAAGCCGGGCCGCCCGGCCCGCCCGCCGGCCCGCCCACCAGACATCAGGAACCAGTAACTCATGAAATTCCCCGGATCGTTCGCTCTTGTTGCGTTTTCCCTCGCGGTTCTCCCTGTGGGAGCGGCATCGGGACAGGCAAAAAAGGACGCCCAGCCACGGGTTGAATTCAAGATGCCCTCCGAATGGCAGAACGATTACGACTACGATTCCGACAACGCGGACAACGAACGCAACAACATGTCGTTGAAGCTCGAACCGGAGGTCACGATCCATGTCCGCTCCGTTCCAGGCCTGTCGTTCGTGGCGCACGGGGTTCTGCAACAGGTTCAGGATGCCGCCGCCCGGGAAGACCGGTTCTTCAAGGACGAAGGGTTTTTTGTCGAAGACCTGTTCGTCTCGTACGAGACAGGCCGGTACGGATTCGTCGCCGGCAAAACAAACCCTGGATTCGGCATTGCCTGGGACAGAACGCCCGGCGTCTACGGCAGCGAACTGGCGGAAGATTACGAACTTTCCGAACGGATCGTCCTTTCGATGAGCGCCGGGTTCGATCTTGATTCATGGGGCCGGCATACGCTGAAAGCGGGCGCATTCTTTCTCGACACCTCGCCGTTGCAGAACACGATCGTCTCGCAGACCCGCGGCACGCTGGGCCGCGAAAACGGCGGCGTCGGCAACACGGAGGATTTCTCGTCCTACAATGTCGTTCTCGAGGGCGGGTTTCCGCTCCTGCCGGGCATGCTCTATCACCTCGCCTTCCTCAATCAGGCGCACGGCGTCGACGGCACGTCCGACGAGACCGGATTTGCCGCCGGCGTAACGGGAACGTTCGATCTTGGCGGCGGCGCCTCTTTGACGCCTCTCGTCGAACTGGTCCGGTTCGACAATTTCGGCGGCACAGGCAACAAGGACCGTCGCTACTGGACAGGGTCGCTGCTGGGCGAATGGAACAAATGGAATTTGGCCCTCGCCTTTACCCGTCGGATGGACGACGACCCCGCCAACGGCGTCGTCAACGATTATCAGGGGCAGGTCAGCCTGGGCTACGCCTTCGAATCGGGGGTTACCGCGGATTTCGGCTGGAAACGCCGCCGCGAAGGCGGGGTGCATACAGACACGGTCGGCTTCCTGTTCACCTACGCATTCGAATACAGCCGGTAGGGCGGATTTTCAGGCCGCAGAGCATGTGGCCGACAGTTTGTGACAAAATACACATGTCGCTTAACCGAATGGCAACCCGTCAATGGAATGGTGCGAGCGTTCGCAACAAAAACAAATACAGGCCATGTTTGAAAAACTTTCCGCCATCAGGATTCAGCACAAATTCGTCGCCCTAGGAGCCATTCTGGGAGTGCTTCTCATTGCGCTGATCGGAACCAGCCTCAATGCGAAACGGCAGCTTTCGAACGCCCTCAACAATGTGGCGGTAACCGGACAGGCGCTCGCCAATTTCATGGAAGGCGACATGATGCACGATGCGCTGAACGGCGACGTGCTGACCGCGCTTCTGGTAACTGGCGGAGAGAAGATTTCGGACGAAAAGGCCGTGCGGTCCGACCTGAAAGAGCATGCCGACACGTTCCTCAAGACATTATCCGAAAACAGGAAGCTGCCGCTCAGTCCCCATATCAGAAAAGACCTGAGCGAGGTTGAGGGTCCTCTCAAGGCCTATATCGAGAGCGCGCAGAATATCGTGGCCAGGGCCTTTGAAGACCGCAAGGCGGCCCTCGGGCTGCTGCCGGAGTTCATGACGGCCTTTAAAAACCTCGAAACCGTGAACGAAAAGGTCGGCGAAGACCTTTCGGCGGCCGTTACCGAGATGAAGCGGGAAGCCGCCAGAACCGAAGACATTGCGATGTGGACGCTCGTCTCCATCGGGCTGATCTCTGCCCTCCTGTTCGCAGCGACCATGATGGCCATAACGAAATCGATTGTTCAGCCGCTGCGCGACTGCCGGGACGCGCTCGACGAGATCGCCGCCGGCAACCTCGATGTCGAAGTCCATCACCCGGCGCAGGACGAAATCGGCGCCATCGCACGGGCTGTCGCCGCCTACCGCGACGTCACGCTGCAGGTCCGGGAGGAAGCCGCGGCCCGGGAAGAGGCCAAGGCCGAGGCCGAGCACAGGCGCCTCGAGGAAGAAGCCGCCAAGCGCGAACGCGAGGAGGAAGAAGCCAGAAAACGCGAAGAGCGCGATGCCCAGATCCGCCAGCAGGTGGTCGGTGAAGCCGTCGCGGAGTTCGAGCGGTCCGTTTCCACCGTGGTGGACGAGCTGATCGCCGGCGCGGCGAAACTTGAGTCCAATGCCAGAAGCAGTTCGGACGTTTCGCTGGATACCACCCAGCGCGCCGACACCGTCTATACCGTGGCGCAGAATGCTTCCAACAACGTCGCGACCGTAGCCTCGGCTGCCGAGGAGCTGACCGCATCGATCGGCGAGATCAGCCGTCAGATCACCGAATCGTCCACTCTCGCCAAACAGGCGGTCGGCGACGCACGACAGAGCAACGAGGCCGTAGAAGGGCTGAACCAGGCCGCGCAGAAAATCGGCGACGTGGTCCTGCTGATCCAGGATATCGCCGCCCAGACCAATCTGCTCGCGCTGAACGCGACCATCGAGGCTGCGCGCGCCGGAGAGGCGGGCAAGGGCTTCGCCGTCGTCGCAAGCGAGGTCAAAACCCTCGCGAACCAGACCAGCAAGGCGACCGAGGAGATCGCCTCGCAGGTTCAGAACGTCCAGACGACAACGCACGATACCGTCGACCGGATCGCGCGAATCACGGAATCGATCGGCGAAATCAGCGACAAGGTGAACTCCGTTGCCGCCGCGGTGGACGAGCAGAGCGCCGCGACCGCCGAGATTTCGCGGAACGTTCAGCGCGCCGCGGAGGGAACCAACGAGGTTTCGTCGAACATTTCCAGCGTCGGCGAATCCGCAAAGGAATCCGGCACCATGGCCAACGAGGTTCTGCAGGCCTCGCAGGGCCTGGCAGCAACCGCCGAGCGTCTCAAGGCGGAGGTAAGCACCTTCATCGAACGGGTGCAGGCCGCGTAAAGTCCTTTCGTCCGGCCCGCGGCAAAGACGCGACGGGGCGCGGGACGGCCTCCACGATTCAGGACGCTTCGGAGTCGGACGAAGATTCCGGCGACAATGGGACCGGACCGGAACCGGATTTCTCTGCAGCCGGCGCATCTTCCCCGCGGGCTTCTTTCTGGGGAAGCGCCGACAGGTCGATCGCCTTTGCCCGCAACACATCGAGGCTCCGTCCGGACAGGTCCAGACCGGCATCATCGGCCGACCTTTCGCTCAGAACGCGGGACAGATCGATCGCCACGGCAGGCGCCGAAAAATTCTCCGAGGTACGGCGGTTTACGGCAGCAGCCGATTGCCCGTTCGTCCGCGCGAAAGACAGGGCTTCGGCCGCTCCCTGAACCGCGGACCTGATCCCCGCGAGCGCGAGCTGGGCGGCCTCGACAGAATCACGCGCCGCGTCGGCCTCCGTCGCGCTCAGGATAACAGCGGAAGACAGGCTGGCATCGAGATCCGCAACGGACGCGCTTCCTATCGAGACCGAGACCGTATCGGCCGCCTCCGATCCCGTTCCGACCCGAAAATCGAAATTCAGCGGCCCTCCCAGCCCATCGCCCCGGAGCAGGACCTGCCCGTTGAATTCGGTCCTGGCGGAGATATCGTCCATGTCGGTTTTCAGTTCCTGGAACGCCGCGTCCAGTCTCGCCCGGTCGAGGGCGGACAGCTCCGGATCTTCCGCCGAGGCGGCAAGTGCGTCGAGTTCCGACAGCCTGTCGCCAATCGTCGAAAGCGCGGCGTCGGCTATCTGGAGTCGGGCGATTCCTTCGGTCGCGTTCCGCGCAGCCGCAGAAAGCGCCTACGCTTCGCCTGCATAGGACGCCGCGCGGGCAATGCTCAGCCGGTCGGAAACGAGGTTGATTCCGCCGATCGACAGATCGCGAACCCTGCCTGGAGCGGCATTCTTCGCGATGCCGGCCAGACGGATGGCGTCCTCGGCCCTGTCGTCTGCGGCGAGCAACGATCCCCCCTGCCGGATCGATAGCTGTGTCATCGGATAGCCGTTCTGAACTGGCCGGATTTTTTCAGAATGTCTCCGGCAACAATCGCCATGAAACAGATTATTTATTTACAATTAGTAAAGTATAAAGAAACATTACTGTGAATTACTACAATATATATTATATTTTTCCTGGAATTTCACGAAAATTGAATCGATCCGCCGGACTGCCCCCTTTGGATGGACCGCCAAAGGAATTGGCATATAAAATTCCGCCAACTGGGGGAAACACTCGATGCAGAGCGACAGCAACGTCACGCTTGCCGATCCGGCCCTGCCGCCGGAGATTCTGGCCGAGATGGAACGGCTTAATCGCGACGCCGCGCCGCTCAATATCTGGCTCCGGACCCGCGCCAACGCGCCTCAGCGAACGCCCTGGTCCCGGGGCGCCGACGAAGCCCCTCACCAATCGCCTCCCGGCGCGGGAACCGTACGTCCGCCGCCGCCGGTTCTCAAGCCGGCCCCCTGCCTGTGGCGCTGGACGGAAATAGAGCCCTATCTGCACCGCATCGCCGAAATCGCGCCGCTTGAATTCACCGACCGGCAGCAGTTCCTGCTTCTCAACCCGGGGCTCGGCGGCGCGCTGCGGGTTACCAACACCATCCGCGTCGCGGTTTCGATCTACAAGCCCGGCGACGTGGCGGAGACGCACCTGCATTCGCCAAACGCCAGCCGTACCATCCTGTCGAAAGAAGGCGGCTACACGATCGTAGAGGGCGAGCGACTGAACGCTGCGCGCGGCGACCTGATCCTGACCCCCAACGGCACCTGGCACGGGCACGGTAACGACAGCGAAGAGCCGGTCATCTGGATGGACGTGCTCGACTGGCCCCTGATCGAACATCTCGACGGCATCTGGATCGATACCGATGATCCCGCCGCGGCGCGAAACGCGGCTTCGCCGTCTGACGGATGGTCGGAGCGCCATTACGGTGGGGGAGGCATGGTGCCGCGCCTTGCGTCGCACAGTCGCGGGACGGGCGACGGCTCGTCGCCGCTGCACCGCTACGCGGGGTCGGACATTCGCGCCCGGCTCAACGGTCTGTCCGGCGAAGACGGCGACCCTTATGAAGACGGCGACCCTTATGAGGGCGTCCTTCTCGATTTCCGCAACCCGGTAACCGGAGAACCGGTCTTCACGACCCTGGGTTACTCCGCGCAGTTGCTGCGCCCCGGCGAAACCACACTGCCGAAACGCGAGACGTCAAGCACGCTCTATTGCTGCCTCGGCGGCGAAGGCGCGACCGAAATCGCAGGCAAGCGCTACGAGTGGCGGGAAAACGACATCTTCGTGGCGCCCGGCCATCTGTGGCGGCGGCATATCAACGTCAGCGCTGACAGACCCGCAATCCTGTACGGCGTTTCCGACGCCCCTTTGTTCGAAAAGCTGGGCCACTACCGGGCGCAGGGCCGAACGACGGCAGGCGACCTCGTCGAGCTGGGACAGCAATGAAAAAGGGGCGGGTCAAAGACCCGCCCCCTGTCCGAAAGACAGAAATCCTTCGGCTTCAGTACATGGTCAGAACGACCTTCTTGACCAGCGCCTTTCGGTCGGCGGGAACCGAAGACAGCGCGCCCTCGATATTCTTTTCGGTCTGCTGCCACGGGATGTAGTTGATGTAGCGGCGTTTCTTGTCGCCTTCCGCCACGATCGCGGGATCGGAAAGGATCTTGTGCGTTGCCGCGCGCAGCGCATCGAGCTGCGCCTTCGGCGTGCTCGGCGGCGCCACCAGAACGCGGCCGAGGCTTTCGACCGTGGCGCGGTAATCGATCCACCATTTCTGGTCGGCCGTCAGGTCGGGAAGCTGTTCGAACACCGTCGGCAGGTCCGGGAAGAGCTTCGAGCGTTTGCGGTTCCAGTTGGCGATCGCCTTGGCGTTCTTGCTCTTGACGTAGTCGAAAGCCGACGTCTCGGAAACGTAAAGCCCGTCGATTTCGCCCTGCGCCAGAGCCAGAGCCGACGCGCGGCTGCCCTTGTAGCCGGTGATGACCTTGCATTGCAGCTTGAGCGTATAGCAGGACATCGCGGCGCCGTCCGACGTGCCGGAAACCTTGCCCGAGCCGCCCCAGGTAAGCCGCTTGCCGGCCTTCACCACATCGGCCAGCGTGTTGTAGGGAGATTTCGGCGCCATCAGGAAAATCCACTGCGGATTGTCGACCGTGCCGAGAACCTTGAACTTGGTCAGGTCGTAGCGCGCGCCCTTGACCTCAAGAAGCTGCTGCAGGCTGGCGCCGGTGCCGTTCACGATGGTCATCTGAAGACCGTTGGCCGGTGCGACGCTGAAGCGGTTGAGAGCGACCATGCCGCCCGCGCCGGGCTGGTTCTCGACCACGACGGACGCGCCAAGCACCTTCTGGAAGTGCGGCGCCAGCAGGCGCGAATAGGCGTCGTACCCGCCGCCTGCGCCGAATCCGACGATAAAGCGGATCGTCTTGCCCTTGTAATAGGCATCTTCCGCCAGCGCACCGCCGGCCAATGCGGAAAGCGCGACAGCGATACCGCCTGCGGCGGCAAATGTTTTCAGAAATTTCATTGGTTTCTCCCGGTTGATTCCGTAGCCTTCAACAGGCACGGGCCGGATGCTATTCCAGTTTGCGCGACCGTTCCATAAAAACGAATGTCTTCAGGAATCCTTGTACAGGATCGCTTCGGGCATCGAGCCGCCGGCGTTGAAACCTCCCGCGACGATTGACGCGGACGCCAGGTCGATGCGGGGGATTTCGCCGTTGCCGAGCGCGACGAAAACCGTTCGTCCGTCGCGATGCGCAAGCGCATGAAACGGCTCCGCGGCCACATCGACGACCCGCCGTTTCGTCAGGTCGGCGGCTTCGAGGATTTCGACGAATCCCCTGTCATTCGGTTCGTCGTAGGTTGTGACGATAACGTATTTTCCGTCCGCCGAATTGAACGGCCAGCCGGGAACGCCGGTCAGCGGCACTGTTTCGACAAGCGTCCGCGAGGCGCAATCGATGACATGCAGCAGCGGCCGGTTGAAATCGCCGACATAGAGCCTCGTCCCGTCGGGCGACACGCGAATCGCCTGCGACCCGACCGGCAGCGGAATGCGAGCCGTGATTCGCTTCGACGCAACATCGACCTCGGTAATCACCGGGTATTCCTTGGCGGCGAAATAGATGCGCGTCCCGTCCGGCGACAGAGCGGAAAAATGCCCCGGGGTTTCCAGCCAGATCGTTCGTTCGATTTCCAGACTGTCCGGATCGATGACGAGGACACAGCGGTTGGGATCGACCGTTACCCAGATCTTGCCGTCCCGGTCGGTCGCGAGGGCGTGCGGACCGCGATAAAGATCGAGCCCGATATGGCCTTCGAGCGTCATCGACGTCAGATCGACCACCGCGATCCGGTTATCGGGCACGTTGTTCGGCCCGTAATCGGCGCTGCCATAGAGCGAGACAAAGGCCCTCCTGCGGTCCGCCGACAGGGTAATCTCATGCGGCTTCTTCGTTCCGGGCTCCCCCACCGTCACGGCAGCGACGATCTCGCCGCTGTCGGCGTCAAGCGCCGTCAGGCTGGCGTTTTCCTTCACCGTGGCGAGGATGACGTCCATCGGTTCTGACGTCACGCCTTGCCGAGCAGGGCAGACCGGAACCGGTGCTTGATCGCGGGACCGTCGCGCAGCGGCAACGTCATCGGCTGCGGCGCGTCGGTGACCTTCACGTCGATGAAGACCGGACCCGGCGTCCCGTAAAGATGCGAAAGCGACGCTTCCAGCTCTTCCATGGTCCACACCGTATCGGTTTCCTGGAATCCCGCCCCCGCCGCCATCGCGGCGAGATCGACGCCGAACTGCGTGTGGGTTTCCTGCATGCCGGTTTCGCCGTAGCGCTGGTTGTCGATCACGCAGACCGCGAGATTGTCAGGCCGTTGCGCCGCGATGGTGGCGAGCGAACCGATCCCCATCAGCATCTCTCCATCGCCGGTAATGACCAGCACCCGGCGCTTTTTCTGGGCGAGCGCCAGACCCAGCCCGCAGACGGAAGCACCGCCCATGCCGCCCCACAGATAGAAACTGCTGGGATGATCGCCGGCCGCCGCCGCGTCCCAGGTCGGCGCGCCGAGCCCCGTCACCAGGAGGGCATCGCCCCGTTCCTTCAGAATGCGCGATACGACCTCGCGACGGTCCAGCGTGATATTCCGGTTGGCGCCCCGGTTCGCGTGTGTCGACGCCATCACTTGCTCCAGTCCTTGAACCCGATAACGCGCTGGCCGATCAGCACCGCGACCATGCGCCCGCCCTCGAACGCCATCGCGGCGGCAGAGCGCGCCGTTTCCGCCACGCGGCCGGGATCGTCGGCGCGCTGCACGATGACGCCGGCGGCGTCGAGAACGGTTTCCGTCGCCTGTCCCATCGGCATCTGCCACGGGTTGAACTCGCCCCATTCGCCCCGCATCGTCACCAGGATCAGCAGCGGGAAACGGCACTCCCGGGCCACGCCCAGCATGTTGACGATGTTGCCGACGCCCGACGACTGCATCAGCAGCGCGCCGGGTTCGCCGCCGAGCCACGCCCCGGCCAGGAGCGCCACGCCTTCCTCTTCCGTCGTCAGCGGCACGGCCGTCATCGACCGCTCGGCGCGGCAGGCCTTGATCAGGCGGGTATGGCCTGCATCGGGTACGTAGGCGACCTGCCTGACGCCCTCCTCCTTGAGGATTCGAAATACATCCGCGGACCAGTCCGCCGGTTTGCGCGCCATGCGGTTGGCCTCCCTATTCGCCGGCAACCGCCGCGCGGAAGCGGCGGGCGAGCAGCGTGCCGTCCTTGGGCGCGTCGCCGCGCGGCCCCGATCTGGTCGACACCTTGACCACCGCGAAATAGGGCCCGTCGCCGCGATAGATCGCGTCAATCATCCCGTCGAGCTCGCTCGCCTTCGAGACCTGCTCCGCGCGCTCGAAGCCCGACGCCTTCGCGATGCCGACCAGGTCGACGCCGCGCGCGGTGTGGGTGTGCTGGTTGCCGGTTGCGCCGTAGGCCTGGTTGTCGATCACCACGATGGACAGGTTCTTCGGCTTTTCGACGCCGATGGTGGCGAGGCTGCCGATGCCGGCCAGCAGTTCCCCGTCGCCGGTAATCACGATAACCCGCCGCCTGGGCTGGGCCAGCGCGACGCCGAAAGCGACCATCGATGCGCCGCCCATGATGCCGGACAGATACATGTTCCGGTCGTCGTCGCCGGCAGCGAACACGTCATGGATCGCGTTGCCGATGCCCGTCACCACGGCAGCGTCGCCCCGTTTCGCGAGTATTTTCTTTACCACCGCACGGCGCAGCAGCGCCGGTTCCTTCTTCTTCGTCGCCATCAGCCGCGCCCTCCGCTCTGACTGATTCGCTGGCCGACAATGACGGCCACAGCCCGCATCCCGTCGAAAGCGAGCTTCGCCGCCGCCGCAACCGTTTCCGGCACACGCTCGGCTTCATCGACGTGATGCACGATCACGCCGGCGGTCTGCAGGGCGCCGACGGTCGCCTGCCCCATCGGGATCTGCCACGGATAGGTTTCGCCCCATTCGCCCCGCATCGAGACCATCGAAAACATCGGGATTCGGCATTCCTCCATCATCGACAGCATGTTGATGCAGTTGCCCACCCCGCCCGACTGCGTCAGGAAAGCGGCCCGCTGGCCGCCGAGCCAGGCGCCGGCGACCTGGGCGACGCCTTCTTCCTCCGTCGTCAGGACCACCGACCGCATGGTCCGGTCGCGATCGCAGAGTTCGATCAGCCTGGCGAGACCGCCATCGGGAACATAGGCGACCTGCCTAATGCCGATATCGCGAAAGATTTTGTGAACGTCCTGGGACCAGTGCCAGGAGGCCGGTTTTCGGGCCATGAAGTCGCTCCTTGTGAGGCACCCGCCGCGCCGCAACAGCGGGTGGCGGAACAGCCATGATCTTGAATTGTTGCGGTCGTGAAACGGTTCGGGACATGAAGAATTTCGGCGCGTACAGTCCGGACTCTGGATCATCGCGGCCGGTCTTTCAAGCGCGCCGCCGGAATTAGCGACGGATTTGAAGCGGCCGGTCCGTGGAACGGTCATAACGAGGCTAGGCGGGCCGCCCGCATCCCGAAACGGGCGACGCCACGAAAATGTCGGGTTTTATTGAGAAAAGAGCGACTGTTATGACAAAGACGATCACAACCACCCTTCTCGCGGCCGGACTTGCGCTGGGCATGGCAGCCGGGTCCACGGCGCTTCGGGCACAGAACGCGCCCTCGGGCGGCGCGGCCGCCACGGCGCCCGCCCATCCCCATGGGGGAATGCACCAGGGCGAGCGGACCAACCGCAGGGCGGAACGGTTCACCCGGCTTTACGACCTGAACGGCGACGGCAAGGTCACGATCGACGAGATCAACGGCGATCAGGCCCGCATGTTCGGCGCGCTCGATCTCGATGGCGACAAGGCGCTGTCGATCGAGGAGATGCGCCGGCGCGGACGCTCCTTGCAGCTCTGGCGGACGGTCTCGATGTTCGATCTTCTCGACGTCAACGGCGACGGCAAGATTTCGGTCGATGAAATCCAGGGACCGACCAAACGCTGGTTCGCCCGGCATGACGTCAACAAGGACGGCATCCTGAGCGCGGACGAGCTGCCGGCCCGGCGCTGGGGCCGCGGACACGGACGCAGGTAATCGCGAGGAGCGCGCGTCCGGCATGGCGTACCCCCCCGTGTCAGCGACACGCGCCCACGCGGCGGCGATCAGGGCGGCGCAGAACGACGATGCCCTGATCGCCCGCACCGCGCGGGGCGACCGCTCGGCCTGGGGAGAACTGGTCGACCGGCATCTGGGCGCGGTCGTCCGCTATGCCGGTTACGTGCTCAAGGACGATGCGATGGCGGAAGACATCGCGCAGGACGCGTTCGTCCGGCTCGCCGCCAAGGCGGACAGCTGGATCGAAGGCGGGCCCGGGGTCAGAAGCTGGCTCTACCGGGTCGCACGCAATCTCTGCATCGACCATATTCGGGCTCGCCGCACAACGCCGATCGATTACGCGGACTCCCTGCCGGACCCGCGCGATGCCGGGATCATGGACCGGGACATCGACATGCGGCAGGCGGTCACGGCGGCGCTTGAGGCGCTTCCCGAACGGCAGCTAACGGCCATTCACCTGATTCATTTCGAGGGTCTTACCGGCGCCGAGGCCAGCGCCGCCCTCGATATTTCGGTCGAGGCGCTCGAATCCCTCCTGGCCCGCGCGCGGCGTACGCTGCGGCACGACCTGGCGGGGCTGGCGCCCGACCTGCTGGGAGAGCACTGACATGACACACGGAAACGACAGGATGACCGCCGAACGGTTTTCGGCGCTGATCGGCGCCTATGGCGCGAACCCCGAGCGCTGGCCGGAAGACGAATGCGAGTCTGCGCTGGCCTTCTGCAAGGGGTCGGCCGAAGCGCAGGCGGAAATCGAGCGCGCTGCCGCGCTCGACGGGCTGCTCGACGCCGCGCGGCCCGACATCGCCGCGTCCGAGGATTTGCGCGACCGGATCGCGCTGTTCGTCCCGCAGCGGGCCGGAACCCGATCCCTCCCCCTGTGGCAACGGGTCCTTCCATCCGGCGCGAGCTGGCAACGGATTGCCGCAACCGCGGTCGTGGGCGTGGCCGTTGGCATCCTGTTCGCCGAATTCGGACTGCCCCACCGGCCGGATTCGTCGGACCCGACGGCTGCGGCCGTAACCGTCCCGGCGGGTCCCGGGCTGCTCGCCGCAGAGATGGAAGCGCCCGTAACCGTTATCGGGACCTCGTCGGGAATTGCGCTTGCACCGGATCTCGCCGCCGTCAGCTTTACCGGAGGCGACGTCCCGTCGGCCGCGTCGCCCGCGCCGGAAGTAACCCGGCTTTTCGATGACGGAATCGGTTCGGTGGCGGACCTGCCGCTGCTTTAACGGCGCCGGGGCCGCGCCCTTCCTAAAACCACGCCCGCTGGCCGTGGATGTAGTTGCGGTGAAAATTCTCCGACGGCGTAATCAGGTAGATCACGCCCTCGACCACCGCGATGGCGCAGACAGCGAGGGTCGGAATTCCGACATACAGCAGCCCGAGCAGGGACACGGCGAGCATGGTCGCGCCCGGCACCGGCGCGCCGATATAGAATTTGTGAACTCCGAGCCCGCCCAGGAAAAACGCCAGCGCGGCGGCGACGATCCGGTTCTTGCCGACGTTCGTGCGCTCTGAGACATCCATCTGGGCGGCGTCGACTTCCTCCGCCTCCGCTTCGGCCCGTGCCTTCGTTTTGCGGGGCTCCAGCTCGATCCTGCGGACCTCGCGGGCGACCGCCTCGGCATCGACGTAAAAATCGACGATCGTGCCGCTCAGCGGCGGTTCGGCGCTCCGCCAGTCGTCGAGATAGAACTCGTACCGGTCGGCGTCCTCGCTCGTGATCAGCCCGATATCGGTGCTGACGTCGAAGGAATGGACCTTGCCCTTCATGTTACGCTTCCCGAAATGCCCGCAGCGGTCGATCCGCTAGTGCGGAAACCGCTCAGCGCCCCTTATATTCCGGCTTGCGTCGTTCGGCGAAGGCATCGATCCCCTCTTTGTAATCCGCCGTGGAGCGAAGTTTCTCGTAGGAATGGCCTTCGATATCGAGGGCCACCTTGAGACTTGTATCATAAACGGAGTTTAAAACCCGTTTCAGCGCGCGCAGCGCCAGCGGCGCCTTTGCGTTGAGATCGGCGCAATACTGCTCGATCAGCGCGGTCAGCGCGTCCGAATCCTCGGCTACCTCGGTGATCAGCCCCCATTCCTTCGCCTGCGGCGCTGGAATGCGCTTGCCCAGCATGACCATGTCCTTGGCGCGGGTGAGGCCTGCGATCTTCACCACCCGGACGCTGCCGCCCGAGCCCGGCATTTCGCCCAGATTGATTTCCGGCAGCGCGACCAGCGTTTCCTTCGTGGCGAGCCGGAAGTCGCACGCCATGGCGAGTTCGAACCCGACGCCGAACGCGTATTTCTCAAGCGCCGCGATCACCGGCTTGGTGCAGCGCTCCGGCGCGGCGATGTTCCAGGCAAGGTCCGACATGCCGTCGAACGGAATATCGGGGAAGCTCTTGACGTCGCCGCCCGAGGTATAGGTGCCGCCCTCGCCCCTGATCACGATGACGCCGACATCGTCGTCCTCGTCCATCGCCTCGATGATCGCGCGGATCTGCGACCGCCCCTTGTAGGAAACGATATTGAGCGGCGGCCGGTCGAGGATCAGGTATCCGATCTTCTTTTCCGCATCCACCTCGACCCGGAGCCCGTCCAGCTCCGCCAGCAGCGCACCGCGCTCGGCGGCGTAATCCTTGTTCATCATGTCCTCTCTTTAAACCGTACTCTCGAATCCGTCGCGTATTTTATACTCCCCGTCGCGCAGCAGGCGGCGGAGCAGCTTGCCTGAGGCCGAGCGCGGCAGGGCCTCGACAAAGACGTAGGCGCGGGGGCGTTTGAACCTGGCGAGGCTCGACGCGGTGCAGTGTTCGTCGAGCGCTCCGGCGGTCGCGTCGTCCGTCGCGGGCTCGATGAAGGCCGTCACGACCTGGCCCCAGCGCTCGTCGGGCAGCCCGATCACGGCGACCGCACCGACCGACGGGTGGCCGGCGAGCGTGTCCTCTACCTCCTCGGGGTGGATGTTCTCGCCGCCGGAAATGATCATGTCGTCGATGCGCCCGCACAGGAACAGGTCGCCTTCCTCGTCGACATAGCCGAGATCGCCGGTGAAATACCAGCCGTCGCGGATCGCCGCCTCGTCCGCATCCGGGCGCTTCCAGTAGCCGGCGAACGCCTCGGGGCTCTGCATCGAGGCGATCACCTCGCCGATTTCGCCGGGCGGCAGGATCTCGTCGGGCCCCACCGTCTCGTCCTGGTCGGCCCGCACCACGCGGACCTGCTGATTGATCCCGGCGCGTCCCGCCGATCCCGGCTTGTCGTCGAGCCGGTCGCAGAAGGTGAAGGTGAAAATCTCGCTCGAACCGTAATAGTTGGCGAACACTTCCGGTTTGAACGCGTCGACGCAACGGCGTTCAAGCGCGCCTGTCATCGACATGCCCGCATAGGCGATGTTGCGGATCGAGCCGGTATCGCGCGACGCAAAACCGTCATGTCCCAGCATGTCATGATACATGGTCGGCACGAGAAACGCCGCCGTAACCTTCTCCGTCTCGATCAGTTTCAGCGCCTCGCCCGCATCGAAGCCGCGCATGTTGACGAACGCGCCGCCGACCATCGCGCAGGCCAGAAGATTGCGGATGCCCATCGTATGGAACATCGGCATGGCGCCGAGGATGCGCTCGCCGAACCGGTAGCGCAGATGGGCGATCACCGACGCCGCCGCGATGCGCTCCGCACCCACGGGACGCGGCACGCCCTTCGGCCTCCCGGTCGTGCCGGAGGTGTAGAGCATCAGGCAGATATCCGTGTCCGCCAGCGGCGGGTCCGGCCGGATGCGGGTCGACGCCATCAGGTCTCCGTAGCTCGGCCCGTCGCGCCGCGAGCCGATGGAGATCAGCCGCGTGCCGTCGAGATCGGGCCGTTCCACCACGCGCTCGTCATAGGCCAGAAGTTCGGGCTCCGCGTCCGCGATGGCATAGGCGATCTCTTCCGGCGTCGCCCGCCAGTTGAACGGGGTAAAGATCGCGCCCAGCCGCTGCGACGCCCAGTAGAGCGTCGCCATCTCGTAGGAGTTGGGCATGATGCAAACCAGCCGGTCGCCGCGCCGGAGCCCGAGCCGCGCCAGCCCGCCGGCGGCGCGGCCGATATCGCCGTCCCAGCCGCGATAGCTGCGCCTCCGTTCGCCGTCGACGAAGGCCAGCGCATCGGGCGAGCGGGCGAGAGCGGATTCGAAGACTCCGGCGATGTCCATGGACGGGGTTTCCTTACTTGCCGCTGCGCAGTCCGACATTCGTTACGAAATCGTCCAGCATGCCGTCCAGCAGCTTGTCGATATCGGGATTGACGAGGTTGCCGTCCTCGTCGAACGCCTTGTTGGCGAGCGCGAGCCCGAACTTGCCGGGCGCAACCCAGGCGCCGAGCAGCGCCATCGGCTCTTCCATCGCGATCAGCCCGCGATAGCCCCCGACCGGGCTCGGCGCGGCGGACGCCAGCATGATCGTTTTGCCGACCGTCGGGTACGGGCGTTCGCGTGAAATCCAGTCGATGGCATTCTTCAGCGCGCCGGGAATCGAATGGTTGTACTCGGGATAGACGATGATGATTCCATCGGCCGCCCTTATCCGCCGGATGAATTCCTGCGCGCCGGACGGCATGCCCTCCTCCTGCTCCAGGTCGCCATCGTAGAGCGGCATGTCGAACGTATGAAAATCGTTTTCAAAATCGACCTCGCAGTCAAACGATTCGAGCTTCCGGTCGATCAGCGCCGCCAGCTTCTTGTTGAGCGACGCCTTCCGCAGCGACGCCGAGAACAAAAATATCCGCATATTTCCACTCCTGTCCGGATCGCCGCGAACCATAAAGGGTTTGGGCGGGTTGAGAAACAGGCGGGGTTAACCTCCTCCCCCGCTTCGGGGGGAGGTTGCAAGGGGGGAGGTTCCCGCCGGCGCGTCCCGTTGCTATCCTGCGTCCATGAAACTCATCAGCGACGAGACCGCACCGCGCAATACCGGCTGGGCGGCGGAGATGGAGGCCGGTCAGGTCCTGCGGCTGACGGCCCGCACCATCATCGATTTCGTCGCGTTCGACCGCCACGATTACGCCGAAGCGTTCGATCAGGCGCCGACCAAGGAACGCAGCAACTGCCTTTATTTCCGACGGGGGCATACGCTGCTGTCGCGCTCGGGCGCGCCGCTGATCACGCTGGTCGCCGACGGGTTCGAGGGGCTGGGGACGCATGATCTGCAGTTCGGCATGTGCGGGCGGGACCGTCACCGCCGCGCCGCGGAAGAAGGCCGTCTCGACGAATATCTTCACGGGCAGGACATGGAACTGCCCGATCACGGCTGCGCCGAAAACCTGACCTGGGCGCTGGAGCCCTGGGGCATCCCGTACGAAAACATTCCGAGCCCGGTCAACCTGTTCCAGAACATGGATATCGACCAGAAGACCGGCTGCATGACGCGAACGCAAATACGACCCGACGCGCCGGTCGATCTGGACCTTCGGGCCGAGCGCGACCTGCTGGTCGCGTTCAGCGCCTGCCCGGACAAAGCGTCGAAGACCAAGGGGCTGGAAGTCCGCGCCCGCATCTACCAGCCCTGAACAGGGCGTTTCACCAGGAAAGAACCGACAATGGACGTCATCGCAGAAGAGACCGTCGCCCCGAACCGGGGGTGGATGGGCAATGTCGACAAGGGACAGGTCCTGCGCATCACCGGGAAGAGCGTGATCGATTTCAACGCCTTCAAGCGGGACGATATCCGCGAGTATTTCGATACGGCGCGGACGCGCATCTATAACCTCAACATGTATCCGACCGCAGGGCATCGGCTGTTCAGCAAGCAGAACAACCCGATGATGCGCGTCCTCGCCGACGGGTTCGCCGGCATCGGGCTGCACGATCTGCAGTCGGCCCATGGATGCGCGGAAGCCATGCTGAAAGTGCTGGCGCCTCTCGGGCTGACGTTCGAGGACCTGCCCGATCCGCTGGGTTTCTTCCGCAACCTCGATATTGCGCAGGATGGCCGTATCCGTCCCCGCCCGAAGGGGCCGCCCGAGCCGGTGTCGATCGATCTGGAAGCGGAGATCGACCTGATCTGCGCCGTCATGAACTGCCCGGCAGCGGAAACGTCGGCATCCGGCGCGCCCTGCGTCATTACGATCCTGAACCCCTGAGACACGTGAACGAAAGACACGGGAGCGAACCATGAAAATCCTCAGCGACGATTTCATCCCCGCCAACACCGGCTGGGGCCGCCCCATGAAGAAGGGGCAGGTCCTGCGGCTGACGGCAAAGACGATCATCGATTTCGCCTGCGTAAACCTTCACAACGTCAATGAACGGTTCGATCAGGCGCGTACCAAGGTCTACAACATGAAGCTCTGGATCACGACCGGCGACGTGCTCTACAGCAAGCTCAACAACCCGATGATGACCATCACCGAGGACCAGTTCGCCGGGATGGGCTATCACGACCTGCAATACGGCACCTGCTCGGGTCCGCGCTACGCCCGTGCGAAGGAAGAAGGCCGGCTGAACCAGTATCACCATGGCGACGATATCCCGATCCCCGATCACGGCTGCTGGGAAAACCTGATCGACGGGTTCAGGGAATGGAACATCCCGCCGGAGCTGATTCCCAGCCCGCTAAACGTGTTCCAGCATGTCGATATCGACACGAAGACCGGCGAAATAAGGCACACGCCCAACCGGCCGAAAGACCCTATCTACGTCGATTTCCGCGCCGAGATGGATCTCGCGGTGGCGGCCAGCGCCTGCCCCGACCTCGCCGCCCCCGAATTCGGCCAGCCGATCCAGGCAACGATTTACGAGGCTTAGATTTCGGGGAATTACCCCCCACCCCTGCCCTCCCCCGGAACCGGGTGAGGGAATCAGGTCAGAGCCGTTTCGAAGATGGTGTTCCCTCCCCCGAGAACGGGGGAGGGTCAGGGAGGGGGTTGACCTCCGTCAGGACGCGACGCGACGCGCGAACGCCTCGAAATCGGTCGGGGCACGCCCCAGGATCCAGCCGAGGATTTTCGGATTTCCGACCAGCCCGTGCGCGTCGTAGTGGGGAAACATCTTCTCCATCGTCCGGACCGTGAAGTCGCTCAGCCCGATGGCGCGTGCATGGTCGAGAAACGCCTCCAGCGGTTCCTTTTCGGCGCGGATCGGTTTGCCGAGGACCCGGGTCAGGATTTCCGCCTTTTCGCGCAAGGTGATCGCCGGGCCGCACAGCTCGAAAATGCCGTGCCCGTACCCATCCTCGGTCAGGACCGTCGTCGCGGCTGCAGCGATGTCGTCGAGATCGACCAGGCTCATCGGCGCGTCGATGTCGTAGGCCATCGCGTGCACGCCGGTTTCCGCCATCTTCTTCCAGGCCGGCAGCATGTTCTGCATGTAGGAACCGCACTGCAGGATGGTGAAATCGAGGCCGGATTCAATCAAATCCTGTTCGACGAAATGGCGCGCCCAGTGATGCGGCAGCGCCTCGATCTGGGTATGCAGCGTCGAATGAAACACGAAGCGTCTGACGCCCGCCGCCTTCGCGGCCGCAATCACAACATCCCCGATGGCGCGCTCGTCGGGCGTCATGTTGGGGGCGATGTAATAGACGGCATCGCCGCCCCGCATGGCGGAGGCAACTGAGTCGGGGTCCGCCAGCCCGCCCGAAACGGTTTCCGCCGCGCCAAGCCCGGCGATGGCGGATTCGGACTCGGGGCGGCTCACCATGGCGCGCACGCGGAGTCCCGCCCGGGCAAATGCCGGAATGACGGCCCTGCCGGTCTTTCCCCCGGCGCAGGTAACGAGAATCATCGGGTCAGGACTCGCCACCCTCTCCGCCCGCTTCCTGAAAATCGAGCGAAACGGAATTCATGCAGTAGCGCTGCCCGGTGGGCTGCGGCCCGTCCGGAAAGACGTGGCCGAGATGCGCGTCGCATTTCGCGCATTTGACCTCGACCCGGCGCATGAACATCGACCAGTCCTCATGCAGGTCGACCGCGTCCTTCGACAGCGGGGCGAAGAAGCTGGGCCAGCCGGTGCCCGAGTTGAACTTGGTGTTCGAATTGAACAGCGGATTGCCGCAGCACGAACAGACGAAAGTGCCGGTTCCCTTGAAATCGTTGTACTTGCCGGTAAAGGGCCGCTCGGTGCCGCCCTGCCGGCAGACGTGGAACTGCTCCGGCGTCAGCTCCTTCATCCATTCCTCTTCCGATTTTTCGATCCTGTCGGTCATGTCTCACCCTTAATTCTGGTTTGGTGCATGCTGCCGGCCATGCTGCCGGATTGGCAGGGGCGCTGTCGAGTCCCGGTTCAGTGATCCGTCCCGCGCAGCGCCTGCCGGTTCTTCTTGATATCGCTGCGTCCGCGCTTTTCCTTCAGCCGCCGTTCTTTCGCCCCCTTCGACGGTTTCGTCGGCCGGCGATGGCGGGGGGGCTCCGAGGCCTCCTGCAGCATCGCGGCGAGGCGCGCCACGGCATCTTCCTGGTTGAGGTCCTGCCGGCGATGGCGGCGCGCGGTGATAACGATGACGCCACCTGCTGTCATGCGGCGCCCGGCAATGCCGCGCAGGCGGGCCATCATCGCCGGGCCGATTTCGGCGCAGGCGGCCGCGTCGAAGCGCAGCTGCACCGCCGTCGCCACCTTGTTGACGTTCTGCCCGCCCGGCCCGGAACTCCTGATATGGCTGATTTCCAGCGCCGACAGCGGCACCGAGCCGTTGCGGAACGCGATGTCGTCCGTGTTTCCCATCGCCCCAATATGGGGGCACAATGGGCGCAGGAAAACCCGCCCGATTACCGTCCCGGCCGAATGATGATCACGACGCAGGCGATCGCCGACCGCTTCAACGCCCTGCCCGGCCCGGTGCGCGCGGGGTTCTGGATCTCGCTGACCGGCGCGACCTTCACCGGCATGATGTCGGTCGCGCGGCATCTGTCGCCGGAGCTGACCGTGTTCATCATCGTGTTTTTCCGAGCGGTGTTCGGGTTCCTGTTCCTGACGCCGATCATCGCGCGGCGCGGGCCGGCCATCATGCGTACCTCGAAAACGCGCATCTTCGCGATCCGCAGCGTGTCGGCCTATCTCAGTCTGATTTTCTATTTCCTCGCCGCCGCCCATATCCCGCTGGCCGATATCGCGGCGATCGGCTTTACCCGCCCTGCCTTTGCCTGCGTGGCGGCGATCCTGTTCCTCGGCGAGCTGGCGCGCGGACGACGATGGCTGGCGATGGGGATCGGGTTCTTGGGCGCAATGATCATCGTCCGGCCCGGCTTCGCGGAGGTAAACGAGGGTGTGTTCTACGCCTTCGCCGCGGTGTCGTTCACCGTCTGCAACACGATTTTCATCAAGTACCTGTCCTATACCGAGCACCCCGACACGATCGCGATCTATCAGGGGCTGTTCGTCATGCCGCTGGCGCTGGTCGGCGCGATAGTTTTCTGGCAGACGCCGACGCTTGAACAGCTCGCCTGGCTCGCCTTGCTGGGGCTGCTGGGCGCGATGACGCAGCGGACGCTGGCGCGCTCCTACGCCGCGGCGGATGCCACCGTCGTCACCGTGCTGGATTTCCTGAGGCTGCCCATCGCCGCGCTGATGGGGCTGGTCCTGTTCAACGAATGGCCGGTGATCTGGGTGTGGGTCGGCGGCGCGGTGATCGTGGGCTCGTCGATCCTGCTGACGCGCAGGGAAACGGACGACAAGGCGGTGAATATCACTCGCCGGGACAAAGACTAGGCGTCGACCGCTTCCCTCTTCGCGTAGTGCGACTCGACGTAATCGTCGACGATCCTGTGGAATTCCTCGGCAATGCCGGGGCCGCGCAGCGTCATCGCCTTCTGCCCGTCGATGAAGACCGGCGCCGCCGGTTCCTCGCCCGTGCCGGGCAGCGAGATGCCGATATTGGCGTGCTTGCTCTCGCCCGGCCCGTTGACGATGCAGCCCATCACGGCCACGTTCATCGTCTCGACATCCACGTAGCGTTCGCGCCATTCCGGCATCTTGCGGCGGATATGGGTCTGGATCTTGTCGGCAAGTTCCTGGAACACCGTGCTGGTGGTCCGACCGCAGCCGGGACATGACGTTACCAGCGGCACGAAGGAGCGCAGTCCCATCGTCTGCAGCATTTCCTGCGCGACGATCACCTCGCGCGTGCGGTCGCCGCCGGGCTCGGGCGTGAGCGAAACGCGGATGGTGTCGCCGATGCCCTGCTGCAGCAGCACCGCCATGCCGGCGGTCGAGGCGACGATGCCCTTCGATCCCATGCCGGCCTCGGTCAGCCCGAGATGCAGCGCGTAATCGCAGCGCGACGCCAGATCGGCATAGACCGCGATCAGGTCCTGGACTTCCGAGACCTTGCAGGAAATGACGATTTTCTCCGGCCCCATGCCGATCTCGTGCGCGCGCTGGGCCGACAGCAGCGCCGACTGAATCATCGCCTCGCGGGTGATCTCGACCGCCTCGCGCGGCTTCTCGGCGGTTGCGTTCTCGTCCATCAGGTGGGTCAGCAGTTCCTGGTCGAGACTGCCCCAGTTGACGCCGATCCGAACCGGCCGGTCGTATTTCAGCGCGACCTCGATCATGGTCGAGAACTGCAGGTCGCGCTTTTCGCGGAACCCGACATTGCCGGGATTGATGCGGTACTTGGCGAGCGCTTCGGCGCAATCGGGATATTTGGTCAGGAGCTGGTGGCCGATATAGTGAAAATCGCCGACCAGCGGGACCTCGACGCCCAGCTTCGCGAGCCTGTCCCGGATCGGCGCGACGGCTTTCGCCGAATCCTCCCGGTCGACCGTGATGCGCACCAGTTCGGAGCCCGCGCGGGCCAGCTCCGCGACCTGGGCGACGGTCGAGTCCACATCCGCGGTATCGGTGTTGGTCATCGACTGAACGACGATCGGCGCGTCGCCGCCAACCGTTACCGAGCCGACTTTTACCGGAACGCTGCGGCGTCTCTGGATGAAATTCGATGTTTTCTGCATGACGCCTTACATAGGAGAATTTCGGCTTCGGCGACAGGGAAAATGCGCCGCTGCCGGGGAGATTCCGGACATGAACGTTTGGCGCCTACCGGCCGGCGGTAAACAGGACGAACACGAAGGCGAGGCCGATCGACAGGACCACGATCAGAATCGGCAGGAGAATGACCATCCACGTCACGCGCAGCGTCTTCTTCGCCAGATCGACCTTCTGTTCCCTGGTGAGATTCCTGAAAATGGCGTCCTCTCCCCTGCCCGCCGCCCCTTGGCGTCCTTGCAGCCCCCGCGCCGTGCGACCGCAACCGGCATTCCCGTTTCACATCTAACGAAGAATCGCGGCGGGATTCAATAAATTTGCAGCGCGGCGGCCAGGGGGGCTACTCCGCGGCGGCGTGCGCCCCCGACTGGACATTCATATCGATGAGGTCCGCCGCGTCATCCGTCCGGGCCAGCATGCCCCAGCTCTTGATCCACTCCGCCGTGCGGCGCGCCTCTTCTTCCGGGATCGGCGCCGGATCGACAACGACGAGCCGGGACGGCCGCAGATCCTCAACCGTCAGCGTGCCGATTTCCGGGTCGTTCTTCCGGTGATGATCGATAAACCAGCGCAGATACTTCACCCTGTCCGCCCTGATCCGTCTGACGGCTTCGCGGACCGCGCGGTTGAACGCGGCATAGGTTTCCGTATCGACGCGGTCGGAGGCCACCTCCGTGCCGTGGAAAAAGGAGGAGCAGACGATGCGGCACCCTTTTTTCTCGGCCAGCGACACGTAGGGCTCGGTCAGCGTCGTCGCTTCCGTATCGCCCCGCATCATCGCATCGAACCGGTAGCGGGACCGGTTGGGAGCGCGGCAGATATTGATTTCGTCGCGCGTCAGGAACCCTTCCAGCATGTGCAGGGCCAGATAGTGCGTGCCGAAATAGAACGGCACCGCAACCGTCCTGCCGGCAAGCTGCTGGGGCGTGTAGACGTCCGAGTCGGGCCGCACGACGATGGCGGCGAAGGCGACGACGGACCGGCGGCCGATCTGCCGGCTGTTCTGCCCGGTATCCTGGACGCGACAGTAATTGCCCCATTCGCAGGCGTTGTACATGTCCGCCTGGCCTTTTTCGAGCAGAGCGCCGTGACTGGAAAACGGATCGAGCCCTTCGGGCGTTTTCAGGTCCGTCCGGATGCTGGTATCCGCTACCGGCACCTCTTCGGCCCATTCGATATCCAGCCCCTCGGCTGCGAACAGCCCTTCGGCATGTGCGACGAGTTCGGGCAGTCCCTGGAACGGGTTGGTCGCCTCAAGAACGAGCTTTTTCATCGGTCGCCCCTATTCCGCCGCCGCGTGCGCGGTACGCTGAACCTCCAGATTGATCAGGTCCAGGGCATCGTCGACGTTTTCCAGCATGCCCCAGCTTTTCAGCCATTCGGCGGTGCGGCGCGCCTCCGCTTCGGGGATCGGCGCGGGATCGACCACGACGATCCGGCTTTCGCGCAGATCGGCCACCGTCATCGCGGCGATCCTCGGATCCTTGGCCTTATAGTAATCGATGAAGTAGTGCAGATAGGCGGACCGGTTCTGGTTTATCCGTGCAACCGCCTTTCGCACCGCCCTGTTGAAAGCCGCATAGGTCTCGGCATCCACCTTGTCGGCGGCGACCTCGGTCCCGTGCAGGAAAGACGAGCTGATTTCGCGGCAGCCTTCCTTTTCCGCCAGGCTGGCATAGGGCTCCGTCAGGCAGGTCGCGTCGTACTCGCCGGCCATCAGCGCGTCGAACCTTTCGCGCGATCCGTTGGGCGCCTGGCACAGGCTGATGTCCTCCCGCTTCATGAAGCCTTCGAGCATGTGCAGGGTCAGATAATGGGTGCCGAAATAGAACGGCGCGCCGACCGTGCGCCCGACGAGCTGCTGCGGGGTGTAGATGTCGGAATCCGGCCGGACGAACAGACCCGCATAGCAAACGATCGCGCGTCGGCCGAGCTGGCGGCCGCCCTGTCCCGTGCCCTCGACCCGGCAGTAGTTTCCCCATTCGCAGGCGTTGTACATGTCCGCCTGACCCTGTTCGAACAGCTTGCCGTGGCTCGCAAACCGGTTGACGCCGTCGGGCCCGGTCACGTCCTGATGCACGGATTTATCGACGCCGGCGTCGCGATCGACGAACTCCACCTCAATGCCCTCTTCGGCGAACAGGCCCTCCCGGTCGGCGACCAGTTCCGCCAGCCCCTGAAAGGGCGCGGTAGATTCGAGTACAAGCTTCTTCACGGCGCATTCCTCCCGTTATATCGGGGACGCTTGCATCGGGCACGCCGTCCCCGGGCCCGCAAGGGCCAGTTGCTGCCGCTCCGCCCCGGTCGTTACGGCAGCCCCGGCAGGCCGGCTGTTCCGCCGACCGGCTACTCGGCCGCGGCGTGCCCGCCGACCTGAACATCCATGTTGACGAGATCCATGTGATCGTCGGTCTCGGTCAGCATGTCCCAGGTCTTCAGCCATTCGGCGGTCGCCTTGAGCTCCTGATCGGGAATCGGCGCCGGGTCGACCACAACGATACGGCTCGGCACCATGTCTTCGACGGTCAGCGTGCCGATTTCGGGATCCTGATCCTTATGGCAGTCGATGAAGTACTGCAGGTACCTGGTCTTGTCGGCGTTGATCCGTTTGACCGCTTCGCGAACCGCACGATTAAACTTGGCATAGGTCTCGGCATCGACCTTGTCGGAAGCGACCTCGGTGCCGTGATAGAAAGCGCTGCAGACCACCCGGCAGCCGTTCTTCTCTGCGAGCGACAGGTAAGGCTCTGTCAGGGTTGTCGCCTCGACTTCACCCGACATCATGGACCGATAGCGTTCCTTCGAACCGTTTCCGGCCTTGCACAGCTTGATCTGATCGCGCGGCATGAAACCCTCGAGCAGATGCAGGGTCAGGTAATGGGTGCCGAAATAGAACGGCACGCCGATCAGCTTCCCGGCAAGCTGCTGTGCGGTGAAGACTTCCGATTCAGGCCGGACGACGATGCCGGCAAAGGTAACGATGGCGCGACGTCCCACCTGGCGACCGGTCTGCACCTTGGTGTCCTGCACGCGGCAGTAATTGCCCCATTCGCAGGCGTTATACATATCCGCCTTGCCTTCCTCGAACAGCTTGCCGTGGCTGACATGCGGGTCGAGTCCCTTGGGGTCGGTAATATCGGTCCGGGTCGACTTGTCGACGCCGGCATGGCGGTCGGCCCATTCGATGATCAGGCCCTCCTTTTCGAACAGCCCTTCCTTGTCCGCGACGAGTTCGGCGAGGCCCTGAAAGGGCGACGTGTTCTCAAGAACCAGCTTCTTCATTTCCATTGACGTATTCCTTCCTGTCAGAGCCCGGCGACTTGCGCACCTGTTGA
Organism: Rhodospirillales bacterium; assembly: GCA_038116945.1. GTDB lineage: Bacteria > Pseudomonadota > Alphaproteobacteria > MPNO01 > UBA2964 > JAYOEY01. The sequence continues at coordinate 32,988 of JAYOEY010000003.1, forward strand.
CGGCGTGAAGCGCCGCGCGAAATCTCCATAAACCGAATAATGCGACAAAATCCCGACAAATAAAATCGGAATCGCCGGGCCGGCGGGATCGATCAAACGCCGATCTGCGCCAGCACCGCCCGCGTATTCGGTTCGTCGGGGTACATCAGGTCCGGCATCGACGCGAAATGATGCTTGCCCGGAAACTCCATGGTCTCGCAAGGCCAGCCGCGCGACTGCCATGCGACGCGGTAGAGATCGGACTGACGCTTGAACTCGTCGGTCTCGTTCTCTCCCCACCCCAGGATCAGCGGACAGCCAATCGGCGGCAAATGGTGGACCGGACTGTTGCGGTACGCCGCGTCCTTGTCGAGTTTCGCCCAGTCGTTGACGTTCGACAGCCTGACGGGTTCGAGGTCGAACAGGCCGCTCAACGCCGTCGCCCCCTTGATCAGGTCCTCCGGCAGGTTGAAGTCCGCCTTCCACCCGCCCGCCAGCATCATGCCGGTCAGATGCCCGCCGGCGGATCGGCCGATTACGTGAATTCGGTCGGGATCGCCATTGAAACTCCCCGCGTTGTGATACGTCCAGGCGAGCGCGCTGCGGCACTGTCGCACGATCTCGTCGATCGAGACCCCGGGCGCCAGCGCATAGTTGACGGTGACGTAGGCGCAGCCGGCCGGAACAAAGACATCGGCATAGAGATCGACGTCGTTCTGGCTCGACGACCGCCAGTATCCGCCATGGATGAAATAGACGACCGGCGAATCCGGATTGTCGGCCGGAAAGACATTGACGACCTCGGCGTCGGACGGCCCGTACCGGACATTCTGGCGGCAGGAGCGTTCGGCCCGCACCCGCGCGCTGTTTTCGGAAATGAAATCGCGATATTTCTGACCGTCGGGCGCGGTGCCGCGCGCGTCGTACTGGATGTCCAGTTCCGCCTGGGTGAAATTGCGATAGACCCTCTTGCCCTTGATCCGCCAGGGCTCTGTCGGTTCCACTGGTCGCCGCTCCTCTCCGTCAACGATACGCGATTGTAGCGCGTCGCCGGTCGGGAGCATACCGGGCGTCGCCCCCGAATAACCCGAATGCCGATCAGCGGAGATTGTGTTCGACGAAGCCCGTCAGAATTCGCTGCACCAGGGCGCTGCCGTGGACCTTGTCATCGATTGCCGCAAGGCCCGATGCGAGATTGACGACCTCATCCAAGTCATTCGACGATTCGCAATGGGAGAACGCCATGGACCAGTCCGCCGTCCAGCGGCCGGGCAGGTTGCAGGCCATGATCCGGCAGATGCCGTCATGTCGCGAGTCATGGCCGATCCGGTCGAAGACACTGAGAACGTCCTCTTCCTGCCCTTCCAGCAGCTGGAGAAAGTTTCCATCGCAATAAAGAAGAACGCCTGTGACGCCACAGTCGCGATTGTTACGGCGCGCGACCTCGAGGATATCGTGCAGTTCCTCCGGCGACATAAGCTTCCTGGCATTGCTGACACATATCAGCTTGAACATCCCGGTCTCTCGCGGCGGCGCTTTCCTGCAAGCCGAACAACCGGAAAATACCTAACATTCAATTTTTGCGGGTCCGCCGGGCCGGCGATGTCCTGATGATTTCCACCCGCTCCAGATACAGGGCGCGAAGCGACAATCGACCCGCGCGCACCCGTGCCGCCTGCCGGTCATACCTGTCCCTGAAAAAATCGTAGCGGTCCCGGCAGGATCCTGCCGGATTGCTGCCGCAACTCCTCTGCAGGAGCTCGAGCCTGGTCTTCGCGTGACGAAGCGTCTCCAGATCGTTCTGCAGATCCGCGATCCGCTTCCGGATTTCGGTGTCGATGTCGCCCGCCGGCTGCTCCTTCATCTGGCGCAGAAGTTCGTCGGCTCCCGGCATACCCGGGGTCTGAAACAGGTCCTGGACGGGCCCGCCGGGGCTTGTCTCGTCGGAAAGCGCCTGTCGGTCCGGCGTCGGCAGACATGTCACGGCGAACAGGATCGCCGCAACGATCCAAAGCGGACGACTCAAATCTCCATCCACATGCGCAGCAGGTTGGTCCTCGTCTTCACCAGCCGCTGGATGACGTCGGTATCGGTGGACTCGTCCGCGCTCAACTTGTCGATCGCCACGCGCAAATCGTGCAGCAGCTCACGCCGATCAGACCGGCGCACCGCGCTTTGCACCCAGGACACGACCGACAACCGTTCGCCGCGCGTCACCGGCGCCACCCAGTGAAAAGAGCTGGTGGGATACACAACGGCCTGGCCGGGGGGAAGCTTGAACGTGTTGACGCCGGCGCCGTGATCGACCGTCAGTTCGCCTCCGTCGTAGCTGTCGGGATCGTTCAGAAATAGGGTAAAGGACACGTCCGCCCGGATTCCGTACATCGTCGACGCATCGACGTGGCTGCCATAGGTCATGCCGTCCCGATATCGGCTGAGTGTGGGCGGCACAATCCGCACCGGAGCCGCGACGCTCTGAAACAGGGAATTGTGCTGAAGCGCCTCAAGAACGATCTTCCGCACCTCCTCCTGACCGGGCGAATCGTTCGACATCTGGAGGTTCTGCTTGATGTTGTGAATGCGCTTCCCGGCCGACCGGGTGCCGTCCTCGTATTCGACGTTTCGGGAAAGGGCCCGCAACCGCGCGACTTCTTCTTTCGTCAGCAAATCGGGAATACAGGTGAACATCGATTCGATCCGGTCCAGGTTTCTCCAGGCAAGTGTAGCCCCATTGTGCAAACCCGTGAAGGCAACGGCCGGAGATCGCACGGCGATTCGCGATTCCCCCTGTCGGAAAACGGATATATGCTGTTTTTTCTGCTCACGGCGGCACAGCACGCAAGAGGCTGGCGGTCGCACATATTTCGGGAGGAATTCATGAAAATATTCACTGGCATTACAGGCATTGTCGCTTTTGCAGCGCTGGCCTCTTCGCCTCTTTTGACACAGCCCGCTACAGCCGCGGAGTCGTTCGAGGGCGAGACCATTCGCGTCCTGATCGGTTACGGCGCGGGCGGCGGCTACGACCGGTACGGTCGGCAGCTCGCCCGCCATATCGGCAAGTATCTGCCGGGCAAACCCAACGTCGTGGCCGTCAACCAGCCCGGCGCCGGCGGTCTCAAGGTGGTCAACACCCTGTATAACGTCTCGCCCAAGACCGGTATCGAGTTCGGCACCTTCGCGCGAAGCGCCGCGCTCTATGCGTTTTCGAGCGATCATAAGGCGATCCGCTACGATCCGCTGAAACTGGGCTGGCTCGGCACATCGTCGAGCTACAAGGGCGAAGCCTACATGCTGGCGGTCCGCAAGGACGCGGGCGCGAAAACCTTCTCGGACCTGCAGAAAACCGGCAAGCTGCTCAACTTCGCGGCAACCGGTCCGGGCTCGGACGGACATGACGTACCGGTCGTGCTGCGTGCGGTCTACAACATCAATGCGCAGGTGGTGCGCGGCTATCCCGGCGGCAACACGCTCTATCTTGCCGTCGAACGCGGCGAAATGGATGCCCGCATGGTCGGCTATTCGTCGATGAAGACATCGAACCCGGCATGGCTCAGACCGGATTCACCGGTCAACATCCTGATGCAGTTCGCTACCGTAAAGCGGCTGCCGGATTTCCCGGATGTGCCGACCGCGCGCGAACTGGTCAGAAACGACGAGGACCTGGCGCTGATCAAGATGATGGAAGCGCCGTTCTTCATGGCGCGCCCGTTCGCTGCTCCGCCTGGACTGCCAAAGGAACGGCTCCAGGCTCTCCGCACAGCCTTCATGGCAGCGCATAATGACGAGAAATACCTGGCAGAAGCGAAGAAACTGAAACTGCTGGTCAGCGCGGCCAGCGGCGAGGAGGTGGAACAGCTCGTCCAGGACCTGGCAAAGACGCCGAAGCACCTGTTCAAGCGCTACGCCGATATCCTCAAGAATCCCAAATCGAAGCTGCGCGAGGTCAACTGGATCAAGATTTCGGGCGTCGTCACCAAGACCGGCAAGCGCGGCCGCTTCTCGTTCAAGGCCGAGGACAAGGAACACAAGGCCCGCATGCGGGGCAGCTACACCAAGGTCAAGGTGGACGGCAAGGACGCAAAGTCCAAGGATATCAAGGTGGGCATGACCTGCAACATCTGGTGGGAAGGGCCGAAATCCACGCCGGGCCGGGTGGAATGCGCCAAATAGCCTGACCGGCCGAGCCAAACATCTTGGAGGGCGGCGCGAAAGCGCCGCTCTTCTTTTTTAACTATATCGTTCAAGAGTCTTGCCGGATCGGACTCGATGCTTATTCTAGGGCGCGGTCTCGGGGGGAGGTCACCGCCTGATGGCGGCGAGACCGAATATCCACTCTCGTAATGATGCCACCCAACAACTCAGAGAAGATGATGAACACATTCACGAAATTTGCGGCGGTTGCACTGACCGCCGGCTTCGCCGCCGCCTGTAGCGGCACCGGCCCCGTCTCCCAGATGAAAGTCAAAGGCGGCGCCTTCGAAACCGGTCTGCGCGACGGATACGTCAAACTCGCCGATTCGGAGTACGACCAGACCGACTGGAATTCGGGCGACGACTATGTCGAACGCGCGAAGGCCGCGGCCATGGGCAAGCCCACCGCGCCGGTCGAGACCCATATGCACAAGCTGGTTGCGCCGCACAAGGCACAGCTCGAAAAGGCGCGCGCCGATCTCGTCGCAGCCCTGAAGGCTACCGCGACCAAGAAAGCGCCCTCGGACGCCGCCACCGCGCAGGTGATGTTCGACTGCTGGGTCGAACAGGCGGAAGAAAACATTCAGCCGCCCGATATCGCCGCCTGCCGCAAGGGCTACATGGACGCGATGAAGAAGGTCCAGGCCGCTCTCGGCGGGAAGAAGAAGGCTGCTCCCCAGCGTCGCGCCCGCAAGCCGCAGACCTTCAAGTACGTCGTCTATTTCGACTTCAACAGCTCGAAGCTGAACAAGGCCGGCAAGGCGGCAGTCGACTTCCTGAACGGCGAACTCAAGAAGGGCGCCAAGGTGTCGATCGACGCATTCGCCGATCGCGCCGGTTCGGTGGAGTACAACTACATCCTCGCGACCAAGCGCGCCAAGACCGTTTCGGCGGCCATCGACGGCAGCAAGGTCAAGGGCGACATCAACGTAGTCGTCTCCGGCGAAGAACGCCCGGCCGTCGCCACCAAGGACGGCGCCCGTCAGGCGCTCAACCGTCGGGTTGAGGTTTCCGTTACCCAGTAACGGCGATCCGACCGGAAACGGAAACGGCGGCTCCTGCCCGGGAGCCGCCGTTTTTCATTTGAGCCGATAGCGCCCGATCATGTCTTCGTCGATTTCGATGCCGAGCCCCGGACCGCCGGGAATCCTGAAGATGCCGTCCCTGGGGATCGCCCAGTCGCCCATCGGGCTTCCGGCGAGATCGGCATAGTAATATTCGCAGATCGTGTCCTGCTTCATGGCCGCCGCAATGTGCAGCGTCGCGATCAGGCCGGGACCGTAGACCGGCGAATGCGGGGCGAAGGAGACGCCGGCTTCGTCGGCGATCTTCACCGCCTTCATCATTTCACAGATGCCGCCGAACTTGGAAACGTCGGGCTGGATGAAGTCGACCGCGGCTGCGTCGATCATGCAGCCGAATTCCTGAACGGTGCCCAGATTTTCCCCGGCCGCAACGGCGATGCCGGTTTCCGCGCGGACGCGCGCCATGGTCTTGAAATCGTCGGTCGGATAGACCGGCTCCTCCAGCCACGCCAGGCCGAACGGAACCAGCGCACGGGCCATCGTCATCACCTCGTCCGGCAGCCATGCGCAGTTGGTATCCAGCGTCAGGTCGACGCCATCGCCCACCGCTTCCCTGGCCTGTGCGACCGACTCCACGACGAGGTCATTTCGTTCATGGAGCTTGATCATCGAATAGCCGCGTTCGAGGGCGGACCGGCACAGCCTCACGACATGCTCGGGCTCGCCGGTGCGGATCAGGCTCGCATAGGCCGGCAGGGTGCTGCGCGACCCGTCGCCGCCCAGCAGCCGCCAGATCGGCACGCCCTGCGCCTTGCCGTGTATATCCCACAGTGCGATATCGAGACCGGACAGCGCGTGCCGCACCGGTCCCTTGCCTGACATTCCCTGGGTTCGCCGGAACAGGCCGGTCATGGCCGCCGGAATGTCATCGATGTCGAGCCCGGTCGCCAGCGGTTTCACCACCAGCTCGCAGGCCGCCTGCATGATCGCGTGGGAGCCGAACGCGAAAACCTCGCCCCACCCGGTAATGCCGGCATCCGTCCCGACCTTCAGATAAACCGCATCCATCAGCTCCCGCACCTTGCCGTCGCCGGACGCCGTCCGGGGCGCGTCGTGCGTATAGGGAATGCCGATGGTGATCGGCTCGATTGAGGTTATTTTCATTGGGACCTGTCCCTCGCGAATAACGGATACGGGAGATCGTGCACCAATGAAAAGACCCGGTAAATCGTCGATCTACCGGGTCTCGAAACTGGTAGCGGAGGAGGGACTCGAACCCCCGACACGCGGATTATGATTCCGCTGCTCTAACCAGCTGAGCTACTCCGCCCCAAATAAACGCAAGGCAATGGTTGCGAGCGAGCCGTATAGGGCGAGCACGGCCCCGAAGTCAAGCATTACGCGGCCTTTTCACCGGATTTTCCGGTCTCGTTCCTTCGGGCAATCCAGCCCCCGCCAAGCACCCTGTCGCCGTCATACATGACGCAGGCCTGTCCGGGCGCGACGCCATGTTCCGGTGCGGCGAGGGTCACTGTGGCGCCGCCGTCGCCGTCGAGCGCCACCATCGCCGCCACAGGCGGACGCATCGAGCGTACCTTGACCTCGCAGTCGAACGACGATCCGGCCGCGTGTTCCGGGCCGAGCCAGTTCACGCCGGAAACAGCGATCGTCGCGGTCGCGAGCGCATCGCGCGGCCCGACCACGATACGGCGGGTCTCCGGCTCGATCCGGATCACGTAGAGCGGGTCCATCGACTGTTCGATCCCGAGCCCGCGTCGCTGCCCCACCGTGAAATCGATGACGCCCCCGTGCGCGCCGATCACGCTGCCTGACAGATCGACGATGTCGCCCGGCTCGGCCGCGTCGGGGCGGATTTTTCGCACCACGTCAGCGTAGCGGCCACCCGGCACGAAGCAGATATCCTGGCTGTCGGGCTTGGCGGCGACCGGAAGGTCGTAGCGGCCCGCGAGGTCCCTTGTCTGGTCCTTCGTCAGACCGCCAAGCGGAAAGCGCAGGTAGCCGAGCTGTTCGCGCGTCGTCGCGAACAGGAAATAGCTCTGATCCTTGGCGTCGTCGGCCGCGCGGTGCAGTTCGGGTCCCTCGGGGCCATTGACGCGGCGGATATAGTGGCCGGTCGCCAGCGCGTCCGCGCCAAGGTCCTTCGCGGTGTCCAGCAGGTCGCGAAACTTGACCGTCTGGTTGCACATCACGCAGGGGACCGGCGTTTCGCCCCGGACGTAAGCGTCGGCGAACCGGTCGATGACATCCTGCCGGAACCGGCTTTCGTAATTCAGAACATAGTGCGGAATGCCGATACGCTGCGCCACGCGGCCTGCATCGGCGATATCCTGGCCGGCGCAGCAGGCGCCCTTGCGTTCGATCGCCGCGCCGTGATCGTAAAGCTGCAGCGTCACGCCGACGACATCGTAGCCGCGTTCGGCCAGCAGCGCCGCGGTGACGGAAGAATCGACGCCGCCCGACATCGCAACCACGATCCGGGCCTTACCGGACGGCAGATCGATATCGGCATCGCTGACAGGGTTGTGTGTCTCGGCGGTCATGGCGCGGACTATAGGACGATCAGCCGGAAATCTGTAGCGCTATGCGTCCTCCGCCGGAAAACCGCCGGCTGCCGCCTCAAACCACTCGAACGAAATAAAATTATAAAAAATTATCATTTTTTCACTTTTCATTACGTTTTGATCGGTATATTCATTCCATTATGAACCGGGGCGATGACGCACTTCGAACCGATAATTCAAACGAAGGACAGGACATGACCGACACACAGACCGAAGCGACCCGAATCCTGGCGACGCTGGACAGGTATCGGGGGCTTTCCGCCCACGAAATCGGGCGCGAAATCGGCGAAGCGCCCGATGACATCGAAACGCAGCTGAATGCGCTCGCCAGCCTCGGGCTGGTGATTGCCCAGTCCCACTGGAACGGCTCGCCGGAACCGGCCTACACGCTCAGCGAAAACGGCAAGGCGTTCGCCTGAGCGCCCCGAAACACAGGCGGCAATGACGGCGGCATTGAAAACGGAGGCCGCCCCGGATAGTACCCGTACCCGAACGTGCCCTTAACCAGTCAGGGCCGCAGGAAGAGGTTAGTCCGGATGAACAGTTACCTTCGCCCCTCTCAAGCCGACCTTGCCGCGCTTCCCGCGCCGATTCAGGCCTATATATTCATGCTCGAACAGCAGCTCGCGGAGTTGCAGGGGGCCCTGGGAGAGAGCCAGGCCGCGCTCAATCGAATTCGCGATACGGCGACGCAGATCCTCGGTCCGGCCGACGCAGCCGGACCGCAGCCCGATGGCGGGCCGCCGGACGATCCCCCCCTGCTTTACGAACTTTGAGCCCGCGCGCTATTTCGCGGGCCCGGCCCGAAACTGATCGATGTTATTGCGATGCGCCTGGTATTCGGGCCGTCCCAGCGCCAGTTCCGCCGCGTAGGCATCCCGGAAACGCTTGATCGTAAGCTGCACTGTCGCCTCGTCTCCCGCCTTGCGGGCGATTGCGTGTTCAAGCATCAGCGCCAGAAGATGGTCGGGCGCCCCGTCCCTTAGCGCCGCGATATGCCGTTCGCCCGACTCCCGGTCGCCGGCGACCTCGTGAATCAGGCCTAGATGATAGTGCGCATCCCTGTCGAGGTTCTGGAGGTTCGCGTAGGCCTGAACCGCCATGGGTACGAACCGGATCGCCTCCTCCCGACGTCCCTGTTCGCTCTCCCGCATGATGCGGTTGAAAAGCCGGTCGGCGGCATCGCGCGGGGTCATACGGGAAAGATCGGGCGGGGCGCCGCCAGGACGGCCGGCGATCGCCCCCTCCCCCAGCGGCGATGCTAGCTGCGGAAGTGAAGGGGTCATGGGCCCGGGTCCGGGAATTGCCGGCTGGCGTTGCCCGGTCTGCGTTGCAAGGACGAACACGCCACCGGCAATAACAAGAGCAATCACGCCCAGCCCGGCCAACGCGCGCCGGGACAGTCCCGTCGCGGACGGCCCTGACCGCGCTCGGCCGTCGCCAAGCGGAGCGCCGCAGGCATGACAGAAAGCCGCGCCCTCGATGCTGTCGGTACCGCACGCCGGACACGCCGCCACGGGTCCGTCCTTCTGCCTGCCGCCTGCCGTTCGCCGCGCGCGCCTTGCATTCATGTTCTGCCTGCCCCCTGTCCCTGGATTGAGGAAATAGTTTTTTACCGAACCGATAATAGCCGATAATGGGGCGCGACCGATAAGGATCGGTGTCACAATTCCATTAATCGGGTCGGAGGATGGGGTCAAAACCGGCATTCCTGCACCGCTTAGCCGCGATCGCGGCGGTTCTGTGCCTGGCGGCTCCCGCTGCGGGGCAAAGCCGGGGCCGCATGCAGCCGCTCGACGTTCCGTTCGTCACGACCCCTGCGGCGGCGGTAACCGCGATGCTGCGGCTCGCAGGAACGGGGCCCACGGACACCGTCATGGATCCCGGCGCGGGCGACGGCCGGATCGTGATCGCGGCAGTGCGCAATTTCGGCGCTGCACGGGGCATCGGCATCGATCTCGACCCGAAACGCGTCGCGGAAGCCAAAGTCGCAGCCCACCGTGCGGGTGTCGGCGACCGGACTGTCTTTCGTCAGGGAGATGCATTCAAGACCGACTTCCGTGAGGTGACGGTGCTCGCACTGTTCATGTCGCCCAGGATCAACCGGGAGCTGGAACCGCGCATCCGCGCCCAGATGAAACCCGGCTCGCGGGTCGTCTCCTACCGGTTTCCGATCGGCAGCTGGAAACCGGAGAAGACCGTTACCGTCGGGGGTCAGCCGGTATTTCTGTGGATCGTTCCGCCTCGTCCGTGATCAGACGTCCAGAACGTTCCGGGTTTCATCGGGCAACGAAACCACCAGCCCGTCAAGCGCATCGGTCAGCGTAATCTGACATCCCAGCCGCGAGGTGGCCGTCAGCCCCCAGGCGAGATCGAGCATCTGATCTTCCTCGTCATCCGGCGGATCGAGCCGCGCGGCCCAGCCAGGATCGACGATCACGTGGCAGGTCGAGCAGGCCATCACACCGCCGCACGCGCCCTCGACGTCGAGCCGGTTCTCCCACGCAACCTCAAGCAGCGTCTTCCCGGATTCTGCTTGGAATTCGTGGCGCGTCCCGTCGGCGAGAACGAAAGTGACTCGGGGCATCAGCGCGCCTTTTCGCCGGCGCGCGACAAATGGCGAGCTCGCAATGCAGACCATCCTTCGACGAACGCATCGACATCGTCCTGCGTTGTCGTCCATCCGAGACTGATGCGGACGGCGCAGAGCGCGACTTTCTCGGGAACTCCCATGGCTTCAAGAACGTAGGGCATTTCGACCCGGCCGGCAGAGCAGGCGGAACCGGCGCTGATCGCGGCGCCGGCCAGATCGAGTCCCATTACCTGTACTTCGCTCGACAGGCCGGGGGTCGAAAATTTGCTTGTATTCGGCAGGCGCGGCATCCCCGCGCCGAATACCGTTACTTCGGGCTCGATCCGGCGAACCGCCCTTTCAAGACCGTCCCGAAGGTCCGCCAGTGCGGCGAAGCCGGAAAGTCCGTTAAGCGCGCTTTCCGCTGCAACGCCGAACCCGACGATACCGGGTACGTTTTCGGTTCCCGCCCTGAGCCCGTTCTCCTGCCCGCCGCCGTGTACGAACCGGGCGATCGACTCGCGATCCCGGCAAATCAGCGCGCCGACACCCTGCGGACCGCCGATCTTGTGGGCGGACAGGGCAAGAAAATCAGCACCCAGCGCCTCGAAATCGACGGAAATCTTGCCGGCGGCCTGAACCGCATCGCAATGCAGCAGCGCCCCGCGGCTGTGCGCGATCCGCGCGGCTTCGCCTACCGGCTGCAGGATCCCGGTCTCGTTGTTCGCGGCCATCACCGCAGCGAGCGACGCCTCGCTGGCATCGGCCAGCATGCGGTCGAGCGCATCGAGATCGATCGTCCCATCGGCCAGGACCGGGCAGACCGCCGCGTCGGCGCGAGCCTGTAAAACGGATTCGTGCTCGATGGCGCCAACGATGACCGAAGCGCGTCCGCATGCCCGAAGAGCCTGATTGTTGGCTTCGGTGCCACTGCCGGTAAAGATGACGTTTCGGGGATCGGCGCCAACCAGACCCGCTACCCTGCGCCGCGCTTCCTCGACGGCGCCGCGCGCTACTCTCCCGGTCGCATGTACCGACGACGCGTTGCCCCCCGCCCGCATGGCATCGGCGACGGCGTCAATGACCTCGGGACGAGTCGGGGCAGTGGCGTTGAAGTCCAGATAGCGCTGACCGCTCACCGCCCGCTTTCGACGTCAGCCTGCGATCGCCCTGTCGGCACGCCCGACGGAATCGTCGGTCATTGCAGACCTCACGCGACGGTCGCGGACATCCGCGATGCTGATTGAATTGAGAAACCCGTACATCTGGTCCGCCAGCGCCGCCCAGAGGTCGTGCGTACCGCAGGTTTCCACCAGGTTACAGCAACCTTTCGGGTCTGCGGGGTTGCAGGCCGTGTTGCGCGGCGGCGGATCCACTGCCAGCATGACGTCGGACACCATCACCTTTTCAGCGGCGCGTGCAAGCATATAGCCGCCGCCTGGGCCGCGGACGCTCCGAACCAGCCCGTTCCGCCTCAGCTTCGCAAAAATCTGTTCGAGATAGGACAGGGAAATGTCCTGCCGCTTCGCAATTTCCGCCAGCGGCGTCGGGACAGTGCTGTTTTCACGTGACAAATCAACGATCGCCATAACCGCGTAGCGACCCTTGGTGCTCAACTTCATACTGGGACCTTCCTAATAATGATTTGTGATTGAGACGGCGGCCGCCCCGGTTCGGCAGACGAACTCCGGCAGGTCGGTTGGCAAACGTCCTGAAATCCTTGAACTTTACCTGTCCACTTCTCTATAGTCGCGCGCCGGAATTTATGTATACCCGTTGCATCCGTCAACAGATCGTTTCGGCGGTGTTCGCGGGACCGTAGCAACGGACAGATCGAACTCAAATCAGGAGCAGCAACCCGTCATGCCCGAGGTCATTTTCAATGGACCGGACGGCCGGCTCGAGGGCCGGTATCATCATTCGCGGCGCGAGAATGCGCCCATCGCCCTAATTCTTCATCCCCACCCGCAGCAGGGCGGAACCATGAACAACCGGGTGGTTTTCGAGGTCTATCAGACCTTCGCCCGTCGTGGGTTTTCGACATTGCGTTTCAATTTTCGCGGGGTCGGCCGGTCTCAGGGAGATTACGACGACGGGCTGGGAGAACTCAGCGATGCCGCCGCGGCGCTCGACTGGTTGCAGGCTGCCAATCCCGACGCCGAGCAGTGCTGGGTCAGCGGGTTTTCGTTCGGCGCCTGGATCTGCATGCAGCTTCTGATGCGCCGGCCCGAAATCAACAGTTTCATTTCGCTCGCCCCGCCGGCCAACAAGTACGACTTCACCTTTCTTGCGCCCTGCCCGTCTTCGGGCCTGCTGATTCACGGATCGGAAGACAATATCGTCCCCGAGGATTCGGTCTCGACGCTGGCCAAGAAGCTGAGCGCCCAGAAACGAATCACGATCGACTATCAGGTCATCGAGGGCGCGAACCACTTTTTCCACGATCGCGTGGACGAGCTGACAACGCTTGTCGATGTCTATCTGGAACGGGAGGTCGCGGCCCTTGCGGCGGCGGCGGCAGAAGTCGCGGAATAGAGCCGTCCGCCGGTAAGCGGTCTCGAAACGCCGGTTGTTCCCGGCAAAGTCAGCGGCAGGCCCGACAGGCTGCGAACCGCCAGATAGGCGAAGGCCTGGGCCTCCAGCATGTCGCCGTCCCAACCGACCTCTTCCACAGGGTCGACGGGTGCGTCGATTTCCGCGGACAGGCCGGACATGATCGCCGGATTTTTCCGTCCGCCGCCGGTTACGATCCATCGGCGCGCCGGAGCGGGGAAATGTCTCCGCGCTGCCGCCGCGGTGCGGACGGTGAATGCGGCGAGCGTCGCCGCGCCGTCTTCGTGCGACAGAGACTGAACCGGGCTGCAATCGAAATCGATCCTGTCGAGTGATTTGGGCGGCGCTCGGTCGTAATAGGCATCGTCCAGCAGGCTCTCCAGCGCATCGACATTGACGCTTCCTGCGCGGGCCAGACGCCCATCCTCATCGAACGGCGCGCCGATGGATTTCATCGTCCATTCGTCCAGCAGCGCACCGCCCGGGCCCGTATCGAATGCCAGGATGTCCGACGAATCCGGGCCGAGCCAGGTTACGTTGGCAACGCCGCCGATGTTCAGGACCGCCAGCGGCTTCTCGAGAGCGCCGGCAAGCGCCGCGTGGTAAAGCGGCACCAGGGGCGCGCCCTGACCGCCCGCTTCGACATCGGCGACCCGCATGTCTCCGACGACGTCAATGCCGAGCGTCGCTGCCAGACGGGCGCTGTCGCCTATCTGCCAGGTTTTCTTCAGCTCTGGCCGGTGCAAAACTGTATGACCGTGAAAACCGATGACAGCGATATCCGACGCGCCGACGGCCGCTTTCTCCAGCAGCAACCCGACAGCGTGGGCATGAAGGTCGGTAAGCGAGCCTTCGACCTCCGCCACGGGCCCCTGCCCGCCCAGAACGGACCGGATCGCATCCCGCATGACCGGGTCGTACGGAGATGAAACGCTCGCAAACGGCTCGGCAATTTCGCGCCCGTCGGTCCGGATGAGCGCCGCATCGATGCCGTCCATCGATGTTCCGCTCATCAATCCGATGGCGAGAACTGATCCCGAAACTTCCGCCATTCCGATATTCTCTTGCCTCGCTCCGCAAACTGGGGGCTCGCCATGCCGAAAGCCCCTATGCTAAACAGCGCCGGCGATCACCCGAACCGTTGAACCATCATGACAAGTTTCAAGTCGGATTTCCTGTCCAATATCGCCGAACGCGGATTTATCCACCAGTGCACCGACAATGCCGCGCTCGACGATCTTCTTTCCGGCGGCGAGCCGCAATGCGCCTATATCGGTTTCGACTGCACGGCGGACAGCCTGCATGTCGGTTCGCTCGTGCCCATTCTTCTTCTGCGGTGGTTTCAGCAGACCGGTCACAAGCCCATCGTTCTGATGGGGGGCGGCACGACCAAGGTGGGCGATCCGTCGGGCAAGGACGAGAGCCGAAAAATCCTGACCGAGGACGACATCGCCAGAAACATGGCGGGCATCAAGGGCGTCTTCGAGAAATTTCTCACCTTCGGCGACGGACCGACCGACGCTGTCATGGTCGACAATGCGGCATGGCTCGACGATCTGGAGTACATCCCGTTTTTGCGGGAATACGGACGGCATTTTTCGGTCAACCGCATGCTGTCGTTCGAATCCGTAAAGCTGCGGCTTGAACGCGAACAGCCGCTGAGCTTCCTTGAATTCAACTACATGATCCTGCAGGCATACGATTTCATGGAGCTTGCGCGCCGCAGCAACTGCGTGCTGCAAATGGGCGGTTCGGACCAGTGGGGCAATATCGTCAATGGCGTGGAACTCACCCGCCGGGTCGCGGGCAGCACGGTTTTCGGACTGACTTCGCCGCTGATTACCACGGCATCCGGCGAAAAAATGGGCAAGACGGCTGCCGGAGCCGTTTGGCTTAACCGGGAACGCCTGTCGCCTTACGAATATTTCCAGTTCTGGCGCAATACCGCGGACCCGGATGTGGGCCGGTTTCTCAGACTGTTCACCGAGCTGCCGCTCGAAGAAATCGCCCGTCTGGAATCCCTGAAGGACGCCGAGATCAACGAGGCGAAGAAGATACTCGCCATCGAGGCGACGGCGATGTGCCACGGACGCGACGAAGCGGATGCGGCGGCAGACACCGCCCGGGCTACCTTCGAGGAGGGTGCGCAGGGCGCCGCCTTGCCGACTTTCGAGATCACGCGCAAGGATCTGGAATCGGGCATTCCCGCCTTCCAGCTTTTCGTTCAGGCGGGACTGTCGAAAAGCAACGGCGAAGCGAGGCGCCTGATCCGCGGCGGCGGCGGCCGGATCAACGACACCGTCATCGCCGACGAAACCCAGTCCGTTTCGGGTGCCGACATCAATGCGGAAGGCGTCGTCAAGCTGTCTGCCGGCCGCAAGAACCACGCGCTGATCCAGCCGGTCTGACCGGATACGGGCTATTCCGCCTCGGGTATCGCCGACGATTTGGATGGAACGGCCTTGCCGACCGTGCCATCGAGAATTTCCAGGAAATTCCTTAGAAATCCAGGCGCCAGGGCAGCCAGCGGGTTAACGCTGACGTCGGGTTTTTCGAACGACCCTTTCACCTGATACGTCGCGGCGAAGATGCCGCCGCCCTCGCTTCCGGAAAATATTTTTCCGACGATCGGAATGTTTCCGAGCGCGGAGTTGAAGGTATAGGCCGGGATGATGGTGCCCGTCAGCGCCAGTTCGCGCCGACGGGAATTCAGCGTGCCGTCTGCGGTCAACCCAAGCTCGGACCCGACGGCGCGCGCCGTCCTGACTTTCATTTCGCCGTCGCGCCAAACGAAGGGAACGTTCAGCGAAGCGAATGCGATCCCTTTCCCCGCAATCGTATTCGAGATGCCGGTGAGCGACGCCAGGGTCAGGATACGCGCCATCAAAGGCGCCTTCACCAGCGTAAAATCCGAAATATTCAACGAGCCGGACCAGGCCGCCTTACTGTCGTCATGCGGGCGCACCGCCGACAGCACGAGCTTTCCGCCCTGCATCGTATCGAATATATCGAATGCCTTCAGCGCAGCGCCGGCATTGTCGGACGTCAAACGCGCTTCGCTTTGGGTCCCCTTGACCCTCATGGTCAAGGCCAGCGACCTGTCGTCTCCGAACGAACCGGACAGATCCATTTCGGTCCATTGTTTCGCATCATGGATCATCCTCGCGTCCAGCCGGTCGATCGGCGTCTCAGGATCGAACCACACGCGGCCCAGCCTGGCCTTCAACCGAAGCGGCGGCAGGCCGGAGGATGTATCGTCCTCGCCAAAGCGTTCGAAGAACGACGACGCGTCGAGAACCGCCCCGGTCAGGGCAACGTCGTAAATGCCCTTCCCGTCCACGGCGATATCGGCGCCGATCCGCGTTCTGCCGAGATCGAACTGTTCCAGACGCAGGGCCTGCAGCCGTCCCTTTCCTGCAAACCGGGCCTGGCCGCGGGCCCGCAGATCGCGCGCCTGAATGTCGAATTTTCTGACCGCTGCAGCGCCGCCGGAATCGATCGACATCGCCAGCCAGGCGAGACCGTCTTCACCGACGCTCTTGCGCCATTCAAATCCCGGCATCCGCAGGCTCGCCTGTTTCAGACCCGCTTTAACGACAAGATCGGCCGCACCCCGCGACGGTTTGAGATACGCCACGTCAAGCGCCAGCCTGCCGCCGACGTAAGGGGCCCAATCGCCAAGCCCGAATTTTCGAAGATCGGCGACATCGACGCTTCCCGATGCTTCGTACTGGCGAACGACCGGCGCGTCGGTCCTGAAATCTTCCAGCCATCGAAGTTTGGTCTGAATGCCCGCCAACTTCGCCGTCCCTTCCAGGGTGAGCCGCTCCGGTCCCACAGTAAGTCCGAAATTTCCTTCCTCGATCGACTGCCCGAATGCGAAGGACGGCAAGGTCGCGTTTCGGATCACGGCGGCAGCCGAAACAGCGATCTGGTCGACTCTCAAGCTTCTGGCCAGAGGCATGCGCAGTTTCAGGTCGGTCGTCGCCCGGCCTTTTACCTTGCTCGGATCGATCCCGAATGAACGGGCATACCCCAGCGGCTTATGATCCACGAGCGACAGGGCGTCGGGCAGAGAACCTGATATGGAAACGTCGATCGACGCAAATTCGCTGTCGGAATCCAGACGGGTCAGCCGAACCGTTCCGCCTTGCAGATCGAGGCCGGCGGCACGTCCCGCCGTCACTTTTGCGATAAACCGGTCCTTCCGGAAAACCGCGGTCGCATCGACGCCGTCCAGCGGCGGAAGCCCCGCCAGGTAATCGACGGATACGCCTCTCAGACGAAGCCTGCCGGACAGGGAATCGAGGGTAAAATTCCTCTCGCCGATTTTCGGAACCGCAATCGCGACGGTGGCCGCCACCCCATCGACAACCCCTCGCGACATATGTCCGAGCACCCAGCTCCGCGCTGAAGCTCCCGCTGTCAGGGGCCAGACGCGCTCCAGATCGTTGAGCGCAAGCGTATCGAGGCGCACTTCTCCGTTAATGGCGGCGGCATCCTCTAGTTTCAGAGCCCTTGCCGTAAGGGTCGCCGTCGATTCGCCTAACTTAAGGGAAAGTCGTTCGATTTCGACCATGCCGGGATCGGTGTTGAACCGGCCGGCGGCGGTCGCGCCGGAAATGTCGACCGGCGCATTCCACAATTCCGGCGCGACAAGGCGACCGGCCCCCGCCCGAATTTCGAAACTGCCGTCATAGATGCTGCCGTCAACGCCCATCAAAAGCGAAACGCGTCCGTCAAGCGGAACGCGGAAGTTTGAAAGCTCGCTGAAACGGGGCCCAAGCGCGGCAAGCCGGTCGAGACGCACCGGTTCTATACCGACCGTGACATCGACCGAACTGTCTCCGGGTTTCCACGCCGCATTGGAATTGAAGCGCACCGGCGTCGAGCCGATCTCGACGGCGCCGAACATGGACGCACGGATTTCGCCGTCTTCGCGAAGAAGCACCAGATCGATCTCGGGCGCTTTCCACGAAACGCCGTTGACCCGGTCTTCAAGGCGAACCCGCGCACCAAGAATGCTTATGCGCCGCAGATATGTGATAGGACGTCGCGGGTCGTTCTTTCCGCCGAGCGCCGCCAGACCGCCGGCAAAAAGGCCCGGATCGATGGCGTCCTGCTCTTCCACCATCATCGCCATACGGCCCGACTCGTTACGGACCAGACGAATTCTGGGCCCGATGATGTCGAAGCTGGTTGGCGCGACAACGCCCTGGAGCAGGGCGCGCGCGCTGAACGTCACCGACATTTCCGGAATCCGGGCGACCAGCCGGTTGTCGGCGCCGACCGCCTGAACATCGTTTACGAGAATGTCGAGCGTCCGTTCCCACCCGCCCCATGCGAGACGAGCCCCGCCCACCCTGAATTTCAGCGGCCCACCAGCGCTGTTCACGGCCTTTTCGATATGCGGCACAAGAAAATCGAGGCGGACAGGACCCTCCGACAGGCGCCACGCCGTGACGCCCGCCAGGAGCAGCAGCCCGATCAGGGACATTCCCAATATTTCGAAGGTTATGCGTGTGCGTCTGAGCAACATAACGTCATACTTAGGTTTTCGATCGCGCTGCTTGACCGTTCCATCTGCGTCGCTCAGTCTGCTTCAAACCAGCGCCGGATGGAACGCAACAATTGGACCCGTCTGCAAAGAATATATGGTTCGACGTCGAACAATTGCCTGCTCCGGCAGACCCGGGCGCCCTTGAAACCGGGTTTCAGAGATGGCTGGACGCGGCGGAACGTACGGGGGAACAATCGGTTGGCGATTTCGCACGGGCAACCGCCGCGGATCCCGCATGGACAAGACTGCTCGGCGCCGTCTTCGGCAACAGCCCGTTCCTGACGCAGTGCGCCGCCGTCGATCCGCAACATACGATGGAGCTTCTGGAGCGGGGGCCGGATCGGACATTCGCGGAAATTCTGGGCGCGGTTCAGGCTCCTGAACTGGCCGCGGCGGGACCGGCAGAAGTAGGCCAGATGCTGCGTCGGAGCCGCCGACGCGCTGCACTCACGACCGCACTGGCGGATATCGCTGGCGTGTGGACCGATGAAGCCGTAACCGGCGCCCTGAGCCGTTTCGCCTGCGCCGCGCTCGATACCGCTGTCGCCGCAATGCTGCGCGACGGCCACGAGAGCGGCGAACTCTGCCTGCCGAATCCGGAAACGCCGCAGATGGGCAGCGGGTTCATCGTCCTCGGCATGGGAAAGCTCGGCGCGGGCGAGTTGAACTATTCCAGCGACGTCGATCTGATCCTCCTGTTCGACGGCGAACGCGTTCCTTACGCGGGGACGAAATCGCCCCAGGAATACTTCACCCGCTTTGCGCGCCGCCTGTGCCGTCTGCTGGAGGAACGGACCGGCGACGGGTACGTGTTCCGGACGGACCTGAGGCTCCGGCCGGATCCGGGTTCCACGCCGCCGGCGATGTCGGTGCTTGCCGCCGAAATCTATTACGAAAGCACCGGCCAGAACTGGGAACGCGCCGCCATGATCAAGGCGTTGCCAGTGGCGGGCGATATCGCCGCCGGCGAAGAATTCCTGCGCTCTCTTACGCCCTTTGTCTGGCGGCGCAGTCTGGATTTCGCGGCAATCGACGACATCCATTCGATCAAGCGCCAGATCAACGCCCACCGCGGCAGAGACGGAATCGCCGTCCCCGGGCACAACGTGAAGCTGGGACGCGGCGGCATACGCGAGATCGAGTTCTTTACCCAGACGCAACAGCTCATATGGGGCGGGCGCGATCCGACATTGCGGCAACGGAAAACATGCGAGGCGCTGGCGGCGCTGGTCGCGGCCGGCCACGTCGAACCCGAAGTCGCCGATGCGCTGATCGAGGATTACTGGTTTCTGCGCAAGACCGAACACCGGCTGCAGATGATCGACGACCAGCAGACGCATGAACTGCCGGAAGATCCCGACAGGCTGGAGAAGTTCGCGATCTTCATGGGCATGTCGGCGGAAGGCCGCAACGGTTTTCCGGAGCGGACAAGCGCCGTTCTTCATCGGGTCGAGGACCATTTCGGCGGGCTGTTCGACGACTCGCCCGATCTCGGCGGACCGGGGACCCTGGTCTTCACTGGCGGCGAGGACCATCCGGACACAATTCGGACGCTGGAATCGCTGGGTTTCAGAGACCCGACGGCGGCGTCGGCGACCATACGCAACTGGCATCACGGACGATACAACGCAACGCGCAGCACGCGCGCGAGGGAACTCCTGACCGAGTTGATGCCCGGTCTGCTGGAGGCGTTCTCGAGGACTCTCAACCCGGATCGCGCGCTGCTCGGGTTCAACGATTTTCTGTCCGGTCTGCCCGCCGGGGTGCAGCTGTTCTCTCTTTTTCATTCGAATCCCGCCTACCTCGAACTTCTTGCGGAAATCATGGGAAGCGCGCCGCGGATCGCCGACATGCTGCGTCACCACCCGATCCTGCTCGATGCGGTTCTCGAAGCGGATTTTTTCGAACCTGTCCCTCCGGCGGAACAGCTGGAGAACGAAGCGGCGCAGGCCATTCGATACAAGGCCCGGGATTTTCAGGACATTCTCGACATCGTTCGCCGGCATACGAGCGACCGGAAGTTCCAGATTGGGGTCCATATTCTCCGGGGCAGGACCTCACCGGAAGAATCCGGACGCGCGCTCTCGGATATCGCAGACACCGCATTGCGGACGATGTACCCGGCCGTGCTCCGGGAATTCGCATCGGCTCACGGCGCCATTCCGGAAAGCCAGATGGCCGTTGTCGCCCTGGGCAAGCTGGGAGGAAGAGAACTTACCGTGGGATCCGACCTGGATCTTCTGTTCGTCTATCGCGACAGCGACAACCAGTCCGACGGGAAAAGACCGCTCGCGCCGATCCCGTATTTTACGAGATTCGGCCAACGTTATCTGAGTGCGCTCACCTCGCCGACAGCGGAAGGAATCCTGTACGACGTGGACATGCGGCTGCGCCCGTCCGGCAATGCCGGTCCGCTTGCCACGTCGTTCAACGCCTTCATGAAATATCACGCCGAAGCCGCCTGGACCTGGGAGCGCATGGCCCTGACCCGGGCGCGAATCGTCGTTGGCGAAGGAGAATTCAAAAACGAACTGGGCGCGGCCATTCGCAACATCCTGACGGAGCCTCGTGAGCCGGATGCGCTGCTGCGGGACGTCGCCGACATGAGAGCGCGGATCGAACGCGATCGAAAATCCTGCGGAGACTGGGACATCAAGAACCGGCGGGGCGGGCTTATCGACATCGAATTCATCGCCCAGTACCTGCAATTACGGCACGGCACGGAGAACCCGGCCGTTCTGTCACCGAACACCACTGAAGCCCTTCAACGTCTGAGCGACTCCGGGTTTCTGGATCGTGCCGTGGCCTCCACCCTTATCGATGCGATGCGGTTATGGCGAAATCTTCAGGGTGTCCTGCGCCTCAGCGTCGGCGACGATTTCGACGAGGCTGTCGCCAGCGAAGATACGCGCGCGATGCTGGCGCGCGGGTGCGCCATGGAAAGCTTCGACGAACTAAACCGGACCGTCTCCGATCAGACTGACCGGTGTCGCGACATTTTCCGGAAAATCGTCGAAGGCCCCGCGGCAAAGCTGGAACCGCGGGAAACCTGATCGACCGTTGCGGATACGGGAACGATCGTGACAACATCCGTACATATCAACGATATCCAGCCCGGACGACATCCGGTACAGGGAGGAGAGCCATTCATGCCGGAAGCCAACGGGTTCAGGGAAATCGCCTATATCGACTGCAAGGGCGGAGGACAGGTCGTCGTTGACGGAACGACCTGCTATGTCGGCCACACGACAGGACCGGAGGCAACAACGATCTTCGACGTGTCGGATCCTGCCAACCCGAAACAGATCGCCCAGCTTCAATGCCAGCATCAGGGCGTGCATGCCCACAAGGTACGGGTGCAAAACGGGCTGATGCTCACCAATTACGAATCGAAGCATTACGCGGGCGAACCGGACGCGGGATTCCAGGGCGGCCTGAACATCTTCGATGTCAGCGACCCGTCAAAACCGGAAAACATATGCTTCTGGCCATGCGACCAGAGCGGCGTCCATCGCTTCACCTTCGACGGGCGTTACGCCTACATCTCGCCGGAACTCGAGGGCTATATCGGCAATATCGTGATGATCCTCGACCTCAAGGATCCCAGGAATCCGGTCGAGGTCGGCCGCTGGCACATGCCTGGCCAGCATCTCGCCGGCGGCGAGACGCCGACCTGGGAAAAGGACGCGCATCGGTGCCATCATCCGATCCGGCTCGACAACCATCTCTACACCAGCTACTGGCACGGCGGGCTGGTGATCCTCAATATCGACGACATGGCGAACCCGAAATTCGTTTCGGGGCTCGACTGGAGCCCGCCCTTCCCCTTCCCCACCCACACCTGTCTCCCGATCCCGTTCGAGATCCAGGGAGAACGCTGGATGGTGGTAGCGGACGAGGACGCCGGCAAGCTCTGGGACGACGCGCCGGGCGCGATGCTGTGGATGGTCTGCGTCAGCGATCTTGAGAATCCCGTGCCGGTTTCGACGGTGCAGCTCGACGACGGGCCGCGGCCGATCCGCTCGGGCTGCCACCAGCCGGCCGAGGACGTGAAGGGCACGGAAATTCCCTGCGCCTGGTTCGCCAAGGGGCTGCAGATGGTGGACATTTCCGATCCCTACAACATGCATGTCGTGGCGTCGTTCCAGCCCGACGTACCCCAGGGATCCAAGCAGGTTCTCAGCAACGACGTCTGCTGGGACGACCGGGGACTGATCTATCTGGTGGACCGCGACCGCGGGCTGAACATCGTCGAACGCATCTGAACGCCAACCGAACGCAAAAGGAGCAAAGAATGGCGCTTACCGCAAAACAGGTCGAAGAGCTGCATGCCAAAATGCTGCACAAGAAGCTCTACATCATTTTCTCCGAACCGACCGACAAGACAGGCGACCGGCGGAAAATCTTCCCCAAGCACATCGCCTATCAGCTGGAGATCGAAAGAAAGGGCATCCTGTTTGCGGCCGGCCCGTTCGTCGATGCGAAGGGCAAGCCGCAGGGACCCGGCATGATCGTCGTGCGCGCGAAAAACATGGCGGAAGCCAAGCGCATTGCCGATGGCGACCCGTTCCACAGGCAGGGCTACCGGAAGTACCGGATTCAGGCATGGCAGGTGAACGAGGGCGGCTTCAACCTCCACGTCAAGTTCTCCGACGGCAGCTTCACGCTGGACTGACGGGCGAGACAATGACGGTAGATGTCGGAGACCGCGCGCCGGTATTTTCCGGAGCGACGGATGGCGGCGGCTCGGTTTCGCTCAAGGAGCTGAAAGGACGCAAGATCGTCCTCTATTTCTATCCGAAGGATTCGACGCCGGGCTGCACGACGGAGGCGTGCGGTTTCCGCGACGCGTTGCCGGACTTCTCGAAGATCGATGCGGAAATCCTGGGCGTATCGCGCGACAGCGTGAAACGACACGACAACTTCAAGGCCAAATACGAGCTGCCCTTCAGGCTGGTTGCCGACGAGGACGGGTCGATCTGCGAGGCCTACGGCGTCTGGGTCGAGAAGATGAATTACGGGCGCAAATACATGGGTATCGAGCGCTCGACCTTTCTGATCGACGAAAAGGGAAAGATCGCACAGGTCTGGCGCAAGGTACGCGTCAAAGGCCATGTCGAGGCCGTGCTGGAAGCGGCAAGGGCGCTCTGACGGAACCGCCGAATACCGGACTGGCCACGACTGCAGAGTCCGTTCTCCGGACTGCCGATCCGGAACGGAAAGCGGAGCAGGCGCGCGAGCTCGCGAATTCGTGGACCTGTGGCGAAATTCCGGTTGTCGGAACGGCCTCTCCTCCCGATCGTCCGGCCCGTCCTGCGAGTCCCGAATTGCGCCCGCCGCGCGACATGCCGAAACGCGGCAAGGCCCGCAGCGACGCCGGGCGGATCGCGTTGCTGCATGCGCTCGCCCACATCGAATTTAACGCCATCGATCTCGCCTGCGACCTGATCGCGCGCTTCGCAGATAACGGCCTGCCGCGTGCATTCTACGACGACTGGGTCGTCGTCGCGGGAGAAGAGGCGCTCCATTTTACGCTGCTGTCGGAACGGCTGCGTACGCTCGGCAGCCATTACGGCGCGCTGCCGGCGCATGACGGGCTGTGGGAGGCGGCGGAACAGACCCGGCACGATCTGTACGCCCGCCTGGCGATCGTACCGCTGGTGCTCGAAGCGCGCGGCCTCGACGTCACGCCGGCAATGATCCGGAACCTCGAAGGCGCCGGCGACATGGAAAGCACCGCCATCCTGCAAAGGATTTACGAGGACGAGATCGGTCACGTCGCGGCCGGCGAGCGCTGGTTTCGCTGGCTGTGCCAACGCGACGGTCTCGATCCCGTCGATACCTATCACCGGCTTGTCCGGACGCATTTCCGCGGCCGGCTCAAACCGCCATTCAATCTGGCGGCGCGGTCGGCCGCGGGTTTCGGTGCCGAATATTACGATCCGCTGGCTGAAGGTTGACCTAAAATCATGGCCCATGTTTAGATTGGGTCATCACTTTATTTTCTACATCGATTCGGCTAGAATTTCGTCATGTCGCGTCCCCTTCGCCTCGAATTCGCCGGTGCGCTGTATTACATCACGGCGCGGGGCAATGCCGGCCAGCCGCTATTTACGGATATTGAAGACGGAAAGCGGTTTGCCGACATGCTCGGCCGGGAGATCGCTCAGCAGCGATGGATTTGCCACTCCTTCTGCCTGCTGGAGGATCACTACCATCTGCTGATCGAAACCCCGGAGCCCGGGCTCGCGCGCGGCATGGCGCGCCTGAACATGACCTACTCGCAGTGGTTCGGCCGCCGCCACAAACGACGCGGCCACCTGTTCGAAGGGCGTTATCACGCCAAGGTCGTTGAAAAGGAACTGTGGCTGCTGCCGCTATGTCGCCACATCGTGCTCAACCCGGTCCGGACCGAAGCTGTTCTCCGCGCTGACCTCTGGCGCTGGTCGAGCTACCGCCCGTTGGCGGGAGAAGACAGCCCATGGCCCTGGCTCCATACCGGTGAGGTGCTGCGCCGGCTCGATGACGAAACGGGAGAAACCTGGAAGCACTATGTCTCCCTGGGGGTGGGCGCTCCGTCGCCATGGCGGGAACTGCGCGGCGGGCATTACCTCGGAAGCGAGTCGTTTCTTGCAGGACTGGCCGGAATGATCGACGGAAAACCGCTCGATCAGGTGCCATCGACCGCCGCCGACCCGCTGCGCCCGACGCGCGACCAGGTCATTCGGGCGGTCGCCGATATGTGCGGACTGTCGCGCGCCGCCCTGCCCGACCGCAGGACAAATCCGGACGCTTTCCGCGCCGTCGCCTATCTGCTGCGCCGCGCCGCCAATATCCCGCTCAGGGACGTCGCGGCGATGGGCGATGTTTCGCAGGGCCGCATTTCACAAATTCAAAGGGAAATCGAGGATGCCGGCGGTCTGGCCCGGGCGCTGCCCTGGGCCGCGGCTCTCGACGAAAAATTCCTTAAGCGCTGAACTGTCAGGATGCGGCGGTCTTGCTTCCGCCCATGCAGTCTGGCGACTCCATGATCGCGCCGCCGCGCTTCGCCCATTCATCGGGCGTATGCGCCTGTATCGACAGAGCGTGAACCGGCCCGGCAAGCTCGTCCGCCAGCGTCGCGTTGACCGCCTGGTGGCGCGCAACAAGCCGTTTGCCGTCGAACGCATCCGACACCACCACGACCTTGAAATGGGTTTCCGAATTCGGAGGCACGCTGTGCATATGGCTTTCGTTCATCACCGCCAGATGCGACGGCGCGAAAGCGTGCGCCAGTTTCGTCTCTATCGTTTGCTGGACGATCATGCCGATCACTCCCTGTGTTCCTCGAGCCCGCTTCCGGCCACCCGCTGAGCGAGCGACGCCGCCATAAACTGATCCAGATCGCCATCGAGCACCGCCTGCGTGTTGCTGGTCTCGACGTCGGTCCGCAGATCCTTGACCATCTGATAGGGCTGCAGCACATAAGACCGGATCTGATGCCCCCAGCCAATCTCCGTCTTGGCCTCGAATTCCGCCTGAGCGGCATCCTCGCGCTTCTGCAGTTCAAGCTCGTACAGGCGCGCCCTCAGCATGTCGAACGCCGCCGCGCGATTGCGGTGCTGAGACCGGTCGTTCTGGCACTGAACCACTATGCCGGTCGGCAGATGGGTAATGCGGATGGCGCTGTCGGTCTTGTTGACGTGCTGTCCGCCCGCGCCCGAAGCGCGATAGGTATCGATACGAAGATCCTTTTCCTCGTACTGAACCTCGATCGTGTCGTCGATAACGGGATAGACCCATACGCTGGAAAAACTCGTGTGCCGCCGCGCCGCGGAATCGTATGGCGAGATGCGCACCAGCCGATGAACGCCGCTTTCGGTCTTGAGCCAGCCATAGGCGTTGAACCCGACGATCCTGATGGTCGCGGACTTGAGCCCCGCTTCTTCTCCGGGACTTTCTTCCAGCCATTCGACCTTGTACCCGTGCGCCTCCGCCCAGCGCACATACATGCGGGACAGCATCTGCGCCCAGTCCTGCGATTCGGTGCCTCCGGCGCCCGCATGGATTTCAAGGAAGCAGTCGTTGTTGTCAGCCTCTCCTGACAGCAGGGATTCGAGCTCTCGCTTGGCGGCCTCGTCGCGCAGCGCGACGAGCATCCCGTGCCCTTCGTTCTGGCTTTCCGCATCCTCCTCAGCCTCACCGAGTTCAATCAGCGTCGCCGCATCGTCGAGGTCCTGCTCCATCCGTCTGACGGAGCCGATCGACTGATCGAGTTGGGTTCGTTCGCGCATGATCTTCTGCGCGCGTTCCTGATCGGACCAGAGGTCGGGATTCTCGGTTTCGGCGTTCAGCTCATCCAGACGCCGGAGCGCATTTTCCCAGTCAAAGATGCCTCCTCAGCAGCGCCAGCGACTGCTTGATTTCATCGACCAATGCCTGGGATTCGGCACGCATGGGAACCATCCTGTTTCTGAACTTGAACCGTCGCCGTTCACCCAACGAAGTGAACGACAGGGTTTCTAATATAATCCCTTTACGCCGCCAAGCGATCCGCCGATTTCCGGCAGCGTTTTCTCACCGGACGCCTCCGGGGGCTCGGTGCCCGCCTTGAACGCCTCAAGGATGGCATGGCGCTGTTCGGGAGCCGCGCGCCGCCCTGTTTCAGGATCGACCCGGACAAGCTGAACCCCCTTGGGAATCCGGAACGGAACGGGAGGCCGATCCTTGAGCGCTTCCATCATGAAGTCGCGGAAGATCGGAACCGCGACGGACGACCCGGTCTCTCCCCGGCCAAGGGGCCGGGGCTGGTCGAAACCGGTGAATACGCCGACAGCGAGGTCGGGCGAAAACCCGATAAACCAGGCATCGACACTGTCGTTTGTCGTTCCGGTCTTGCCGGCGAGTGGCTTCTCGACCGTGCGAATGCGCCGGCCGGTGCCCCGCTGCACCACCCCTTCAAGCATCGACACGACCTGATAGGCGCTGACGGGATTGGCGACGACCTCCCTGTTGTCAGGGATCTCGGGCGGAGGCTGACCGTGCCACTCGGTTTCGCGGCAGTAGCCGCAAACGCGTCCTTCATGACTGAATATCGTCTTGCCGTGGCGATCCTGGATACGGTCGATCAGCGACGGAACGATTTTTTTGCCGCCATTCACCAGCATGGCGTAACCCGCGGTTATGTCCAGCAATGTCGTTTCCGCCGCCCCCAGTGCCATCGACAGCATCCGCGGCATGTCCTTTGCCACGCCGAACCGTTTCGCGTAATCCGCGATCTTCTCCATGCCGATGGTCTGGGCGAGCCGAACCGTCATCAGATTGCGCGACTTTTCGATGCCGATCCGAAGCGGGCTGGGACCGTAGAACTTGTTGGAATAGTTCGCGGGCTTCCATAGACCCAGGCCGGGTCCCTGATCGATCACCACGGGAGCATCCAGCACGATCGACGAGGGCGTGTAGCCGTTGTCCATCGCCGCCAGATAGACGAACGGCTTGAAAGCGGATCCGGGCTGGCGGCGCGCCTGCGTCGCGCGGTTATATTCGCTTTTCGAGCGGGCGAAGCCGCCGCTCATTGCAAGAATCCGGCCGGTGTGAGGATCGAGCGCCACCAGCGCCCCCTCGATTTCGGGTTGCTGGCGGAGACCATACGCACCTTCCGGAGCCGGCTTTCCGTCCTTGCCGGGTCCCAGCTTCTCGACCATTACGATATCGCGAAGGCTCAGGACCTGCTCGGGATGGCGAACAGGCGGACCGCGTTTCTGACCGCGAATCCATGCGCGCGCCCATGTCAGTTCGCCGAGCGGGATAAATCC
Source organism: Rhodospirillales bacterium (assembly GCA_038116945.1). Lineage (GTDB taxonomy): Bacteria > Pseudomonadota > Alphaproteobacteria > MPNO01 > UBA2964 > JAYOEY01. The sequence continues at coordinate 61,247 of JAYOEY010000003.1, forward strand.
TTCCGTTCCATCTTCGAAGGCGATCGTCGCCTTGTCCGGCCACACGAAGATCACGGCGGCCTTTCGCCAAGTCGGGCGCGACGCCGCGACGCCGGACGGTATCGATGTTTTCCCGAGGACCTCGCGCCAATCCTGTTCCCGGCTTCCATGCGCCAGGGGGCCGCGCCATCCGTGTCGGCGGTCATAGTCGATCAGACCGTCCTGCAGGACGCTGTCGGCGATATTCTGCAGACGGGGAGAGAGGGTGGTCCGTACCGACAGCCCGCCGCCGTAAAGCTTTTCCTCGCCATAGCGGTCAACCAGGGTGCGGCGAACCTCTTCGGTGAAATAATCCGCCTCCGCGACCGCCGCCCCCGTCCGTTCGCGAATGACCAGCGGCTCCGCCCGGGCGTCCGCCGCCTGCTGGGGCCTGATGTAGCCGTCTTCAAGCATCCGGCCGATCACGTAATTGCGCCGACCTTTCGCCGCGTCGGGCCGTCGTGTCGGGTGGTAATTGTTGGGAGCCTTGGGCAGGCCCGCGATGAAAGCCGCCTCGGATATCGTCAGTTCGTTGAGGGACCGGTCGAAATAGTTCAATGCGGCCGCGGCTAAGCCGTACGAACCGAAGCCCAGATAGATCTCATTGAGGTAAAGTTCGAGGATCCGGTCCTTGCTGAGAGCCTGCTCGATCCGGATGGCGAGGATCGCTTCCTTGATCTTGCGTTCATAGGACACCTCGTTGGTCAGAAGAAAATTCTTCGCCACCTGCTGGGTAATGGTCGACGCGCCGACGGGACGCTGATTCCGTCCGAGACGCGACAGGTTCGTCACGATGGCCCGCGCGACGCCGAGAAAATCGATGCCCGGATGGGCGTAGAAATTTTTGTCCTCGGCCGACAGGAACGCCTTTACGATCGTCTTCGGGATTGCATCGATGGGAACGAAGACGCGTTTCTCGCGGGCGAATTCAGCCAGCAACCTGCCATCGCCGGCGTGGACCCGGGTCATCATCGGCGGTTCGTAATCGGCAAGCTGCTGGTAGTCGGGCAAATCCTTGCCGTAATGCCAGAACACGCCGACCAGGGCGCCGGCGCCGACCAGGGCGAAAAGCAGAAACAGTAATGCGCTCAGGGACAGAAAACGAAGCACCCGTCTCATGATCCGACGCACCGCTCGCGGACCGGAAACAGGGTGTTATGGACAGATTTCGTCATGGGACCATCATAACGCCAATTTTGTCAGGTTTGTGGCTGTTCCTTGCAGTTCCACGCGGGCATCGCGGGAAAAATCAGCGGTTGAACGCCTGGCGCTGCTCGATATAGCCGTTGACGCCTTCGACGATTGCCCGGGCGATCTTGCGGCGATGATCGAGGCTTCTCAGCATCTTTTCGTCGGCAGGATTGGAAAGATACCCCATCTCGATCAGGACCGACGGAATTTCTGGCGCCTTGAGAACCGCGAAGCCGGCAAACCGATGGTTGCGGCGCAGCATTTTCGTCGTATTTCCCAAATTCGAAACCAGATGCTTGGCGAGGGCGACCGATGCATTCTTCGTCAGCCGTTGACGGAGATCGATCAGAATGCGGGCGACCGTTTCGCTTTGCTCTGACAGGTCGACGCCGGCGATTATGTCGGCCTTGTTCTCCTTGGCCGCCAGCGCTTCGGCTTCGCGGTCGGACGCTTTTTCGGAAAGCGTATAGACGGAACCGCCCCTTACCTTGCTATTGGCGATGGAATCGGCATGAAGGGAGATGAACAGGTCGGCGCCCGCTCGCTGGGCGATGGCGATCCGCTCGCGCAACCTGACAAAAATGTCCCGGTCGCGCGTCAGAATCACGCGGTAACGGCCGGTGGCCAACAGCTGACGACGCAGTTCGCGCGCCTGTTCGAGAACGATATTCTTCTCCCATGTCCCGTACCTGCCGTGCGCGCCGGGATCGACGCCCCCGTGACCGGGGTCGATCGCGATCAATGGCAACTCTTTTTTCCGCGGCTTCTTCGCGTCGGAACGCGGCGGAGGCGGTTGCACCGGCGGTTCCTTTGAAGCCTCCTTCCGAGGAGGCGGTGTCAGTTTCACGGCCTTGAGAAACGCCTCCCGGGAAACGTCGGTCAAATCAATCACCAGACGATGACCGAAGTCGCCTTGCGGAGACAAAAGAAAAGCCTTTGAAACCTTGACCGGCTTCGAAACGTCAATAACGATTCTCGACTGGCCGGGTTGAAAAAGCCCGTACCGGTATCCCGTTATGCGTTTTCCATCCGGAATTCCGGTCGGCTTGAATCGCCAGGCGATTTCAGGCAGATCGACGACAATCCGGTATGGGTTGGCGAGCGAAAAAATCCGGAAATCGACGGGACCGCTGAGATCCAGTACGAAACGCGTGCGCGACTGATAGTCGCCGACGCGGATCGACTCGGCGACGACACCGGCAAGTGCCGGGACGGAAACGCCCAGAAAGCATAGCCACCCCGTCGCCAATCCGGCCAATCTGCGAAACATTACACACATATAGTGGCTCTGGCCATGTGAGGGCCCAGATATTGTCGTAAACAAAGTGTTATTTCAAGTTCAGTGTGGTTCCGACGGCTTGAAAGCCGCGTGAACGGCAACGGCAAAACATGGAAAACAATCGAGTTGTAGTATTTCCGGCGCAGGCGTATCCTGTCCGGCGTTGCGAACGAACCGTGAGACTCCGCGCGATGAATCATCGTGGCGGGAACACGGGGTCTGGAGAAAACAGCCGCAGGACGGCTGGATTCCGCGACCTTGGGTTTTGACATTACGGTTTTATATTGGGATTAACCCGAAGTCCGCACCGACAGTTTCGAGCGCCCCTGCAGCCCGGTAATCGAACCGGGTGGTTCCGAAGTCAGGAACCCACACTTGGAGAATTTCGCAGGTCGACGCCGGATGCCGCGGACTTCGCCTATGAAGTTACACGCCTCGCCCGCCGTTCGCACGGGTGCAAGGCGCGTACTCGGAGCGAAAGCAAAACATGAACAAGCGCATGCTGATCGACGGGACCCATCCTGAGGAGGTCCGCGTCGTCATCGCCAATGGCAATCGACTGGAAGAATACGACATTGAATCCTCCGCCAAGTCCCAGCTCAAAGGGAATATCTATCTGGCGAAGGTGATGAGGGTAGAGCCTTCCCTGCAGGCCGCTTTCGTCGATTTCGGCGGAAACCGGCACGGCTTCCTCGCCTTCAACGAGATTCATCCGGACTATTACCAGATTCCGGTCGAGGACCGGGAGGCGTTGAAACGCGATGTCGCCCTTTTCGAAGAAAACGCGATGGCGGCTCACGCCCACGTCGATTCCATCGATGGCGAGATCGCCGACGACGAAGAGGCGGCCGACGACCGTGAGGCCGAGGAAACCGACGACGACGATTCGGAAAATCCCGAGAACGACGGCGGGAACGTCGCGGACAACGACCCGGAAGACGAAGCGCCTGACGACGAGGAAGGCGCGGGTGGCGAGACCGATGTTTCGCCGGAACCCGAATTCGACGCCGAGGAAGCAACCGGGGAAGCGACCGGGGAAGCGACCGGGGACGGGCCGGAAGATAGCGCTCCTTTGACCGATGGCTCGGAAGAAGCCCTCGAAAACGACGGCGAAGCCCCGTCCGAGGAAACAGCCGACAACAGTGCCAAGCCCGCCGGACGGCCTCGCGGACGGGGACGGCAGAGCGATCGCCGCGACCACCCGATGCGTCGCTACAAGATCCAGGAAGTCATCAAACGGCGCCAGATCATGCTGGTGCAGGTCGTCAAGGAAGAACGGGGCAACAAGGGCGCAGCGCTTACTACCTATCTGTCGCTGGCGGGCCGCTATTGCGTGCTGATGCCGAACACGTCCCGTAACGGCGGCGGCGTGTCGCGGAAGATCACCAATGCTTCCGACCGGAGACGTCTGCGCGATCTCCTCAAGAATCTTGAAGTTCCCGAAGGCATGGGCGTCATCATGCGAACCGCGGGGATGGAGAGGAACAAGTCGGAGATCAAACGCGATTTCGATTACCTGATGCGTTTGTGGGAGGAAATTCGCACCCTCACCCTCGAATCCGCCGCTCCGGCGCTGGTTTACGAGGAGGGCGACCTTATCAAGCGCGCCATTCGGGATCTCTATTCGCGTGAAATAGAAGAAGTTCTGGTCGGCGGGAACGAGGCCTATCAGGCCGCGAAGAAGGTCATGCGAATGATGATGCCGAGCCACGCGAAGCGGGTTCAGCCTTATCGCGACGAGTCGATCCCGCTTTTCCACCGCTACCAGGTGGAAAGCCTTCTCGAGGCCATGCATAGCCCCATCGTCCAGCTGAAGTCCGGCGGATATATTGTCATCGACCAGACGGAAGCCCTGGTCGCCATCGACGTCAATTCCGGCCGGTCGACGCGCGAACGCAATATCGAGGAAACCGCGCTCAAAACCAATCTCGAAGCGGCCAGCGAGGTCGCCCTGCAGCTCCGGCTCCGCGATCTTGCCGGGCTGATCGTCATCGATTTCATCGATATGGACGAATCGCGCAATCAGCGCGCGGTCGAAAAACGCTTCAAGGACGCCGTCAAATCGGACCGCGCACGCATTCAGCTCGGTCGAATCAGCAATTTCGGTCTGCTCGAGCTTTCGCGCCAGCGCATGCGACCGAGTCTTATCGAAACCAGCAGCAACATCTGCGTCCACTGCGGCGGAACGGGACATGTCCGCTCCATCGAGTCGATGGCGGTACGGGTGCTGCGCATGATCGAGGAAGAGGGAACGCGCAACCGAAGCAGTGAAATATCGGTGAGAGTTCCGACGTCGGTGGCGCTCTATGTCCTGAACCAGAAGCGCGCGGCGCTGACGGCCATCGAAGAACGGCACGGATTCTCCGTCGAGATCGTCGGCGACGATTCGACATCGATGAACGACGTGCAGCTCGACCGCGTCAAGGGGCGCCCGGCTGCCGGGGCGGAAGAGCCGGTATCGGAGGCGGATGTTTCCGACAGCGACAGCGACGGCGATGGCGACAGCGACGGCGGAGAGCCGGAGGAAGGCAAACAGTCGGGCCGTCGCAAGCGTTCACGGCGCCGTCGGCGCAAGGATCAGGACGCGCCCTCGGCTACGGTCGAAGCGGCCAGTCCTGGCGACGACGCCGATGGCGAAGAGATCGTGTCGGCGGAGCCGCCGGCGGAAGAGGCCGGCGATGGCGACGAAGACGCGAAGCCGCGCCGTCGCCGCCGGGGCCGCCGGGGCGGCCGCAGACGCAGCCAAAAACCCGACTCCGAGGAGACGTCGGCATCGACCGAGGGACCGGCTGAAAACGCCGGCGATACGCCACGCGAACAGGCTGTGACGGATTTGCCTGGAACCGAACCCTCTGCGGACGCGTCAGCCGCCGAGGTCAAAACGGAAACCGTCGGGAATCCCGTACAGCCGGAGCCCGAAAAGGCTGCCGTCCGCGACGACCAGAATCCAGTCGTCAACGAACGCGTCCCTGAACTTGCCGCAGCTGCCAGCCCCCCGGGTCAGGAGATCGCCCAGCCAGCGCCGCCGGCCGGGTCTTCCGGCGACGGCAGCGACCGCCCGCGCCGAAAAGGCTGGTGGCAACGAATAATGGAATGACCTCGACCTGACGAACGAGGTCTCCGACGGACGACGGTCAGCAGCCGACAGGAGTCCAGGCGATCAGCCTGTCGACCGCCTGTTCGATCCGGTCGGTCGCGCCGGAAAAGGAAAAGCGAACGAAGGCTGCGCCGCAGGCGATGTCGAAATCGGTGCCCGGCGTCGTCGCGACGCCGGTCTCGTCGAGCATCCTCCGGCACAGCTCTACACTGTCGTTGGTAAGGCCCGAAACGTCGGCGTAAATGTAGAAAGCGCCATCTGCCGGCGCCAGCCGGTCGAAGCCCGCCTGGGGCAGCCCCTTCAGCAGAATTTCCCGGTTGGCTGCATACCGCGCAACGTTCCGGTCGAGCTCGTCGAACGCATCGAAAGCGGCTTCAGCGCCGATCTGCGCCAGCGTGGGCGCGGATATATACAGATTCTGCGCCAGGCACTCGACGCTCCGCAGCAGATCATCCGGCACGATCATCCAGCCGACCCGCCATCCGGTCATGGAAAAATACTTGGAAAAGCTGCTTACCACGATCGCCTGGGGATCGAACCGCAGAGCGCTTACGCCTTCTCCGCTGAAGGTGATGCCATGGTATATCTCGTCGGAAATGAGACGGATGCCCCGGTCCCGGCAATAGGCCGCGAGCGCACGCATCTCCGTTTCGCCCAGCATGGTGCCTGCGGGGTTCGAAGGGCTTGCGACAATCAGCCCGTCGATCGGGCCTTCGAGGCGGTCCAGCAATTCGGGCGTCGGCTGAAACCGGGTTTCGGGCCCCGTCGGAATTGAGACGGGTTCGATATCCTGGGCCAGAAGGATGTTGCGATATCCCGGATACCCAGGTGCGGCGAGCGCGACCCGGTCGCCGGCATCGAACGCGGCAGTGAAGCCGAGCACGAATCCGGCGGAAGACCCCGTCGTTATCACGACGTTTTCCGGCGAAATCTCCATATTCTGGGTGTCCGCATAGTAGCGGCAAAGCCTCTCGCGGAGGGAGCCAAGACCGAAAGCCTCGGTGTAGCCCAGCGGATCGCCGACCAGGGCTCGCTGGGCCGCTTCGATGACGGTTTTCGGGGCGCCGGTCTCGGGCTGACCGAGTTCGAGATGCAGGATGTCTTCGCCCGCCCCCTGACGGCGGTTCGCATCGCGCAGCACATCCATAACGATAAACGGCGGAATCCGGCCGCGGCGCGACGCCTTTAACGCCATGGCTCAGAACTCCGCGTTTATGGCATGCCCGAAACCGCGGGGATCGGTTCTGACGACGCAAGCCTCGGGACGCTCGCGCATCCCGACCGGACAATACATCAGATTGATGCGGCCGATCGCCGGAACCCGTGTCACGATGGCGCCCCGACCGGCGAGACGGGCGGGCAGCGCCTGCGGAGCGTTGTCTTCCAGCAATATCTGTCCGGCTTGCGGTCCAGGCGCGGATCGATAGAGTTTCATCGCCTCATCTACCTTTTTTCCGCCATCTATCAGACGGGCGAGGACCGTCGCCAGCGCAACCCCGGCCGAGCGGTCGCCAGCACCGGTTGCCGCGGCATACGCCGATTTTACGTTGTCATTGGCCAGAACAACGGGCGCCAGCAGCAGGGCGCTCTCGGGCGAAGCCGGCTTTACGGCGATGATTCCGGTATCGCCGAGAATTTTTCCGATACCGAAGGGCTGGCCCATGGTCAGGGTGCAGGCAACGGCATTACCGGCGGCATCCATCGCCAGAGCGCCGACGGAGCCCCTGCCCCTGCTCGGCCTGGACTGCGCCGCACCATGCCCCTTGCGCGCCGCCTGGGTCATGAGAAGAACCTGCGCATCGTCATCCGCGCCGACAAATCGCGAATCGTTGCCGATATCCCGCCAGATGCTTGCCGCGACAAGCCCGCCGAGGGCAGGAGAAGGGGCAAAATGAAGGATATGGTTACCAGCCTTGATCTTCAGCGTATCGTTCCAGACGGGGCGGTATTTTCTGATGTCGTCGGTCGTGATCCATCCACCGGCATTGCGGACTTCCTCAACGTACTGACGCAGGTTCCGGCCCTCGTGAAAATCGCCTGGGCCGGCGATCCGCATACGGCCCAGAAATCCGGCGAGATCAAGCTGCCTGAACGGTTCTCCCTCAGTCAGCGGCTTTCCATCGGGCCTAGCGAAACTGTTCCGCGCCCTGGGATCGGAGAGCAGCGTGCGGCTGTCGGCAGCCAGGCTGCGGGCCAGCGATCGAGGCATGGGAATTCCGAAACGCGCCATGTTCTCGGCGGGCTGAACGAGGATTTCCCAGCGCAGTACGCCATATCGGGCCGACAGCGCGAACAGCCCCCGAAAAGTTCCCGGCACCGTGCCGACCCATCGCCCGCCCTCCGGACGCGACCGGGACGCATGCGGCATGAACTCCAGAGCCTCCGCCTTGTTGTCCTTTACGCTGTACACCACGCAGACGCCCCCGCCGCCGGGCCCGGCGGCGTCGGGACGCGTCACCATCATCGCCATGGACATGGCAATGACGGCATCGGCGGCGGTACCGCCTGCGGAAAGCACATCACGGCCGATCAGGGCCGCCCGCGGCTCATCGGCGGCAACGCCGCCGAAATACTCGTTTACGTGGCCGACCGTTCCGACGGGAATCTGGGGTTCGCTGCATGATGCGATCGCCAGGGCAAGAATTCCGGCGAGTGCGCTCAGCCTGCATTGACGCATACCCGCCCCGTACCTACGTTTGGTTATGGTCATCGGAGTCAGGCTTTTGACGCGACGCAACGTTTTCCTCCTTGCCCTTGGCATGCTCGTTCTTTCGAGTGTGTCTGCGACCCAGCGAAGCGCGTATGGCGCGGGCGGGCTTTCGATGATTCGCGATACGGAGATCGAAAATACCATCCGCGACTATGCAGCGCCACTCCTCTCCGCAGCCGAGCTCGACCCGGAAGCCTTTCACGTCCATATCGTAAACAGTCCCGAACTGAATGCCTTCGTAGCGGGAGGACAGCGTCTTTTCATTACCACCGGACTGCTGCGCCGGAGCGCCAATCCGGATCAGGTCATCGCCGTCATGGCGCATGAAATCGGCCATATCGCAGGAGGACATCTCGCCCGGCTCCAGGGCGCGATAGACGACGCCAGCAATGCTGCGTTGATCACCCAGGCGCTGGGGCTGGTAATCGGCGTTCTTTCAAGGGATGCAGCCGGCGCCGTCGCCGTCGGTGGCGGAGGCCAGCAGATCATTCAGCGTTCTCTCTTGAGCTTCAGCCGGACGCAGGAACAGTCGGCCGACCAGGCCGCAACGACTTTTCTCGACCGCGCCGGTCTGTCCAGCCGCGGCATGGTCGAATTCCTGAACATCCTGGCAAATCAGGAATTTCTTCACGCATCCCGTCAGGAATCCTATGTCAGAACGCACCCCCTGACGCGGGAGAGGGTACGATTTGCGGAGCGCCACCTGCAGAATTCGCCCAACGCCAACGCGAAAACGCCCGCACGTTTCGAGGTCGCCCATCGACGCATGGTCGCAAAGCTGAACGGATTTCTCGGATCCCCGCCGCAGGTTCTCGCTCACTACGAGGACAAGGGCTCATCCATATCCGTACGGTACGCCCGCGCCATCGCCGAATACCGCAACGCCGATCTTGCGAAATCCATCCCTCTGATCGACGGTCTTATCGCGGACGAGCCTCAGAATGCCTACTTCCACGAACTCAAGGGGCAGATGCTTTTCGAAAACGGCCGCATCGATGAGGCTCTCGTCGCCTACCGGGAGGCTGTACGCCTGATGCCCGACGCGCCGCTGCTCAGGACGTCCCTCGCACACGCAATGATCGAGTCGAATCGTACGGAACTCTTCGATGAAGCCCTGATGCACGCCAACGAAGCCCTGCGGGTAGACCGGTTCGTCCCGCTGGCATGGCGGCTTGCCGGAACGGTCTATGGCCGACGCGGCGAAATGGGTCGGTCGTCATGGGCGCTCGCGGAATACAACCTGCTGATCGGCAGGTCCAAACTCGCCCGCGCGCAGGCAACCCGCGCCCTGAAACTTCTGAAAGAGGGAACGCCCGCCTGGCTGCGCACCCAGGACATCCTGAACGAAACGGACAAACGAAGCTGACGGCGCCATACAGGACACTTTCCCGCGACCGATGCCAATCCTGATTGCGTTTCGTTAGCGGCAGGGTTCAAGATGCGGCGCCCAATATAGGAGGAGCGCATGACGAGCCGATTGGTCGGAGCCCTTTGCCTCGCGATCGCCGCTGCAATTGCAAGCACACCGGAAACGCACGCCCAGCAGGCGAAACCGGCGCCGGAGACCGCGTCTCAGACGCCGACGGATATCGAACGAATCGTCCGGGACTACCTGCTCAAAAATCCCGAGATCGTCATTGAAGCGATAGAGGTCTACAAGCGACGCGCCGAAGCCGCGGAGCGCGCAGAGGTACAACGCGTTCTGACCGAGAAACGCGACCTGATACGCAACGATCCGACGTCCCCTGTGGGAGGAAATCCCAAGGGAGACGTTACCGTCGTCGAGTTTTTCGATTACCGGTGCGGAGTCTGCAAACGGGTCCACGATACGGTCGCGGAACTTGTCAGGAGCGACGGGAAAATCCGGCGGATATACAAGGAATGGCCGATCCTTGGACCGCAATCGGTGGCAGCAGCGCGCGCCGCGCTCGCTTCGCGAAAACAGGGGAAATATATCGTCTTCCACGACGCGCTCATGAAGCATCGCGGCGCGCTTGGAATGGACCAGATCCTGGGCATCGCGAAGGGTGTAGGCCTGGATCCGGACCGTTTGCGTAAAGACATGGGGTCGCCCGAAATCGACTCCGTCCTCCGCGAAAACTACGCGCTGGCAGAAGCGCTGAAGATCAATGGAACGCCGTCATTCGTGATCGGCGACCGGCTGATACCCGGCGCCATGGATCTGAACGGCCTGCGCGAGGTCGTCAGAGAAGCGCGCAAGAAAGGCTGACGCCGGAATCTCCCCGGGCGAGCCGTCTCTAACCGAGTTCCGCAGCCTCCGGCTGGTTGCCGGGCTGCGCCCTGTCGAACGCATCGAGGGCGAGGCACGCGTCATTGATCCGGAGAATCGTCGGATAGGCCGATAGGTCGCAGTCGAATCGGCGTGCGTTGAACACCTGCGGCACCAGGCAGATGTCGGCCAGACCAGGCGCATCGCCGTGGCAGAAAGTTCCGGTTTCCTTGCTCCCGGCCAGCAACGGCTCGATGCCATCGAAGCCTTCCTTGACCCAGTGGCGGTACCAGCCGACGACGGCGTCCTGATCCGCGCCAAGTTCGTCTTTCAGATAGTTGAGCACGGCGAGATTGTTCAGAGGATGAATGTCGCAGGCGACGATATTCGCGATGCCGCGGACGCGGGCGCGCCCTTCCGAATCATCCGGCAACAGGGGCGGAGCAGGATATTTCTCGTCGAGATACTCCATGATCGCCATCGACTGCACCATGATGGCGCCGCCGTCCTCGAGCGCCGGAACCCGTCCCTGCGGATTGACCCTCCTGTAATCGGCGGAGGACTGGTCTCCTGCCTGCAGGTTGATCATCGCCGTGTCGGGCGCAAGCCCTTTCAGATTGAGCGCGATCCGCACGCGAAACGCGGCGGACGAACGAAAATAGCCGTAAAGCTTCATGATCCTGCCGTCCATGATTGAAGATCCGGCACGGACCCTACCAAAAGCCGCCGGTGCGGTCTCCGGTCAAATGTAATATTCGCGGAGCGGCGGAAAGCCGTTGAAGCCCACCGAACAATAGCTGGACGTATACGCGCCGGTGCTCAGCACCTCGATACGGTCGCCGATCTTGAGATCGAGCGGCAGTTCGTAGCTCGCCTCATTGTAGATGATATCCACCTCGTCACAGGTCGGCCCGGCGATCACAACCGGACCGCCCGGCGCTCCGTTATAAGGAGTCCTGATCCTGTACTGGATGGCCTCGTCCATGGTTTCGGGCAGGCCGCCGAACTTGCCGATATCGAGATATACCCATCGCCGACCGGATTCCGCCGATTTCCGCGAAATCAGCACGACTTCGGTCTGGATCACGCCGGCGTCGCCCGGAATATAGCGTCCGGGCTCTGCGAGAATCCTGGGCAAACGGTTCCCGAAATGGCGTGTCATTGCGGTCATGATCGCCGTGCCGCATTCTTCGACGTCAGGTGTGGCGGTCCGGTATCTGGCTGGAAAACCGCCCCCGATATTGACCGATTTAAGGTCGATTCCTATCGCCGACATACGGTCGAACAACCTCGCCGCCGTTTCGACGGCCGGGTCCCACTGACCGGGGTCCCTTTGCTGTGAGCCGACGTGAAACGAAACGCCGTACGGTTCAACGCCGAGGTCCTTCGCCCGGAGCAGAATCTGTTCCGCCATTTCCGGTTCGCACCCGAACTTTCGCGAAAGCGGCCAGTCCGACCCTTCGCCGGTGGTCAGGAACCGGACGAACACACGGCTGCCGGGCGCGGCCCGGGCGACCTTCTCGAGTTCCGCCTCGCTGTCGATCGTGAAAAGGCGAACGCCCTTCGCGAACGCATCCGCGATGTGCGCTTCCTTCTTTATCGTGTTGCCGAACGAAATGCGGCCCGGCTCAACGCCGAGCTGGAGGCACTGGTCGATTTCGTAAATACTGGCCGCATCGAACGACGCGCCAAGAAGGCGAAGGCGATCCAGTACGGCTCGGGCGGGATTCGCTTTTACCGCATAGAATATGCTGGCTAGCGGCAATGCCCGGCGAAGAGCCAAAAAATTTTCTTCGACGACGTCCAGATCGACGACGAGGCAGGGAGTTTCCGGCCGTTCCTCTTCGAGGAACCGAAATATCCGTTCGGTCATTTTCAAGGGTTCTCCAGGTCCCTGCAAAAAGCAGGGTCAGCGACGCGCCTTTTACACGCATCCACGCCCCGAAAAAAGAAAAATGTGAGGAGACCCACACCAGGCAGCCGTACAGGACGCCACGCGAACCGGCACCATGCGAACCGGCACCGGTTTCTTTAATTCAGATGGATGCCGGCAAAATACTGGAGACCGAACATTGCGGCGAATCCGAGGACGCCGACGGCCAGAAACATCAAGAGCACGCCGGAAAAAGTGGAATTCTTCTTGGCGCCCGGACGCTTCCCTCCCTTGGGAGCGCGTTCTTCGCCGGCAGCCCTCTGTTTTGCCGGCATTCTTGACGGAGCTTGCTTGTTTTGCGGCTGCATCTGCTGTTCGGCGCCGCTACCGCCCCGAAAAATAGTACGGCTCGTCGTCTGAGAGCTTGCTTCGTCGAATATCTCTTCGACGACACGTACGCCGGGAAAGCGATTGCTGCTGTCCATTCGCCTGGCTTCGAACAACGCAAGATCCCGGTCGTCGAAGACCGAATCTATTTTCCACTTTCCACCGCGAAAGGTGTGAATTTCGAATGCTTTCATGGCTCTTCCACTAGCCGGCGGGTCGCGACGTCAATCCCCGACAAGCTCCCTGCAATTCGCCGCCCCGAGAATTCCCGTGATCGTCTCGCCGTCATCGCTCAGCGGCAGCAATATGCTGCGGTAAAGGGTCCGAATCCCGTCCGCTTCGGTGAATTCGCCCCCCCGGGACATCGGCGCTCTCCGTTCCAGCACAACGCCGGCATACTCGACGGCGACGGATGCCAGACAGTTTGGGGGCACTTCCGAAATATGCCTGCCGATCAGGGTTTCTCCGCATCTGTGGGAAAGGGCGTCGCCAAAGAAACGAAACACCGGATCGTCCGGACTTTCACGCGTATCCAGAATAAAGGCGTCTTTCCACAAATCGGCGATATCGGTGACGTTGATTGCCGACCGGGGCGGGAATTCTTCGCCTTCCTGCAGGCTCCGCCAGTAGGCAAGCAGCCGCAGGACAAGCCGTCGCTCCGAGCCGGAAGGGAGTCCTACCGTCACAATTTCGCGCGGCATATCGTCGGGAATCGTTCTCATATCTCGCCTGCAATATCCGAATCCATGAACAATATCGGATATTTGCGTTAAATTTGCGTAAATGGTGAAATATGCGGCACCGGGAACCCCGCTCGAGGCGGCGGCATCGGTTCGGGCTGTCGTGAGCCACCCCGACGAGCATCATTGCGCCGAACAGGGCGCTGGGATATCGATACCGGCAGACAACGCAGGACTGGATACCCTATTCGTGCCGGAACTACCGAAAATACTCCTCCTGAACGGCCCCAACCTGAACATGCTGGGCGTACGCGAGCCAGAGGTTTACGGGACGTCCACGCTCGCCGACATCGAACGGATGTGCAGGAAACGAACCGACGCGCTGGGAGTCGCGCTGGATTTCAGGCAGAGCAACAGCGAGGCGGAGCTGGTCGGCTGGATTCAGACCGCTCGAGGTTCCTGCGACGCGCTCATCATCAACCCGGCAGCATTCACACACAGTTCGATCGCCATTCTGGACGCCCTGTCGATGCTGGATATCCCGATAATCGAACTGCATCTTTCAAATTTCCATCGCCGAGAATCCTTTCGTCATCAATCATATGTTTCTATGGTAGCGGCTGGCATCATTTGCGGATTCGGCGAGAGCGGATATGAACTCGCGATTGATGCCGCGGCGAGAATGATCGGCACCGAAGGGATTCGATAATGGCAAAGCTCGAAGTGAACGAGGAAATGGTGCGAAAGCTCGCGGAGCTTCTCGACGAGACTGATTTGACGGAAATCGAATACAGCGTCGGCGACGAATCGATCCGCGTGGTACGGGGCGGAAAACCCGCCCAGTCGGACGCCACCGACAGCATGCTGGCGGTGCTGACGGCGCTGAAAGCCGCCACGCCGGATCAGCCCGCCGCAGCGTCTGCGTCATCGCGGCAGGCGGAAGACGGCCCAAGGTCCGGCGCAGTCACGGCGCCCATGCCAGGCGTTATTTACGTCGCCGAAAACCCTGAAAGTCCGCCGCTGATCAAGGTCGGTGACACGGTCGCAGAAGGCCAGACGCTGCTGCTGATCGAGGCCATGAAGACCTTCAGCCAGGTCCGCGCGCCGCGCTCTGGCCGCGTCGCGGAAATTCTGGTCGCCGACAAAACCCCGGTTGAGTTCGGGGAAGAGCTGGTAATCCTCGAATGACCATCCGCTGATGTTCGAAAAAATCCTCATCGCCAATCGCGGCGAGATCGCGCTTCGTATTCACCGGGCCTGCCATGAGATGGGTATTCGGACGGTTGCGGTCCATTCGACCGCAGACGCCCACGCCATGCATGTGCGCCTGGCCGACGAGAGCGTTTGCGTAGGTCCTCCCTCAGCGGCGGAATCCTACCTCAACATGCCGGCAATCCTGACGGCCGCGACCATCACCAATGCGGACGCTATCCATCCGGGGTACGGTTTCCTGTCGGAGAATGCTTCGTTTGCCTCAATGGTGGAGGAGCACGGCATCTGCTTTATCGGGCCGACGCCGGAACATATTTCGCTGATGGGCGACAAGATTGCCTCCAAAACCAAGGTCAAGGAGTTGGGCATCCCTGTCGTGCCCGGGTCTGACGGTGCGCTCGGCAGCGACGCCGAGGCCCGCGAAATCGCGGCGTCGATGGGGTATCCGGTTCTCGTCAAGGCATCGGCGGGCGGCGGCGGGCGTGGCATGAAGGCGGTTTTCGCGCCGGAGGACCTGTCCGCCGCTCTGGCCCAGGCCCGCACCGAAGCGAAGGCTGCGTTCGGCAACGACGCGATGTATATGGAAAAGTACCTGATGCGGCCGCGTCACATCGAGCTGCAGGTGATGGGCGACGGGCGCGGCGAAGTCATCCATCTGGGCGAACGCGACTGTTCCCTGCAGCGCCGCCATCAGAAAGTGCTCGAAGAAGCCCGTTCTCCGGCGCTTAACGCGGAACAGCGAGCGGATATCGGCAACCGCGTGTGCGCGGCGCTTTCGAAGATCAACTACCGGAATGCCGGCACCATCGAATTTCTGTACGAGGATGGCGAGTTCTACTTTATTGAAATGAATACCCGCCTGCAGGTCGAGCATCCGGTTACCGAAATGATCACG
Source organism: Rhodospirillales bacterium (assembly GCA_038116945.1). Classification (GTDB taxonomy): domain Bacteria; phylum Pseudomonadota; class Alphaproteobacteria; order MPNO01; family UBA2964; genus JAYOEY01. The sequence goes on from JAYOEY010000003.1 coordinate 76,819, forward strand.
GGACTCGATATCGTTCGGGAACAGATACGGCTCGCCAGCGGAGCCGACCTTTCGGTCAGACAGCAGGACATCACCTTCGGCGGGCACGCGATCGAATGCCGGATCAACGCGGAATCGCCAGTCACTTTTAGGCCGTCGCCGGGAAAAATTTCCGACTACCATCCGCCCGGAGGGCTGGGCGTCCGGGTGGATTCCGCGCTTTATGCCGGTTACAGCGTGCAACCGCACTACGACAGCCTGATCTCCAAACTGGTGGTGCACGGATCGACACGGAACGAATGCCTGATGAGGCTGAGACGGTCGCTGGAGGAGTACGTAATAGACGGGATCGAGACGACGATTCCCCTTCACCAGGCGATCATTTCCGATCCTGACTTCGTCAATGGCGACTATGACATTCACTGGCTGGAGAGGTTTGTGGGCAGCCAGGTCGCAACAGGCGCCTGAAGACGACGCGCCGGACGAGAGCGCCATGGCCGGGCTGAAACCTGAAGTTCTCCTGAGGGCATATGCGGTCGGGTTGTTTCCGATGGCCGAAAGGCACGACGACCCGACGCTTTACTGGATCGACCCGGAAAAACGCGGCATCCTGCCGCTCGACAGGTTTCATATTCCGCGCCGTCTTCGACGAACCGTTCGCCAGAATCTGTTCGACGTCAAATGCGATACGGCTTTCGAACAGGTCATCCGGCTGTGCGCGGAGCCCGCGCCGGATCGATCGGAAACATGGATCAACGAGGAAATCGTCCGGCTGTATGTCGACCTGTTCGCCATGGGCCGAGCGCACAGCGTGGAGGCATGGCTGGACGGACAGCTTGTTGGCGGCCTCTACGGCGTTTCGCTTGGCGGCGCCTTCTTTGGCGAGAGCATGTTCAGCCGGGTGGCGGACGCCAGCAAGGTGTCGCTGGTTCACCTTGTTGCAAGGCTCCGAAAAGGCGGTTTTCGCCTTCTCGACACGCAATTCGTAACGAGCCACCTGGGGCAGTTCGGCACGGTCGAAATCCATCGGAGCGGATACCGACAGATCCTCGCCGATGCGCTCGACATCAACGCGACCTTCTATTCGGAACTCGGCGACGACGAGCTGGACTGTTTCATACAATCGACGACCCAGACATCGTAGACCGGGTGTTCAAGGGCAGAGAGCGCCGGGCTTGAGGCAAGCATCCAGCCTGTAAAATCCCGGCGCGCCTCTTCGCCGGGCCTGACTTCGTCGATCTCGACGAAAGCCGCGCTTTCAGGCGGTTCCTCCGGCGGCGCCTTGCGGCAGGTGCGAACGGTAACCTGCAGCGTCCCGAACTTTACCGGCTGGTCGAGAGGCGCCTCGAAAGTGGAAATTCGTGCCGTCACCTTATCGAGCCCCTGCATGACGGCCCCCTGCTGAGCGGCCGCCGGCGCGGCAAGACCGACGCAGGCAAACAGCACGGCGAAGACCCTCATGGCGACGGGCTCTCCGGACGAATCGCTGCAAACCGGAGACGGACATAATCGGCGACCCATTGTCCCTGCGGATCGTAGAGCGACGGCCTCAGGGCTTCCGCGGCCTCATCCAGAAATGCCGCGCGTTCCGCTTCCGGTACCGACATCAGAAACTGTTCCCCGAAAGTGTGGATCCAGTCCCGGATGTCGCCCGGCAGAGGCGTCGGGCGCGGAATCAGTTCGATCGACCTGACCCTGAAACCACGCTCTTCCAGCCTGTCGCGGTATTCCTCCGGTGTCGGAAAATACCACGGACAGGCCGCTCTCGAATCGAGGCCGCGTCGGGTCAGCGCCTCGCTCAACGCGCTGGAAATCGCAGCCACGTTCCCCGATCCGCCCATTTCGCCGACCAGCCGGCCGCCGGGCTTGAGCGCCCGCCACATCCCGTCGATTACCTCGTCGGGCCGCGTCATCCAGTGCAGCGCCGCGTTGGTCAGGATTCCGTCGAAACTTCCCGAAAATGTCAGCTTGTGCCCGTCGACCACCGCGCCGGGAATGCCAAGCGCGACCGTCGCCCGGACCTGATCGAACGAAGCATCGACGCCGACGACCCACACGCCGCCGACGGCGATTTTTCGGGTCAGCGCGCCGTCGCCGCAACCGAGATCGAGAATGCGTTCGCCGGGAGCCGGCGCAAGCATGTCTATGAGAGGTTCGCCGAGATCGGCCACGAAGCGGGCGTTGCGCGCGTACCGGTCTGCGATCCAGCGTTGCTGTTCGGGTGCGGCCATTTTCCGCGTCAGGGCATTTTGGGCAGCGGCGGTTCCTTGGCCTCTTCACCCTTGTCTTTCTTGCCGGTCTGGGTAAACAGCATCCGACCGACCAGCGACACGATATCCACAGACCCTTGCGTGTACTGGATTTCCTGTCCCGCAGCCAGCATGGCGTCTTCGCCGCCTGGCGTGATCGAAAGATACTTATCGCCGAGAAGTCCGTCCGAAGCGATCCGGGCCGAACTGTCCTTGGGCAGCTTAACGTCGTTGCGGATATTCAGAGTCAGGATCGCCAGATAGGTCTTGGGATCGAGCGTCTGCCGGGTAACGGTGCCGATCTTGATACCGCTCATCCGGACATCGCTTCCCTCCGCCAGCCCGTCGATGCGGTCGAACTTGCCTGTAAGGGAATAACCGTCGGTGGTCTTGCGGCCGCCCTGATCGTAGGCAAAGACGAGGAACACGACAGCAAGGCCGAGGACGAAGGCGCCCATCAGCGTTTCTACGAGATTGCGGCCCATCTCAATTCTCCCGTCAAACAAATAAGCTACAGAACAATGTCAACATGGAATCATTCGGGTCGCCAGGCCTGGTAGTCGCCGGTAGCCCGTTCCCTTTGTCCGGCACGCGAGACGTCGCCGGGCGGACGATACGCGGCAGGCGTTCCCGTCATGTTTTCGCGATGCTCGACTTGCCACGGTCTCCGCCCGGTCTCTTCTCCGGGCGGGGCGGCACCTTCGCGCCCATGAAGCCAGCCGTGCCATTCCGCCGGCACGGAAGACGCCTCCGCCGTGCCTTTATACACGACCCAACGTCGCGCCCGCCGGCCAGTCGGTTTTTTCCGCTCCGTATAGTAACGGTTTCCGGCGGAATCGGTTCCCACCAGCTCTCCATTCAGGAGCGTAAAAAGTCTGGTTCCGAGGGACATTGCGAACGCACTTCCAAATTTCATCGTCAAGGATCGACGGCGACCGCCGAAGTCGGCCGATTATATGGCATGCGGCCCACAACAGGTCCAGCAGCATCGAAAAACCGGCAAAACCAAAAATTCACGGCAACATTACTATATTTTGTACTTAAAGATATATTTCGTCAAAATATTGTTGATTTCCCAATATATTGTCGCTAAATGGATATGCCCCCCAGATTTTGGGGCGTGCCGCGGGATACATTTTGCGTAGTAGCGTTGAGTATCAGGCGGGAAAGTACGGGAGGCACAACCTTCTGGGGGGACCAATTCGGCGAACGGCTGTTCGTCGGCAGGACTGGGGTGAAGTTATAAAGAGCGGCATTTAGGTCGTTGGCCTGGCGGTCGCTCTGGAAAGGTCGGGATCGGTGCAGATTGCCCGACACCACGTCAAATCCGGGGGCGCGCCATTCGAATGCGCGAAGAACCCCCGCCTTTCCGAATTTTCGAGCTCCGTCGAAAAACTGCTGGCCGCACACTGGTCGCTTGACGATCCCGACCTGTTTGCCGCGCATGATCTTTTTTGCTCCGGCATTCCGGCCGCCCTGCGCCAGGTTCCGGAAAACGACGTTCCGACGTGGCTGTGGCGGCACGAAGCCGCTGCTGTTGCCGATCGCAAAACACGCAACGAAGAAACGACCGGCGAAAATTCGATTGCCGAGCCGGTCCGAAGGATTTCCGGCGGCTGGACCTATCAGGGCTGGAAAGGCGGCTATTTCGATTCGGAAAAGGACGCGCTCGCGTTCTTCGAGGAAATCCAGTGGCTCCTTCTGAGCAGGAAAATGACGCCAGAACTGGCCGTCTGGCGAAATGAAGGCGTCTTCTGGGCCTACGGAATCGGAGAAGCGCCGCGCGGCGCGATCACCGATTTCCGAACCGGCGGCATGCGCCCGACAACGGCAGACGATATCCCGCCTCACGGCGTGGGAATAAGCGGATATGACGGTTCCGACGGCGCCGACGGCATAATGGCCATGATCCAGCGCGACGCGATGCTGGGACAGGCAGGGTTCGGGACCGGCGCCAATCTGAGCGCGAGCCGGTCAGGCGTGCCGTCTGGAGCGGCTCTTGAGTTCGATGTCGCGGCCCGCCGTCTCGCGGGGGAAACGGAAAACCCGGCAGCCCGGCGTATCACGCTAGACGCGGACGACGCCGGAGCAATTTCGATCCTGTTTGATTACGCTTCGAAATCGGTGCAGGGCGATTTGCGGGAATCGGGACGCCGCCTCGCCATCCGTCACCTCGACGCCATAGCAAAGGCCAGCCGCAGCGACGGGGAGAAAGGCGCCTTCGATCCAGACAGAAATCCTGCCCTGCGTCTTGCCATCGCGGTGGCGCGCGGCGCGCTGGTACCCGACGCCCTGATCGACCGGGTCCTGAGGCTGGTCGGGGAGAACGCAGATTTTTCCGCAGCCCGGCTGGTCGGCGATGCTGCGCCTTTCGCGATACCGCGCGCGCCGGTGATCGCCATTCGGACCGATGACAGCGATCTGGCGGAAGCCGATGAAAATCGTGACGGCGCGGAGTCGATACTGGATACCGCAGCGCTGACGGCATGGTCGGGAGCCGCCGTGGCCTTGCATTATTCGACGGCGGCTGACGACGGAAACACCTGCAGCGGGGACGGGTCGATCGCCAGCGCGGCCGGCGACGGCGATTTCCTGTTTTTCGACAATTGCGCCGCAAGCCGGATGACGATTAACCTTTCTCGGTTCGTCGCGCCGGATTCCGCGTTCGACGCAGGGGGCCTGCGCCATACCGCGACGCTGGCTGCGCTGGCATCCGACATCGCCCTGGCGAAGACGGTTTCGGCAACCCCCCGGCAGTGCCGCCAGGCCTGGGAGTATCGACCGATCGCGCTTTCCCCGTCCGGCCTCGCGCCAGCGCTGATGGCGCTCGGAGTCGCCTACGACAGCGCGGACGGACGCGCCTTCGCCCGATCGGTTTGCGGACTGATAACCGGCGCGGCGTGGAGGGTCTCCGCCGTCCTCGCGGAAGAGCTCGGCCCGTTTCCGGCATGGGAACGCAACGCGACCTCGATGCAGGAAACGATTTCAAGGCAGCAGGACCGGTGCACGTCCGACCCGGCGCAGTTCGACGCCGAACTGCATGCGGTCTGGCAGGAGGCAACCGAAATCGGCGCGCGATCCGGTTACCGGAACGCACAGGTCAGTCTTGTCGCGGCGCTGGAAAGGGAAAACCGGATCGCGGGCTGCGAAACGCCCGGCATCGAACCCGAGTACTCGCTGCTTCGCTTCGAAAAATGTCCGGGCGACGGTTACCGCAGGACGATCCGGCCTTCCGTCGTTCAGGGCCTCAGGCGACTCGGTTACGACGGCGAACGGCTCGGGTGCATCCTGCGCCACGTTGCCGGACACGCGACGCTGAAGGGCGCCCCCGGCGTAAACCACGAAAACCTCCGGCGGCGGGGATTCACCGAGGACGCGCTTTGCGTGCTTGAAGCGGGGCTCGCCGAATGCCCGGACATATCGTTTGTCTTCACCCCCTGGGCTCTGGGTGCAGCGTTCTGCACGCGAATGCTTGGATTGTCGCCCTTCGAAATCGGCGAGGAAGGGTTCGATATGCTGTCCGCGCTGGGGTACAGCCATGCCGCGATCGAGGCCGCCAACCGTTATTGTTGCGGTTCCGGAGCGCTGGAAGGCGCCCCGGGTCTGGAGCCCGACCATCTGGCGGTATTCGATTGCGCTGTCGAGCAGGGCGATCGCAACCCGCGGCGGCTGCCGCCGCAGGCGCTCCTCCGCATGATGGAAACCGTGCAGCCGGTCATAACGGGCGGCATCGGGCATGTCGTAACCTTGCCGGCCGACAGCAGCGTCGGGACGTGCCGCGAAATTTTCATCGACGGCTGGCGGAAAGGACTGAAAACCCTGACGGCATGCAAGGAACCGGCCGCGCCCGTCATGCCGCCGGCCGCACTACCCGATCGGTTCGAAGACAGCGAACGACGGCTCGCAGGATGGACGATACTCGACGGGGGGGCGGCAGCCGTTCCCACAGACCGCGAACCGGCGGAAAAGGACGCCATCGCCAGTTCCGCTTCCGGAGGCGACGTTCCGCGTCGAATAGACGAAACAGCCATCGCGGTGCCGGCGGGCCAGTCGGCCGCCGCCCGCGGTGCAAGCCCTTCGCCGGGGAGTTTATCCGACCCCGCGCGGAGCTCGGCATCCGCCGGTCTCACCCCGGATGCCGCGACCGAGCAACGCCATCTTTGACGTTGCGTCTCCCTGAACTTTCGGGAGGCGGCATACGCCGCCTCCCGATTTTTCTGTCGGGGAATCGGCGGGCGCGCACTGGCGCCGCCCGCCTCTCCCGGCTAGAAATGGAAAACCTTGAAACGTCATCAGAGAGGACATCATGGCTGGAAAAATCGACGCGCGGCTGAAAGAGATGGGGATCGCCGTTCCGGAACCCCGCACCCCATCGGCGAATTACATCCCCTTCGTAGTTACCGGAAATCTCGTGTTCGTATCCGGACAGGTGTCGCAGGCCGATGACGGGCTGATCGCGGGCAAGGTTGGCGGCGATCTCAGCATCGAGGACGGCCAGCGCGCGGCGCGGGCCTGCGGACTCAACCTTCTGGGCCAGCTCAAGGTCGCCTGTGGCGGCGATCTCGACCGGGTCAAGCGGGTCGTGAAACTGGGCGGATTCGTCAATGCGCCGCCCGATTTCATCCAGCCGCCGGTCGTTATGAACGGGGCCTCCGACCTGATGGTCGAAATATTTGGCGATGCCGGACGTCACGCGCGCTTCGCGGTCGCGACGGCGTCGCTGCCCCAGGGCGCTGCGGTCGAGGTCGACGGAGTTTTCGAGATCGAGTAAGAGCGCTGGGTCTCCCACTTGAGTATGGTCCGGAAGACGATCTATTCTTGGCCATGCCCGATGGCGACCCCGTTACCGTCAAGATAGCCGGCCGGATCGGCGAGATTGCGCCCGCAGACTGGAACGCCTGCGCCGGCACCGAAAATCCGTTCGTCAGCCACCAGTTCCTCTCGGCGATGGAGGACAGCGGCTCTGCCGCGCCCGATTCCGGCTGGGGTCCGCAGCACCTTCTGGTGGAGGGGTCGGACGGCGGGCTTCTCGGGGTCGCTCCCTGCTATCTGAAGAGCCATTCCTACGGCGAATACGTGTTCGACTGGGGCTGGGCGGATGCGTTCGAACGCGCCGGGGGAACCTATTATCCCAAGCTGCAGGTCGCGGTTCCGTTTTCGCCGGTAACCGGCCCGCGCCTTCTGGTCCGGCCCGGGCCCGAGGCGGAGCGCACGCGAAAGGTGCTGGTCGCGGGACTGCTGGAACTGGCCAGCCAGCGCAAGGTTTCCTCGCTGCACATCACCTTCTGCACACGGGAGGAACGCGATCTGCTGACAGGCGAAGGGTTCCTGCAACGGCTCGGCAAGCAGTTCCACTGGTACAATCGCGGCTATGAGACATTCGACGATTTTCTCGGCGAACTCACCTCGCGCAAGCGGAAGTCCATCCGCAAGGAACGCGAACAGGCCAACCGGGACGTCGATATCCAGGTGCTATCGGGCGACGACGTGCGGGAAGAACACATGGATGCGTTCTACCGGTTCTATCTCGCGACCGTCGACAAGAAGTGGGCGCACGCCTATCTGAACCGTTCGTTCTTTTCCCTGCTGCGCGAGCGGCTGGCGGACCGGCTGGTCATGGTCATGGCCAGGCATGACGGGGAGTGGGTGGGCGGCGCCATGAACCTTCGCGGCAGCGATACGCTGTTCGGCCGCAACTGGGGCTGCGTGGAACGTTTCCGGATGCTCTATTTCGAGGCCTGTTTCTACCGCGCCATCGATTACGCCATCGAACACCGGCTCGCCAAGGTCGAAGCGGGCGCGCAGGGTCCGCACAAGATCAGTCGAGGCTATCTGCCGAGCGAAACCTACAGCGCCCACTGGATTCGCGACCCGGGATTTCGGGACGCCGTCGGCAATTTCGTCCGGCGCGAGGCGCGCGAAACCGAATGGGAAATGGATATGCTCGAAGAGGAGCGCTCGCCCTACCGCAAGGGCGAGCTGTCGACTCCCGTCAAGGACCGGTAGCGCGGCCTATTCGTCGACCAGCGCGGGCTCGTCCTTTTCGCCTTCGCCGTCTTCCGACTTCTCCCTGCCGGCCTTTCCGACCGGCTTCTTTTTCGCCGGCTCGGGAACAACGTCGAATGTCAGACCGTCCGCGTCTGTTGACACCTTGACCAGCCCGCCGCGCATCAGATCGCCGAACAGCAGCTGGTCGGCCAGCGGTTTCTTGATGTGTTCCTGAATGACGCGCGCCAGCGGACGGGCGCCGAAATGTTCATCGTAACCCTTCTCGACAAGCCATTTGCGGGCCGCCGCATCGAGTTCAATGGACACGTTGCGGTCCTCAAGCTGGCCCTCCAGCTGCATGATGAACTTGTCGACGACCTTGGAGATCACCGGCACTTCAAGACCTGCGAACGGAATCACCGCGTCGAGACGGTTGCGGAATTCCGGCGTGAACATGCGCTTGATCGCCTCCTCGTCGTCTCCTTCGCGCTTGCCGCGTCCGAACCCGATGGATTCTTTCGCCATGTCGGCAGCGCCCGCATTGGTCGTCATGATGAGAACGACATTGCGGAAATCGACATTCTTGCCGTTGTGATCGGTAAGTTTTCCGTGATCCATCACCTGCAGCAGGATGTTGAAGAGATCGGGGTGCGCTTTTTCGATCTCGTCAAGCAGCAGGACAGCGTGGCGGTGCTGATCGATGGCATCGGTCAGAAGCCCCCCCTGGTCGAACCCGACATAGCCGGGCGGCGCGCCGATCAGACGCGAGACGGTATGGCGTTCCATGTACTCCGACATGTCGAACCGGATCAGCTCTATCCCCATCGTCATGGCGAGCTGGCGGGCGACCTCGGTCTTGCCCACGCCGGTCGGTCCGGAAAACAGATAGCTGCCGATGGGCTTTTCGGGCTCGCGCAGGCCGGCGCGGGCGAGCTTGATCGACGCCGCCAGCGCCTCGATCGCCTGGTCCTGGCCGAACACGACGGTTTTCAGGTCGCGTTCGAGATTCTTCAGGGACTCCTGGTCGCTCCGCGACACGCTTTTCGGGGGAATGCGCGCGATCTTGGCGATGGTTTCTTCGATATCCTTGACGCCGATCATCTTCCGCCGCTTGCCTTCGGGCAGCAGCATCTGGGCAGCGCCGGCCTCGTCGATCACGTCGATCGCCTTGTCGGGCAGCTTGCGATCATTGATGTAACGCGCCGCCAGCTCGACCGCCGTGCGGATTGCCTCCGCCGTATAGCGCACCCGGTGATGCTTTTCGTAATAGGGCTTGAGGCCGCGAAGGATCTTGACCGCATCCTCGACCGACGGCTCCACGACATCGATCTTCTGGAACCGGCGGACCAGCGCCCGGTCCTTTTCGAAATAGGAACGGTATTCCTTGTAGGTGGTCGATCCGATGCAGCGCAGCGCGCCGCTCTGCAGGGCCGGTTTCAGCAGGTTGGAAGCATCCATCGAACCGCCGCTGGTGGCGCCGGCGCCGATCACGGTATGAATTTCGTCGATAAAAAGGATGGCGCCCTCGCACTCGTCGAGTTCCGAGACCACCGCCTTGAGGCGCTCTTCGAAATCTCCGCGATAGCGCGTGCCGGCGAGCAGCGCCCCCATGTCGAGCGAGAAGATCGTTGCGTCCAGCAGCACCTCGGGCACGTCCTCCGACACGATGCGGCGCGCCAGCCCCTCGGCGAGCGCCGTCTTGCCGACGCCGGAATCGCCGACATAAAGCGGATTGTTTTTGGTACGGCGGCACAGCACCTGAATGGTTCGCTCGATTTCCGCCGAGCGGCCGATCAACGGATCGATTTTTCCGTCGGCGGCCTTCTTGTTCAGGTTCACGCAATAGGCGTCCAGCGCCTCGCGCCCCTTCTTGTTGGGTTTTTCCTCGGCCTGTTCTTCGTCAGCCCCCTCGGGCGGACGCGATTCGGAACGCCCCGGGACCTTGGCGATACCGTGCGAGATATAGTTCACCGCATCGAACCGCGACATCTCCTGTTCCTGAAGATGGTATACCGCATTGCTTTCGCGTTCCGAGAACATGGCGACGAGCACGTTCGCGCCAGTGACTTCCTGCCGCCCGGACGTCTGGACATGGATGGCGGCGCGCTGCACGACACGCTGAAAGCTCGCCGTGGGCTTCGGGTCGTCGTCCCGATTGACGACGAGGTTGCTGAGTTCGTTGTCCAGGTAATCCGAGATGTCTTCGCGCAGCCGGTCCAGATCGACGCCGCAAGCCCTCAGCACCGCCTTGGCATCCTGATCTTCGGTCAGGGCAAGCAGAAGATGCTCCAGGGTCGCGTATTCGTGTCGCCGCTCGCGCGCGAGCGCCAGGGCCTGGTGAAGACTGCGTTCGAGATTACGCGATAGCATGGGCGCGTCCTTCTGGGATTATTCCTTCTCCAACGTGCATTGGAGCGGATGTTGGTGCTGCTGCGCAAGGTCCATGACCTGCGTGACCTTGGTTTCGGCGACCTCGTAGGTAAACACGCCGCATACTCCGACGCCCTTCTGGTGGACGTGGAGCATGATCTGCACCGATTCTTCGTGGGTCTTGTGAAAAAACCGCTCAAGCACGTGGACGACGAACTCCATCGGCGTGTAGTCGTCATTAAGCATGACAACCTTGTACATCGACGGCTTGCGCGTCTTCGGTTTCGATTCAACGACGACGCCGAGATTGGTGTCGCCGTCATCCGGGCGGTTCGGCTCCTTATCGCTCATGTTCCAGACGATCTTTCGCAACTCGTATCATGGCCGCGGCGCGCGGCCTTCCTGACAGAATGTTAGGGAAGCTTCCCTATCCATGGAAGAGCAAAATTGAGCAAACCCCTCCCAAGGCCCGCGATAACGGCCCTGTGGACGCAGACTCTGAATTTTTGGCCCTGTCACGTCGAATCCCGAATTGTTGTCCGGAAGGAATAATGTCTGCGCAATAAGGTTAACCGGCGATTAACGCCGACGGTCCAAAATGGACACGATTCAGCGGCTAAGTTAGGATTTCCCATGTGTCGTGGAAACCGCAGCGAACAGAAGCGGCGCGACAGGGGTTCTGGCAGGGAAAACGAAAGCGGTCGTATGGCACAGACGAAACCGCGGAATCTGGCGGCAGCCATCGGCGCCCTGTTGCTGATGCTTGCCGCGTTCTCCCAGCCGGCCTACGCGGTCCGATACGCATCGATGATCGTCGACGAAACGTCGGGCGCCATCCTGCACGCGGTAAATCCGGATTCACGCGTTTATCCGGCGTCGCTAACGAAGATGATGACGCTGTATCAGGTGTTCGAGGCGCTGGCGACGCGCCGCCTGTTGCTGGATCAGAAGCTCCCTGTGTCGCAGCGCGCGTCCCGCCGCCCCAAAAGCCGCCTCGGCCTGAAGTACGGGCAGGCGATATCGGTCCGCGACGCTGTCGGCGCGCTCGTCACAAAATCCGCCAACGACGTGGCGACCGTGGTTGCCGAAGCGCTCGGCGGTTCCGAAGAAAATTTCGCCGCCCTGATGACGCACACGGCCCGACGGCTCGGCATGACGCGTACCACCTTCAGGAACGCCTCCGGTCTTCCTGACGAAGACCAGATAACCACGGCGCGCGACATGGTGCGGCTGGTCATTGCTCTGAGGCGCGATTTTCCCCAGTTCAACCATTATTTCTCCATGCAGGATTTCACCTATCGCGGCCGCACGTTCAACAACCACAACCGGTTGCTCAAACGCTACAAGGGCACGACCGGCATGAAGACGGGATACGTTCAGGCATCCGGTTTCAACATCGCCGTATCGGTGGAACGCGACGGGGAACGGCTCATCGGACTCGTCTTCGGCGGCAAGTCCGCAGGCAAGCGCGACTCTCACATGATCACCCTGTTCCGACGGGTATTCTCGACCATTGCGGAAAACAAGCGCTTCCAGCCCAAATTGCCGGTCGTCTCGAACACGGGCGACCAGAACCGGGTCGCTGCGATTACCCAGGCACCCCGATCCGAGTCCCGAAACGACGATTCGAACGACTGGTCGGTCCAGGTCGGCGCCTTCGAACGATTCGCTCCCGCCCATCTGGCCGCAACGCGTGCGGCGAGGCTTGCGCCATCGTTGAACCGGGCCCGCATTGAAATCAAGTCGACGCCGTCTTCAGGAGGGCGCATATACCGGGCCCGCCTCTCCGGGCTCACCGAAGATCGCGCGGGCGAGGCCTGCCGGACACTGAAACGTCGGAAGGTGCGCTGTCTCGTCGTCAAAACGGAAAACGACACTGCCGAAGGCGACAACTAGCTCCTAAGACCGCCCGGACTCCAGAATCTGCAAAGCCGCCGCCCTGTGGTCCCGCTGCCATTCCTCGAATCGCCAGGATCGGGATAACGGACGCGCGCGCGCGGACGGCGTGAAAACCCGCAGGCTGCTCGGCTCCCGGGTAACGCCGACAAGCACGGGACAGGTCCGGATACGGTATTCGGGACCTTCATATCGAACGAGCCTGGCCACGGTCGTTTCGCTCAAATCCGCGGAAACGCAACCTTCGACTTCAGCGCCTCTCGAGGGAACGATGACGGGGTAATGCCGTCCCGTCATTCGGACGCACCGCCAGCCGGGAAGGACAGCAGGCTCCACCGGCAAATCGCCGCCGGGTCGACCAAGAACCAGCGACCGTATCTCGGGGTCGCGCAACGTTCCGTAAAAGAAAAAACGCACGGACGGATGCGGTCAGAAAGCGGGCGGCTCAATTCCGCTCTGCCGAAGCTGTTCGGCAAGAGCACCGCGAAGACGACCCAGTCCCGCTGCATCGCCTGCCTCGCACCTTGCGACAAGAACGTCCTGCGTGTTCGAAGCCCTCAACAGCCACCACCCGTCCGAGGTCGTAACCCGGACCCCGTCTACATCGCAGACATCGGCACCGGCGGCATCGAGCCGCGCAGCGACCTCTCGGACCACTTCGAATTTTCGCGTGTCGTCGCAGGGAAACCGCAATTCGGGCGTGTTGACCGGCTGGGGAAGCGAATCCCGGATTTCGGCAAGGCTTCGGTCCTGCCGGGAAACATGGCCGATCAGTCGGACAGCCGCGTAAAGCCCGTCGTCGAATCCGTAATATTTGTCCGCAAAAAAGATGTGGCCGCTCATCTCTCCGGCGAGAGGCGCGCCGATCTCGGCCATTTTCGCCTTGATGAGAGAGTGGCCGGTTCGCCACATCAAAGGCGCTCCACCCATTTTCGCGATCTCGTCGAACAGGGTCTTGCTTGCCTTCACGTCAGCGATAATGGTCGCGCCCGGCTGCGCTTCGAGAACATCCGTGGCCAGAAGGACCATGATCTGGTCCCCCCACAGAATGCGCCCTTCGCCGTCAATCGCGCCGATGCGATCGCCGTCGCCATCGAACGCCACCCCCATGTCGCACCCTTCATTGCGGACCGTTTCCTGAAGCTGTTCCAGGCATTCCGGCAGGGTCGGGTCCGGGTGATGGTTGGGGAACGTCCCGTCGATGGTCTCGTTCAGCAGGATATGCTCTCCCGGCAGAGCGGCGGTGAGCATCGCCATGGCCTCGCCAGCCGATCCGTTTCCGGCGTCCCAGGCGACCTTGAGCGGTCTCCCGCCGGAATAGTCCCGGGCGAGCCGGGCCACATAGGTTTCAAGGACCGGATGGTGTCCGGAAGAGCCGCTGCCGGACGCGAATGCGCCGTCTCCGGCGATGCTTCCGAGCCGCTGAATGTCGTCGCCGTAAAACGGGCCGGTCCCCATCATCATCTTGAAGCCGTTATATTCGGGCGGATTGTGCGATCCCGAAATCATCAGCCCGGCATCGGCCGACAGGGCATGAACGGCGTAATACAGCATCGGCGTCGACCCGAGCCCTACTCTCAGCGCGTCAAGTCCGCACGCCGCGATGCCCTCGACGACTGCCTCTTCGAAAACAGGGGAACTCAACCGGCCGTCATAACCGACGCAAACCGACCGGCCGCCCTTCTCGACGACCATCGTGCCGAACGCCCGGCCGATCGCGCGCGCGTCGTCCACATTCAACGTTTCGTCGACGATCCCGCGAATGTCGTATTCGCGAAGTACCGTCGGGTCGATCTTCCGCGCCGTCACGCCGGCGCCCCGGCAATCACCGGGCTGCGCCCGATGCTGTAATAGGTAAAGCCGGCATCGCGCATCTCGTCGGTGGTATAGATATTGCGAAGATCCACGAGAACGGGAGCCGACAAGAGCGACCTGACGCGCTTCAGATCCAGCGCGCGGAAGGCATTCCATTCGGTTAAAATGACCAGCGCATCCGCGCCTTCCATCGTTTTGTAGGGCCCATCGCAGAATACCACCCCGTCAAGCATCTCCCGCGCTTCCGCCATGCCCTGAGGATCGTACGCCTGTATCCTCGCGCCCGCTTTCTGGAGTTCGGGAATTACGACCAGGCTGGGGCTGTCCCGCATGTCGTCGGTGTTGGGTTTGAAGGTCAGCCCGAGCACCGCGATGGTCTTGCCGGCGACCGACCCGCCACAGGCCTGAACGACCTTCTGGGACATCTGCACCTTTCGCTTCTCGTTGATATCGACAACGGTTTCTACGATCCGGATCGGGGCACCGGCATCGCGCGCCGTGCGAACCAGGGCAAGATTGTCCTTGGGAAAACAGGAACCGCCATAGCCGGGTCCGGCATGCAGGAACTTCGATCCGATGCGCCCGTCGAGCCCGATCGCGTGCGCGACATGCTGAACGTCGGCACCGACATGTTCGCAAAGATCGGCGATTTCGTTGATGAAGGTAATCTTTGTCGCGAGAAACGTGTTCGCCGCGTATTTGATCAGTTCCGCCGTTTCCAGCGTCGTTTGCACGATCGGCGTTTCGAGGAGAAAAAGCGGCCGATAGAGCTCGCTCAGAACTTGGGCGGCGCGTTCGTTGGTCGTGCCGATGACGACACGGTCGGGCCGCATGAAGTCGCCGATCGCCGACCCCTCGCGCAGGAATTCCGGGTTGGACGCGATATCGAATTCCGCATCCGGGCGCGCCTCGCGGACGATGCGCTCTACCTCTCTCCCGGTGCCGACGGGCACGGTCGACTTTGTGACGATCACCGCATACCCGGTAAGCGCTTCCGCCACCTCCTTGGCGGCGGCATACACGTATGACAGATCGGCATATCCGTCGCCCCGCCGGCTGGGCGTTCCGACGGCGATAAAGACCGCATCGGCGCCGTCGACCGCGGCAACCAGGTCGCTGGTAAAATTGAGGCGCCCGGCCGCCGTATTTGAAGCCACGAGATTCTGAAGGCCGGGTTCAAAGATTGGACATTCGCCCCGAAGGAGCATGTCTATCTTGGACTGGTCCTTGTCGACGCAGACCACATCGACGCCGAACTCGGAAAAACAGGCTCCGGACACCAACCCGACATAGCCAGTGCCGATCATCGCAATTTTCATGCTGTCTCCGTCCCAGAAATTCTATGCGATATGCCCGTCATGCCAGATCGACCCGGTCAAAAATAATTGCCGACGATCCGGACGACATCCTCGCGCATGTCGTCCCGCGCCAGGGCAAACGCAAGACCGGCCTCGAAGAAACCTGCCTTGTCGCCGCAATCGAACCGCTTCCCTTCGAATCGAAGCCCGTCGAACGGCGCGCCGCCAATCATTTTGGCCATCGCATCGGTCAGTTGAATTTCGCCTCCGGCGCCCGGTTCCCGGAGCGACAGATGATCGAACACTTCCGGCAGCAGGATGTAACGCCCGATCACCGACAGGGTCGACGGGGCGTCTTTCGGATCCGGTTTTTCCACCAGCCCCCTGACCTCCGCAATTCTCCCGTCATCGGCCCCGATATCGAGAATGCCGTAGCGACTGGTGTGCTCCGGAGGCACGTCCACCACCGCGACGACGTTGCCGCCGGTGCGGTCATGCAGGTCCACCATCTGTTTCAGACACGGTGTCTCAGCCATCACAAGATCGTCCGCCAGCAGGACGGCAAACGGCTCGTTGCCGACCAGATCGCGCGCGCACCAGACGGCATGGCCCAGCCCGAGCGGTTCCTGCTGTCGGGTGTAGGCGACCTGTCCCGGTGAGAACATGGAGCCGCCGAACGCTTCCGCCTTGTCGTACTCGCCGCGCGCGGAAAGGGCGTTCTTGAGTTCGATCGAATGATCGAAATGGTCCTCGATCGCGCTCTTGCCGCGACCCGTGACGAAAATGAATTCTTCTATTCCGGCGGCCTGCGCCTCTTCCACGGCATATTGAATCAGGGGTTTGTCGACGACCGGCAGCATCTCCTTGGGCATCGCCTTGGTCGCCGGAAGAAACCGGGTTCCCATGCCGCCGACCGGGAAAACCGCCTTGCGCACGCGACCGGTCATCGAACTCTCGCTTCTGTCTGTAAGACCACTATTTTACGCGACCGTTGGGACCCGCCCCGAATTAGCGACGTTATGTGCCACAGTTGTGGCCGATTCGGCAAGAAATCCCCCGGGAAATCTCTCAGGAGCCGAGCAGAAGCTCCTTGGCCTGATTGATCCGGGTCGCCTGCTCGTCGCTGCCGCCGTGATCGGGATGGTGCTTCATCATCTCCCGCCGGTGGGCCTCGCGGATGTCGTCTTCGCTGGCATCGGGACCGACTCCCAGAATTTCGCGGGCTTCGGCCATCGTCATGGCGTTTCCCCAGGGCGTCGAGCGCCCGCTGCGCCCGCCGGAGCCGGATGCTTCGCCGCCGTCCCCGTCGCGCCACGTCGCGCCATAAATCCGGTCGAGATAGGCTTCCAGCACGGTCGCCGACTCTTCGTCCGCGACGCGGCACTCCTTCAGCAACATCATCAGCTCAGCCGGCGACATTTCGCCCAGCCGCTGGCCCCGGAATTCTCCCTGCAGGACTGTGCCGTCGAGGATGCCGCTGTCGTGATCGAGCGACATTCTGAGAAAGGCCGTCTCGACGTCGGTGGAAGCCCCTTTGCTGGGCCCGCCGAGATTTCTGAAAAACTGCCGGGCGGCGCGCATGCGCATCAGCATCGGCAAAAGAAATGCCAGCACGAACAGCAGCGTGCCGATTCCGCGCATCGCCAGAAAATAGAGCGCCGCCCCGCCCGCCGCCATGGCAAGCGCGACGACGATGACCTTCACCGCCAGACCGGGAGCGAGACCGTTCACGCCCCGGACGATCAGCCAGAGGCCGATGACGGCGCATATCCCGAGGATCAGCCAGGGCATGGTGTCATTACCGCGGTCAGCCGAGCTGGGACGTTATCTGCAGGGTCGCGCCGCCCGTGCGACTGCTGAAATCGGCCAGCGCCCTGCGTCCGCCGGCTGCAAACACGGCGACCGCCGACAACAGTTCGCGAAGCTGGCTGGCCGAAGCCGAATCGAACCGGCAATGCGCACCGCCGGTCAGCGTCGCAAACTGACGAAACGCCAGCGTCGCCGCCTGATCGTCGCCTTCCTGGAATGCGAAGACCGGAACGCCGAGCACGCCAAGCTGTCCCGCCGCGGCGCACAGCTCGTCGACGTCCTCTTCCATCGCGTCTCCGACCAGCACCATGGCGTCGATCTTCCGGTTGCCGGTCTCCTTCACCGCATGTTTCAGAACGCGGCCGATCTGCGTCCGGCCGCCAAGACAGCGGACCGACGTCATCGCCTTGACCAGCGGACCGGAACTGTCGAGCCAGCTCGACGCCTTGCATTCGCCATAGCCACGAAAATAGAGAAGCTGCACTTCAAGGCCGCCCAGCCCGTCTGTCGCCTCGAACATCTCGCCCTGAATGTGGCAGGCCCGGTCCCATGTCGGTTCGCGACTCGCGGTTGCGTCCATGGCGAACAGCAGGCGGCCGCGCCCTGTCGATGCGCGCACCGCGGGCGTACGGGCCAGCCGGTCGAGAAAATCCCGGACCTCGCCGCTGGTGCCGGACTTGCTGGGCAGATTCCTGTCGCGTTCGGCCATGGCCTCCAATTCCTTTGCCTTAAAAGAAAGATAGGGGGTGAACGGTCCGGTTTCCAGCTTCGCGTATGGCAACGACCGGCGAAGCGGCCAGGTTATTTATGAATTTTCCCGTCCTTGGCGAACGCGTGAAACACGAAGGCGAAGGTCAGGTCGTGAACCGCATCGACCAGACCGCTGGGCGTTTTGCGCTGAACCACGATATTGCCGATATCCCGGCCGCGGAAGATTTCCTCCTTGTCGAGCGCCGACGCCTGCCCCGGCTGCCAGGTGATGACCAGATCGCCCTTCTCTATCCGCCCTTCGCGCCGGATCAGATCCAGCGACCAGGCCTCGTTGCCGACAGCAAGCACGTATGCGAGCGGGGCAATACCCTTGGGAAAGTCGCCGTCATAGAGAAACGGCGCGGGCGCAGTGTCGTAGCCGACATAGGGGTTGATGCCGTAGGCCCGGTGGACATCTCCGGTCGGCACCAGGACCTTTCCCTTCGGCGCCCGGGCGGCGAACCGTTCGAACGATTCGACGCGGGCGGGCAATGCCGTCAGCTTCGATCCGGTCAGTTCGCCGACAATCGCCTCTCCGAGAAACTGCTGCCACCAGCTTTCGGTCTGGCGGTCGTACATCACCATGTCCGACTTGCGCAGATTGCCGGTGGTCCCGAAATCGAGGATGCGGCCGGCAAGCCGGCGGTCGAAAACGATGGCGGAATTGCACAGCGGACAATAGGTGACGGAAACCGGCACTCCCCCCACCGTATCATTGACGATCTCGTGCCAGATCAGGATCTGCAGGGGATAGGCCCGGATATCGCCTTTAACGGCAACCGACAGCACGGCTTCTTTCGGCGCGTAGAGCTTTTCCGCCAGCGCCTTTTCGGTGGAAACGAAGCGCGGCCGGTCGATGGCGGGAATGCCGTCCTTGCCGGGCCCGCCCGAGCGGATTTCGCCGAGATCGACCGACTTCCTGCTGAAATCGGTCTTCTCCCACTGAGCCCGCGAAAACGTCTGACCGATCGCGCCGCCGAAGACAAAAACGGCCGCAGCAATCGCGATCGTTCCGGCCATCAGCAGGGCCGGAAAGTGTCCTCTTAGGAAACGCAGCGGTCTCATAAGGACATTCTTTCGCCCCCGGCGCGTACCGGCCAGCCACTTCTTCTTCACATTAGAGTGAAGTGCCGGAGCGGCGTCAGACGGTCAGACTCCCAGAAGCTTCCGCGTGTTGTCCTCGTAAATCAGCTGCCGGTCACCGTCCTCGCAGCGCAGGTTTTCGATCACCTTGATGGTTGAACTGATCAGCGAACGCCCGCCCTCGAGGTCGTACGGACAGTCGGTGGCGAAGAAGGAATGGTCGGCGCCGAAAAAGTCCAGCCCGGCCTGACTCTGGGCCTGCGCGCCGAACATCGCGGTATCGCCGTAGAAATCCCTGAAATAGTCCGCCAGCGGCCGCTTGAGATTGTCGGCGAACGACTTCCCGTCCGGCGACGACGTCGCGTTGCGCCGCTCCCACAGCGGCGAGAAACGGCCCTCGGCGTGCGGGATATAGGCGCCCCAGTGATGGGAAATCACCTTCAGGTCGGGGATTTCGTCGAACATGCCGGAACAGACCAGCCGGCACATCGCTGCGGTGGTTTCGTACGCCCAGCCGATCCCCCAGAAAATTTCGTACAGCGACTGGTCCTCGGTCAGGTAATCGGCGTGGCTCGCCGGACGGGTCGGGTGGAGCCAGACCGTTTTGCCGCGATCAGCGATCTTGCCGAAGATGTCGCGGAATTCGGGCTGGTCAAGCGCCTTGTCGTTGACGCTGGAATGAATCTGGAACCCCACCGCGCCGAGGTCGTCGATCACGCGGTCTATCTCCGCCAGCGCCGCCTCGGTGTTGTTCATCGGCAACGATGCTATGAACCATGGCATCCGGTCCGGGTGTTCGCGGCAGATACGCGCCATCCCGTCATTGGCAACCCTTGCGAGGCCCGGAGAATCGCCGGGCCCGGCGATCATGTCGAACGGCGGCTGCGAGATCGAGATGATCTGCTGGTAATCGTCGAACTCCTCCAGCACCCGCATGCGGGCATCCATGTTGTAGAGCTCCTCCATCGCCTTCCAGCGCTGGACCGCAATCTTCGGCATGAAGACCTCGGCCGCTTCGAAAAACTCTTCGGGAAAGACATGGTTGAAGACGTCGATTTTCATTTGGATCTCCTGTTTGAGGAATTTTGCCGCGCCCGGTCAGGCCGATTTCACCTGCTTCATGTTTACCAGCCCGACCCCGACCAGTACCAGAGCGGTCGCCGACCAGAACCAGATCGTGTGGTCTTCGTCGAACAGAAATATGCCGACGACGATTCCGGTCAGGGTCACCACATAGGTGAGCTGGCTGGCATAGGTCGGACCGGCGATGCGGATCAGTTCGAACAGCCCGTAGAAGGCAAACCCGTTTATGAAAATATGGACCAGCAGGATCCAGTCAGCGCTGCCGAGCGGCAGGGACGGAACATAGAAATCGCCGGAATACAGCGCGTAGGGCAGAATCAGGATGGCCGTTCCCCACAGCATGCCGACCGCGAAACTGACGGAATCTCCGGTCTTCGGTCGATACCGGTCGATAAAGATATTGGCGATCGCATAGAGAATCGGCGCGCCGAACCCGGCGATCACCCAGCCGGTCATCGACGCATCCGGCAGGCCTCCCTTCGGCAGGACGAACAGGGCGACGCCGCCGAGACCGAGCAGAAGCCCGCACAGGCGGATGACGCTGAAACGCTCCAACCTGAACAGGAGCGAGAGCCCGTAGGTAAACAGTGCGGCCGTTCCCAGCACCACCGACATGACGCCCGCCGGTATGTGCTGGACCACGGTGTAGAACACCAGATTGGCCGATGTCGTGCGAAGGCCCGCCGTCAGCAGGTAATAGCGCAGATGCTCCCGGCTCAGTTTCGGAAATGCCCCCCGCGTCCAGCAGACAAGCATGGCAACGCATCCCGCGCCGAGCCCGACCCAGAACAGATAGCCGGCCGGCGCAATGCCCCGCTGCCCGCCATATTTCACGAAGACCACGCCGAGTCCCCAGCCGACGCCAAGCGCCAGCAGGATCGCGAGCGGGACCAGAATGTTTCTGGCGGACACGGAAATAATGGCGCAGGCCGCGTCAGACCGCGATCTGCACCCGTTGCCCCGTTTCTGCGCTCCTCGTCATCGCCTCGAGGCAGGCAATCCCGTTGATCATCTCGGCGGTCGAGATCCGGTAGGTCGCCTTGCCGGCAACCGCCAGTGCGAATTCCTCAAGCTCCGCCGCCATGGAATCCGAATGCGGGTATTCGTCGCACGGGAGTTCCAGCACCTCTTCCTCGCCGCCCCTGCGGCAGATCGTCAGATGCGCCTGGTCCCGCATCTCGGCCCAGCCTTCCGAACCGGCGACGCGGATGTGCCAGATCTTGCCCGTCGCCGCGAGCGTTGTGATGGTGCCCGTCATCCCGGCCGCGAACCGGACAAGCGCCGACGTCGTGTCGTCGATGTCGTAGCCGATGGCGCGGCGGATGCTGTAGCAATCGAGTTCGGCGATCGGGCCGCCGAGATGGATCATGCAATCGAGCGCATGGATGCCGAGCGAGGTCATGCCGCCGGCCGGGCTGTCGTCTCGGGAATCGCGCCAGGTATCCGCCATGCGCCCCATGTCCGTGGACTGGTTGCCGTCGATATGCATCAGCGTGCCGAGTTCGCCGGCCTCGACGATCTCCTTCAGCTTCTCGGTGTTTTTCATGAACCGGCGGTTATGGCCCAGCGCGACGGTGACGCCGGCCTTCCGGCAAGCGTCCACGGCGCGCTCTGCGCTCGCGCGCGTCAGGGTGAAGGGCTTTTCGGTAAAGACATGCTTGCCCGCCGCCGCCGCCCGCACGATCTGGTCCTCGTGCTGGGTATGCGGCGTCGCCAGAACAACGGCGTCTATCGCCGGATCGTCCAGGATATCACCATAATCGTCCCGAAGGTCGATGCCGGCCTGGCGGCAGTAATCTTCCGCCTTCGCCTTCGTGCGGGTCACCCCGGCGGAAAAGCGAATGATGTCGCTTTTTCCCTGCACCGAATCGACCAGAATCTGGCCCCAGCGTCCAACCCCGATAATGGCCGCGTTCAGCATGTCGTCCTCCTTCGATTTGCTGCGAATGAATGCCCGAGAATGCCCGTCCTGTCACCCCGCTCACGAAAATGGTCCGCGCCATAGCGGACCCCGTTGCGCCGTCGCCCGTTCGGGCTCAAACTGGTGCGAAACAACCCGTATGCGGTCTGCTCCAGGGAGGGTCCGATGTTCTCTAAGCTCAATCATCTCGCCATCACCACCGACAACTACACGACGCTCGGCATGTTCTACCGCGCCTATTTCGACCTGACGGTGTCGGGTGTGACGGCCCGTGAACAGTCGGCGATTTCGGTCGGCGACGGCTATACCGGCATGACGCTCATTCCGCGCCGTGCAGGGCGCCGCGCCGGGATCGACCATTTCGGCATCGAGGTCGAGGATTTCGATCTCTGCTGCGCCCGCATCGCCGAGCGTTATCCCGATATCGAGGTGGTCAAGCGCCCGTCCAACCGCCCGTTCGCGAGCTTCAGCACGCATGATCCGGCCGGCAATTATTTCGATCTGTCGCAGGTCGGACACGACAACCGCGCCGAAGTCTACGACATGGACGAATGGAAAGCGGAGACCACGATCTCCCATTTCGCGATCCGCGTGCGCGAGGCGGAGCGTGTGGCCTCTTTCTACGCCGACGTGTTCGAGCTGGAACCGAGGAACGATCCGGGAGAGGACGGCGGCTTCCGCTTTACCGACGGGCGCATGACCATGTCGATCCTGCCCTGGAAAATTTCCGACTTTAACGGCAGCGGCATCGAACAGCCGGCGATGGACCATATCGGCTTCAGGGTGCCGGACCTCGATGCGTTCGAGAAAAAGGTCGAGGAACTCAAGACCGTAAACCCGCATATCGCCCCGCGCCCGATCGATTTCAACGCCGAAGGCAAAGCCAGGCTCGCCCTGCATCAGCGCTGTCCGTACGGCAGTTATCAGCTGGCCGACCCGGACGGCAACCTGATCGACGTACACGCCGACTGACCGTCCGGAGCATTCATGGCGAAAGAGCCCACCAACGGCGCCGGGTCCGCCGAGGCGCCGAAATCCTTTATTGCGATGCGCCATCCGGCGGCGCGCATGTACCTGATCGGCGCGGCATTGGCGATGATGGCCGACAATATCGAGCACGTCATCAGCTACTGGATCCTGTACGAGAAGTTCCAGTCGCCCATGCTGCAGGGCTTCGCGGTGTTTTCGCACTGGGTTCCGTTCCTGCTGTTTTCCTTCTGGGCCGGCGGTCTGGCCGACCGCTACGATCCGAGAAAACTGATTCAGATCGGCATGGTGCTGTTCATGCTGGTCTCGCTGGGCTGGGGCATCCTGTTCTGGCTCGACATCATGGAGGAATGGCACGCGGTCGTGCTGCTGAGCGTCCACGGTTTTGCGGGCGTCCTGTGGTCGCCGGCAGCCCAGCTGTTCATCCATTCCATCGTCGGCGGCGAACAGCTTCAGAGCGCCATCCGCACCATGGCGTCGTCCCGCACCCTTGGCATCCTGTTCGGCCCGGCGGTCGGCGGCGTCATGATGATCGCGTTCGGCCCGGCAGTCGGGATTCTGCTCAACGTCCTGTTTTACCTGCCGCTGGCGATCTGGCTGTTCTATGCGCCCGAAAACGCGGAGTCCGAAGAAAGGCCGGCGCGCCGCGGACTCGGCAGCTTCGCTGAGGTCATGCAGACCATCCGTGACCTGACCGGCAACCATGTCGTCCTGACGATGACGCTGCTGGCGGGGGTAACGTCGCTGATCGTCGGCAACGCGTTCCAGGCCCAGATGCCGAAATTCGCGCTCGATTTCGGCCACAAGGACGGCACCGTCCTGTATTCGATGCTGCTCGCCGCCAATGCCGCCGGGGCGCTGACAGCGGGAATCGTGCTCGAAAGCGGCGGGTTTCTTCGGGCGCGCGTCCGAACCTCCTTCATCCTTGCCGCGCTGTGGTGCGCCTCGCTCGGCGGTTTCGCCATCGCCGGCAATTACTGGATCGCCCTTCTGCTGCTGATGGCCGCAGGCTTCCTCAATCTCGCTTTCAGCTCGATGGCCCGTACGCTGGCCCAGCTCAACGCGCCGGCGAACATCCGTGGCCGCGCCATCGGGCTGTTCAACGTGTCCGACCTCGGACTCCGCAGTTTCAGCGGGATGATCATGGGCGGCGGCGGCGTGCTGATCGGCATTCATTCGACGCTGGCGGCGACCTGCATGATCCTGCTCGCGGTAATCGGTATCATATACGCCAGAATGCCGGGGGCGCGGGACAACGCCGCCGCCGAATAATCCGGACAGGGGAGATTTCATCATGACCCGATTTGCCGACCAGGTCGCCATCGTCACCGGCGGCGCGCAGGGAATCGGCGCGGCCTATGCGCGCGCCTTCGCGGCCGAAGGCGCGAAAACCGTCATTGCCGACATTCTCGACGGAAGCGAACTTGCCGAGGAAATCAAGGCAACGGGTGGCGACGCGATCGCGGTAACGGTCGACGTCACCGATTCATCTTCCGTCGCCGCAATGGTCGAAAATACGCTGGCCGCGTTCGGCCGGATCGACATCCTGGTCAATAACGCCGCCCTGTTTGCCGCGCTGAAACATTCCCGGTTCGAGGATATTTCGGAAGAGGAATGGTCCCGCGTGATGGACGTCAACGTGCGCGGCGTCTGGCAGGTCTCGAAGGCGGTCGTCCCCGCGATGCGACAGCGCGGGGCCGGCAAGATCGTCAACATCGCCTCGACGACCGCGCTCAAGGGCACGCCGATGATGCTGCACTACACGGCGTCCAAGGGCGCGGTGATTGCGCTCACCCGCGCCATGGCGCGCGAGGTTGGCGACGACGGCATCTGCGTCAACGCTGTCGCCCCCGGCCTGACCATGAGCGAAGGCGTTCTGGAGACCGGCTACTGGTCGGACGAATGGATCGACCGCAACGTATCGTCCCGCATCATCAAGCGCCGCGCCCTGCCGGGCGACATCGTCGGCACCGTGCTGTTTCTTGCCTCGAGCGACGCGGATTTCATCACCGGCCAGACCATGGTGATCGACGGCGGCGCGGTACCGCATTGATCCGCCCCCCGGACCTGTGTCGGGCTAGCCTTCCCTGAACCAGCGCAGCAGCGACAGGCAGACGAACAGCAGCACCACCGCGAAAGGCAGGCCGGTAACGATCGCGGCCGTCTGAAGCGCGGCGAGCCCGCCGCCGACCAGCAGCGCGGCGGCGACCAGCCCTTCGGTCAGCGCCCAGAATATACGCTGCTGAACGGGCGGGTCGGGATCGCCGCCGGCCGCGATCATGTCGATCACCAGCGAACCGGAATCCGACGAGGTCACGAAGAACGTCACGATAACGATGGTGGCGAGCACGGTCGTGATCTCCGCGCCGGGAAGGGCCGCCAGCAACGCAAACAGGGCATTTTCGACGCCGTCCTTCAGCGCCGCGAGCATCGCCGCGCCGCCGGTCATTTCGAGGTGGAGCGCCGTACCGCCGAAAACGGTCAGCCAGAAAAACCCGATCAGGGTCGGGATGACCAGCACCGCGAGGGTAAATTCGCGCACCGTGCGGCCCCTGGAGATCCGCGCGATGAACATGGCGACGAACGGCGCCCAGGAAATCCACCAGGCGTAATAGAAAACGGTCCAGCCGTTCTGCCAGCGACCGCCTGTAAAGGTCTCGCCCCAGCTCGCCAGCCGGGCAAAATTCTGAACGTAATAGCCGACATTCTGGATAAAGCCGTTCAGGATATGAAGCGTAGGCCCGGCGATTATCACGAAGAGCAGGATCGCCCCGGCCAGCGACATGTTGAGTTCGCTGAGAAACCTGATGCCGCGCTTGACGCCGGTCACGACGGAGATCGTCGCCATTGCGGTGATCCCCGCGATCAGCCACAGCTTGATGCCGAGCGACTGGCCGGTTCCCAGCGACGCGTCGAGGCCCGCATTCACCTGAGACACGCCAAGCCCGAGCGACGTCGCGACCCCGAACAGGGTTGCGAGGATCGCGACGATATCGATCAGGTGCCCGATCCAGCCATTGATCCTGTCGCCCAGCAGTGGATGAAAGATCGAACGGATCGACAGCGGCAGGCCCTTATTGAACCCGGCATAGGCGAGCCCCAGCCCGAGGACGGCGTAAATCGCCCATGGGTGCAGCCCCCAATGGAGAAAGGTAAGACCCATCGCCTCCTGCGCGGTGCGGAACTTCGCCGCGGGATCGAGCGGCGGCACCGGCGGGCTGGAAAAGTGATAGAGCGGCTCCGCGACCGACCAGAAGACAAGACCGATTCCCATCCCCGCGCTGAACAGCATGGCGATCCAGGAGACCGTCGAAAATTCGGGAACGGCGTCGTTGCCGCCGAGCCGGATGCGTCCGAACCGGCTGAAAGGGAGATAGACTGCAAAACCGAGCAGGACGTTCGCGGTCAGAACGAAAAACCAGCCCCAGCTCTGCGAAACCGCACCCTGAACCGCCTTGAACGCGGCGGCCGCATCTTCGCCGGCGGAGAGCGTCGCGCCGACAAAAAGCGCGATCAGCAGGACCGACGTCGCAAAAACCGGCACGCAGGCCCTTATCCCCAGAAAGGGCGTTGCAAGGCCCGGCGCGCCGTCGTTCATGTCGCCCGGCCGCGGAAATGCATGATGCCCCAGGACAGCCAGCCGTTATCCGCCCCGTCGACCCAGCGCTGAAGACCGGCCTGCATGTTGTCGACATACTCTTTCCCGGACTTCTCGACCGCCTCGTCGTAGTTCCTCAGGAGTTCTTCGCGAACCCGGAAGTAATGGTTGCGGAGCTGGTGGGTAAGGTCTTCGACGGAGACCTCTTCGACGCCGCGCGCGGCGAACTCCTCCCGGTAGAAGGAGAAAGACGCCAGCGTGGAGAGCTGTATCCGGTCGAGGATGGGCTGCAGCACGCCGTCGGGACAGTCGTCCGACTGCATCGGATCGGTGATGACGATCTGGCCGCCGGGTTTGAGGACGCGCTCGATCTCGTCGATCACGCGCGGCCTGTCGCCGCTGTGCAGGATCGCGTCCTGCGACCAGATCACGTCATAGGATGACTCGTCGTCCGGCACGTTTTCGAAATCGCCGTGCACGACGCTGACCAGGCCGGAGAGGCCAGCCTCTTCCGTCAGCTTCCGGTTGAGGTCGTTCTGGGTTTCGCTGAGATTGAGGCAGCAGACATGGCAGCCATAGCGCTGTGCGAGATAGCGCCCCGATCCGCCGTAACCGGCGCCGAGATCGAGCACCCGCGCCGCCGCGGGCAGCCCTTCCAGACGGTCGGCCATGCGTTCGACGGTGCGGCGGCTGGCCGGTGCGATGGCCTCATCCGGCGGTTCGTAGATTCCGATATGGATATCTTCGCCGCCCCAGATCGTCTTGTAGAACGCGTCCGCGGCCCTGCTGTCGTAATAGGTTTCGGCGCGGGCGACCGCTTCAGACCGCGTCGTCATCGTACAGCTTCTCCGCCACGTGAATGAAAAAGTCGGGTTCGTCGTCCTTGAAGGATTCCTGGAAATCGCCGTAGGTCGTGATCTTCTGGAACCCGATTTCCCGCAGGAGCTTGCGCACGTACTTCTGGCGCAGCGGGAACATGTTCAGATGGTACTCCGAGTTGTCGGGAAACGAATATTTGAAGCGCGCCAGCGCGTCGTCGACATATTCGGGCTCGGCGGTCACCTGGTCGCCGCAATAGTAATATTTGTGCTTGGTCGAAAACCCGTTATCGAGGATCGAATCGTAATTGCGCTGATCGATGATCAGGACCCCGTCATATTTGAGCGCGGCATAGAATTCCGCGAGCGCTCGGCGGCGGTCGTGTTCGTCATGCAGATGGGTAAACGAGTTTCCGAGGCAGATGATCGCGTCGTACTTGCCGTGCACGTCCTTGTTGAGCCAGCGCCAGTCGGCATGGACCGTCTGCAGCATCAGGTCGCGGTCGCGCGCGTTTTCGAACGCCTTGGTCAGCATCTCCGCGTTGCCGTCGGCGCTGGTGACGTCGAACCCTGCATCGAGAAGCTGAACCGAGTGAAACCCGGTGCCGGTGGCGACATCGAGAATCTTCGATTTTCCGTGATCCTTGAGGATGTCGATGAAAAACCGGCCCTCGCTCGACGCCCGGGCATCCCAGTCGATCAGCTCGTCCCATTTCTCCACGAACGACTGGACGTACTCCTTCTGATAATGGTCGGTCTCCCTGACCTCTGTCGGCACATCCCCGAAATCCTGCTCCGTCACGGTCCGATTCAATTCGCCCTCCGTTCCTGTAACTGAATTCCCGCCGGACTCGCCGACAGGACGCAACTCGCCCGTCGGGAAAGTCGCGAAACAACTCGATCTTCGATTTATATGGCGGCTAAGGTTCCGGGCAGTTCCCGAAACAACCGACGCGTTTTCGTTATTCTTATTGACCGCTAAAAGCAGCGAGGAATGATCCCCGACGCGCCGACCGCCTCTGACGACTGCGATCGCACCGGAGTGCGCCGCATCGCGAAAGCGCTACACGGTAACAGGTCCGCCGCCGGCTGTACAACCGGCGAAAATGGCGAAAGCCGATTGCAGGTCCGCGTGCTGCAGGTTGACGCCCGAGGGGAGGCTCCGGATGATCGGGCCATCGCAACCCCGCAGGAGAGAAAACATGGCAAGGAAAGCGGCGGCCAGAAAAACCGCGCCCCGGAAACCCGGCAGGAAAAAGACGCCGCCGAAACATAAATTCATCAAGGTCCGCAAGAGCAAGGGGATCTGCGAAATCCAGTTCAACCGGCCGGACGTGCTGAACGCGCTCAATATCGAAATGGCGCAGGAAATCTGCGACGTGCTGGTCGAGGTGGAGATGGACCGCAAGATCATCGCCGTCATTCTGTACGGCAACGAGCGGGCCTTTTGCGCGGGCGCCGATCTGGGACGAATGGGTTCCGACCCGGCCGATCGCTACGATATCTACCGCGCGCGCTTCAACCACACGCCGAACCGGACCCTCTACCGAGTCCTCTGCTTCTATACCAAGCCGGTGATCGCGGCGGTCGAGGGCTACTGCCTCGGCGGCGGGTTCGAAGTCGCCATGTGGGGCGATTTCATCGTCGCTGGCGAGAACGCGCAGTTCGGCCTGCCCGAAGTCACGAGATCGCTGATCCCGGGCGGCGGCGGCACCCAGAACCTGCCGCGCCTGATCGGCCCAGCGCTGGCCAAGGAGATGATCTGGACCGGACGGCGCCTCAAGGCCGCCGAGGCGAAGGAGTACCGCATCGTCAACCACGTGGTGCCCGCCGGCGACGCGCTGAAGAAGGCGCGCGAGATCGTCGCCGAAATGGCAAAAAACGGTCCGCTCGGCATCATGATGTCCAAGCAGGCGATCAATCGCGGGCTCGACCAGAGCCGGTTCAACGGCTTCCTCAACGAAGGCGACCTCGCCCATCTGCTGGTGTTCTCGGAGGACCGCAACGAAGGAATCCAGGCTTTCCACGAACGGCGCCCCGCAACCTACAAGGGGCAGTAAACGGACAACGTTGCTGGCGGAAATCGGCGCGTTGCGCTACAACGCGCCTTCAACCGGAGAGGAAGGAAAGACCATGCGCGGCGGCGGCCTTCGGGGCTTCATGGGCGATCTCAGCAAGGGCGGCGATCTCGACGCGCGCGACATGGCGGGAAAGAAATCTCCCAAGCCCAAAACGCGCCGTAACCTGACCGACCAGTCGCTCCGCACCTATCTGCAGCGGCTGGAAAAATCCGGCGGCATGGTGCGGATAGAAAAAGAGGTCGATCCCGCCGCCAACATGGCGGCCATCGACTGGAAGGTCTACGACGCCCACGGCAAGGGCTCGCTCTTCACCAACATCAAGGGCCACCCGGACTGGCAGGCCTGCAGCCAGATTCTCGCCGACCGGGCCAAATGGTCGATGGCGCTCAACCTGACCGAGGACGAGCTGCTGACCGGCATCAGCCGTCGCCTGCAGACCCCGCTCGACCCCGTCATGAGCGAGGCGTCGGACGCGCCCTGCAAGGAGGTCGTGCTCAAGGGCGACGACGCGTCCCTGCTCGACATTCCGGTGGTAACGCAGTCCGAAGAAGACGGCGGCCCGTTCATTCCGGCCGGCATGGCGATCATCAAGGATCCGGATACCGGGATCCGGAACATGTCGATCCACCGCATGCAGGTGTTCGACGCGAAGACGTCCGGATTCATCATGCTGCCGCGCCAGGCACGGCGGATTTACGACAAGTACGTAGCGCGCGGCGAGAACATGCCGGTCGCCATCGCCATCGGCGCACACCCGGCAATCGTGTTCGGCTCGGCCTTCACGACGACCTTCAGCGTAGACGAACTCGCCGTTGCCGGCGGCCTGCTGGGCGATGCGGTCCGTCTCGTGAAGGCGGAAACAGTCGATGTCGAAGTCCCCGCGGACGCCGAGATCATCCTCGAAGGCGAGATCCTCGCTGGCGAGACGCATCCCGAAGGCCCGTACGGCGAGGTGCCGGGTACCTATTGCGACGCGGGCGAGAGCGAGGTTTTCCGCCTCAACGCCATCACGCGGCGGCGCGACCCGATCTATTACGCGCTCCATTGCGGCGCGCCGGTCACCGATACCCAGGCCACCACCGGGCTGGGGATCGAGATCGGCACCTGGGAACATCTGACCAAGGTCGAGGGCGGGCTCGATCTGCTCGACATTCGCTGCCTGCCCGCCGGCGGCATGATGCTGCTGGTGGTAAAACTTCGCCCGCGCGTCGAGGGCCAGGCCAAGACCGCGCTGATGGCCGCCCTGTCAGGCCCCTATCTGCACCCCAAGCTCGCCATCGCGGTGGACGACGATATCGACGCCGGCGATCTGCGCCAGGTGATGTGGTCGATGACCACAAGGGTGCATGCCGAAAAGGACATCGCCTTCATCCACAACACGCGCACCTTCGCGCTCGACAAGATTTCCCCCGTGGCCGAGGGCGGCAACCCGTTCGAACGGATCGGCACCAAATGGCTGATCGACGCCACCAAACCGGCCACCAGCCACCCCGACCAGCGGGCGCGCTTCACCCGCGCCATGCCGAAGAATTTCGACAGCGTCGAGCTGGGGGATTTCCTGCCGCCGGAGATGTTTACCTAACAGTGCCGTCATTACCGGGCTTGTCCCGGTAATCTTCTGCCGGGTGCCCTCCGTCCCCACGAGATACCCGGAACAAGTCCGGGCATGACGACCTAAAATTCAGGCGTCATTACCGGGCCGCTCCTTGAATGAGACCCGGTAATCTTCTGCCGGGCGCCCTCCGTCCCCACGAGATGCCCGGAAAAAGTCCGGGCATGACGAGCATAATTGACGCTGGGTGATGCCCTACCCGATCTTCATCTCCATCGCCTTCTTTACTGCGGGCCGGTCCAGCATCCGGTCGCGCCAGCGGCAGAGGTTCGGGAACCCGTTCAGATCGATGAAGTCGAAGCGGAAATCGCCGAACCGGCCGATCGACATCATGTCGGCGATGGAATACGCGCCGGCGAAATAATCGACCTCGCCCAGACGCCGTTCGAGCGCGGCAAGCAGGTCGCGGCACTGCGCTTCCATGTCGCGGGTAACGTTAAGCGCGGAAAAGCTGATCGCCACGTTGGTCGCACCGTAGAGCAGCCATTGCCGCACCTCCCAGCGCTGGCGCGGCGTGTCGCCGCCGAACTGGCCGGTCTTTTCAGCGAGATAAAGCAGGATCGCGCTCGACTCCATCAGCGTGATGGGCTCGCCGCCCTCCGCGTCCGGGTCGACCAGGCACGGCACCTTGCCGCCGGGGCTGATGGCCAGATAGGCGGGTGCCTTGCTCTCCGGTGCGTGCGGGTCGATCGGGATCAGGTTATAGGGCGTGCCGGTTTCTTCCAGCATGATGATGGGGCGGCGGCCGTTGGCCGATTTCCAGGCGTAGAGGTCGAGCATTCCTGTCATTCTCCGGTTAGCGTTCGGGGCGGGAAACTACCACCGATTTAACGCCCCTGCGAGGTTGCGGAACGAGGCCCCGCCGCTACACTTCCTGCCAGCGAATTCATCCAGTCCGGAGCCGTACCATGACCCGATACGCCGTCAGCCAGCCCGTCACCCAGGTGGAGGCCCCGCGCCTGCTCACCGGCAAGGGGCGTTTTGCCGACGACCTCAGCTTTCCGCGGCAGGCGCACGGCGTGTTCCTGCGCTCGCCCTACGCCCATGCCGACATCGTCTCGATCGACACGACGGCGGCGGAAAAAATGCCCGGCGTCATCGCCATCCTGACCGGCGAGGATTACGAGGCGGACGGGCTCGGCCCGGTGCGCGGCATTTCGCCGCTCAAGCGGCGGGACGGCTCGCCGATGTACCGGCCCTATCGCCCCGCTTTGACGAAGGACCGGGTGCGCCATGTCGGCCAGTCGGTCGCGCTGGTGATCGCCGAGACCATCCATCAGGGCAAGGACGCGGCGGAGGCCATCGAGGTCGAATACAGCCCGCTGCCCGCGCATTTTTCGACCGCCGACGCCAATGCGCCCGATACACCCCGCATCTGGGACGATTGCGAGAACAACGAGGCGGTCCATGTCGAGCGCGGCGATGCGGCGGCGGTCGATGCGGCCATCGCCGAGGCGCATCACGTGGTGCGCGGCCGTTTCGTGGTCAACCGGGTCGCCGCCTGCACGATGGAGCCGCGTTCGGTGGTCGCCACCTGGGACGAGGGCACCGAGCATTTCACCATCCACGCCTGTCACCAGCGCCCCTATATCTGGCGCACCATGATGACCAAGCACGTGTTCGGCATCCCGGAACAGGACATGACCATCATCGCCGGCGATGTCGGCGGGTCCTACGGCATGAAGGGCGGGCTTTACCCCGAGGTGCCGCTGGCCGCCTGGGCGGCAAAGCGCACCGGACGCCCGGTGAAATGGACCTGCGAGCGTTCCGAAGCGCTGATCTGCGACGACCAGGCGCGCGACATGGTGGTCGACGGCGAGCTGGCGCTGGACGCGAACGGCAAATTCACCGGCGTGCGCATCCGTTCCAACAACAATGTCGGCGCGTACCTGACGATGATCGGCTTTATCTCGACCAACGGCATCACCCAGACGCCGGTCGGCACCTATGCGACGCCGGCGGCGCACGCCGAAGCCAATTCCGTCTTCACCAACACCGTGCCGGTCTCCAACTACCGCGCGCCGGGCGGCGTGCCCGGAACCTATGTGCTGGAACGCATGATCGACATGGCGGCCGCCGATATGGGCATCGACCCGGCGGAAATCCGCCGCCGCAACCTGATCCCGGCGGACGCCATGCCGTATAAGCTGCCGCTCGGCGGCGGCTACGATTGCGGCGAGTTCGAGAAGGTCCTCGACAAGGCGCTGGAGAAATCGGACTACGCGTGCGCCGCCGCCCGCCGGGCGGATGCAGAGGCGCGCGGCAGGCTCTACGGCGTCGGCGTCTCGTCCAGCGTCGACCCAAGCGCCGGCCCGTCGCCAGAGACCGCGGAGCTGCGCTTCGATCCGGGCGGACGGGCGACCATCCTCGCGGGCTCCACCGCCGGCGGGCAGAGCCACGAGACCATCTACAAGCAGATCGTCTCCGACCGGCTCGGCATGGAGGCGGAAAACCTGCGCGTGATCGAGGGCGACACCAAGGCGCTGAGCTGGGGCACCGGGACCGGCGGCGCGCGCACCGCGACCATCGCCGGGACGGCGATCTACAAGGCGGTCGACAAGGTGATCGAGAAATCGAAGAAGATCGCCGCCCACATGATGGAGGCCGCCGCCGAGGACATCGAGTTCGAGGACGGCACCTTCACGGTCGCCGGCACGGATCGCACGGTCACCTTCCAGGAGGTGGCGGAAACCGCCTTCGAACCCGGCAAGCTGCCGCCGGATATCGAGATCGGCCTGTACGAGACCGCGACATGGTCGCCTGACGAGGGCAACGTGCCGAACTCCGCCCATGTCTGCGAGGTCGAAATCGACCCCGATACCGGCGTGGTCGAGATCGTGCGCTACACGGCGGTTCACGATGTCGGCGTCGAGCTCAACCCGCTGCTGGTCGACGGGCAGGTGCATGGCGGCATCGCGCAGGGCGTCGGCCAGGCGCTTTGCGAGGACATCATGTACGACCCCGAGTCGGGCCAGGTGCTGACCGGCTCGTTCCTCGATTACTGCATGCCGCGGGCGGACGATTTCTGCGACTTCACGCTCGACCGTCACCCGGTGCCGACCGCCACCAACCCGCTCGGCGTCAAGGGCGCGGGCGAATGCGGCACGGTCGGCGCGCTGGCCGCCACCATGAACGCGATCAACGACGCGCTTCGACCGCTCGGCATCCGCGACCTGCCGATGCCGGCAACGCCGGACAGGGTGTGGCGGGCGATCCGCGACGCAAAAGCAGCGGCGTGACAATGGCGGAAAAGCAGCCTTACACGATCTACGAATCCGGTACGGAGTCCCCGCAACCGGGCGAAACCATCGAGTGCACGATCATCGGCACGATCCGGACGCCGTATGCGGAGATGAAGGACTGCCCCAACCGTCATAACGGCAACGAGTACCTGCCCTGCACCATCCGGCTCGCGCCGGAATACGCGCCGGGGATCGTCGGCCTCAAGGAAGGCGGACGCGCCCTGATCCTGTACTGGCTCCACCAGGCGCGGCGCGACATGACGCAGCTTCCCGCGCGTGAAGGCGTCCGCGACGCGCCCATCGGCGTGTTCTCAATGCGCACCCCTCCCCGGCCCAACCCCATCGCGGCGTCGGTGGTCGAAATCCTCGCCGTCCGCGACGACGAGATCGACGTCGTCGGTCTCGACTGCCTCGACGGCACCCCGCTGCTCGATATCAAGCGCGACAGAGGGCCGGTGAGGACGTGAAATAGGGGGCGAACACCCCCTCCCTGACCCTCCCCCGCTAGCGGGGGAGGGGAATACGTCAGAGTATCGAAAAAAATACAGCGTCCCTCCCCCCGAATACGGGGGGAGGTCAGGAGGGGGGCTACGCCCTCGGCAGCAGATAAGGCCGGTCTGAATAGCCTTCCTGGTAGACCCTTATGTTCTGCGCCGGGTTGCGATTGACCAGCTCCCGCGCATAGAGCGGGTGGGTCATCGAGCGCACTTCGTGCTCGATCTCGAACAGCTTCTTGCCGTTGTCGGGATCGACGATATCGACGAACCGGTACTGGTGCTGGCTGTCTTCCTGCGAAACGAGTCCCCGTTCCTTGAGCCGCCGGTGCGGACCGGAAAAATCGGCGACATAGACCTGGATGTGGTGCCCGTCGAATTTCGGAATCTTCCGCTTCGTCTCGCTGAAGATAAGCTCCTGCCCGTGCCCGGCCATGACGCAGGCCGATTTGGCCCCGTCGACTTTCTCTACCCGCGACGGGGCGTCCATGATCTGCTGATAAAACCGGGCGATCCCTTCCGCCGTCCCCGGCTTCACGTCGAACTGCACATAGGTGAGGCCGAGCTGGTACGGCCCGAACCGTTCGGGATCGGGCGTGTGCACGCGGAACCGGTTGCCCCACGGGCAGGTAACGTCGACCGTCGAGTTTCCCTTGCCCGCCTTGTAGGAAAATTTCGTGCCCTTGAGGTCCTTCTTGACCGAGGCGAGACGCGCGACCAGCGAATCCAGCTCCGGCATCACGAGCCCGATGCGGCCGCGCAGCACCTGGGCAGTGTTGGTGGGGAGATGAAACTGGCTGCGTCCGACAGTCGCCCACATGTTGGAGACGGTGACCATCATGTAGGGATCGCGCGTCAGCCCGAGCCCCGCGATATAGAACAGGGTCGATTTGCGCTGGTCGTCGATCTGCACGTTGACGTGCTCGAGCGACACGATGTTGCCGATATCTTCCGCCGCGCGGTCGTATTTCAACTGTGTTGCCATCTGATGCTCCCTAACCCTGTGCCTGAACGGGGACCGGGACCGGTCCATGTGACGCAAGCGTCGCGCAGGCGGCTTACAAAATCAATGCCGCCGGATATCAATCGCCAGGCGGTCAATCGAGCGGTTTCAGCTCTTCCCTGTAAAGCCGCCAGCGGTTTGCATAGCTTTCCGGAATGCGGCGCAGCATCTCGATCTGCTCTTCGGAAACCTCGCGAACCACCTTGCCCGGCGCGCCCATCACCAGGGAATTGTCGGGAATTTCCTTGCCCTCGCCTATCAGCGCCTTCGCGGCGATCAGGCAGTTG
Source organism: Rhodospirillales bacterium (assembly GCA_038116945.1). Lineage (GTDB taxonomy): Bacteria > Pseudomonadota > Alphaproteobacteria > MPNO01 > UBA2964 > JAYOEY01. The sequence goes on from JAYOEY010000003.1 coordinate 113,182, forward strand.
CGCCCGATTTTCGCGCCGTTCAGGACCACCGCGCCGATCCCGATCAGGCTGCCTTCGCCGATGGTGCAGCCATGCAGCATGCACATGTGACCGACCGAGACGTTGTCGGCGAGCGTCAGCCCGAACCCGGGATCGGTGTGCAGCACGCTGCCGTCCTGAATGTTGCAGTTGTCGCCGATCACGATGGGGTCGTTGTCGCCGCGAAGCGTCGCGTTCCACCAGATGCTGACATTGCGCCCCAGCGTCACGTCGCCGATCACGTCCGCGCTGGGCGCGACCCAGTAATCCTCGTTCGCGGTCTTCAGCCTCTTGTCGCCGAGGGCGTAGATCATTTTCCTATCCCAGGATCCCGACGACGGAGGCCGCGCCGGCGAACAGTTCGGCATCGCGGTTGCGGAACCCGATGACCTGCAGCCCGAGCGGCAGCCCTTCCGCCTGCAGCAGCGGCAGGGAGATCGTCGGCACCCCGAGCAGCGACGTCGGCACCGTGAAAACCGGATTGCCGGTGGATTCGATCCCGACCGGCGCGGCGCCGGTCGCCGACAGGGTGACGCAGAAATCGGCCTCCGTCGCCAGCGCATCGTACACCCGGCGCGCGTCCTCGCGCGTCTCGCGCAGCTCCCGATAGTCGTCCTGGGTCATGGATTCGGCCTGCTCCAGCCGCTCGATTGCGCTCGGGCTGAGTTTGCTGCGGTCCATATCGCGCGCATACGTGTTGAGCGGCCAGCGCCCTTCCCAGGCGTTGATGTCGCGCGACGTTCCCATCGCGCCCGCGATGACGGCTTCCACCGCCTCGACCGCAACGGACGAGCGCCGGTCGATCAGCTCGATCCCGGCAGCGGCGAGACGCTCCCTCGCCTCCGCCAGCTGCGCCTTCGCCTCCTCGTCGGCCACCGCCCAGCCATCGGTTTCCAGCACGGCAAGCCGCCGCGGTTTGTCCGCCGCAGGCGGCTCCATCGGGCCGACAACGCCGAGATAACCGGCGTCGCCGCCGGCCCGCGACGTAATGGCCCGCGTCGTCGTCCACACCTCGTCGAGCGTGGCCGCGATAACGCCGGTACAGCTCTGGCTGAATCCGTCGAAGCTGCCGCCGCGGTTGATGCCGCCGACGCTCGGCTTGTAGCCATAGGCGCCGCAGAAACTCGACGGCCGGATGATGGAACCGATCACCTGCGAGCCGAGCGCCGCCGACAGCATGCCGCTGCCAACCGCGGCCGCGGATCCGCTGGACGAGCCACCCGGCGTGCGCGACGTGTCGTAGGGGTTGCGCGTGCCGCGCGCCTGGGTCGCCGCGAACTCGGTCGTCACGGTCTTGCCGACCACCACCGCGCCCGCCTCGCGCAGGGCAACGGCGGCGGCGCAGTCGCGCTTCCCTTCCCAGCCGGCGAACAGAGGCGATCCCTGTTCGGTCGGCATGTCGGCGGTTTCCATCACATCCTTGATGCCGACCGGCATGCCGTCAATCAGCGACAGCGTGTCGCCCGACCTCCAGCGCGCGCTGGCGGCGTCGGCTGCCGCGCGGGCGCCCTCAAAATTGGTGTTCACAAAGGCGCCAACCTGCGGCTCCTGGGCTTCGATCGCCTCGATACAGCGTTCGAGAAAATCCCGCGGCGTGTCCGAACCGTCGCGAAAAGCGCTCGTTGCGGCGAAATAGGATCGGGGCGAAATGTCAGCCATGTGGTCGTCTCCTGTCAGCTTGCGGTTTGTCTTGCGAGATAGGCGTTGCGGAATTTCAGACGTCCCTCGACCAGATCCCAGTTACGCTTGTACGACGAAGGCGGCGCTTCCGTCACCTTCACACAAAGAAAACGCGGTGCGGGGCTTTCCTGAAGAAACCGGTATCCGGCATCGAGTTCGGCCGGGGTCGAAATCGTCATGGTAGACGGGATGCCCGCCCCTTCCGCCATCTTCGCAAGATCGGTGCGACGCGCCGTATGCCCCTTCTGGCCGCCGGTCTCGCCATGCATGCCGTTATCGATGCAGACGATGGTCAGATTGTCGGGCATCATCGATGCGACCGATGCGAGGGATCCGATCGTCATCAGGATTTCGCCATCGCCGGTAATCACCGCCACCTGGTCGGAAGGCGCGGACAGCGCCATACCGAGCCCGATCGGAACCGCCGCCCCCATCGCGCCGCCCATCGTGATCAGATTGGCGGCTTCCCGTGTGTACTCCGCCGCGTCCTTGGCCGCTCCCGCAAGCCCCGTGACGATCAGGTAAGTCTCCGGGTTGGGGAACAGGACAGGCAAAACGTCTTTTCGATCCAGCGTGATCTCGGCCATCGGAACCTCCTAAAAACTTTTTGCGCCGAGAAACTTCTGCGAAAGGACCAGCGCGATCCCCTGCCCCGCGACGAACGCCGCGTTAATGGCCGACACCACCGCCTGATCCAGCTCGTCATGCCGGTCGACGCGAATGACCTGCAGACCCATCGCTTCGAGCACCGGCTGGACAGCCTGCCCCATGGGATACTGCCAGGGGTTCTGCTCGCCGTAATCGCCGCGCATGGTGACGATGGTCAGCAGCGGAAACCGGCCGCCGGTGATGAGCGACAGCATGTTGGGAACGTTGCCGACGCCGGACGACTGCATCAGCAGCACGGCGCGGCTGCCCACCAGATCGGCGCCGACGCACAGCCCGACGCCCTCCGCCTCGTTCGACAGCAGGACAGAGCGCGTTTCGTTGTGCGCGTCCGCCATGCTGACGATCTTGTCATTACCGAAATCGGGGACGTGGGCGAACAGGGTCACGCCATGTTCGACCAGCCTGTCGAAGACCAGTTTCGGCCAGTCGTCGTTTCTTTCGTCCGCCATCGTCCTCACTCGAATCCGTAAAGTTGCGCGGGGTTGTCGACGAAAACCTGCCGCAGGGTCGAATCGTCGCCGCACCATCCCATGGCCTGTTCCAGCAGGTCGGTATCGTTGGGCATCGGATAATCCCACAGGATGGGGTGCGGCCAGTTGGTGCCCCAGACGATGCGGTCGGGCCGGGTCTCCAGCAGCGCGCGGGCGAGCGGCGTTATGTCATCGAACGGCGCGCCCCGGTCCGACAGGCGATACCAGCTCGCCAGCTTGGCCCAGCCGTGATCGGTCTCGTGCAGCAGCCCGAGCAGCGCCTGAAAGCCGGGATAATCGACTCCCTGCCCGCCGCGTACCCGCCCCAGATGGTCGATCATGAAGGGGATCCTGAGCGCTTTCAGCCGCGGGCCAAGTTCGATCAGTTCTGACACATCGTCGAGATGAAGAACGACATGCCACCCGTACTGCGCGACCCGGTCGGCCAGCGTCTCCAGATGATCGATGGAGGTGGCTCCCGCCAGCATGGTCGACAGCCGGAATCCGCGCATGCCGCCGGCGTTCAGCTCTTCAAGCTCCCGGTCAGTCATGTCGGGTCGGATCACGGCAACGCCGCGGAGCCGGTCCGGCGCAGTTGCTATTCCGGCGATCGACACGGTGTTGTCGGAGCCGTGCGCGCTGCCATGCACGATCACACCGCGGTCGACACCCAGCGTATCCAGCAGTTTGAGGTACTCCTCCACCGGACAGTCAGGCGGCGTATAGCCCCGTTCGGCCGCGTAGGGAAAGCGATCCGACGGACCGAACACATGCGCCTGGGTGCAGCAGGCGCCGGGCGGCGGCGCGATTCCGGGCGGCCGATAGCCGTAATCGGGTCCCGGGCAGGGTCTTGTCATTGATGTCTCCGTCGATGAATCGGCTCAGCCCCGGTCCGCGAGAGTTCGGTGCTGTTCGAGGATGTCGTCCAGCCTCGAATGATCCTGAATGCGCCCCACTCCGCATTCCGCGCCAACGCCTGCAATGGAAGCGAATTTCCGGGCCGTGTCGAGCTTGGCCGCGTTGCCGTGGGCGTCGTCGCCATGGACGCAGCCGAGAAACAGGTCGGTTCCGGCCGGCAGCGACAGATCCGCAAGGGGTGCAAAATAGGCATCGTCGTTTCGTTCGCGCGGCACCGGCATGTGGATGTACTGGATGGGACGTTGCACTTTCTCGACCAAGCCGTTGGTGATTTCGACCAGTACGGCCATGTCCTTGGGCTCGACCATATGGGCGTCGGCCGGGCTGCCGTAACAAAGATGATAGCCAAGATCGATGTCGCCCGGCACCATGTCGCCGAGCCGCGCCATAACGCCCCAGATGACGTTCTTGTAATCCGGCACCTGGTCGTAATAGCCCTCCCACGCCAGCACCTCCTGGCAGCAATCCCACTGGTAGGAAATGTCTGCATGCGGCAGCGCGGCGGAAATCTTCGCGAATTCTTCCGCCAGATGACGGAAATAGATCTCGATGAAATCGTCCCACAGGCGCGGCGTGATGAAGTTGTAGGCGATGGCGATCGGCGTCGCCATGCAGATCTGGTATTTGACGCCCGTCGGAATCACCCCCTGATCGCGGAGGCGGCAGAATACCGGATGGTTGCGGATGGCGTCATCGGCGTAGCCGGTGTCGAACGATACGTTCGCCGGATCGACGCCGTCCCTGAAACGCAGCCGGTTGACCGGATAGACCAGCGTTCCGTCGGATTGACGGAACTCGAAAACCGGCACGTCGGGATCAATCTCGAAATCCGGATGCTCAAGAAGCTGGTCGTTGACAAAGCTGATCCAGCGTCGGCGGCGTCCGGTCTCGCCATCGGGAATGCGCCGCAGATGCGGCCCCAGTGTCCCGCACAAAGTGCGAAACACGCTTTCTGCGTCATCCAGCGGCACGCTGCCGACCATGTGTATGGCTGTCATCGATCAACTCCTCCCCATCCGGTTGGTCGGCATCCTAGAAAAGGGAAGGAAACGGAACAAGGTACGGGTCGAGTCGCATTTCCGGAACGCTGGGTTAAGAGTCGCAAATTGAGGCAAAAAATGCCCAAAATCGAAAGGAGCGTCGGGATTTTTTACAGTTTTCCGATAATTTCCGTTCGACCGGACGCTAACGTCTTGTTTTGCCTGCCGAAGATCATTTGGCACGCATATTGCATGCTTTACTGTGATACCGGTTAACGAACAGGATTTTTAGGAATAATGTCCTTTATGTTTGGGTTGAGCAGGAAATTTCTGGCAGGATTTGCCGTGGCGATGGTTGCTTTTCTATCGCTGCCGGCCAAGGCCGTGCCGACGCTCCAACTCGACATTATCGGCGGCACGTACGATCCGATCACGCAGACAGTCGTAACCAACAGCTCCACGTTTACCCTTCTGGCGCTGGCCACGCCGGGTAGCCGGACCGCGCAGGATATTCTGAGCGACACGTTTTATGCTGCGTTGGCACTTGAGCCTTCGATGCAGGAAGGCGCCTTCGATGCAGGTTCTTTCACCGTAAATGGCGACACCGTTTACGCGACGGATACCGGCATGAACTACGGCACCCCGCCGGTAGCGGATGCGCATCCCGATCTCGCGGACCATGGCCAGTTTCCGACATATTTCCACGAGGTAGCGTTCCAGTTCGACGCCAACGACACGACGACAACCTATAACGCCCAGGACGATGCCGGCGGCGTCGCTTTCGACGAAAGTGGATACGGTACATTCTTCTACAAGATGGAAATCAATGTCGGCGGTCTGGTCGGGAAGACGCTGCATTTCGACCTGTACGACACCGCGCTTAAACAGAACGGCAACCTTTCCATCGAGTCGTTCGCGCCGTTCTCGCACGATGCGGAGTACCGGCCCGGCCTGTCCTGCACGGATTGCGGACAGAACGAGGCGCCGGTCCCCGCGCCCGCATCAACGCCGATCTTCATTATCGCCCTCGGTCTGATCGCCGCCATGAGGAGATATTCTCTCCGCCGCGCAACGGAGCCTGCTATCCCGGCGCAGGTTCAGGCCTGAATTCCGGCATCTCTGCCACCGGATACAAAACGGCCCGCTGAAGAGCGGGCCGTATGCGTTTCCGGAATTGGCAAAACGGACTTTTCTACTTTTTCTTCTTGCCGCCTTTTTCCTTCTTGGCCTTCTTTTCCTTTTTTTCTTTTACCGCTTCCGCTTCCTCTTTTCCGCTTCCCTTGGCCTTGTTGTTCATTTCCTGCATCTGGGTAGCGCGATCCTTGCCGCGAACCTCGCCGCCCTTGTTGGAACGCCCCTGAGCCGAAACATCGGCAATCGAAACGGCTGACATAAACAGGCCCGACATTACGGCGATACAGAATTTACGCGCATATGTCGGCAATTTCGGTGTTTCGATGGTCTTCATTTTTTCCTCTGGATTGGAGACTCCCGAAAGCATGATGGCCTGCGCCGAACCTCCTGTCGATAAGGAAACACGCGCGGTTCAATCGTCCATTCGAATGACGATTTTCGTTTCCGGTTCCGTCACGTCGAACGAGGCCGCCTCGAAGGAAGGCGCAGACAAAAAACCGGTCGCATTGTTGCTGAAGGCGTAATCCTCCAGCGGAATGCCGAACAGCCCCTGGTCGAACTCGTCGTTGGCGTTCTCATCGTGGAAGACGGCCACGGCGTAGCGCCCGGCCTTCAGGCCGGGGATGCGGATCGTCAGGGTGGCCCCCGAAACTTTCGGCTCTCCCGTCGCGACGCGCCCGTTCGGTGTCGCAAAGGTCTCCGCCCTGTCATAGACCGCGTAATGAAGGAGCCCGCGGGACGAGCGGATACCCGTGATTTCCATCACCAGAGTCGCAGCGTTGCCAGCCGAAGGCAAAAAAACGGCCGCGCCCAGCAAAAGCGCGGCCGTCTTCGCAACAATCATGTTCAGCCTTTCAGCACTCCGTCGATAAACGTCACCGTCTTCGACCAGCTGTCGGCGGTCTGGTCGGGCCGGTAGCGTTCATCCGACAGGAAATTCTGGAAGGCGTGGCCGGCACCGTCATAGCGGTTGAACGTATGCGCGATGCCCAGCCGGGTCAGTTCCGCGTCGATCTTGTTGACGTCGTCCGGCGACGGATTGCCGTCATCGTTGCCGAAGAAACCGGTTACTTCGGCCTTCATGTCCTTGAGCAGCTCGAACGGCGTCGGGCCGTCGTCGCTCCAGGGCTTGAACATGTTGCCGCTGTAATAGGGCACGCAGGCCTTGAACTGCGCATGCGTGCTGGCGCCGAGAAACGCCATGCGTCCGCCCATGCAGTGACCGATGATGCCGAGCCGGTCCATGTCCACGTCGCCGCGCGCGGCAAGATAGTCGAGCGTCGCGCCGATATCGGCGATAATGCCGGGATCCTTGGGAAAATCGTTATCCTCGGCTTTTTCGTGGACGGGCGGATAGTGATAGACGTCCGGCGCCGCAGCGACATAGCCGGCAGCGGCGAGATCTCCGGCGACCTTCTCGGTAAATTTGTCGAATCCGCCGCGATGGAACATGATTACCATCGCCGGATGCGGTCCCGCGCCGGCGGGCGCCGCGTGAAGGATGCGCATCGGGCTTCCGCCCACCTCAACTTCAGCAAAATCTGCCATTTACCTAGCTCCCCAAATCGAAGCGCCTGCGCGCGTTTGCGCGGCGCGGTTGCGACTGCGCGAACGCTAAACGCCGCGGACACGGGCGTCAACGCGCCTGATGGCGGAAGCCGTTTGATGTATTCGGGCCGCGACACTAAACTCCGCGCGCGCAGAGGCGAGAGACACCATGGCGAACGCAACGACAGAGAAAAAAGAGCCGGGCTGGCTTAAACCGACGGTCGATTATGCGCCGATCGGCGCATTTTTCGTCGCCTATCTGGTCTGGGGGCTGATGCCGGCAACGGCGGCGCTGATGATCGCGACCGCGTTTGCCCTCGTCCTGTCGCTGGCGATCGCGCGCCGCGTGCCGATGATGCCGCTGATCACCGCGATCATCGTCGGCGTCTTTGGCGGGCTGACGCTCTGGCTGCAGGACGAAACCTTCATCAAGATGAAGCCGACCATCGTCGAGGCGCTGTTCGCCGTCATTCTGTTCGGCGGCCTGATGGTCGGCAAACCGCTTCTGAAACCGCTGATGTCGGCAGCCTGGCCGATGGAAGACGAGGGCTGGCGAAAACTGACCTGGCGATTCGCCTGGTTCTTCGCCTCCATGGCGGTTCTCAACGAGATCGTCTGGCGAACGCAGAGCACCGACTTCTGGGTATCGTTCAAGGTGTTCGGACTGATGATCCTCACGCTGATCTTCGCCGTGCTTCAGGCGCCCCTGATGAAGCGCTACGCCATCGACGATCCGCCGGAGGGAAACTGACATGCAGATCGCGATGATGGGATCGGGCGGCGTCGGCGGCTATTACGGAGGCCGAATGGCCGCCGCCGGACACGACGTAACCTTTATCGCCCGAGGCGCTCATCTCGACGCCATCCGTGAGAACGGACTCGCTATCGAAAGCCGCGATCGCGACGACGCGCTCGTTTCGACGGTCCAGGCGACCGACAACCCCGCCGACGTCGGCCCGGTCGATTGCGTCGTCGTGGGCGTCAAGCTGTGGGACACGGAAGATGCCGCCCGCGCGATCCGACCGATGGTCGGCCCGGACACGATGGTACTGTCGCTGCAGAACGGCTTCGAGGGCGATGACGTGCTGGCCGCCATCGTCGGACCCGAACGGGTGATCGGCGGCGTCGCCTTTATCGCAAGTTCTATCGGAAGGCCCGGCGTCATCAGCCACATCGGAACGATGCAACGCGCGGTAATCGGCGAACATGCGGAAAACGGCGGCGGAACGAGCGCGCGGATCGAGGCGCTGCACCGGGCCATGCTCGATGGCGGAATCGACGCCGAAATCAGCGACGACATCGACCGGACCATCTGGGAGAAATTCGTTTTTCTGGTCGGCCTCAGTGCCACCACGACACTGATGCGGACCACCATCGGCCCGGTCAGGGAGGACCCGGACCGGCGGCGGTTCCTCCATGACGTCATTGCGGAGGCTGTCGCGGTTGGCCGCGCGAAGGGCATCAGCCTGCCCGAGGATTACGCCGAAGAGCGCATGGGATTCGTCGACGGGCTGCCATACGACATGACGTCGTCGATGCATCACGACCTCGAGCGCGGCAATTTACTGGAAGTCGCCTGGCTGTCGGGCGCGGTGGCGCGCCACGGGGAAACGCTGGGCGTCCCGACGCCCGCGAATCGCGCCGTCTTTGCAGCGCTCAAGGACCGGGCGGCGCCCGGCCCGTCCGCAACGGCGGCGGGGTGACCGCTTCCCTGCCCTCGCTCACCGTGCGCGCGATCGGAACGCGCGCCGTCCTGCCGCCGATGCGGAATGCGCTCGGCACCAGCGCAGCACGCATGACCCACGCGCCGTTCGTCCTGATCGATCTTGAGACGGAAGAAGGCGTGACGGGTCGCGCCCACGCCTTCTGCTACATGGATATTGCGGCGCCCTCGATACGGCGCGTCGTCGACCGGGCAGCGGAGGCGCTCGTCGGGCGGCCCGTCCAGCCCGGCCGGATCGAAGCAACACTGCGGTCCCGTTTCACGTTGCTGGGCCTGCCGGGGATCGTCGGCATGGCTCTGTCGGCCATCGATGTCGCCTGCTGGGATGCGCTGGCCCGCGCCGCCGGAATGCCGCTTGCGCGCCTGCTCGGCAGCGACCGGATCTCCGTTCCCGCGTACAACAGCAACGGGCTCAGTCTGGACGATCCCGATACGCTGGGCGACGAAGCCATCCGGCTGCGGAAGGCCGGGTTCGACGCGGTAAAGATCCGCCTCGGCCGGGACGACGCGAACGAGGACCTGAGGGCGGTCCGGACCGTCCGCGAAGCGATCGGCCTGACGGCGCTGGTGATGGCGGATTACAATCAGGCGCTGACGCCGGATGAGGCGATCGCGCGCGGGCTCGACCTCGAGGGCGAAGGGCTGGCCTGGATCGAGGAGCCGGTGGCCCATGACGACCTGCCGGGCAACGCCCGCGTCGCCGCAGCGCTCCGGACCCCGATCCAGATCGGCGAAAATTTCAACGGACCCAACGCCATGGCCAATGCCATCGCGTTGAACGCGGCCGACTACATGATGCCCGACCTGATGCGGATCGGAGGCGTTTCTGGCTGGCTGCGCGCCGCCACCCTGGCCGACCGGACGGCGATCCCGCTGTCGTCGCACCTGTACCCGGAGGTCAGCGTCCACCTGCTGGCGGCGAGTCCGACCGCGCACTGGCTGGAATATGTCGACTGGGCCGAACCGGTCCTCCAGGAAGGCGTCAGAATCGAGGACGGTATGGCCCGGGTTCCCGAGACCGCGGGAACGGGCATCGAATGGGACGAAGACGCGGTCTCGTCCTTCGCAATCGACTAGCCCGCCGATTCCACCGCCGCCCAACTTGCGCTAGGCTCTGCACACAACAGGACAGGGAGATATCGGTATGGCTACCGGCCCGCGCACCATGTTCGACAAGATCTGGGACCGGCACGCGATCACGCAGAACGAGGCGGGTCAGACGCTGCTGTTCGTGGACCGGCATTTCTGCCACGAGCTCAGCTTTCATGCCTACAACATGCTGCATGGGCGCGGCATGTCGGTGCGCCGGCCGGCCCGGACTTTCGCAATACCGGATCACTACACGCCGACGACGGGACTCGAGAAGTCGGACTACGCGAGCGAAGCGCATGACGCGCTGGTCGCCAATCTTTGCAACAACGCGGAGCGCAACGACGTCACCCTGTTCGGGCTCGACGACGAACGTCGCGGCATCATCCATGTGGTCGGCCCCGAACAGGGCATCACCCTGCCCGGCCAGATCGTCGTCGTCGGCGATTCGCATACGTCGACCCATGGCGCGATGGGGACGTTCGCGTTCGGCATCGGCGCCAGCGACGTCAGCCACGTGCTGGCAACCCAGACGCTCTGGCAGCCGCGCCCGAAAACCATGCGGATCACCGTGACGGGCGAACGGCCTGTCGGCGTCTCGGCCAAGGACGTCATCCTTACCATTATCGGCCATATCGGCGCAGCGGGCGGCACCGGCCACGTCATCGAATATGCCGGCCCGGTAATCGAGGCGCTGTCGATCGAGGAGCGCCTGACGGTGTGCAACATGTCGATCGAGGCCGGCGCGCGGGCCGGCATGGTGGCGCCCGACGACACCACTTATGCGTATATCGAAGGACGTCCCTATGCGCCGAAAGGCGAGGACTGGGAAAAATCGCTCGCGTTCTGGAAGACCCTGCCGACCGACCCGGGGGCAATGTTCGATCGCGAGGTTGCGCTCGACGGCAGCAAGATTGCCCCGATGGTCACCTGGGGGACCAGCCCGGAAGACGCGCTGCCCATTACGGGCGCGGTTCCGGACCCCGGAGCCGTCGCCGACGCGGAAAAGCGCGCCGCCATGGAGCGCAAGCTTTCCTATATGGGGCTGAGAGCGGGCATGCGCCTGACCGATATCGAGGTCGACAAGGTCTTCGTCGGCTCCTGCACCAATTCGCGAATCGAGGATCTGCGCGCCGCCGCAGCCATCGCGACAGGGCGAAAGGCAAAGGTCGAGACCATCATCGTGCCGGGGTCCGGTCTCGTCCGCGCCCAGGCCGAACGGGAAGGGCTCGACCGGATATTCATCGATGCCGGCATGGACTGGCGGGCCGAGGCGGGATGTTCGATGTGCCTTGCGGTCAACGGCGATTCGGTGGGGCCGCAACAGCGCTGCGCATCGACGTCGAACCGCAATTTCGAAGGGCGTCAGGGACGCGGGGCACGGACCCACCTGGTCGGCCCGGCCATGGCGATGGCCGCCGCCGTAACAGGCCGGCTGACCGACGTCAGAGCGCTGGGAGGCGCCTGAGATGGAACCGTTTATCCGCCACACTGCCGTCGCTGCGCCGATGGACAACGACAATATCGATACCGACCAGATCATTCCCGGCCGATACCTGATGATGCCGCGCGACGAGCGCTACAAGACATACTGTTTCCACGATCTGCGGCTCGACGACAACGGCGACGAAGTCGAAGGTTATGTCCTGAACCGGGATCCGTTCCGCAGCGCCAGCATCATCGTCGCCGGGCATAATTTCGGTTGCGGCTCGTCACGCGAAGGCGCGGTGTTCACCCTCGTCGATGCCGGATTCCGCTCGGTTATTGCAACCAGCTTCGGCGATATTTTCTACAACAACTCGTTCAATAACGGGCTGCTGCCGGTGGTCCTGCCGGAAGACGCGGTGAACGCGTTGCGCGCCGCCCTGCACGACAATCCGGGCGCGGAAGTCACGGTGGATTTGGAGGCGCAGACGGTAACGGGGCCGGGAAATCTGAACTTCTCCTTCGAGATCGATCCGCACCGGCGGCACCGGCTGCTCAACGGGCTGGATGCCGTCGGCTATACGCTGACTTTCGAGGACAAAATCACCGATTTCGAGCGGCGCTACGAAGCGGACGGACGTTAGGCCGCATCTTTCCTGAGGCGGACGCCGATGCCCCCGCGGGCGTTGGGGAACAGGAACTCGATGCCGGCGGCCTCCAGGGTGGTCTGGAGTTTCCGGATGACGTCTTCCTTTGGCGGGCGGGTCTCCATTTCATAACGATTCAGGGTGGAAAGTCCGATTCCGGCCCTGTCGGCGAGTTTGGGCTGGGTCCATTTGAGCAACCCGCGAGCGCCACGGCACTGGTCGGGAGACATCAGCTTCATCGTTATCGTTACTCCTGCCGGAAACTCGGCTCTGCCACAGATTCCGCTGTAGCTCGCGTGAAGCGAGCAGTCGCTGTTACTCGACAATTACAACCCGGAGGCAAAAATATTCCCAATCACATTGTCGTGCACAATTCGTCAGGCGGTTACGCCTCCGGACTTCCCGGTTAGCCGCCTATCCGTTAGTTTTGACCGACGACAAGAAAGGAAATCATCGTGGCAAAGCTGGCGCTCACCATGGCCTGCGGGCCTTACGACCGGATGGAAGGCCTCAGGGAAGGCATCATCCAGCCCGAAGGGGTCGATCTGCGTTACATCGCAATCCAGTCCTCGCCGGAAATCTTCGCGCGGATGATCAAGACGAACAGCTTCGATATCGCCGAGATGTCGCTCGCGCATTACTTCATCATGCGCAGCAGGGGCGAGTTTCCGTTTGTCGCCATCCCCGTCTTCCCGTCGCGCGTGTTTCGGCACGGCTATATCTACATCAACCGCAATGCGGGTATTTCATCGCCGAAGGACCTCGAGGGACGGCGCGTCGGCGTGCAGGAATACAGGCAGACGGCCGGCGTCTGGGTGCGCGGCATATTGCAGCACGAGTACGATGTCGACCTGTCGACGATTCACTGGGTCGAGGGCGGGGTGAACACGCCGCGCGCGGAGGACGAGGACATGGACCTCCGTCCGGTACGCGAGCTGTCGCTGGAGATTATTCCCGCCGACCGGACTCTGAACGACATGCTGGAGTCGGGCGAGATCGATGCCTATTACGGCGCCAGACGCCCCGATGCGCTGGACCGGGGGAAGAACGTCGTCCGACTGTTCCCGGATTACCGCGCGCAGGAAAAGGCGTACTACGAAAAGACAGGCTTCCACCCGGTCATGCACACGTTGGTGATGCGCGAAGACCTATACAGGGACCATCCCTGGGTGCCGGAGGCCATGTTCAAGGCCTGCGAGGCATCGAAGAAGCTCGCCATCGAGAACATGCGCTATTCGGGCGCGCAGCGCCTGATGCTGCCCTGGCTGTTCGACGAGATCGCCGAAATGCAGGAACTGATGGGGGCCAACGCCTGGGCCTACGGGGTCGAGCGCAACCGTCCTCTGCTCGAGGCGTTCATGGGCTATCTGGTGGAACAGGCGTTTCTGGAGAAACCGTCCCCGGTCGATGAAATGTTTACGCCGATTGTCGGATGGAGTGAGTAGGCACCGTAAAGGCCGGTCGGCGGCTCGGGATCAGACCAAAATAGTCGGCCAGCAGCCATTCGAACCGTTTTCTGAGCCGTTCGGCCGTCGGCGCGGACAGCCGCGCGCGATGCGGCAGGTCAACGAAAACGCCCATATAGACGTTAGCGTCGGCGTCGTAATCGATTTCAACCGAATAACCGCCAATTTCAATAACCGTTTCCATAGACAACAAGGCTCCCGCTCTGTCATGGCCGTCCCGCTGGGCGGGTCAGGCGACCGGATTTCATAAGTAAATGGGGCGATGTTCGGGTGCGCCGGCCTCGCCCGGGCCGACTGATGCGCCGGTAATAGCGCACGTATACTACAGGACGATTACGTTTCAACCCTGTCGTCCCTGATTCCTCCGGAAATTCCCGTATTCCCGCCAGGCGGGCCCATCAGCGGGGGAATTCAGGCGGCGTACCGCGGAAGATCCGATCAGCGATCTGAGACGCCCAGCCGCTCCGCCATCCAGTCGGCCGCCTGGGTCTTGAACATATGGCCCCGATTATGCGCGACATGGTTTGCGCCCTCCAGCAGCAGCAGTTCCACGGGGCCCGACACCTCCTGCGCCAGCCGTTCCGCGTCCTTATAGCTGGTAATCCGGTCCGCCTTGGCGCCGATGATCATGATCGGGCAGGTGACCTTTCCGGCGACTCCCTCCAGATCGAACGCCCGCGTCTTTTCGCGGGCCTCCTCGATACTCTCCGAATGGGTGCGCAGCCGATACGCCTCCTTCAGGGAATTCGGACGCTGATCGAAATTGTTCAGCACGTTGAACGCGCCGCCATTGGCGATGGCCGCTGTCACGCGCTTGTCGAAGGCGCAGACGCGGGGCACGTAATAGCCGCCCATGCTGGCGCCCGACAGCCCGATGCGCGATCCGTCGAGATCGGCGCGCCCCTCGATCCAGTCCATCACGACGCCGCAGGGCACCTCGTAATCGTGGCGGATGGGAAAATCGTATTCGGCCTCGCCCTGCCCCGGCCCGTCGAGCGACAGGGTCGCCATGCCGCGGTCGAGGAACAGCTGCTCGGCGTTGTGGAACTCCTCCTTGGTCGAATCCATGCCGGGAATCAGGATCACCACCGGCGAAGGATCGTCGCCTTTGGGTTGGCGCAGATTTGCGAAAAGATGTTTGCCCTCGAACGGGATCTCGACGCGCTCTCCCGCCGGGCGCAGGTGCGGCAATGCCAGCGTCCGGCATTCTACCGCCTTCATATGGGCGGCGCGCATCTCGTCGGGATATTCGCAGAACAGGAACTTGCCGAAATGATAGCAGGAGGCAGCCGTCGACAGATGCTGGCCCGCGCTCAGCCCCTTTCCGGCACCCTGCGCCTCGCGCCCGATGGCCTCATGGACCGCCGCCCGGTCGGACCAGGCCGAACACCAGTCGCGCCAGCGCTCGATGCTGCTGGTCACCTCGACGAAATCAGCGATCGGCACCCCGCCCGCGACGAACCGCGCCATCCAGCCGGTCCGCGCATGCAGGACGGCGGCGTCTGTCGTACCCGGTTGCGTATCCATGGTCGTCGCTCCTGCGGTTTTGTTAGCCCCACAACCTGTCGCTCGCCCGGCGCGCGCCCTCGGCGAGCGCTTCGAGCTTGGCCCAGCAGACTTCCGGATGACCGACGCGCGTGCCGAGCCCGCAATCGGTGCCGGCGATGACGTTCTCGCGTCCTACCAGATTGGCGTAGCGCACCAGCCGGTCGGCGATCAGGTCCGGATGTTCGATGAAGTCGGAGTAATGCCCGACCACCCCGGGCACCAGCGTCGCGTCCTCCGGCAGGCTGATTTCCTCGAACACGCGCCATTCATGCTCGTGGCGGGGATTCGAGGCCTCGATCGAATAGCTGCCGACCGGCACGCTGAAAATCAGGTCGGCGATATCGGTCAGCGGAATGTCGTCGTGATGCGGCCCGTGATAGCTGCCCCAGCACACATGGAGCCGCACCAGTTCGCGGGGAATGTCGCGCAGCGCGTAACACAGCGCCTCGGTGCGGAGCGCGGCGTATTTCAGGTACTCGTCGACTTCCATGTCGGGCAGGCAGTTCCAGCAGTCCGGCAGGTCGGGGTCATCGATCTGCAGCAGGAATCCCGCGTCGGTGATCGCGGTGTACTCCTCGTGCAGCACGTCGGCGATGGCGAACAGAAACTCCTCGTCCGTGCGATAGAAATCGTTGCCGAGCCAGTGCTCGACCGTGCCGGGCGTATTGGCGGGAAGGAAGCCCCACGTCGCGCCCTCTTGTTCCAGCGCAGCGGCGAAGTTCGCGAGATCAGCCTTGAGTTCGGCCCATCCCCGATCCGAATAGCGAAGCTCTTCGACGCAGACGGGAAACCCGACACCCCGGCGGGAACGCGGCCGCGGGTTGTTCTCGAAATAGCCGTCGAACCGGCGCGCGTCGCGGGCGATGATGCTCAGCCGTTCCTCGCGCCCGGCATCGTGTTCGCGGATTTCGAATCCCTCGATTCGCTCGCGCACATAGTTGGTGAAGTTCGATTTGCCGTATTCGCCGTCATTGACGATGTCGACCCCCGCCGCGCGCTGCCGACGCACAACCTCCTGAACCGCGGCGGGCAATCTTTGCGCAAGTCCGGCCTGATCGTACGGCTCGCCGACCGATTTCGCCGTCACCATTTCGCGCAGATCGTCAGGGCGCGGCAGGGACCCGGCATGGGTCGTCAGGATTCGGTCGGTGCTGTAAATCATCGAATGCTCCCTGGTTTTACTCTGCTTGTTTCATTCCGCAGCCGCCGGCGCGGCCAGTGCCGTCGCATGATCGGGCAGAACGATCTCGCCGTCATCGACCAGCTTCTGCGTCGCCGCTTCGACCGCCGTTCCCTTGAAGAAGTCGGGGTTCATCTGCATGTGCAGCTCGGCGACGTTGCGGAACATGAAATTCCGGAAATCGTCGCCGTCCATCAGCCCGGCCTCGACCGCCTCGTGCGCTTCGTGCACGACGTAGCGGATATCCGGCACGTCCCAGTGACCGATATCCGAGCTGAACAACGCCTTCAGCTTCACGTCGAAATGGTTGAGCCTGGGGTTGAAGGCGACCGCGTTCATCCGGTCGTCCGCTTCGCAGCCGAAATAGAAGTTCGGTACGAACAGGTCGCGCACGTCTTCCTTGCGGCGGATCGCGCAGGCCTCGAAATCGTCCATGCTGCGCGTCTCTGCCCAGTGGAACGAGAACAAATTGTCGGCATTTTCGCGCACCGCGATACGCTCGGCGGTCAGATAGTCGTTGCCGTATTTTTCGAACATCGCGACCATCAGATCCATGTCGAGATCTGCGGGGTCCATCTTTTCGCGCAGGTAATCGACGTTGCGCTTTTCCCAGAACTCGCAGAGATCGTTGTAGAGCGCGGCCGCCCAGCCGACTCCGCCTTCGAGGAACCCGAAATTGAGCGTCGGGAAGCGGCGCGTCACCCCTCCCATGAACATCGAACGGCAGAGATGCTCGGCGCCCACACCGAAGCTCCCGAGCCGGTTATAGACGAAGTTCTGCGGCGACATGCGGCGGGCGGAGGATTGCGACCCTCCGTGACCGGTGACCGCCACGCCAAGCTCGACGCAGCGCCGCCAGAACGGGTCGTAATCGTATTCGCTGTCGATGGTGAAGGAATGGATCACCTGGGTCAGCGCTCCGAGCTCAGGCGACTCCGCCTGCACCTGGGGCACGGGCCCGCGCCGTTCCGACGGGATGCTGATCGATTTGAAACCGAGCTCGCCGACCGCGTATTCCAGCTCCGCCACCGCCTCTTCCGGCGTATGCATGGGAATGACGGCGGACGGCACCATCCGGTCCGCATAGGGGCCGAACATGTCCGCGTAGAGCATGTTGAGCGCGCGGTGCAGCGTCCGGCGCAGCTCGTCGTCGCGCACCTGCTGCGCGCCGAGCCCTTCGGACGTGTAGATGATGGCGAAATCGATCCCCGATTCCGCCAGCCGTTCGTAATACAGACCGGGCAGCATCACCGTCGCCCGGTCGATCGTCATCTCGCCCGAAGGAGAGGCCCAGAACCCGTTTCGGTGGTTGGTCTTGTTGCGCTGCGCCTGGCGTTTCTCAAACGCCGCCAGCACGTCGGGCCCGGCGATCTTTTTGACGAAATCGTGCAGCGCGAAGCGCGCCTCGATCACGTGGGCGTCGGCGTCGATCACGGGATGATCGATGGTGTCGAGAATTTTCCGGACCTCGGGAACCGGATCGCCGATTTCGTACATCTGCCCCTCCCTGACGGTGCCTGTTTTTCACAGTTTAGTCGTGCATACGACGTCGCGCCACGGGCCGCACGCCGGGAAAAAATGATTCCCCGATAATATTGCGAATGAATATCAATTGCAGATATAAGAGTAATATTGATAATCATTCGCAATATCAATCTCGCTGGAGAACGACATGACGACAGGCATACAGGAAGACGCGGCAGGGGCTTCCACTCCCGCCATTTCAAATAACGGGACCGCCGACGGGCAGCTCTACATCAACCACCTGCAGTTCGAGGACATCGTCGCGATCTGGGCGATGAGGACCTATCTGCAGGGCGGCGCGGCGGAGAAATGCATGCGCAGGCAGTTTGCCCGCGCCCTGCCCGCGACCCAGGCATGGATTGCCTGCGATGCTGTCGAGCGCATGGTCGAGACAGTCCGCCGTCACGGCATTCGCCCAATCCGTTTTCACTGCATGTGTCACGCGGACATCACGGCGGACGAGATGGCCTTTCTGTCCCTGTTCCATGCCGTCCGCTGCCACCGGCGGGAAGAAATCGCCTCTGCCGCCGCCCTGCTGGTCGCCGGCGCAGGCATGGAAAAACTGGCCGGCGCGGCCGAACTGTTCTTCGAGGCCGTCGAGGCGCGCCATGCGCGGGGCGTCTGGAAAGACAGTTCGCCACCGAGCACCATGCACTGAGCGGAAACGCCGTTTCTTCCCTCCCCGGCACGGCCCGTATTTGCGATAGTGTCGCCGTTGCACAGGGAGATCCGGAAAGATGATCGTCGATTTTCAGCACCATTTCGTCCCGCGCGAGCTGGGTCCCGGCCCGGATGCCGAGGCAAAGACCGTTTACGACGCGCATGGCGTGCCCAGCTATTCGTTCCATAACCTGCTCTACGATCTCGACGAGCATGTCGCGATGATGGACGAGGCGGGAATCGACGCGGCGACGCTGTCCTGCGCCGAGGGCATGTGCGGGCCGCTCGACAAGAGCCGGATCATCAACGACGCAGCGAAGAAGGCTGCCGACGACTACCCCGGTCGTTTCATCGGCACCGCGCACGCCCACCCGCTTGGCGGAGCTGAGGCATTCGCCGAACTCGCCCGCTGCCAGGACGAGCTCGGCTTCCCCGGCGTGGTGATCTGTTCCGAGTTCAACATGAAGCTCGACGATCCGGCCCTGAACCCGTTCTGGGAGGAATGCCAGCGGCGCGGCCTGTACGTGTTCGTCCACCCCGCGCTCAAGCTCGACCATCCGGAGCCGTACGATGCCTACGACATGGGCCGTTCCATCGGCCGTGAATTCTCGATGGCGCTGTCGGTGATCCGGCTGATCAATGGCGGCGTGCTCGACCGGTTCCCCGAGCTGACCGTGCAGATCGCCCATCTCGGCGGCGGCATCGGCTCGGTGCTGGGCCGGCTGCGGTCCTATCAGGACAAGGATTTCTGGGGCACCAGGGGCAACGAGCGCCACGGCTGCCTGCCGGAACGCGACATGGATTACTACCTGCGGGAAAGACTGGTGTTCGACACGGCCGGTTTCTGCGGCGCGATCACGTCGGTCAAGTCGTCTCTGGTCGAGCTGCCGGCGTCGCGGGTCGTCTACGCCACCGATTACCCGCAGGAAATCCGCGAACGCTCGGCGGTGAAGAAGTTCGTCGACGAGGTGCGCGATCTCGGCCCCGACGGGGCGGCCATCCTCGACGGCAATGCCGGGCTTCTGATACCCGGCGCCTAGCCGGGTCGATACGCAGATGGCCACAACTGTCTGACCGGTTTTTTTGGGGCGATTCCCCTGTTTATTAATCAGGGTTAAATCGGACCGGCCGCACCGCTGGCAATATGACCGGCATGCAGATACCAAGAATCCTCGTTCCGGGTCTCGTCGCCGCCGTCGTTCTGGCAACGCCGCCTGCTTTCGCCGCGATCCTGTTTGCCGAAGACTTCTCGGGGCACAGCACGGCGGGTGGCGCGGCCGGCACCAACGGCTGGACCGGCGACAACATCAACATCAATGCCAGTCCGGATTTCGGCGGCAGCAACGTCCTCGACGGCAACGACGCGTCCGGCACCATCGACGGGTTCGCGGTCGTCGAACGACAGTTCGGCAACCTGTCTGGAACCAGCGGACTGCACGAATTTTCGATAGATGTGTTCGGCCAGACCGCATCGCTGCCGTCGCATAATTCGGCGATGGGGATCGGGTCGAGCGCGAACGCAACGCTGAACCGCGCCGGCGCTTACTGGCTGGTCCTCTACGACAAGGACAATGTCTCGGGAAAAACGGGCTACTTCTTCGATGCGCGCGGCATCACGGGCAACAGTTCCGCCTTCCAGAGCTTCGACGGGCCCTTCAATCAGGTCGAAACCCTGAAAATCGTCATCGACGCCAGCCTCGGCGAAGTATTCGGCGTATTCGATTTCGGCGGCAGTCTGCAGGAAACAGCGCATTTCACGGTCGGCGCGGCGGAAATCGGCGCGATCGACGAGGTGTTCGGCTTCACCGATTTCCGGTCGGCCAATCCGGGCGGCGCGTTTGCCAGCACCGGTCTCGGCTCTCAGTTTTCGGGGGCGCAATGGGACAATATCGTTGTGTCGTCGGACGCGGTTCCGGTACCGGAACCGGGCGCGCTTCAGGTCTATGCCATCGGAATTCTTGGTATCGTCGCCCTGCGGCGCCGCCCGAATTCCTGATCCGCCCCGATACGAAAACGGCGCGGGAAGACCCCCGCGCCGTCTCGTCTGAACTGCAGACCGCCTTACTTCTTGGCTGCCTTCTTGGCCGCCTTCTTCGGTGCGGCCTTGCGCGCGGCGGAGGGACGGCGCTTGCCGCCCTTCTCCGTGGTCTTGCCGTCGGCGGCGCCGACATAGGGCGAGAACACGGGGCGATAAGCCTTTTCGTCGATGAACTGGCGGATGCCCTCGGCATAGGCGTCGTGCCCGCGGGCCGCGTCGCGGATCTTGATCTCCGCCATCTTGGCGTTGAGGTAATCCGACGCCGCGCGCCAGGACATGTCCTGCGTCGCCCTGATCGCGTGCTTGGTCGCCCGCAGCACGTTGGGGTTCTTCTCAAGCAGTTCCTTCGCCAGCTTGAGCGTTTCCTTGCGGAGGTTTTTCTTCGGCACCGAGAAATTGACCATGCCGATGCGGGCCGCGTCCTTGCCGGTGAACGTCCGTCCGGTGCAGGCGTAGAACATGGCGTCGCGCTGGCTGAACAGGTCGGTCACCATCTTGGACACCATGCCGCCCGGCAGGATGCCCCAGTTGACTTCCGACAGCGAGAAAATGGCTTCGTCAGCCGCGACTGCGAAATCGGCGCAGATGCAATGGGTGAACGCGCCGCCGATGCAGTAGCCGTTGACCATCGAAATGGTCGGCTTGTTGTACATCCACAGCTTGTCGCTGCGCCAGCGGCTGTCGTTGCTCGCCTTGGCCTTGGCCTCCGGATTGCCGTCGGTTTCGCGGAAATATTCCTTGAGGTCCTGCCCCGCGCTGTAGGACACGCCTTCGCCCGTCAGGATCACCAGCTTGGTGTCCGGATCGGTTTCCAGCAGCGTCATGATCTCCATCATTTCCGCGTGGAACGTGGGGCTCATCGCGTTGCGCTTTTCCGGGCGGTTGAAGATCACCCAGGTGATCCCGTCCTTCTGCTGGTCGACTTTCACGCATGAATATTTCTTTTTCAGCATCGAATTTCCTCTCCTGCTGCTGTCTGGTTGAAGTCCGTTCCTGTTGATGCGGCATCATGCCGCGCAATTCGGCGGCGGTATACCGCCATAAGATCAGTTTTTCCGCACCGGCCGCACGTCGATCGCCCGCACGCCCTTTCCGCGCTCCAGCACGATCAGCGGGTTGATCTCGATATCGCTCAGCCAGGTGCGGTGATCGACGAAGAAAGCCGACAGTGCAGCGATCGCATCCGCCAGCGCATCGACGTCGCGCGGCGCCTGTCCGCGGAACCCGTCGAGCGCTTTTGCCCCACGCAGTTCGGCGAGCATACCGCGCGCATCGTCCGCCGTCACCGGCGCAAGGCGCAGCGACACATCCTTCATCAGCTCGACGAACACACCGCCCAGCCCGACCACGACCAGAGGACCGAAATCCGGATCGTCTCTCATGCCGACCAGCATTTCGAACCCGTCGACCATCTCCTGCACCAGGAACCCGTCGATGGAGCCGTCGGGCAGGGAGGCCAGCAGGTCGGCGGCCTCGGCCGCAACCGCGTCGGCGTTGGCGAGGTTGAGCCTCACGCCGCCCGCCTCGGTCTTGTGGCTGAACCGGGCGGAGACGATCTTGAGCGCGACCGGGAAGCCGATGCGACCAGCGGCGGCGGCCGCCTCATCCGGCGTCGGGCCCGTCTGTTCCTGCTTCGGCGCGGTCAGCCCGGCGGCGTCCAGCGCCGCCTCCAGCGCGCCCTCAGCGATATTGGCCGCATCGCCCGCCGGGTCCGGCAGCGCAGGCACCCCGCGCCGTTTCACCGCGCCGTAACGCACCAGCGCCTGCATCGCGCGCACCGTTTGCGGAATGCCGAAGAAGCACGGCAGGCCGGTGCGTTTCTGGAAGTCGCGATAGGAATCGTTGGCGTTCTGCGCCATCCGCGAGAAACCGAAGATCGGCTTGTCGGTGTAGGCGATCAGGTCGGCATAGATATCGAAATTGCTGTCGGGATCGCCCGGAATCGGTAGACGCGCCTGGATCGCCATGATGTCGACATCGTCCTCGTCGGCGAACGCCTTGGACAGGCGGCAGAACCGCTCGACATTACCGGCGAGCGCCGTGCCGGCATCCATCGGGTTGTAGACATCGACATCGTCGGGAACGATTTCCTCCATCCGTTCCACCGTCGCGGGAGACAAAGTAGCGAGCGTCGCACCTGCATCGTCCACCGCGTCGAGCGACAGGCCGACCGCGCCGCCGGAAGACGTGACGATGGCCATTTTCGGGCCTGTCGGATAGCGCTTCTGGGTGAACGCGAGAACGATCTCCACCATGTCATCGAGATTGTTGCAACGCGTGATGCCGTACTTGTTGCACATCGCCTGGAACACGTCGTCGTCGACCGCCACCGCGCCGGTATGGGTTGCCGCCTGTTCCTTGCCGAGTTCGGTCCGGCCCAGCTTGATCAGGACCACCGGCTTGCCGGCCTCGAACGCGCGGCCCGCCGCCTCCATGAAAGCCTTTGGCCGGCGGATGCTTTCCAGCATGGCGACGATGATCTCGGTATCAGGATCGCCAACCAGGAAGTTGAGATAATCCGCGCAATCCAGCCCGAATTCGTTGCCGCAGCTTACCGCGTAGGAGAAACCGAGCCCGCGCTGCGCGGCCTGTGCGAACCAGTAGCCGAGCGTGCCGCCGGACTGAAAGATCCCGCCGACGGGCCCCTGCTGAAGATTCCTGAGCCGCGTCGTCGGATATTGCAACAGCTTGCGCGGCAGGGAGAACGTCCCCATGCAGTTGGGTCCGCACGCGGCAAGGCCCGCCTTCTGGATCATCGCGCGCAGCTCCGCGCCACGTTCGGTGCCGAGCTTCTTGCGGCCTTCGCCGAAACCGGCGGAAAAGATCGTTGCGGCTTTCAGCCCGTTCTCAATCCCGTCCTTGATGACGCCGTTGACGAACCGTCCCGGCACCACGATGGCGGCGTGATCGACCTGCTCGGGCAAGGCCGAGAAATCGGGATAAACCTTCTGGTCCCACAGCTCGTCCCGGCTGGGGTTGATCAGATAGACCCTGAGCGGAAACCCGGCTTCCTTGATGTTATTGAAAAGCACCTTTGACCAGCCCTCGCCGCCGGTTTCGGACGCGCCCACAATGGCCATGGATTCGGGCTGCAACAGGGGGGAGACGTTGCGGAATTCTGTCATCTCGATGGTCTTTCCTTAGCGATCGTTCAATTGTCGAAACGCGGCGGCGTTTTACCCTCGGGCAAATTGTCCGGACGCGGCAGGCCTTCCGGCGTATGGCAGCCGTCGCGATAGCGGCCGATCCCCTGCCCCGTGCCGACGATCACGCCGTTCTCGTCCACCGCCTCGGCGACCGACATGAACATGGTGCGCCCGCCGCCGGTCTTGCGCGCGTTGATCGTCACGCGGCTCCCGAGACGCACGGGGGCCACGAAATTGACAGTCAGCGTCACCGTCGCGCCGGACCGGTAATTGCCCGGGACGGTGCAGTAGATGGCGGCATGCGCGATTGCCGTGTCGATCGCGGTCGAGAGGCAGCCGCCATGCAGCACGCCGGCGCCGTTCAGCGTGTGTTCTGCAACGTCGAACTCGATCACGCAGCGGTCCAGCTCCCACTCGACCAGCCGGATCCCGATATCGTCGGAAAACCGGGCAAAGGATTTGAGCGACGGCCGCGGCGGCGGCAGGGATTTCGTATCGGGCGGCATGGCGGTTCTATCCTCCGTATTGGCGGAGGATCTGCCGCGACAGCGCCATTTTAAGGATCTCCGTCGGCCCCTCGGTGATGATGAAGCTGCGCTGATCGCGGAAGAAGCGTTCGATCGGCAGGTCGGTGGTCAGCCCCATGCCGCCGTGGATCTGCATGCAGCGGTCGGCGGCGTGGAACCCCATCTCGTCGCCGAAATACTTGCACATATAGCTCTGGTTGCGGACGTCCTCGCCCTGATCGACCCGCCACGACGCCTCGTACACCATCAGGCGGAGCTGGTGCATGTGCTGGTACATGTCGACCAGCATGTTCTGCACCGTCTGGCGCGAGGCCAGCTTGGCCCCGAAGGTGGAGCGCTGGTTGGCATAGCTGGCAGCGAGTTCGAGACAGCGTTCGATCACGCCGACGCCGCGCGCGCCGTGGCGCAGGCGGCCTTCGGTCAGCCAGCTTTGCGCCGCCTTCATCCCGTCGCCTTCTTCGCCGACCCGGTTCTCGACCGGCACGCGCACGTTCTCGAACAGGATTTCCCACGGGCGGTCGCCGACCATCAGCTCCTGCTGGCGCAGCAGCGTGACGCCGGGCGTACCCTTGTCGACCAGGAACACGGTCAGCCCGCCGCGCGAGCCCTTCTCGCGGTCGGTTGCGGCCACCACCTGCATGAAATCGGCATTTCCCGCCCCTGTGATGAAGCGCTTGTGGCCGTTGATGACGTAATGATCGCCGTCCCGCACCGCGGTCGTCCGCATGCCGCCGGGATCGCCGCCGGCCTCCGGTTCGGTCTGGGCGAAGCAGTTCGTCTTTTCGCCGCTGAGCGTCGGAAAGAGATACCGCTCCTTCTGCTCGTCGTTCAAATAGTAGAGGATCGGGCTGACCCGCGGACCGAACAGCGACGCGCCGCGCGACGGCATGGCGATGGTACGCGACAGCTCTTCCCACATGACCGCCTTGGCCAGCGCGCCGAGACCGAGCCCGCCATATTCTTCGGGCACGTCGAACATCCAGAGGCCGAGCGCTTTCGCCTTCTCCTCCAGCATCGACTGCATCTCCGGCTTCATCTCGTTGCCGTCCATCGTCTCGCGTTCGATGGGAATCAGCTCGGTATCGACGAAGCGCCGAAGGTTCGCCTTGAGCATCTGCAGCTCTTCGGGAAGGTTGAAATCCATCCTTTTCGTCTCCTGCCAGTTATTTCTTTCGGGTCAGCCCCGGACGTCGATGACGACCCGGCCGCGGGTTTCGCCCTTGAGAATTTTTTTGCCAAGCTCCGGCAACTCCCCAAGCGTCGCCGTCACGCACAGCGCATCCAGCGCCGCGCGCGGCATGTCGGCGGCTAGCCGGGCCCAGGCTGCCCGCCGGCGAACCTGCGGGCACATCACGGAATCGATGCCGAGCAGCTTTACGCCGCGCAGCAGGAAGGGAATGACGGTCGAATCGAGCTGCGGCCCGCCGGCCAGCCCGCAGGCGGCAACGACGCCGTGATATTTCATCTGCGGCAGCATGGCGGACAGCGCGTTGCCGCCCACCGCATCGACCGCGCCGGCCCAGCGTTCGGCGAGAAGCGGCCGGTCGGGTTTTTCGTCCAGTTCGGACCGCGGCACGATCTCCGCCGCGCCGAGCGCCTTCAGCCCGTCCGCCAGGTCGGCCCGCCCGGTCGAGGCATGGACCTCGTAGCCCAGCTTCGCCAGCACCGCGACGGCGACGCCGCCGACGCCGCCATTGGCGCCGGTCACCAGGACCGGGCCTGACTCCGGCGCAATCCCGTGATCCTCCAGCTCCATCACCGCCAGCATGGCCGTGAAGCCGGCTGTGCCGAGCGTCATCGCATCCTTTTCGGAGAGACCGTCGGGCAGCGGCACCAGCCATTCCGATTTCACCCGCGCGCGCTCCGCGTACCCGCCCCAGTGAGCCTCGCCGACACGCCAGCCGGTCAGCACGACCCGGTCGCCCGGCTTGTAATCGGGAGAATCGGATTCCGTCACCGTCCCGGCAAAATCGATGCCGGGGACGTGGGGATAATTCCGCACCAGACGGCCTATTCCGCCGAGAACCATCCCGTCCTTGTAGTTGAGCGTGGAGTGCGACACCGCGACGGTCACGTCGCCGTCGGGCAGCCTGTCTTCGGTGAGATCCTGGATCGAGGCGGAAACGCCCTTCTCCGCCTCTTCGAGCACCAGCGCCCGAAATGTCTCCGCCATGCGGCGTCTCCCTGAAAGGTACCCGGTCTGTGCCGGTTTCCATCCTTTCTATCCCTCGCCCGGTGCCGTTGACAAGGGCGGGACCGGCCCCGATCATCGGCCGGAGACGACACTCAGAATAACAGTACAGGGAGCCCGCCGGTGCAATATCCGTTGTCAGAAGAGCATCAGATGTTCCGCGAGACCATGGAGCGTTTCGTGAACGAGGAGATGATCCCGCATGAGATGGAAACCTGCGAGAACGGCGAGCTCAAACCGGAGTGGCGGGAGAAGTTCCATGCCCGCGCCAAAGAACTCGGCATCTGGAAGATGGAAGTGCCGGAGGAATATGGCGGTGTCGGCGCGGACCTGATCTCGCTGGTCATCGTGTGGGAGCAGCTCGGCCGCACCGTTGCGGTGCCGACCCGCGGGCTCGGCGGCATCATGGGACCGCAGGTGCGCGCGCCCCTGTATGAGCTGTCCGACGAGTTGAAGGAGAAATATCTCTACCCGGTGCTGAACGGAGAGAAGACCGCCTGTTTCGCCCAGACGGAACCGGACGCCGGCGGCGACCCCGGCGGCATGCGGACCACCGCCGTGCTCAAGGGCGACAAATACATCGTCAACGGCACCAAGCGCTTCATCACCGATGCCGACGAGGCCGATTTCTGCCAGCTTCTGGCGGCCACCGACCGCGAAAAGGGTTCGCGCGGCGGCATCTCGATGTTCCTGGTCGACATGGACGCGCCGGGCATCAAGATCACCACCAAGTTCGAGACCATGATGGGCGACTGGCCCTGCGAGATCCATTTCGACAATGTCGAAATACCGGTCGAGCAGCGCATCGGCGAGGAAGGCCAGGGCTTCGCGCTAGGCCAGCGCTTTCTCGCCCACGGGCGTCTCAAGCACGGCGCGCGCGGCGTCGGCACGGCCCAGCGCTGCCTCGACATGATGTGCGAATACGCGCAAGCCCGCGAAACGTTCGGCCAGAAGCTCGCCAACCGGCAGGCGGTGCAGTGGATGATCACCGACACCTATGTCGAGCTGCAGGCGTCGCGCCTGATGGTCTACAACACCGCCGACCGGGCGTCGCGCGGCGAAGTCGACCGCACCGACGGGTTCATCCAGAAGATGTACGCCGACGAGCTCGGCTTCCGCGCCGCCGACCGCTGCATGCAGGTGCATGGCGGCATCGGGCTCACCACCGACCTGCCGATAGAGCAGTTCTGGCGCCAGGCGCGCAGCTTCCGCATCACCGAGGGCCCGACCGAAATCATGAAGATGGTCATCGCCCGCAACGTGCTCAGGGAATATCGCTGACGGGCCGCTCCAGCCGGTAAAGATAGGGCCTCTCGGCCGCTGCGGCGCTGTGGAACGCGGCGATATCGCCTGCGTTCCGCATGGTCAGCGCGATCTCGTCGAGCCCTTCCAGAAGCTGGGTGCGGCGGAATTCCGGCAGCGAAATCGGGTAGGTTTTCCCGCTCGGTGCGGTCAGAAGGTTGGCAAGAAGATCGGCGGAAAATTCGCCGCTCGTTTCGCCGGACGATGCCTCTTCGGCGAGCGACAGCACGTCCGCCTCCGGCAGCAGCACCGGCAGGACGCCGAACTTGAAGCAGTTGTTGAAAAAGATATCGCCCACGCTGGGCGCGACCACGCACCGTATCCCGAAGGCGGACAGCGCGGTGACCGCGGCCTCGCGCGAGCTGGCGCAGCCGAAATTGGCGCCCGCGATCAGGAACCTTGAGTCGCGGTAGCGCGGCCGGTTAAGGACGAAATCGGGGATCTCGTTCCCGTCCCCGTCGAAACGCAGCCCGAAGAACAGTTCGTCGCCGGGATGTTTATACGGTCCGGCGCTATGCGGGCGTTGCACGGAAATGACGTTGGTGGCGACGTTTTCCTCCAGATAGGGCGCCGCGGGCCCGGTCAGCATCGTAAACGGTTCGGCCATCGTTTCAGCCCCCCAGCCTGCGCACGTCGGCAATACGGCCCGCGACGGCCGCCGCCGCCGCCATCGGCGGGCTCGCCAGATGGGTGATCGAGCCCGGCCCCTGACGCCCCGGCAGGTTGCGGTTGATGGTGGAAACGGCGCGCATCCCCGGCTTGAGCCGCTCTGTAAAGCCGTTCCCCTGCCCGCCGCACATGGAGCAGCCGGGGAAACCCCAGTTGAACCCGGCTTCGGTGAAGATGCGGGCCAGCCCCTCTTCTTCCGCCTGTGCGCGAATCCTCAGCGAACCCGGCACCACCCAGCCGGTCACGCCATCGGCGATGCGGCGCCCGCGCAGCACCGCGGCCGCCTCGCGCAGATCGGAAATGCGGTTGTTGGTGCAGGAGCCGATGAACACGAAATCGATCTTCGTGCCCTCGATCTTCTGGCCCGGTCGCAGCCCGGTATGGTCCAGCCCGGCCTGCATGGCGCGCCGTTTCTGGACGTCCGGCTCGTCGGCGGGGTCGGGCACGACACCATCGATGGGGATCGTGTCCTGCGGGCTGATCCCCCAGGTCACCTGTGGCGCAGCGCCCGACACGTCGATCGTGACATCGCGGTCGAACGCGGCATCGGGATCGGACACCAGCTCCCGCCAGTCAGCAATTGCAGCGTCCCAGTCGGCGCCCTGCGGCGCGAAACGGCGTCCTTTCAGATACTCGAATGCGGCCTCATCGGGCGCGATGGTCGCAAAGGACGCGCCGAGCTCGACCGCCATGTTGCAGAGCGTGAAGCGGCCCTCCATCGGCATCGACCGCACCGCCTCGCCGGCGAACTCGACCGCGCAGCCGAGACCGCCGGCCGCGCCGACCCGGCCGATGGTAAACAGCGTCAGGTCCTTGGGCGTGACGCCCGGGGCGGGTGCGCCTTCGAGGCTGATGCGCATGGTCTTCGGCTTGCGCAGGATGCTGGTCTGGGTGGCGAGGACATGGACGATCTCGCTGCCGCCGAACGCCCAGCTTATCCCACCCAGCGCGCCCACCGTGCAGACGTGGCTGTCGACGCAGGCCAGCGTGGTTCCGGGCAGCGCGATCCCCTGCTCGGCGGCGACGATGTGGCTGATCCCCTGGTCCGGCCCGTCCACGTCGAAATGATGAAAGCCGTATTTGAGCGACGCCGCCTTCATGCCGCGCGAAAACTCGTTACTGCGGTCGTCCGGCTTTTCCAGCGCTGCCCAAAGCGCCGGCACGGTATGGTCGGACACGCCGAACGTCAGCTCGGGATGCCTCAGCGGCAGCCCCTTCGATTCGAGTTCCCTGAACCGGTTATAGGTAATCTCCGGGATCACATGCCGGTCGACAAACACCAGCGCGAACCCGCCGCCGAGATCGGCGACGACGTGCCTGTCCCATATTTTCTCGAACAGCGTTTTGGGCATGGCTCGCTCCCCGGCAGGCTTTCCGGACCGCCGCGTCGAGGTTTCTGCGGCCCGTGATCGTGGCGCGGAACCGGCTGGCGCGCAAGCAGCACCTGGTGCGCATCGCCCCGCATGTTCCGACAGGAAAAAGCCCGCCTGCCCTCCTGAAACTCCTGGGTCATCCCCATAATTCGAGCGAAACCGGTATTAGTTCGAGCGATTGTCCCCATATATGGATTTGGGGAAACCCGACGTGAATGCGAGGCAGGAAGGCTTGCTCGAGATACATGTCGGGTGCCTGCAAAGCGCCTTCAGGGCTTCATCTTCAGGCGAGGGGCTGACATGACGTCTTCAGGAAGAACCGAACAGTGGCGTTCCCAACGGGCGTTCATTCTGGCGACGGTCGGAGCCGCGGTCGGGCTGGGCAATATCTGGCGTTTTTCCTACGTCGCGGGGGAGAACGGAGGCGCCACGTTCCTGATCGTTTATCTTCTTTGCGTAGCGGTGATTGGCCTGCCCATCGTGATTGCCGAACTCGCCGTCGGCCGCCACAGCCGCGGCGACGCGGTCGCCGCCATACGGAATATCGCCCCCGCGAAATTCTGGCAGGCAGCGGGCGCGCTCGGGGTCGCCGGTTCCTTCCTCATCATGAGTTTCTATCTGGTCATCGCCGGTTGGGCGCTCAGATATCTGGTCGGCGCCGTGGACGGTTCGCTCTAGAGAATTGCCGGCGCGGACTACGGCGGCTATTTCGAAACATTTATTGCCGGCACATACGCCCCTCTGTTCTGGCAGTTTGCGGTCATGGCCATCGGCGCAAGCGTCGTCGCCGCCGGTGTCCAGAACGGTATTGAGAAGCTCACGAGTTTCCTCATGCCGCTTCTCGCACTCATCGTGGTCGGGCTTGCGGTTTAAAGCATCAGCCAGAAAGGCGGGGCTGAAGGGCTCAAATTCATGTTCAGCCCGAAATGGGAGCTGCTTTCGAGGCCTGATATCTATCTCGCCGCCATGGGTCAGGCATTCTTTTCTTTAAGCATAGGCATGGCGCTCTTCATTACCTACGGAAGCTACCTCGCACACGATCATTCCATCCCGAAATCGGCGGTCTGCGTTGCCCTGGGCGACACATTGATGGCGATTGCAGCCGGACTCGCCATCTTTCCCGCCGTTTTCGCATTCAATCTCGACCCGGGCACAGGGCCGAGACTCGTATTCATAACCCTGCCGCAACTGTTTCTGTCGATGACGGCCGGGAAGATCGTCGGCGTTCTTTTCTTCTTTCTGTTATCCGCGGCGGCGATTTCCGCAAGCATATCCGGGCTCGAAGTCGTAACAGCATATGTGATCCGGAAACTGTCGGTTACCCGCCGCTGCGCCGCCTATATCGTCGGAATCGCCGTTTTCCTCGCGGGCGTCCCGGCATCTCTCGGTTACGGGATATGGCGGGACGTGCGCTGGAGAGACCGGGGTCTTCTGGAGATCATGGATTACGTCGTCTCCAACGGCGTATTGCCGATTGCCGGTCTCCTGGTTGCCCTTCTGGTCGGCTGGCGATGGGGTTCCGCCAACGCGATCAGGGAATCCGATCTGGGCGATGGGATGCTGGGCCGGTGCTGGTTATGGAGCCTGAGAATACTGACCCCGGCTCTTATCGTCCTGGTGCTGATACAGGGAATCGGCGGCAATCAGTAAAGCGCCGCCTGTGAAGACGTCTCAAGCAACGCGAGTTTCTTATCGGTTACCCTTCCGGCAGCCCCGCCTCACGTAGCGCTGCCGCGTAACGCTCCCGGTCCTCTTCGCGGGCGTAGGCGACCTGTCCGAAGGCGTCCCTCCTGACATTGCTTTCGGGCGCGATCTTCAGCACCTGTTCGACGATTCGCTTCGCCTCGTCGATTTCTCCCAGCCCGACATGACAGGCGGCAAGAAACCGCATGGCCGGCGCGAATTCCGGCCGTTCGCGCAACGCCCGCTTTTCGCAATCGATCCCGTTGGCATGGCGCCCGGCCGCGAAGTGTCCGATGGCGGCAAAATGCAGATAGGCGAAATTGAAGGGATCGCACGGGCTCATCCGTAGCGACAATTCCGCCGCCTCCACCGCTTCGTCGGGCTGCCCGACCAGGGCAAGGGACGCCGCCATGTTGCCATGGGCCAGCGCAAAATTTTCGTTTAGGCCAATTGCCCGGCGGTAACACGCTATGGCATCGTCGTATTCGCTGGCGAAGCAGATGGTATAGCCCAACGCGAAATGGCCCCACGGGTCATCGCCGTCCAGCGCGATTGCCGCCTCCGCGATCCCTCGGGCGACAGCAAGCGTCGATTCAATGTCGTCGCCAAACAGCACCCGCCGCGCCTCGGCAAACGCCAGCACGGCCTGCGCCTTGGCATAGGCCGGATCGAGCGAGACCGCCTTGCGCAACAGTTCGAGCGCACTGTCATTGCCGTCCTTCGTAAGACGGCCCAGATGCCAGAGCCCGCGAATGACGCAGCCCCAGGCATCGAGACTGCCGGGCGGCACGCTCCGGAAACGGATGTTCTCGGCGGCAAGAAGCTGCGGCTCGATGGCGCCGACAACGCTGCGGGTAATTTCGTCCTGAACGTCGAAGATATCGACCGCCTGCCGATCGTACCGTTCGGCCCAAAGATGGCTGCCGGTATCGCCATCGATCAGCTGGGCCGCGATCCGCATGCGTTCACCGGCCTTTCGCACGCTGCCTTCCAGCACGTAACGAACGCCGAGTTCGCGTGCGATCCTGCGCACGTCGAGCGCCTTCCTCTTGTAGGCAAAGCTGGAATTCCGGGCGATGACAAAAAACCAGCGCAGCTTCGACAGGGCCGTGATGATGTCTTCCGCCATGCCGTCGGCGAAATAATCCTGTCCCACGTCGTCACTCAGATTGTCGAACGGCAGAATGGCAATCGACGGTTTCTCGTTCGCCTTCGCCGGTGTGGGAACGGCGGCGAAGGCGGCCCCGTCGGCCTTGACGGCGAAACACCGGACAGGCCTCGCGATGTTCTTGACGGAAACCTCGCCCATGTCCTCCAGCGCGATGTCCAGCCTGTCACGAACCTGGTCGCGGGCGGCGCGGGAAAGACAGATACCGCCGGGCGCCGCAAGCCCTTCCAGACGCGCAGCCACATTGACGCCGTCGCCGAACACGTCGTCGTCCTGCACGATGACATCGCCAAGATTGATGCCGATGCGGAATTGCAGGCGGCTGCGCTCGGACCTATCCGCGTTGCGCTTGCGCATACCGTCCTGAAACGCGATGGCGCAGCGGACGGCATCGACCACTGAGAAAAACTCGGCCAGAAGCCCGTCCCCCGTCGTCTTGACGAGCCGGCCGCGATGATCGGCGATGCAGGGTTCGATTAGTTCGGACCGATGACCGGCAAGGGCCGCAACCGTTCCTTCCTCATCCTCTCCGAC
Organism: Rhodospirillales bacterium; assembly: GCA_038116945.1. Lineage (GTDB taxonomy): Bacteria > Pseudomonadota > Alphaproteobacteria > MPNO01 > UBA2964 > JAYOEY01. The sequence goes on from JAYOEY010000003.1 coordinate 146,492, forward strand.
GTGACGCGAATACCCCTCGACATCGGCGGCAAGAAGCGCAGCGAGGCGACGATGGGGGCTTCGATCAGTCAAGGTTTACTCCCGGGCCTTCGGCGTCGCCCGGACCACGACCTTACGTCCGATAGCTCGGGTCGATCCGGTCCATCTTGCGCATCAGCGCCGGCCAGGACGGATGCATCTCGGTATTGCTGTTATTGGGTTTCCAGCTCTGCTCGGCCGATTTCCGCAGCACGTCTTCGGACGGAATTTCAAGCTCCGCCCCGCCGGCCATGGCGGCGAGCTGGGACCGGCAGGCCTTTTCCAGATTGTACATCAGGTAGAACGCCTCGCCGAGATTGCGGCCCAGCGTCAGGAGGCCGTGATTGCGCAGGATCATCGCGTAGCGGTCGCCGAGATGATCGACGATCGATTCCTGCTCCTCGAGGTCGAGCACCACCCCCTCGTAATCGTGATAGGCGATACGCTCGTAGAAACGGATGGCGGCCATGCTGAGCGGCAGCAGCCCGTTCTTCTGGGCCGACACGGCCATGCCGGCCTCGGTATGGGTGTGGATCGCGCAGGTGACGTCCTTACGGGCGCGATGGATGGCGCTGTGGATCACGAACCCGGCCCGGTTGGGCTCGAAATCGCTTTCCATGACCTTGTTGCCGTCGAGATCGATCTTGAGCAGGCTCGACGCCGTGACCTCGTCATACAGCAGCCCGTACGGGTTGATCAGAAAATGCTCCTCGACGCCGGGAACGCGGAGCGAGATATGGTTGGCGATGACGTTGGTCCAGCCGAAATGATCGACGATACGGTAGGCGCAGGCGAGGTTTACCCTTGCCTCCCATTCCTCTTCGCTGACCTTGTCCCTGACAGACGGGAAATCGAGCCTTCCCGTAAAACCGATCCCATCCGGCGCCATGTCATCCTCCTGACCGGCACTGCCGGCCTCTCGCCTTCCCCAACGCACAAACGAAGAGGGCGGCCGGTTTCATGGCCGCCCTCGAAACGCTTCTACTGACCGAACAGGCCCTTGATGGACTTGGTGGCATCGTCGACCGCCTTGCCGGCGCCCGAATCGTCCATCATTTTCTTGGCGCCGTCGCCGGCCCCTTCCATCATCTTCTTCGCGCCCTCAACCGCGTCCTTGGCCATCTTGACCGCGGAATCGAGCCCCTGCTTGCCGACGCCGGCGATCTTGCCGGTAATCTCGTCCATCAGCTTGCTGGCGACTTCGCCCGGCGACGCGCCCTTTTCTTTCTTGCCGATATCCTTCAGATGGATGTCCGGCAACGGGACCGTGACGGTCTTGCCGAGAAGCAGCGGCGAATTCAGCGCCACCTTGCCGTCCCGGACATAGAGATTTTCAATGATGATCTTGGGGCCGCCTTCTTTCTTTTTCGTTTCCTGTTTGCCGCCGCCCGCGCCGAGCGACTTGGCGTAGGCATCGACATTTTTCTGGATCACGTCGAAATTGCTGCCGCCGCTCCCGCTTTCGTAGGTGATGTCCGGCGCGGCGATCACGACCTCCTTGATTACGATGACGTCGCTGGTGACCGTGCCGGGATCGATCTTGACGCTGACCGTGCCGAAGCTCATCGCCTTGTCGGTCTTGAATCCCGCCGGGTTGCCCATGCGGAATCCGTTAAGCGCGGCCGAGCCTTCCTTGAGCTTGAGTTGAACGCCGCTGAGCGAAACCTGGGTCTTGGTCGCTTCGGAGCCGTATTTCTCCACCGCGGCCTTGATGATCGAATCGAGATTGCCGAGCGTGTACCAGATGCCGGCGCCTGCGACGACGACGACCACGACCAGACCGATCATAATTTTCTTCATGTCTTTCTTACTCTAAATCCGTGGACGGAAGGCGGAGCACACTCCCCGGAGTCTCGCCACTTACCGCTGCCATTGTAAGGCCGAATCGCGCGCGGGTCATGGGTTCTTTGCGGGACAGACACGCCCCTGAAATCCGGGTTCCGCGGATTTGACAGATCGAACCGCCGGTTCGATGCTCTGTCCTGCACGAGAAGAAAGGGGATTCATGTTCAGGCGAATCGATCACGTCGCGCTGCATGTAACGGATATCGACCGTTCCATCGCTTTCTACGAACGGCATTTCGGCTGCGAAACCTATTACGAGCATCGCGCCGGGGCCGGGTTCCGCATCGCCTATCTGCGGCTGGGAGATACGGTCCTCGAACTGACGCACCGGAGCGACGGCGACATGAAGGGCTTTCATTTCTGTTTTGAAACGGACGATTTCGACGGCGCCGTCGCCGCGATGGAGACGGCCGGGATCGAATGTCTCCAGCCGCCGCACGACACGGATGCGCGCGAAGCCCGGGAAACCGGCTGGCGCCGCGTCGTGTTCAAGGGGCCGGACGGCGAAGCCATCGAGCTGAGGGGATGACCATGGGAAGACTGGAGGGAAAATCGGCACTCGTCACCGCTGCGGGCGGCGGCATTGCCGGCGCCATTGCGAGACGGTTCGGGGCGGAAGGCGCTTCCGTCATGTGCGTCGATATCGTCGAGGAGAGCGTTACGAAGACCGCAGGCGACATCGAAAGCGCCGGGGGCCGGGCTGCCTGGTCGCTCTGCGACGTCAGCAAGGAAGATCAGGTCAGGGAACTGATCGGGAAGACCGTCGGCGCGTTCGGCAAGGTGGATATAGTGGTAAATGCGGCCGCCGCGTCGGAGCCGACCCACACCGTCGTCACCATGCCGCTCGAGGTCTGGCAGGAAGTGCTGGATGTCAACATCACCGGCATGTTCCTGGTCTGCAAATACGCGATTCCCGAAATGCAGAAATCGGGCGGCGGCTGTTTTATCAATATCTCCTCGACCTTCGGCAGCATCGCCTGGCCGGGTCGGCCCGCCTACATGGCCACGAAGGCGGCCGTCAAACAGATCACCCGTTCGGTAGCGCTCGATTTCGCAGGCGACAATATCCGCGCCAACGCGATTTCGCCGGGCGCGATCGAGACAAACCGCCTGCTGGCCCGCACGCCGACCATGGACGCCGTGCGGGAAAAGATGGTGCCGCTGCACCCGATCGGCCGGCTCGGTCAGCCGGACGACATCGCCAACGCAGCGCTGTTCCTCGCCAGCGACGAGTCCTCTTTCATGACCGGCGCCGACATGTTCGTCGACGGCGGTTTCACCATGATCTGAACACCAAATCCTCAGGGAGAGAATTAATGGGATTGCTTGACGGGAAGGTCGCGTTCGTTACCGCCGCGGGCGGCAATATCGCCGGCGCGACCGCGCGGCTGTTTGCCGAAGAAGGCGCGGCGGTCGCCTGCGCCGACGTCGCCGAGGAAGACGTGAGAAAAACCGCCGCCGATATCGAAGCGGCGGGCGGACGCGCCATCGCCATGGTCTGCGACGTCACCGACGAAGACGCGGTAAAGGAGTGCATCGCCCGAACGGTTGCCGAGCTCGGGCCGCTCACCACCCTGTTCAATGCCGCGGCGCATTCCGAACAGCGATTCAAGGTCGCCGACATGCCGGTCGACATGTGGCGCAGGACCATCGATGTGGACCTGACGGGCATGTTCATCGTCTGCAAGTACGCCATTCCGGAGATTCTGAAGGCGGGCGGCGGATCGATCGTCAACATCTCCTCGACCTACGGCAAGATCGCCGCGGCGGAACGGCCGGCCTACTGTTCCGCCAAGGGCGGGGTCCGGATGCTGACCAAATCCATCGCCGTGGATTACGCCGCCGACAATATACGCTGCAACTCGATCCTGCCCGGCCCGATCGAAGGACCGCGCATGCTGCAGCGCAACCCGTCGATCGAGGCGGTGGTCGCACGCCACGGCCAGCGGCTTCACTTCAAGCGGCTGGGACAGTCGATCGAGATCGCGCGCACGGCGCTGTTTCTCGCGAGCGACGAATCCAGCTACACCAACGGCGCCGACATGGCGGTCGACGCCGGCTATACGGCGTTCTGAGGGGGAGACGGACCATGAAACGGCTTGAAGGAAAAATCGCATTCGTCACCGCCGCAGGAGGCGCCATCGCGGGCGCAACGGCGCGGCTGTTCGGCGCGGAAGGCGCGGCGGTCGCCTGTGTCGATATCGCACGGGAAAACGTCGAGCAGACAGCCGCGGACATCGTCGAGGCCGGCGGACGGGCGATCCCGCTGGTGTGCGACGTGACCGACGAAGATTCAGTGAAGGAAGCGGTCGCGAAAACGGTAGCGGAATTCGGCGGACTGACGACCGTGTTCAACGCCGCCGCCTATCGCGACCCGGCCGCGCCGGCGCTCGAAATCGACGTCGCAACCTGGCGCAAGACCCTCGACGTCAACGTGACCGGCATGTTTATCGTTATTCAGCAGGCCATTCCGCACATGCAGAAGGCGGGCGGCGGTTCGATCGTCAATATCTCGTCGATCTACGGAGCGCGCGTCGCGAAGCGGCGGCCGGCCTATTCCGCTTCGAAGGCGGCGGTTCGGCTGCTGACTCAATCCATCGCCGTCGATTACGCCGAAGACAATATCCGCTGCAACGCGATCCTGCCGGGTCCCATCGCAACCTCTCGGCTGCTGATCACCAACAACTCGTTCGAAGCGGTCGCCGAACGCCACAGGCCTCACCTGCCGGCAGGCAGGCTCGGCCAGCCCGAAGAAATCGCCCGCACCGCGCTGTTCCTGGCGAGCGACGCCTCCAGCTTCACCACCGGCGCCGACCATTTCGTCGACGGCGGTTACAACGCGATGTAAACCGCCCCGATCCCATGACCGACGCACCGCCCTACATCTGCTATCCCGGAACCGTCAAAGCGGAAATGTGCGATCGGATCATCGCGCTCGGCGAAAAGCTCCAGTTCGGCAGGGCGCAGGTCGTGGATTACGATCAGGGTTCCTACAAGGGGGATACGCGCAAGGGACGCATCGCGTTTTTCCCGCACGAGCCGCAGTACGGTTTCATTTATGACGGGCTCAGCTACTTCACCGACCGCGCCAACCGGGAAAAATGGAACTTCGAACTGGTTGGCCTGCTGCCGCTCCAGTATTCGATCTACAGCCGGGGCGACTTCTTCAACTGGCACCGCGATACGCTGAGCGCGCCGCAGGACCCGAGCAGGGACGGCCCGCCTTTGGTGCGCAAGCTGAGCTTTTCGCTGCAACTGTCGGAGCCCCACGATTACGTGGGCGGCGATTTCGAGGTCAAGTCCGAGGAAAAATACGAAAACCGGGAAGCATGGAGCCGCATGCGGGAACGCGGATCCTTCATCATTTTTCCGTCAGCAACGGTTCATCGCGTCACGCCGGTGGTATTCGGGGAAAGGCGCTCGCTCGTCGGCTGGGTTCTTGGCGTGGCGTCGGAAGAAGATATGAAGCATGACAAGTGGGGGACCGGCGCGGAGGACAGGGCCGATTCCGCCTGACCTGGCGCGGCGCTAGCCCAGCTTCGTATCCCGGTATTTCTCGATTTTGCCTTCATCGATCTCGATACCGAACCCGGGACCGTCGGGAACGACGACCCGGCCGTCTTCGAGGCGGAACGGCTCGCGGATGAGATCGTCAACGTAATAAATGCCGCCGACATTGCCCGACTGCGCCTCGGCCGGCATCGACACCGGCACGACGCAGGAAAGCGTGACGGGAATCGCCGCCGCCGCAAGATGGATGTTGGCGAGATTGCCGACACCGGTTTCGACCGATCCGTTGACATTGCAGGGGAACAGCGCCGCCCGCGCCGCTGCCGCTACCTCCATGGCGCCGTACAGCCCGCCCGGCTTGGTGGTGTAGATCGAGACGATCTCCGCCGCCCGCCGTTCGAATATTTCCAGCACGTCGCGCGCGGTCCATGCCGATTCATCCGCCATCACGGGCGTCGCGATGCCGCGTGCGACCTCGGCCATCCGGTCGATTCCCTCGACCGGCTGTTCCGCGTATTTGAGGCGGTAATCCTCCATCGCGCGGATAATGCGGATGGCGTCGTGCGGAGTGGCGTAGCCGCAATTCGCATCGACGCAGAGGTCGATATCGTCCCCCACCGCCTCGCGTACCCGACGGACGATTTCCACGTCGCGTAACGGATCTACTCCGACCTTGATCTTGATGGTACGGATTCCCTCGTCGACCACCTGGCGGCATTCCTCTACCGCCTGATCGATATCGAGCAGTCCGATGGAATGGGTCACCGGCACACGGTCGCGGACCCGCCCTCCGAGAAGCTGCCAGACCGGAACGCCGAGCGTACGCCCGGCCAGGTCGTATGCGGCAATATCCACCGCCGCCTTGGCGTAGGGATAGCCCTTGACGATGGCGTCCATGCGCCGGTGCAGGTCGGCGATGTTGCCGACCTCGCAGCCGATTACCGCGGGCGCCAGATAGGTCTGGACAACGAATTTCGTCGTCCCGGGCGATTCGCCGAAATAGCGTCCGTAATCGCCGCCCCAATCCTTGAGCGCCGGCGCTTCGCCCCAGCCGACCGTGCCGTCGTCGCCCGCCATCCGGACAAGCATGTAGCCGCCGATGGGCTCTGTAAGACCGGTCCATTTGTGTTCGCGGCGCGTCGGCAGAGCGACGTGGACGAGATCTATCTTTTCAATGGCTGGCATGTCGGTTTCAGTCTGATGGGCGGCCGGAATCGTGTCAATGCGGCAACAAGGCCGTTTATTCGGGATGTTTTCGACCGCGGATTCCGATCCGTTAACACTATTTTTACGCTTGTCTTCGTAAATCGTTAACGGACGCCGGTTCAACGGGAATTGTGCTTTTGCGATTTAAATTCATGCCAGAACGCTGCCGCTGCCGCCATCGAAGGGGCCTTCGAGGCCGCTTCCGTGCATTGTTTGTTGCCGTTGTCCTGGGACCGCTGATCGCTTTGTCGGCAACGGCGGAGAAACTCGAGCATCGCACCGATTCTTCCGGCGGCGCGCAACGACCGGCGCAACCGCGCATCCTGTTTCTTGCCTCCTACCACCCGTCCTTTCCGTCATTCCGGCCTCAGCTCGAAGGGCTGGAAAAGGGCCTCGAGGAGAACGGCCTGAAACCGGCCAGCTACATTCTCGATGTCGAATTCATGGACAGCAAGCGGTTCGACGTTTCGGATCGGGAACGCTTAGTCGAAAACGACCTGTTTGAGAAATTCAGGCGGCTCAAACCATACAACCTGCTTGTCGTCGCCGACGACAACGCGCTGCGCTTCGCGATTTCCCGCCAGGACACGCTGTTCGCCGGAATGAACATCGTCTTCATGAGCGTCAACAATATCCGACTCGCCCTGGCGCAGAACGACAACCCGAGAATTGTGGGCGTCATCGAAAAGCGGTCGGTCGGCGAAACCCTGGCGCTTGCGCGAAAGCTGTTTGGAAATTCCGGCCCGATCCATACCCTGTCGGACAACACCCGAACCGGCCGCATCAATCAGCGCCTGCTCGAAGAATTGCTGGAAAAGCGGACCGACCTCGGACCGGTCCGAATTCATTCCCTCAACGATTACACCTATGACGGGATGTTCGAGTTGCTCAGGCGGATCCCGCCAACCGAACCTCTGATGCTGGGTAACCCCTCGCGCGACTACACCGGCCAGTCTCTTGAACTGAACGAATTTCTGGTGCGCGTCAGGAAGGTCTTTCTCGGCCCCATCCTGGTCACGCAATACCACGGCTTCGGGCTCGGCGCTCTTGGCGGCCGGATCGTCAGCCATTTCGAGCAAGGACGGGCAGCAGCGTCGCTGGCGGCAAGAATCCTGAACGGCGAATCTCCGAAAAACTTGCGGGTGATTACCGACAGCCCGAACGTTTACATGTTCGACCATCGGGAACTCGATCGGCTGGGCATTACAACCGACCTGCTGCCGGACGACGCGATCATCCTCAACCGGCCGACATCGATTCTCGACGATTATGCCCATTGGGTGATCGGCGGCGCGGCGGCAATCCTGTTGCAGCTCGCTCTCATCATGTCCCTGCTGAAAGCCCTGGCGCTGAGGCGGAAATCCGCTGCGGCATTGAAGGAAGCGGCCAAACTCGCACAGGCCGCCAATCACGCAAAATCCGCGTTTCTGTCCAACATGAGCCACGAACTCAGAACACCGCTCAACTCCATTATCGGTTTCTCGAACCTGATGTCGAAGCAGGTGCTCGGTCCAATGAACAAAGAAAAATATCTCGAATTCGCGGGCGACATAAAAGAAAGCGGCCGGCACCTGCTCAACCTGGTCAACGGCATTCTCGACCTGTCCAAGATCGAAGTCGGAAAGATGTCGATGGCGGAGACCAGATTTTCCATCGACCGGCTCGTGAGCGACTGTCTGACGGTCGTCGAACCGCTCGCGGACGCCGCCCGGGTCGAACTGTTTCGGGACCTGCTGCCGGGCATCTCGGTCACCGGAGACGAAACCAAGATCAAGCAGGTACTGATCAACGTGCTGAGCAACGCAATCAAGTTCACGGGGCCGGGCGGCCGGATCACGGTCTCGACCGGCTTCGACGACCGTGACCGCTTTCGGATATCGGTCCAGGACACCGGAATCGGCATGACCGAGGACGAGATCGCAACGGCAATGACGGTCTTCGGCCAGGTCGAAAATCACCTGACGAAGACGCGCGAGGGAACCGGACTCGGCCTGCCGCTGGCGCGCAGGCTTACGGAACTGCATGACGGACAGCTCGACGTCGCCAGTAAAAAGGGAGAGGGCACGACTGTTTCGGTTGTCCTGCCCGCCCACCGTATCGTGCCGCAGGCGATGCGCGCGGCGTAACGCCAAAATCCGCCAGGCGCTTTCCCGACGGGCGAACGCCGTGCGATAATGTTTCCCGCCATGGGAGACTATCTGCAACCGACCGACCTTGACGATGCGCTGAACGCATTGGCCGAACGCCGCCTGACGGTGCTGGCGGGCGGAACCGATCTGTATCCGGCGCGGGTAGCAAGGCCGTTCGAGGAAGACATTCTCGATATCTCCCGGCTCAATTCCCTGCGCGGCATCGAGGAACGGGACGACCATTTCCGGATCGGCGCGCTGACCACCTGGACGGACATTATCCACGCCGACCTGCCGCCGATGTTCGACGCGCTTAGATCGGCCGCCCGGGAAGTCGGCGGCGTGCAGGTTCAGAATGCCGGCACCGTCGCGGGAAACATCTGCAACGCTTCGCCCGCCGCGGACGGCGTGCCGCCGCTGCTGGCGCTCGATGCCGAACTGGAAACCGCGTCGGTGCGCGGCAGGGCAATCATTCCGGTCGAAAAATTCATCATCAGCAACCGCCAGACCAGGCGGGCGGAAGACGAGATCGTGACCGCCATCCGCGTGCCGAAACAGGAAGGCGATGCAACCAGCGCCTTTCTGAAACTGGGCGCGCGGCGCTATCTGGTGATCTCCATCGCCATGGTTGCCGCGGTGCTGGTCCGCGGCGGCGACGGAAACGTATCGAGCGCCCGGATCGCCGTCGGGTCCTGTTCGTCCAAGGCCCAGCGTCTTCGGCTGCTGGAGCGCGCGCTGACCGGCCAGCCCGTATCGCCGGCTCTGGCCGACATCGCCGAACCGGCGCACCTGTCCCGTCTTGCGCCCATCGACGACGTCCGGGGCACCGCGGAATACCGGCTGGATGCCGCGCTCACGCTGATCCGCAGGGCGCTTGCTTCTCTGGGGGGCGGCGCATGACGCGGTCGATATCCTTCACGGTCAACGGCGCGCCCGTTTCGGTCGAGACCGATCCGGCGCGACGGCTGGGCCATGTGCTGCGCGAGGAGCTTGGCCTGACCGGGACGAAGATCGGCTGCGATGCGGGCGATTGCGGCGCCTGCACGGTTCTGCTCGACGGCAATCCGGTGTGCTCCTGCATGGTCTCGGCGGCACAGGCATCGGAATGCGATGTCCGGACGGTGGAAGGCCTCTCGGAAAACGGTGTGCCCTCCCCGCTGCAAGAGGCCTTTCATATGTTCGGCGCAGCGCAGTGCGGCATCTGCACGCCGGGAATGCTGATGGCCGCCCGTTCCCTGCTCGACCGCGTGGAAAACCCCACCGAAAGCCAGATCGAGGACGCGCTGGGAGGCGTTCTGTGCCGCTGCACCGGCTACAGGAAGATCGTCGATGCAGTCCTTCATGTCGCGAACCCTGAGACGGCCGGCATCGAAAGGCCCGGACCCGGCGCGGCTGTCGGGGCGCGGGCGCTCAAGCGCGACGGCGAGGAACGGGTTACGGGCGCCGCGACATTCGGTGCGGACGCCGCCCCCGCGGATGCGCTGTGGCTTCGCACCGTGCGGTCGCCGCACTGGCACGCAACCTTCGCCCTCGGCGATTTCGGCCCGCTACTGAAAAAATACCCGGGCCTGGTCCGCATCCTCGCCGCGGCGGACATCCCCGGCAATAACGGCTACGGCGTCTATCCTGACGTCAAGGACCAGCCTGTGCTGGCCGACGGCGTCGTGCGCTATCGCGGCGAGGCAGTCCTGGCTCTGGTCGGCGACCGCGATACCGTCGAGGCAATCCGCGACGAAGACCTGCCGCTAAAATGGACAGTGCTGGACGCGGTGCAGGGATTCGATGCGCCGCGCGCGGCGGGTGCGCCGTCGGTGCAGCCGGACTGGCCCGACAATCACCTAGCCGACGGGCTGGTTGCAAAGGGCGACGCCGACGCAGCCCTTGCCGCCTCGGAGGTCGTCGTTTCCTGCAATGTCGAAACCGGCTTCGTGGAGCACGCCTATATCGAACCGGAGGCAGGCTGGGCGCGTCGCGTCGGCGCCCGGATCGAGATCACGGTTTCCACCCAGACGCCCTATATGGACCGCGACGAGGTCGCGCAGATCATGGGCATGGCGCCCGAAAACATCCGCATTGTCCCGACCGCCTGCGGCGGCGGGTTTGGCGGCAAGCTCGATCTGTCGGTCCAGCCGCTTCTGGCGGTCGCCGCCTGGCTGCTGGACCGGCCGGTTCGCTGCACCTGGAACCGGCGCGAATCCATGGCCGCGACATCGAAGCGCCACCCGGCCCGGATATCCGCGCGTTACGCCTGCGACAGGGACGGCAATCTGCAGGGATTCTCCTTCGACGGGCTGTTCAATACCGGCGCCTACGTCTCATGGGGACTCACCGTGAAGGACCGCGTGCCGATCCATGCCTCCGGCCCCTATTTCGTGCCGAACGTCCGCGCCGCCTCGCATGCCTGGTTCGCGCATGAGACGCCGGCCGGTGCGTTCCGCGGTTTCGGCGTGCCGCAGGCCGCCATCGCGCACGATGCCTGCATGGACATGATGGCGGAAGAATGCGGCATCGACCCGCTCGAGTTCCGGCTGAAGAACGCGATCCGCAAGGGACAGGAGACGGCGACGGGACAGACCCTGGAAAGCGCGGGGCTGGATCAGTGCCTGGAAGCGCTGCGGGACGACTGGCGCGCGTGGCGATCTTCGGCGGAATCATTCAACGCCGGCGCGGACGGGCCGCTGCGCCGGGGCGTCGGGGTGGGGTGCATGTGGTACGGCTGCGGCAACACGTCGCTCGCCAACCCGTCGACCATGCGCATCGGCGTCTCGGCGGACGGCAGGATCACGCTGTATTCCGGAGCACAGGATATCGGACAGGGCACCAACACGACGATGGTGCAGGCGGCCGCCGACGGGCTCGGCGTCGCGATGGCGGATATCGGTCTGGTCTGGGGCGACACGGACCTGACCGCCGATGCCGGAAAGAGCTCGGCCTCGCGCCAGGCCTACGTGTCGGGCAACGCCGCCAAGCGCGCCGGCGAGGATTTACGGGCGCAGATCCTGCGTCTCGCCAATGTCGGCGACGGGGCCGTCATCGCGGTGGAGGATAACGGGCTGACGGTCAGGGAAGGTGCAACCGCGCACAGGCTCGACCTTGCCTCGCTTCCATCCGGCGGGAACGGCGACGTGCTGACGGGCGAAGGATACTTCGATCCTCCGACCTCGCCGCTCGACGCCGACGGTCAAGGCAGACCCTACGCCACCTACGGCTTCGCCGCCCAGATCGCGGAGGTCGAGGTGGATATCGAGCTCGGTACGGTAAAGGTTCTGCGCATGGGCGCCGCGCACGATGTCGGCAGGGCGCTCAATCCGCAACAGGTGGAAGGCCAGATCGAAGGCGGCATCGCGCAGGGGCTCGGCTTCGCGCTGATGGAGGAATTCGTCCCGGGCCGGACCGAGAATTTACACGATTACCTGATCCCGACGATCGGCGACGTTCCGCCGATTACCTGTCATATCGTCGAGGATCCGGAACCTACCGGCCCCTGGGGCGCAAAAGGGATCGGCGAACCGGCGCTCTGCGCCACCGCGCCGGCCATCTTCGGCGCCATCCATCACGCGACCGGCGTCCGCGTCCTGCGCGCGCCCTGTACGCCCGACCGTTTGCGCGCGGCGCTTCGGGAGAGGCATTCCCCCTCGTGACCGGGGGCATCCGCCCGCAGGAACTGGCCATGATGTCGACGACGCCGTCCGCCCGTACCCTTCTCGCCCTTCTGGCCGTGCTGCTCAACACGTTGCTGCCGGTTGGCTGGAGCATGGCGGCGCCGACCGGCAACCCGATTGGCGACAGCGTTCTCTGCCTCGCCTCGGGCGGCACGGTCACGGCCCCGGCGACAGGCGAAGACATTCCTGCCGACTCCACCGCTACCGGCGGCCATTGCAAGATCTGCCCGTTGCCGCTGGCGAACGCCTTGCCGTCGGCGGGCGCGGCGCGCCTGACAATGCCCGCGGCGCAAAAGGAAAAAACGTCGATCCTCTTCGCCGGACGCCTGGTCCCGAAAAAACCCGGACTTGCGCCGATCCCGGCAAGGGGGCCGCCCGCCTGACGATCTTTCCAGTTTCGACAAAGCTACCAGTCAAACCCGTTCGAGGGATCGATCATGAAATCATTGGCAATCCTGACGGCAGCAGCCGCCATGATAACCGCGCCGGCACTTTACGCCCAGCGCATGCACGACAACGCGAACCACGGCAACAAGGAGCATGGCCTGTCACCCGGCCATGCGATGCCGATGGAAAACGGCGTCTCGATAGAGGCAGCCTGGGCCCGGGCGTCCGTCGGAAAGAACGGTGCGGCCTACGCCACCCTGATCAACCGGGGACACCAGGGCGACCGGCTCATCGCCACAAAATCACCGGCCGCCAGGCGCGCTGAAATTCACACCCATTTCATGGAAGGCAATGTGATGAAAATGCGGCGCGTGAAGTACGGCATCGCGCTGGAACCCGGCAAAACGGTCAAGATGATGCCCGGCGGGTTTCACGTCATGCTGATGGGGCTGCACGGAAAGCTGGTCAAAGGCGAGACATTTCCGATCACGTTCGTCTTTGAAAAGGCCGGCGAGATCCGGGTTCCGGTCAGGATCGGCGATGTCGGCGCGATGAATCCGCATGGCAGCCGCATGAACCATGGCGACCACAAGCACTAGGCGGGGTCTCAGCCCGAATTTTCGATCCGGGCGACGAGGGCATCGCCGAATGCCTTCGTGCCGCCCAGCCCGCCGAGGTCCCGCGTCCTCGTAGCGTCGTCGGCCAGCAGCGCATCCGTACCGTCGGCCAGGCACACCGCCGCGCCGGCCAGCCGGTTATCTCCGGATTTCGCGCCAAGATGGTCCAGCAGCATCGCCGTCGAATGCAGGATGGCCGCGGGGTTTGCGATATCCTGACCGGCTATGTCTGGCGCCGACCCGTGTGCCGCCTGCGCCACGGCATGGGCGTCGCCCGCGTTGAGCGACGCGGCCAGTCCAAGCCCGCCGGACAGTTCGGCCGCCTCGTCGGAAAGGATGTCTCCGAACATGTTGCTGGTCACGATGACGTCGAAGCGTTGCGGTTCGCGCACCAGAAGAGCGGCCATGGCATCGACGATCACGTCATCGACCGCAATGTCCGGGTAGGCGGACGCGACCTCGCGCGCCGTATCGAGAAACAGCCCGCTGTATTTCTTGAGGACATTCGCCTTGTGCACGATCGTCAGTCGCCGGTTGCGCCGCATGGCGAGTTCGCAGGCTGCGACGGCGATGCGACGGCAGCCTTCGCGGGTCGCCTTCCCGACCGCGAGCGCAACGTCTTCGGTCGGCATGAACTCGCCGGACCCCCAGGCCATGTTTCGGTCGGCGTAGAAGCCTTCCGTATTTTCCCGCACGATGACCAGGTCCATCGCCGGAACATGCGCCGGCACGCCGGGTCGGACTGCGCTGGGCCGGATATTGGCGTAGAGGTCGAGACGGGTCCGCGCCCAGGCGGAAACATTTATTCCGCCTTCGGAATTCGGGGGGTAGGCATGCGTCGATACGGGCCCCAGCACGACGCCGTCAGCGGCGCGCGCTTTCTGCTGAACGGCCTCGGGCATGGTCGAACCGCAAGCTTCGAGACTGTCGAACCCGATGTCGGCGCGTTCGAAGTCGATCCCCAGAGAGAACCTGTCGTTGAGCGCGGCCAGAGCGCGCGCGGCGACATCGACGATTTCCGGTCCGATTCCGTCCCCGGGCAGGATCAGCATTTTCATGATTTCATCCCCTTCGGCCGCCCGACTGCAGCCGGCGCGGACACTAGATCATTTTATTCCGGATGGGAATTTGCGAACCGGATCCGCGAACAGCTATCCGCTGCTCCGAGGCGGCGCCATGACCGCCGAAACGGCCGAGAGTTTGCCTGAGGCGTGGTCGCGCAACGTCCTGTCCGCATTCCGAAGATAGGTAAGCAGCGTCGAAACGGACCATTCGCGTTCGATCCTGTTGCAGAACTCTTCATCGAGCGAGAGACCGTCGCTCTGGATCTCCTGAACGAATTCCCGGAGTTCGTTATAGGCGATCATCAGACGGTCATGGTCGAGCTCCGGCGCCGACCGACCGGCGCCCGTTTCCGACGCCGGCGCGGGGCCGCCCTCCCGAGCGCCCGTCTCGTAAGCCGCTTTCAGCGTTTCCGCCAGATTTGCGACACGCTCGAGCCAGTCGGGCCGATGCGGCAGCAATCCCTCGACAGCGGTAACTGTCAGAGCCAGCGCCGTGGCCACAATGCTGCAGACTATTTTCTTAGCGGTTTCGAAAAAATCCATGCTCGTCCCCAACGGTTGGATCAACAGCTACCATGATCCCGTATACGGATGGTTAACCGCCTGCATCGCATTAACCATCCGAAAAGATCGGCCCGTTACCATGGCTGGCTGAACAAATCGTGGAATATTTACATTGAAACTTTCACACGAAATGCTCTTCCCGGAGAGCTTTACGGAACCGATGATCAAACTGGCCAGGGCCGCCGCCCGCGGCGATGTCGAGGCACAGCTGGGAATGGCCGAAATGTACCGCCTGGGACAGGGGGTGCCCGCCAACTCCCGAGAAGCATCGGTCTGGTACAAGAGAGCCTTCAGCGGCGGGTCGGTCGAAGCGCGCTATCGTCTGGGGAAACTCATGATGACGCGCGAAATGAATGAAGGAAACTCGGACAGGGCCGTGGAGTTGCTGACCGAGGCGGCGACGGCGGGACACCGCGCGGCCATGGTCACTCTGGGAAACATGTTTGCGCGCGGAACCGGCGTGGAAAAAGACCTCGCTGGGGCCGCGCACTGGTATGAAAAGGCCGCGTTTCTTGGCGACGCCGGCTCGCAGTTCGTGTACGGCGTGATGTTGCGGGACGGAAAGGGGGTCGAGGCGGACCCGCTTGCCGCTTTCGTCTGGATATCCCGGTCGCTCCGCAACGGGCTGGCGCCGAAATCGCGCAGCGCCGCGCTCTCTGCGCGAAAAGCGGCGCAGGCCATGCTGACGCCGGACGAGCTGGTTCGCGCGCAGAACGCGGCATCCGCTCCCGGCAACGGCCCCGTCCATGCCGCGAGGCGAAGTTCAGACGGAGAATCCGGCAAAGACGTCGGCAGCGCCGCCTGACGACCGAACCGGCCGCAGGATTTCCCGCCCCCGGACAGGGGCACCGGCCGGTTCCTCCCGACATGATTCCGCGATAGATTCGGCGCATGGCCGTTCCGTCTTTCATCGCCGACAGCCGCGAGGACGCCCGCTTCCGGGCCGAGGTCCGCGCCTGGCTGGAAGAAAACCTGCCGCCGGAGCTGCGCGGCATGGCGCGCCGGCCGACACCCGAGGAAGCCCTGCCCTGGCACCGGAAGCTGTACGAGCGCGGCTGGATCGCGCCCGGCTGGCCGGAAGAACATGGCGGGATGGGCGCGTCGCTGGCACAGCAGCTGATCCTGCAGGAAGAGCTCGGCCGCGCGGGCGCGCCGACGCTTTCGCGCCAGGGGCTCGGCCATATCGGCCCGATCCTGATGCGCTACGGCACCGACGAACAGAAGGCCCGGCACCTGCCGAAAATCCTGTCGGGCGAGGTCCACTGGGCGCAGGGTTATTCCGAGCCGGGATCGGGCTCGGACCTTGCCAGCCTGACGACGCGCGCCGTGGCTGACGGCGACGATTTCATCGTCAACGGCCGCAAGATATGGACCACCATGGCGCAATACGCGGACTGGATGTACGCGCTGGTCCGAACCGATCCGGACGCGCCCCGCAAGCAGCTCGGCATCTCGATCATCCTGATCGATCTAACCACGCCCGGAATCTCGATCCGTCCGATCCGCACCATCGCGGACGAGGAGGAATTCGCCGAATGCACGTTCGAGGACGTGCGCGTGCCAAGGGGAAACGTGATCGGAGCGGTCAATGACGGCTGGCGGATCGCCCGGTCCCTGCTCGACCACGAGCGCATCGGCAACGCCAGCCCGCAGTTTGCCCTCGATTTGCTCGACCGGGTCAGGCGCGTTGCAACAGCTACCGGCGTCATCGAGGATGTCGCGTTCCGGGACCGGCTAGCAGCGGCGGAAATCGACGTCCTGTCGCAGGCGGCGATCTTCGCGCATGCCGTCGGCATGGCGCAGGCGGACATGCCGATCGGCTCCAGCTCATCCTTCATCAAGATCGTCGCGACCGAGAACGTCCAGAAGGTCGCCGACCTGCTGCTGGAAGCCGCCGGGCCGCACGGCGGCGACGCCCGGCCGGTGGAAACGGAAGAAGGCCCCGTCGACGTCTCCAAGATCTGGCGCGATGTCCGTAAACAGACGATTTACGCCGGATCGAACGAAATCCAGCGGACCATCATCGCAAGGCGGGTTCTCGACCTGCCCTGATGACTTGACCGAAGCCGGGCCGGCCCTCCCTAACTTTCCAGCTGCTCGATAAAGGTCGGCTCTTCGCGCGACCCGTCTGCGGCATCGCCGGGCGCAAGATCGGGGTTCCACAGCTTTCCGACATAGCGCCGCGCCGTGGCGCCGTCCGACAGTCCGGACGCCAGCCATACCGCCAGCGGGTCCATGATATCGACCGGCAGCAGCACCTGCCCTTCCTTCCTTTCGCGAAGCGGATCGGTATCGGCCGCGCCACCGGGCAGGAGCGCATTGACGGTGATGTTTTCGTCCGCCAGATCGCCCGCCCAGATGATGGTTTCCGCCTCGACCGCCGCCTTGCTGACGCCGTAAGGCGAATTGCGCGGGCGCGAGAAATTGCGTCGCGAGGTGGAAACATTGACGATCTTGCCGCCGCCCGCCTCGCGAAAATATTCGACCGCCGCGCGCGTCATGAAGAACGTGCCGACCACGTTGACCATGATGGTCTGGGCGTAGATGTCCGGATCGGTCTCATGGATCGGCAGGGAATTTCCGGTCGGCGGCAGGGTTCCGCCGCGCATCAGCCGGCGTGCGTTGTTGAACACGGCGTCGAGACGGCCGAACCGGTCGACCGTCGCCTTGACCGCCGCGCGGCAGGCGGCGAGATCGGTGATATCGAGCGTCACCGCCAGAGTGCGCCCCTCGCCCAGCTCGGACTCGAGCGCCGCCGCCGCGTCCCTGCACCCGTCCCCGTCGACCGAGGCAAGAACCACCGACGCGCCGCAGCGCGCCTGCGCCGTCGCCATCGACAGGCCGAGGCCGCGGTCGCCGCCTGTCATCAGGACGACGCGGCCCGAGAGATCGATATCGGGAAGCGGATAGGTCGCCATCGAATAATGCTCCTGTTCAGCCGTAATTCATGTTCTGCGCGTCGCGGGCGCGGCGTTCCTCGTCGACCACCAGCCCGTGGCCGAGCGTCAGCCGGTTCATCATCGAAAACCGCGCGCAGACGCAGATCGCCTCGTGCAGCGACTGTTCGTCCCACCCCATGTCGAGCAGCGCCTGCACGTCCTCCTGCTTCACCTTCGCGGGGGTGAGCGTGAGTACCCGGATAAAGGCCAGCAACGGCTTGAGCTCGTCGCGCACCGGCGCTGTCGCGAGATCGGCGATCAGCGGATCGAACACGCTTTCGTCGTAGCCGAGCTTGATCGCAACCCGCGAATGGCCGGCATAGCAGTAATCGGAATCGTTCAGCCGCGATGTGTAAGCCGCGATCAGCTCCTTGTCCGCGGGCGTCAGCTTGCCCTGGTTGCGCATGAAGGAACGCGAAAACAGCGACAGCCCCTCGCGGGCCTCGGGGTTATAGACGTCCCACATGGTGGCGACGGTGGCCTCCTCGGGCAAAGACGGCAGAAACGGCATGACAGGCTCTCCTTGAAAATTCAGGGTCGCCCGAAGTATCGCACGACCGGGCGACAGCGACTAGCGGACGGGCGTGCCCCGATCAGCGCGCCCGGCACCGCGCCGGGCCGCCGTTTTCTTTTTCCGGGGAATATGGTCTAAAGACGCGACCCATGATCTGGAGAGGATGACATGACGCCGCTCAAACTGAGTATCGCTTCGACTGATTACGACCATTTCCGCGATTTCCGCACCGGCGCCGTGCGCGCCGAGGGGATCGACCACACATGGTCGATGCTGGGCCATCACGAATGTTTCGCGCGCTTCACCGCCAACCGCGAATGGGACGTGAGCGAGCTGAGCTTCGCCAAGTTCTCCGCCCAGGTGACGCGCGAGGATTCCGACATCATCGGCCTGCCCGTGGTGTGTTCGCGCCTGTTCCGCTTCTCCTCCTTCTACATCAACAAGAAATCCGGCATCAAAACCGTGCAGGACCTGAAGGGAAAGCGCGTCGGTTCGCCGGAATGGGCCCATTCCGCGGCCGTCTACATGCGCGGCTGGATGCATAACGAATGCGGCGTGACCCTGCCCGAGGTCAACTGGTACCAGGCCGGCGCCAACGCGCCGGGCCGCGTCGAGAAGGTAGAGCTCAACCTGCCCGACGGCGTCGAGATCACCCGCGTCGCCGACAAGTCGCTGTCGGAAATGCTGGCCGCCGGCGAAATCGACTGCGCCATCATCGCCCGCCCGCCGACCTGCTTCCTGCAGGGCCATCCCGACGTCGAACGGCTGTTCCCCAACTATCTCGAGATGGAAGACGAGTACTGGGACAAGAACCATATCTGGCCGATCATGCACATCATGGTCATGCAGAAGCATATCCTCGACGAAAACCCGTGGGTCGCGCGCAACCTCTATAACGCGTTCGACGAATCGCGCCGCCGCAGCATCGAACGCATGCTCGACCCTGCCGTGTCGCGCTACCCGCTGCCCTGGGTGCCCGCCTATGGCGAGCGCATGAAGAACAAGTTCGGCGGCGACCCGTTCCCGTTCGGCATCGACGAAAACCGCGCCACCTGGGAACAGATGCTGCTCTACACGTACCAGCAGGGCATCGCCCACAAGCATGTGACGCCGGAGGACATTTTCCCCAAGGGGATGATGACGAAGGTGGTGGTGTGAGGCTGACGGCTTAGTCGTCGCAAGCCAGGCAACAGCGCAAACCGGCCATCATCCCCTTATCATTCGTCATCGCCGGACTTGTTCCGGTGATCTCCTGCCGACTGTACTCCAAACGGCACAAGATGCCCGGGTCCCCTGAACGTTTCTGGGCCCGGGCATGACGAGCTATTTAAAGACCTTGGTCGGCCTCACCCGGTCAGAATAATCTTGCCGATGTGATCGCTCGCCTCCATCGCACGGTGGGCGGCGGCCGCATCGGCCAGCGGGAAGCGTTTCCAGGTCTCGGGCTTCACCTGGCCCGACGCAAACAGCGGCCAGACCCTGTCTTCCAGCGCGCGGCAGATGGCGGTCTTGTCCTCGACCGAGCGCGGGCGCAGGCGCGAGCCGGTCAACGTCAGGTGCTTGGCGTGGATCAGACCGAAATCGGCCTCGACCACCCGGCCGCGCTTGAGGTTGATGAACAGCAGCCGCCCTTCATGGGCCAGCAGCTCCAGCTCTTTCGGGATGTAATCGCCGCCGACGATGTCGAGGATGACGTCGACGCCGCGCCCGCCGGTGAAATCGCGCGCGGCCTCGAGAAAATCCTCTTCGGTGTAGTTGATCGCCCGGTCGCAGCCCAGCCGCGTCATGGCGGCGCATTTCTCAGCCGTCCGGGCGGTCGCCAGCACGGTCGCACCGAACGCCCTGGCGAGCTGAATGGCGGTGCAGCCGATACCGCTGGTGCCGCCCTGGATCAGCACGGTCTCCCCCGCCGCGAGACGCCCGCGATCGAACAGGTTGGTCCAGACGGTGCAGAATGTCTCCGGCAGACCGCCGGCATCGACCGGGTCGACCCCCTCCGGCACCGCCATGCACTGCCCTTCCGGCGCGATGGCGTATTCGGCATAGCCACCGCCCGAGATCAGCGCGCACACCGCCTCGCCGAGCTTGAACCGGTCCGCGCCTTCACCCGTCGCCGCCACATGGCCGCCGACCTCCAGCCCCGGAATATCGGTGACGCCCGGCGGCATCGGATAGCGCCCCTCGCGCTGCGTCAGATCGGCGCCGTTGAGCCCCGCCCCCGCCATGCGGATCAGAACCTCGCCCGGACCGGGCGTCGGCACGGGGCGCTGGACAGGTTTCAGCGCCTCCGGACCGCCGGGCTCGGACGGCACGATGGCGGTCATGGTTTCAGGGAGGGGGGCGATCATGGCTGGACAGTGTGCTCTCAGGCCCGGGCGCTGTCCTCTCCCATCAGCCGGTCGAGTACCTGGCGCGCCTGGATTGCGCCGGCGTCGGCATTGATGTCGATGGTCGGGCGGCCCGCATCGCGGCGGGTCTGCTGGCCTTCGAGGATCACGAGGTCCTCGTTGAACGCCTTGACCGACTGGTCGTAGATAATCTGTTCCTGTTCCGCCGTCACCGCCGCCGCCTCGTGCGCGGTGGTCCAGAAATAATGGCAGGTCCCGTCGGTTTCCGGCGTGATGATGTGGAGCGTGTGGCGGTCGATCAGGATGCCGTCGGTCTCGCCCTTTTCCGCGCCCGTGCCGGCCTTCGCCACGCCGACCTTGAGCCAGATAAAGCCCGGCGGGGCAAACTCCACCCGCTGCCAGCGGTCGACCTTACCGTTATAGCCGGTCGCCGCCACATGCGTCGGCGCGGGGTCGATATCGAACATCCAGCGCGACACCACGACCCTGTCGCCGTCGCGTTCTGTCTTCGCCTGCGCGCCGACCGCGACGCCGGCGGCGCCGATGGTGGTGCGGTGCGCATAGGCGATGTGGGTGACGTCGAGCAGGTTGTCGACCAGAAGCTGCCAGTTGCACTTTGCATGGAACTGGGCGTGCAGATGCCGCCAGCCCTCCTTTTCGGCCCACGGAAAATCGTAAGGCTCGACATCGCCCGCGCAGTCGGGATCGCCCATCCAGATGAAGACGAAGCCCTGCCGTTCGGTCACGGGATAGGTCCTGAGCCCGGCGTTGGGCGGCACCCTGGTCTGGCTGGGCACCTCGACGCAGCACCCGTCGCGGTCGAACAGGAGCCCGTGATAGCAGCAGCGCAGATTGTCGCCCTCGACCCACCCGAGCGAGAGGGGGGCCTGGCGGTGCAGACAGCGGTCCTCCAGCGCGACCGGGGTTCCGTCGGCGAGGCGATAGAGCACCACCGGCTCGTCCAGCATCACCCGGCCCAGCGGCCTGTCCGTCAGCTCTTCGCTCAGCGCGGCGACATGCCAGCGGTTTCTTACATACATCGATTTTTCCTCAGCTTGCCCACAGCGCGTCCGACGCCATCTCGGCGCCGACCGCCAGCGCCCGCAGCTTGGCCCAGGCGATGGTTTCATACACATAGCCCATCCCGGCAAAGGTCGCGAACCCGCAATCGGTGCCGGCAATGACCCGTTCGCGCCCGACGATGCCGGCGAAGCGTTCGATCCGTTCCGCCACCACGCGCGGGTGCTCGACGAAATTGCTCGAAGTGTCGATCACGCCGGGAACGAGGATCTTGTCGTCCGGGATTTTCGCATCGCGCCAGTCGGCCCATTCATGCTCATGGCGCGGGTTGGACGCCTCGAACAGCAGCGCCTGCGGCCGCGCCGTCATCAGCAGATCGATCAGCTCCGCCACCGGGAAATCGTAAACATGCGGGCCGGGATAATTGCCCCAGCACACATGCATGCGCATGGCGTCCGGCGGAATGTTCGCGGTCGCCGCATTCAGCAGCGCGATATTGCGGGCGACAACGCGACGGAAATTGGCGTCCGACAGATCCTGATAATGGCCGTGCCGCGCCATGGCGAGATCGGGGCAGTCGATCTGCAACAGCAGGCCCGACGCGTGGATCGCCTCGTACTCGACGGCGAGCGCGTCCGCCAGATCGGCAAGGTAGGAATCCTCGTCGTTGTAATGCGTGTCGAGGATAAAGACGGGAATCACGCCGGGAGAGGCCGCGTTGATGAAGGCCTCCGCCGGATGCGCCTGGGCGATGGCTTCCTTCAGGTTGGCGATGTCGTCCGCCACCGGTTGAAGATTTTCATACGCCACCGGCCCGACGCAGAAGGTCGGCACCAGCTTGGCCCCCTGCGACCGCTCGATATCGCGCGCCGCGGCAAAATCCGGGAACTCGGCAATGTCGCGCTGCAGCGCGCGCCTCGGCAGGCCCTCCGGCGGATTTTCATACGCCTTGAGGCCGGACATGCGGTCGCGCACGTAATAGGTATAGCCGGGCTTCGACATTTCGCCGTCGCTGACGATATCGATGCCGGTGGCAACCTGTTGCGCCACCACGTCGCGCACCGCGGCTCCGCAGGCCGCGTTGAAACCGAGCGTCGTCGGGCTCGCGCCGAGCCCGATCGCCAGCAGCTTTTTTAAAAGCTCTTCGGGGCGCGGCAGGCTGCCGGTATGGGTCGTGAGGATGCGGTCGGTGCTGGTTTTCATGATTCTCCCCCGGTTGCTCATTTTTGCGGAATTTTCCCGGCGGGGATAGGGGAAGCGGTAAGATGGACCATGGCCATCACGCTATACGAAACCTTCCGGGCGGTTTTCTACGCGCCGTTCTATGCGGCGCTGGCGCGCGGCGCGTTCGCGGACGAAGGGCTGGAAGTCGAGCTGAGGACGGCGGAAAGCCTGGCGGTAACCGCGGCGGGCGCGCTGGGCGCCGATGCCGATGTCTCGTGGGGCGGGCCGATGCGGCTGCTCTACGCCCATGACCGCGATCCGGCATCGCCGCTCGCCGGGTTCTGCGAGGTGGTGACACGCGATCCGTTCTTTATCGTGGGAAAGACCGGTATCGACGGCCTCGCCGGTCTGGCGGGCAAGCGGCTCGGCGCGGTGTCGGAGGTGCCGACCCCGCTGCTGTGCCTGCGGCAGGATTTGAGGGAGGCCGGAATCGACGTGCGCGCCATCGCCCTGGAGACCGGTCGCACCATCGCCGAAAACGTCGCCGCATTCCGGGCGGGCGCGCTCGATGCAATCCAGGTTCCGGAACCGTGGGCGACCCTCCTGACAGCGACAGGCGATGCCCGGATTGTCGAGGCCGCGGCGGCGCGCGGCGCCTGCTCATACACCACGCTGTTTACGTCGCGCGAGACCATCGCGGCGCGCAGGGACGAAATGCTCGCCATGACGCGCGCGATCTTCCGGACGCAGACATGGCTACACGGCGCGGAACCGGCCGAAGCGGCCGCCGCGATCGGGCCGTATTTTTCCGATATCGACACGGGCGTTCTGGCAAACGCCGTCACGCGCTACCGGTCGCTCGGCGTCTGGGGAAAAACGCCGCTGCTCGATCCGGCCGGGTTCGACTGGCTGCGCAAGGCCTGCCTCGGCGGCGGGCTTATCGCGCGGGGCGCGTCATACGAGGATTGCATCGACGCCTCGGTCGCGCATGATGCGATGCAGGCAATACAGGGAGAGGAGACGCCGTCATGAGAATACAGGCAGGTGCATTGCGGGTCGCCGCCGCCCTGTTCGCCCTGGCGGCGCTCGCCGGGTGCGACCTGCCGGACCGTTCCCTGCCCGGCCTCTACAGGGCCTCGGTCACCGGCTCCGCGATCGTCAGCAAGGACCATGTCCGCCCGCTCATGGCGGTGCCCGCCGGACGCGAGACAATCGACGTCGTCACCTGGACCGGCGAGGACACGGCGCGCAAATACTACCCGCTGGGCAGGACCAGCGTCGGCATCGACGTGTGGGTGACTTTGTCGCCGCAGGTTCGCGACCTCTGCAAGGCCTACAGCAAGGAGCCGGGGGCGCTGCGCCTCCGCCTCCAGCAGCTTCTCGGCCTGCCGGCGGACGCGGAAGGGACGACCGGAGCGCCGCGCGAATTCGTCGTCATGTCGGTGCGCGCGAAGGACCTGTTCCGCCCCTGCCCCGATCCCGATCCGACGACGGCAAGCTGCCCCACCGATTTCCCGGCGGACGCACCGGAGTCGCACAAGGCCTGGATGGCGAGCCAGGTGTCGTCGCGCTACACCGCGCCGGGCGGCTATCCGTGGACGCGGCTCGGCTACACGTTCGACTGGAACCCCGACACGCCGCGCTACGGCGCATCCGAGTACGTGCTGCGCAGGGGGTCGGCAGTGACGGTGAAAAGCAGAACGCCGACTGTACGTTATTGTCACGCGCCGGCGGACTAACGGACGAAAAGCGCCGTCAGCCGCCGAAATCCCGCTCTTCCAGCTCGATCGGCTCGCCGTGGGGAGTGCGGTCGGCGGCATTGCGCCAGGCGTTGCGATAGCGGTCGAGCGTATCGGCGTCGGTTACGCCTTTTTCCGCGACGATGCGTTCCAGCGCGGCCAGCCAGTGGTGGTAGTAGGTGTCGCCCCGGTCGGGATCGCCCGCATCCTGCGCGCGTTTGATCTCGGCGGTCAGCGCTTCGGCCCATTCCGGCCAGACGAACAGCCCCTGCTGGTAGAGCCGGAGCGTCATGGCGAAGGCCTGGGCCTCCCACGGTTCGCGAAAAACCGGTTCGTCCCCGTCGCGGGGGATGTCGGGGAGGGCGGCCAGGGCTTCATTGGCCGCTTCTGCAGCCGCGTCGGTCATGCTTTCTCCAGGTAAGGCTCGAACGCCTCGATCGAGACCTTTACGCCCGGCTCGTTATCCGGCCCCCACAGCACCTGCCCGTCGAACACCACGGTATAGAGCCATTGCGGGTCGTCGCCCTCTCCGTTGGCCACCGAGTCCGGATAGACGTGGCAGCCGCGGATCGCCTCGACCTCGCCGACCTTGTCGCGGGCATAGCGCGGCAGCCTTGTATGGCCCTTTGGCTGGAAATTGACGGTACGCACCCGGTCCCCGGCCTTGAACTTCGGATCGCCCTGCGGGGCGCGCTCGTAACTGCCGCGGGTCAGCCGGGCGACGTCTTCCGCCTGGAAGATGCGGTTGGGCCGGTCGTTCTGCTCCAGCGCCTTGCCGGCGGCGAGCTCTTCCCTTGTCACCAGCCCGTGCTGCAGCGCGCGGGCCTCCAGCCCCAGCAGCCAGCGCTGGTAGTAGCTGGCGGCGGTATAGACCGAGGGGTGCAACGCTTCCTGCGCGGCGCGGCCTTCATCGATGGTCCAGAGGCGCAGCGGCCCCATCGCCCGGTTCATGGCGTAGACGCGGCTTTCCCATTCGGTGTGAAAGACCGGCTCGTTGGGCTCTTCCTCGACGGGGCCGAACCCGTGCATGCCGCCCATGTCGTGGATCGTGTTCGACATCGGCCTACTCCGCCTCGTCCGGAGCCAGCGCCAGCCCGGTCCCGACCATCGAATTCCGGGTGACGAGTTTCGCGAGATCTTCCTCGCTCCACCCGTCAGTGCCCTCGGGCCGCATCGGGATGACGATGAAGCGGGTCTCGGCGGTCGAATCCCATACCCGGACTTCTGTTTCCTCGGGCAGGGTCACGCCGAACTCGGACAGGACGGCGCGGGGCTCGATCACGGCGCGCGAGCGGTAGGGCGCGGATTTGTACCAGGTGGGCGGCAGGCCCAGCACTTCCCACGGGTAGCAGGAGCACAGCGTACAGACGACCATGTTGTGGCGCTCCGGCGTGTTCTCGACCGCGATCAGATGGCTGCCGACCGGGCTCACATTGCCCATCGTGTTGACCGCGGCGGAGGCGTCCTCGATCAGGGCGGCGCGGAATTCGGGATCGGCCCAGGCGCGGGCGACGACGCGCTGCCCGTTATGCGGCCCGATACGGGTCTCGTAGGCCTCGACGATGGCGTCGAGCGCGGCCGGATCGACATAGCCCTTCTCGCTCAGCACCGTTTCCAGCGACCGCACGCGCACCTGCATGTCGGACAGTTCCGACATCTCCCCATGGTCGTGGTCGTGCGAATGTCCGTGGGAATGGTCGTGTTCGTGTCCGCGCTCTTCAGCCATGTCAGTACCCCTTTTCCGTTCGCCCGGATGCTCGCACAGGCGGGGCGCACGGTTCAAGCGCAACGCGGCGGCGCCGGCGGCATGGGGGAAGGGTCAGGGAGGGGCTTTCGCCCAGCCATTCCCGCCATGCCCGGACCCAGGCGCGCTTCACGCCCATGGCCGGGCATCCCATCAGGACAGGGTTCGTCTTCCGGAGGTCGCCGGGAAACGCCGGGCGATGACAGCCTGTTTCGGGCCTACAGGGTCGGCTCCCAACCGTACGCCCTGGCGCAGGCGCCGCCCATCAGCATGGCGCGGTCGCTGTCCGAAAGCCGGTCGGTGAGGCGGAACGGCTCGACGCCTTCGTAATAGCTGACCACCGCGTGGGCTCGGGTCCAGTCGGTGCCCCACAGGCAGCGCTCCATCCCCCAGGCGTCGAAGATGCGGGCGAGCGGGTCCCAGATATCGGGATAGGGGAACGGCTCGTGCGCCAGGGTGCAGGCGCCGCTGATCTTGATGACCGCGTTGTCGCGGCTGGCGAGGTCCAGCACCTTCGGCAGATCGGTCCAGGGTTCCGGCGACGCGGGCGCCACCTTGGGCTGCTCGATCCCCATGTGATCGATGATGAAGAACGTTTCCGGATGGCGGTCGATCAGCGCGGCGGTGTCGTCGAGATTGGTCCAGCAATGGAGGTTCAGCGGCAGCCCGTGACGGGCGGCCTCGCGCGCCACGTTGTCGACCCCGGGCAGGCTCACCGGCCGCCCTGCCTCGCCGG
The DNA here is from genome assembly GCA_038116945.1 of Rhodospirillales bacterium. Taxonomy (GTDB): domain Bacteria; phylum Pseudomonadota; class Alphaproteobacteria; order MPNO01; family UBA2964; genus JAYOEY01. The sequence goes on from JAYOEY010000003.1 coordinate 173,698, forward strand.
TGATCATGACGCGAACGCCGACCGCGCCCGGCTTCTTCTTCCACTCGGCGATGTCATCGCCCACCGCCGGATCGTCGAAATTGACCGGCTTGATGATGGCGAACCGGCCGGGATGGGCCTGCCGCACCTCGACCGCATAGCTGCCATCGTACTGGTAGAGCCCGAAGGGCGAGATAAAGATCGCCCCATCGACGCCCACCGCCTCCATCGCCGCCACCATCTCGTCGCCGGTGACATGATCAGGCCAGTTCGGCGCCGCATGCCACGGCCGCGCGGGCGTGTTGGCTTCATAGGCGTGGACTTGCGAGTCGATGACGGGGGTGGGCATGGGGAGGGTCCTTTGTGTCTCGGTCAGGAAAACGAGCCGATTTAAGGGCATATCGGCAAGGCTTATAGTTTCACCTGTTCCAATTTACCTTTCCCGGAAAATTTATAAGGCACCAAAAATGCTCCGCTACTAATCAAGGATGCGGTTTCCATGAGGCGGGGCCACCACCTAATCAGCGCAGCTGCTTTGTCCCATTCTTTCTGGTGCGCCCATCCTTTTGCCAGCATAAACGTCAGCAAACCTGTGGAACGCAGCGCTTCACGTTCGATTGAATTACGTGTCAATCGATCTTGCGTAATAACTGCCCAATCTCCGTCCTCAGATAATTTTTTAATCCAATCAATGTCAGGAGTATTCTTGGGAAATATTTCGTCTAAGTGTTTAACCGATATATTCTCAGGCTCGCACAAAGCAGAAATTGCCTTTGCAAGATAAATTGAAAGGTTTCGGTCGATAAAATAATTCAAGCTGCGTGGCGCTCTTCAAATTCAACAGCAGCTCGCACTTCCGATACAGATACATCGTACCACCTTGCCACTCTCTGAAGAGAATCTTCCGCTTCAGCAGCTGCAGCCAGCACTTCTGTTGGAACACAGCTTTTTGCGACGATGGGTCTTCCGAAACTTAACTTAGGGTCGAGCATAACAACTTTCTTCGGGAACATCGGAAACCATCGAGATATTTGATCATTCGAAAACTCAAGACCCCGATATAACGACGGACTAACAATGTCGTTAAAAACCCAAGTTTTCAAGTTCATATCAAAAAGTTTTATATCTCCCATATCATCAATTCTCTGGAAAATCCGATTTCCATCGGTTCGGAACTGTCGGCGCGTGAATGGATGGCCATCTTCAAACATTTCACATGCCAAGGCAGCTGCTTCCCGAATCGCCTGCCAACTCACATGGTGTTTCCTAAAAGCATGGATAAACCGGATCTCCATTAAATCTAAGAAGCTTAAAGCGACGTGTTCATCAACTTTATCCAAATCGCTTTTCCAAACCGGCGGCATAGAGCGATCTCCGTCTCCGACGCGGAACTTGTACCCGCCGATCCACCGACGGATGCTTTGCGCGCTAGTCCCAGTCAATGAGGCAGCTTCACCGACCGTATAGAGACCGACACCGATAAGTTGATCATTGCTCATGGCTATGAAAACCGGTCACCCCAAGATTTCGAAAAGCAGGAAAGCACAAATATCGTCACAGCGGTAGCCAAGTTCAAGCAGGCAATTTCGGCCAGCATCCTTCGGTGGCAGGAAGATAACCAACAAGCGCCGGCCTGCGTAACCAATCACCCCTCAAAAAACACGTAACTCCGCACCACCACGTTCCGCCGGTTCCGGGCCGTCGCGGGCGCTGTCGGGTCCTTGCACGCCGTGTGAAACGACCAGCGCGAGACCGAGCCGTCGGCGATGCTGTCGTAGCATTTCAGCATCGAGACCTCGGTCTCCTTCTGCTGCGGGAACCAGTACCATTCATGGTCGGGGTGCCAGGTGAAGCGCGTGGTCTCGCCCACGCGGTCGTCATAGATGCGGTAATTGTTGATATAGGGCTGCTTCGCGAAGGACGGCCAGGCGCACAGCACGAACGGGTACTGCCCGACCGGCTCATCCGGCTTGGCGAGGTTGATCGACATGAAGCGGCGCGACATCTTCTCGCGCGCCTCGGCTTCGGTGTAGTTCTGCTGCCGCCCGAAATTGCGCAGATTCTGCGTCAGCAGCTCCCAGCAGCGCAGCCGGCCGGAATTGTCATTGAGATCGTTATGCACCCGGTTGGAATAGCTCGACTGCACGCCGGGATTCTTCGCATCCTGGTTCTCGGTGCGGTCGCCGGTATAGTCGGCGTCGAAACAGTCATGGTTATAGACCAGCGCATCGGTCGCGCCGGGGAAGAAATCGAGCAGCAGCTTTTCGATCTCGGGATAGAACACGCGCTCCACCTCGGCTGCGTCGTAGATATTCTCGAGCTTCGACTCCAGATGCGCCACCGACAGGCCGAGCCTGTCCATGCATTCGGCGCTGTCCGGGCGGAGGCCGGGATAGTACTCGCCGATCCGCCGCGCATCGCGCAGCACGACCGGGAAGTACAGATTGTATTTCTGGTTGTTTTCCTGCTGACGCCGGATCAGCCCCATATCGACCGGCGGGGCGGGGTTGCGCCACAGCGAATTCGACGGCACCACCGAATAGGTTGGCCTTTCGTAGACCGTATAGCCCAGCGGCGCGACGATGCCGCCCTCCGGCGCCGCGATCCCCTGCTCGTTAATATAGGCGAGGCAGTCTTCGTATGTCCGGAAGCCGGGGCCCCATTTGGTTTCGATCGGGCCGGGCGGCGCGTTCTCGATCCGCGCGACCAGGTTCGGCCCCTCATCGTCGGCGGCCAGCGCCAGCGCGTCCTTCAGCGCCTCGCCCGTGCCGGCATCGCCATCGCGCTCGAACGACAGATAGGACAGCCCGCCATTGGTCGCGATCGGCGGCGGCTGCCCCTCGGTCAGCTGCAGCGGCGGCACGAAGGATGCGGATTGCCGGGTATCGATGTGATCCATGAGAGCCTCCCGTCCGGAAAATTCGTGCACGAAGTTTGGCACGGCGGATGGGTGCGGGGGAAGCGGTTACAGAACCAGGCACGATCACCGCGCCCGAATTCACTTCACGCCTGTGGAAGGCGATCTCCCGAATCCTGTTTTCCTATCGGACCAGGTCGTCGTAGAGGTCACGCCAGTCCGGGTTCATCTCACGGATCAGATTGACCTTCCATTGGCGCGGCCAATGCTTGACGTTCTTTTCACGCTGGATGGCTGCCAGGGCCGTTTCATGAATTTCGTAGTAGACGAGACGGTGGAGGTTGTAGCGTTTCGAGAATCCCTCTACCGACCCGGCTTTATGTTCATGGGCACGGCGCGCGAGATCGTTCGTGACACCGACATAGAGCGTTCCGTCGGGTCGATTGGCAAGCATATAGACGAAGTACGCCATTATGCGATTCAACCGGCGAGAGATCACCGGGACAAGCCGGGTGATGACGCCTCAAATTGTTCTCTGTCTTGCCCGAGCCCAATCTTTCGTCATGCCCGGGCGTGTCCCGGGCATCTTGCGGAGGCAGAGCGCGCCGTCAGAAGGATCACCGGGCCCGAATTCACTTTACGCCTGTGGACGGCGACCTTTATGAAGCCGGCCCCCCCTCCCCGCCTCCCCGGCAGTTGAGCGCCTTCCCGTCCCGTGATAGCAAAACGGAAAGTCGAATGAACGGAGGCTACCGATGACCGCCCTCGATACCGACTCGCTGCGCGCGCTGATCAGGCCCGACCGGGTGCATCGCGACTATTACCTGAACCCGGACATATTCAAGCTCGAGATGGAGCGCATCTTCGGGCGTTCCTGGCTGTGTCTCGGCCATGACAGCCAGGTGCCCGAACCGTTCGATTTCATGACCACCTCGCTGGCGGGACAGCCGGTCATCGTAACCCGCGACCGCGACGGCGAGGTGCATGTGATGTTCAACCGCTGCACCCATCGCGGCGCGCAGGTCTGTACCGCGCCCAAGGGAAACACGCGCCGGTTCGAGTGCCCCTATCACGGCTGGGTGTTCCATGCCGACGGCAGGCTGGCCGGCACGCCCTATCCCGGCCGCTATGCCGAGGGCTTTATCGAGGAAGGCAATTTCGACCTGGCCCGCCCGCGGGTCGAGATCTATCGCGGCTTCATCTTCGCCAATCTGAGCCAGGACGCCCCGGACCTGGCGGAGTTCATGGGGCCGATGCTGGGCTGCATCGACCATATGGTCGACCGCGCGCCGGACGGCGAGGTCGAGGCCCCGGCCGGCATGTTCCGCTATCGCTGGGACGGCAACTGGAAGATCCAGATCGAAAATCTCAACGATCTCTACCACCCGATGTTCACCCACGCCTCGACCACCGCGGAGGACGGCACGCAGTTCCGCCGCCAGGGCGCGGAAGAGGACGATGCCGGCAAGGTGAAGCTGCTGGAGGAAGGCGCATCGCTCAACGCCCAGTGGGAGGACCAGCTGATCGAGGGCTTTCCGTGGGGTCATTCCTCGATGCAGAGCTTCCCGGTCGACAAGGGCAACAGCGGACCGGTCTATGAACGCTACCGGGCGGCGATGGTGGAACGCCATGGCGACCGCGCCGAAGAGGCGATGCGGGTGAAGTACCACAACTCCATCTTCTTCCCGCAATGGTCGCTGCAATACCTGACCCAGCATATCCGGATCATGAATCCGATCTCGGTCGACTGCACCGAGAACATCATCATCCCGCTCAAGCTCAAGGGCGCGCCGGAAGAAATGTGGCGGGCGCAGGTGCGGTCCAACAACAATTCGCACGCGCCCTCGGGCATGGTGATGGCCGACGACATGGACGCCTGGACGCGCTGCCAGAACGGGCTGAAGGCGCAGGGCAATGACTGGGTCATCTTCGCCCGCTCGCTGGGCGAGGAGAAGCTCGACAACGCGGGCGGCTTCACCACCACCGGCACGTCGGAGGCCCATTCGCGCCAGCAGCACAGGGCGTGGCTGCACTATATGTGCGACGCGGCGTAATGGCCGACACCCTGACCGAGATCGAACAGTTCCTCTATCGCGAGGCGCGTCTGCTCGACGAGCGCCGCTTCGAGGACTGGATGGGGCTGTTCGCCGACGACGGCTATTACTGGGTGCCGGGCGTGGCGGATGCTGAAGACCCGTACGAATGCGTCTCGATCTTCTTCGACGACAAGCCGCTGATGAAGACCCGTATTCAGCGGCTGCGCCATCCGCGGATTCATTCGCAGGAGCCGCCCAGCCGCACGACCCATTTCGTCTCCAACGTGGAAATCGACGAGGATTTCGGCGAAGCGAACGAAATGCTCGCATACTCCGCCCAGATGATGCTGGAATTCCGCCTCGATCAGCAGACCAGTTTCGGCGGCAGATGCCGGCACTTGCTACGCCGGACGGACGGCGGATTCGAGATCGCCTGGAAACGCGTCGACCTCGTCAATTGCGACGGCATCTTCAAGACGCTGACGATCCCGTTCTGAGCTACTAACTTTCAGTCGTCATGGTCGGCCTTCGCCGACCATGACGGTTAGTCAATGGAGCGATCAGCGGTAATTACTTCCGTCGTCTTTCCATTCCTGTCGCTTGGACAACTGCGCGGTTTTCTCCGTCCCGCTGACGGGGTTCCACCCCCGCGCGCGGGGGAGGGTCAGGGAGGGGCTCACCCCGCTTCCAGAATTGCCGCCGCGTCCGTCTCCAGCACGGTGCCCCTGAAAAAATCCGGGTTCATGCCGCCGTGGAGCCGGACCGTGTTGCCGTACATGAAATCGCGGTACTGCGCCTCGGTCATCAGCCCGTCTTCGAGCTGCTCGTAGGCTTCGACCGCGACATGCCGCGCGTCGGTCACGTCCCAGTGGCCGATATCGGAGGAGAACAGCGCCTTGACCGGGAGTGAGAACGGCATGCCCTCGCCGCGCAGCGCCGCCCCGGCATAGGGCTCGTCGGCCTCGCACCCGAAAAAGAACGGCTTCTGGAACCGGTCGACCAGGTCTTCGATCCGCGTCATGCCGCAGGCGTGGAACTCGTCGACCAGCTTCGGGTCCAGCCGGTCCTGCTCGCCCATCCCGACATCGCGCGGCGGCGGGTCGAACCCGTCCGCCTCGGTAATGTGATCGGCGATCACGCCGTCCGAATATTGCCGGAACAGGGATGCCATTTCCTGCGTATCCACGTTGCGGGAATCGAAATAATGCACGCCCTCGGCGTTGCGTTTCAGCCAGCGCTCGCGCAGGCCGGAAAACAGCACCCCGCCCCACGACACGCCGCCTTCCATGAAGCCGAAATTGAGGCCGGGAAAGCGCGCCGTCACCCCGCCGAAGAACAGCGCCTTGGCGAACATCTCGCCGCCGGCGGCGAAATGGCCCAGATGGTTGAACATGAAATTATTGACGGCGCGGCGGAAGCCGAGCCCGAACGTGGTGTTGTGCGCCGTCACCGCGACGCCGAGCTCGACGCATCTGGCCCAGACCGGGTCGTAATCGTAAGGGGAATCGAGCGCCAGCATGTCGCAATACTGCGCCGCGCGGGCGACGCGCGGGTCGGCATCCTTCATCCCGTCCGGCGTGCGCAGCACGAAATTGGCGAGCGCGATCGATTTCAGCCCCAGCGTGCCGATGGCGTGGTCGAGTTCCGCCAGCGCTTCCTCCGGCGTATGGGTCGGGATGATGGCGACCGGCGTCATGCGGTCGGCATGGTCGCGGTAGAGATCGGCCACCATCGTGTTGTAGGCGCGGCACAAAGCCGGACGGAACGTATCGTGCGGCAGGTTGACGTAGATCAGCCCGGCGGAGGGATACAGGATCGCGAAATCGATGCCGAGCTCGTCCATCCGCGCGCGCCTGAGATTGGGCAGCGCCGCCGTCGCCCGGTCGAGCGTATTGGCCCCGGCGGTCGCCCAGAATTGCGGCCTTCCCATGCGCCACGCCATGCGGTCGGCCGGCGTGGCGTGATCCCACTGGAACCGGCGCGCCTGCTCGTCCCACGCCTGGTACTCCGCCCGCATCTGCGCCCCGAACAGCCCTTCCAGATAATCGAGCACAATCTTGCGGTACTCGAGAATATGCCCGTCCGCGTCGATGGTGGGGTGGCCCTGTCTCTGGCGGATTTCGGCGGCGGTGGGGCCGTCGGTCATGGGATGCTCCGGGGCTTTGTCGGTGGGTCCCTATCGTACAAAGACGAAGGAAGGACCGCCACCCGGGGGCGGCTTGCCTCGTCTTTCGAGACGTTCGCTCCGCTCACCCCTCAGGATGAGGCAAACCTGAAAAACTGACCTCATGTTGAGGAGGCCCGCAGATTTATCTGAGGGCCGTCTCGAAATACGAGGTCAATAGAAGAAGGGGCCAGCCAATTGGCGGGCCCCTTCGGTTTCAGCGATGTGTCGGCAGATCAGGTGAGATCGAACCGGTCGGCGTTCATGATTTTCGTCCAGGCGGCGACGAAATCGTCGACGAACTTCGCCGCGCTGTCGTCCTGGGCGTAGATTTCCGCGTAGGCGCGGAGCACCGAGTTGGAACCGAACACCAGGTCGGTCCGCGTCGCCGTCCATTTCACCGCACCGGTAGCCCGGTCGCGGATTTCGTAGACGCCGTCGCCGGCAGGCTTCCACGCGTATGCCATGTCACACAGATTGACGAAAAAATCGTTCGTCAGCGCGCCTTCGCGTTCGGTGAAAACGCCGTGCTTCACGCCGCCATGGTTGGTTCCCATGACCCGCATGCCACCGACCAGCACCGTCATCTCCTTCGCCGTCAGCCCCATCAGCTGGGTGCGGTCGAGCATCAGCTCCTCAGCGCTGACAGCGTAGGCCTGCTTCAACCAGTTGCGATAGCCGTCATGGATCGGCTCAAGCGGCGCAAACGAGTCGGCATCGGTTTGCTCGTCGGTCGCGTCGCCGCGACCGGGCGAGAACGGCACCGTGATCTCATGGCCCGCCGCTTTCGCCGCCTGTTCCACGCCGACATTGCCGGCCAGCACGATGACGTCGGCAACGCTGGCGCCCGCGTCCGCCGCGATCGGCTCCAGCACCGACAGCACCCTGGCCAGACGGTCGGGCTCGTTACCCTCCCAGCCCTTCTGGGGAGCGAGACGGATGCGCGCGCCATTGGCGCCGCCCCGCATGTCGGAACCCCGGAAAGTTCGGGCGCTGTCCCAGGCGGTCGCCACCATCTCGGCGACGCCGAGGCCGCTGTCGGCGATGGCTGCCCTGACGGCATCGACATCGTAGCCGGTCGGTCCCTGCGGCACCGGATCCTGCCAGATCAGGTCTTCCGCCGGCACATCGGGGCCGATATAGCGCGCCTTCGGACCCATATCGCGATGGGTCAGCTTGAACCAGGCGCGGGCGAACGCATCACGGAACGCCTCGTGATCGTCACGGAACCGCAGCGAAATCTCGCGATAGGCCGGATCCATCTTCATCGCCATGTCCGCGTCGGTCATGATCGGCATTGTGCGGATCGAGGGGTCCTCCACATCTACCGGCATGTCCTCTTCGGCGATGTCGACCGGCATCCATTGATTGGCCCCGGCCGGGCTCTTGCCGACTTCCCATTCATATTTGAACAGCAGCTCGAAATAGCCGTTATCGAACACGGTCGGGTTCGTCGTCCAGGCACCCTCGAGGCCGCTGGTAACCGCATCGCGTCCGACGCCCGTGCCGTTGGGATTGTCCCAGCCGAAACCCTGATGCGCCACATCGGCGCCTTCGGGGTCGGGACCCAGCTTGCCGGCATCACCGTTGCCGTGCGCCTTGCCGACCGTGTGCCCGCCGGCGGTGAGCGCGACGGTTTCCTCGTCATCCATCGCCATGCGGGCGAAGGTTTCGCGCACCGCTGCCGCCGTCTTGAACGGATCGGGCTTGCCGTCGACGCCTTCGGGGTTGACGTAGATCAGGCCCATCTGCACCGCGGCCAGCGGATTTTCGAGGGACGTCTCGTCACCGGAATCGGCGTAACGGTCCTTGCCCAGCCATTCCTTCTCGGCGCCCCAGTAAATGTCCTTCTCGGGGTGCCAGATATCCTCGCGGCCAAAGCCAAAGCCGAAGGTTTTGAAACCCATCGACTCATAGGCCATGTTGCCGGCGAGAATGATCAGGTCGGCCCAGGAAATCTTGTTGCCGTATTTCTTCTTGATCGGCCAGAGCAGACGGCGCGCCTTGTCGAGGCTGACATTGTCCGGCCAGGAGTTGAGCAGCGCAAAACGCTGGTTGCCGGTGCCGGCGCCGCCGCGCCCGTCGGCGACGCGGTAGGTCCCCGCCGCATGCCACGCCATGCGGACCATCAGCCCGCCATAATGACCCCAGTCGGCGGGCCACCAAATCTGGCTGTCGGTCATCAGATCGCGCAGGTCGGCCTTGAGCCCCTCGACGTCGAGCTTTTTGACCTCGTCCCGATAATCGAAGCCCGGCCCCATAGGGTCGGTCTTCGCATCATGCTGGTGCAGGATGTCGAGATTGAGGGCGTTGGGCCACCAGTCCATGACTTCCTTGTTCACGGTGGTGCTGCCACCATGCATCACCGGGCATTTACCCGCGCTTCCGTTGCCGTCCATTTTTTCCTCCTAACGATCTTCAAACCCGCCTTATTGCGAATTGGAATTAATATAATAATTGACATACGCCTTTTCAATGGCATGAACACTATTCTAGAATTATTTTATTTTATTGTATTTTGCGCGACCGACGGTCGCTGCAAGTCGCTGGAATCAAACGAAAAGGGCCGGCATTTCTGCCGGCCCTGCGTTCTCCAACTGCTTGGTATTTGCTACCCCGGCAGCACGTCGCCGAATTTCTTCATGATGCGCGCGTCCAGATCGGGCGAATTGCGCGCCACGATGGGGAACGTGTCCTTGCGGCGATAGGGGCGGCAGGCATCCACCACCACGCGCGAATTGCGCGGGTCCTCGTGGCTGTAGGCCATCGGGTCGAGATGGGTGCTCCAGCAGCCGTTGAGGATATCGACACCGTCCTTGGGATCGCACCTGGTGCACATCGACCAGATCACGTCGTTCAGGTTGGCCGGATCGATATCGTCGTCGACCACGATCACCCAGCGGTTGGCGTAGGCCCCGGCATGGCACTGGCTGGCCACCAGCCCGGCCTGCTTCGAATGGCCGCCATACATGGTCTTGACCGAAACCGTCAGCCACATGCGGCTGCCGCCGGCCTCGTGCGCCCAGACGCCCTTGACCTCGGGGATGCCGGCGGCCTCGAGCTGGTTCCACACCGCGCCGCAGCGATAGGTGCCGCGATAGAACGTGTCGTCATTGGGCGGCACCGCCGGGATCGCACCGAGCAGGATCGGATCGTCGCGATGCATGAAGGTCTCGATGCGGATCGCCGGCTGCTTGGTCTCGCCGCCCGCGTAATAGCCGGTCCACTCGCCGAGCGGGCCTTCCGTGATCACGTCGTCCGGATGGATGAAGCCCTCGAACGCGATCTCCGCGTTGGCCGGCACCGGCAGGCCGGTCTTCGGCATGTTGATGATCTCGACGCCCTCGCCCAGCAGTCCGCCGGCGCAATCGTACTCGTTCTTGCCGTAGGGCATCTCGAGCCCCGCCACCATGAACAAAGCCGGATGCATGCCGACCACCACGGCGACCGGGCAGGGCTCGCCCTTCGCATGGTACTTGTTGCGGATGATGTCGCCATGCTTGCCCTTGGACGTCATCAGCGACGCGGTGCCCGGCCCGTGCGACTGCACGCGGTAGGCGCCGTAATTGATCCAGCCGGTATCCGGGTCGCGCATCACCACCATGCTGGCCGTGCCGATGAAATAGCCGCCGTCGAGCTCGTGCCATTTCGGGGTCGGGATCTTCTCGATATTGACGTCCTGGCCCTCGTAGACGTTGTCGAGCAGCGGCCCGCCATTGACCTCGACCGGCGGGATCGAAGGCTGGTTCTTCATGTAGTTGCGCCAGTAATCGACGAGGCCGACCTCGGAGGTATCCACCGGCAGGTCGAGCGCGATATTGATGCGCGGCACCGAGGTCAGGATGTTTGCCAGCACGCGGTAGCCCTTGTCGTATCCGGGGATGTCGTCGAACATGACCGCCGGGTTAGTCATCTTGCGCATGTGGATATCGACGATCGCGCCGATCTCTTCCTCCCGGTCGGCGCCCGACACGTGCTGCAGCTGTCCCGCCGCCTCGAGCCCGTCAATCCAGTCCCTCAGATCCTTGTTCGCCACGATGTGTTCTCCTGTGTCCTGATGGGCCGTTTCCGACCCGCTTCATCATACTGTCATCCCGGACCTGATCCGGGATCCCTATATCCGCTGTCTGCGCGTTGGCCCGATGGACCCCGGCTCAAGGCCGGGGTGACAACAGTACCGTTACCCGCGCGCGTCCAGTATCTTCTTCAGCCGCTGCGGCGTGACGGGTGTCTGCGTTACCGCGCCGGGAACGCCGATGGCGGCGTCGATGGCGGATGCGATGGCGGCGGAGGCGCCGGTGATGCCGGCCTCGCCCGCGCCCTTGATGCCGAGCGGCGTACGGATCGAGGGGAAATCCTCGGTCAGCAGGATTTCGGGCTTCGGCAGCTCCTGCAATGTCGGCATCAGGTAATCGGCGAAGGTCACCGCCAGCGGCTGGCCGTCGGCGTCATAGGCGAACTCCTCGAACAGCGTGCCGCCGATGCCCTGCGCCAGCCCGCCCACCAGCTGCCCGTCGACCATTGCCGGGTTGATGGCGCGGCCGATATCGTAGCCGATGATGTAGCGTTCGATATCCACCCCGCCGGTATCGGGGTCCACCTTCACGACCGCGATGTGCAGCCCGTACGGGTAGGTCTGGTGATCGATGTGGAAGAACGCCTCGCCCATCAGGAACGGGTCGCGCTTGCCGCGCGCCTTGGACGCCGGCGCCAGCGCTTCCGCGACCTCGCCCAGCGTCACGGACGGGCCGGACGGGTTGCCTTCGGGATGAACGACGCCATCGGTGATGGTGAGCCGGTCCGCCGGCGTCTGTAACAGATCGGCCGCCATATCGAGCGCCTTTGCGCGGACCTGGAGCGCGGTTTCATAAACCGCCGTGCCGGTTAGCACGGTGGCGCGGGACGCATGCGCCCCAACGCCGTATTCGATGCGGTCGGTGCGGCCGTGGACCACCTTGATGCGGCGGTAATCGGTGCCGAGCGTCTCGGCCGCGATCTGCGCCATGGCGGTCTCGAACCCCTGGCCGATCGACGCGCCGCCGGTCACCACCTCGACATGGCCGGTGACGTCGACATAGATCTTGGACCCGTCGGTCGGGCCGAGCCCGCTTTTCTCGAAAAACATCGAGACCCCGGCGCCCACCAGCTCGCCATTGGCGCGGCGCTCTGCCAGTTCTTTCTCAATCGCGTCATAGCCGTAGGCTTCGAGCGTCTTGTCGAGCAGCCCTTCGTAATCGCCCGGATCGTGCTCGACAGAATCGCCCAGCACGTCGAGATCGCGGCCCCACGGCATTTCCTCGAGCGCGATCAGGTTGCGGCGGCGCACCGCTAGCCGGCTCATGCCCATCTCTTCGGCGATGGCGTCCATCAGGCGCTCGCGTACGAAGGTGCTTTCGAAACGGCCGGGTGAACGGTAGGTCGCCGCCGGCGTCTTGTTGGTCAGGCAGAAATGGCAGACCGAGCGGTAGTTGGGAATACGGTACGGGCCGGGCAACGTGCCGGTCGTCATGTTGGCGACGCGCGTGCCGTGGGTACGGATATAGCCGCCCTGATCGAGCCACAGCTCGTCGTCGATCGCCACCACCTCGCCGTCCTCGGCGACGGCGGCGCGGATTTTGTGGCGCTGCTGGCGCGACTGGTTGGCGGCCGTCAGATGTTCCTGCCGGTCCTCGATCCATTTGACCGGCCGGTCGAGCCGCATCGCGGCGACGCAGACCAGCACGTCCTCGGGGTAAAGCTCGCCCCTGATCCCGAACCCGCCGCCGGTGTGACCCTCGTACAGATGCACGCCCGACGCGGGCCGGTTCAGCATGCGGCAGAGGGTCTCGCGGTTGCGGTGCGGGACCTTGGCGGCGCCATGCATTTCCAGCACGTCGCGCGCCGCGTCGTAGCGCCCGACCGAGCCGCGGCATTCCAGCGGTACGCCCGAATGGCGGCCGACCTTTACATCCACCTCGACGATTTTGTAGGCCTCGGCAAAGCTCTTCTCGATATCGCCATAGCCCTGCTCGACCACGGCGGCCTCGGTTGTCTGGCCGTCCTTGAAGTCCTGCGGCGGGTCGTCGGCATTGACCAGCACCGGCAGCGGCTCCAGGTCCAGTTCGACCAGCTCGGCAGCGTCCTCGGCGATATAGGCGTCCTCGGCGAACACCGCGGCAACCGGATCGCCGACATAGCGCACCCGTTCGCGCGCCAGCGCGTACTGGCGGAACAGGGCGAGCTGCGGGTTCGACCCTTCGCGGAAATCGATCGGCGGAATGTCGGCGATATCGTCCGACGTCCATACCGCGACCACGCCCGGCAGCGCCTTCGCCGCCGCAATGTCGATCCCCTTGATAAGCCCGTGCGCGATGGGCGAGCGCACCACCCGCATGTGAAGCTGGTCGGGAAAATTGACGTCGCCGACGAACCGGGCCCTGCCCGAAATCAGCGGCGGGTCTTCGAGCCGGTTAACGCTGTCGCCGAGATGGCCCAGCATGTCGTTTCTCTGCGTAGCCATCAGGCGCTCTTCATCTTGTCGCGGGCTTCGCGCACCGCCTTGATGATGTTCTGGTAACCGGTGCAGCGGCACAGGTTCGACGCCAGCGCGTCGTTGAGCTCTTCGTCGCCGATATCGGGATTGGCCTCCAGCACGCCGGTCGCCAGCATCAGGAAGCCGGGGGTGCAGTAGCCGCACTGCAGCGCGTGATTGTCGGTGAAGGCCTGCTGCAGGGGATGCAGCCGGTCGCCATCGGCCAGCCCTTCGACGGTGCGGATCTTCTTTCCCTGTGCCTGGATGCCGAACATCAGGCAGGAACGCACCGGTTCGCCGTCGATCAGCACGGTGCAGGCGCCGCAGACGCCGTGTTCGCAACCCAGATGGGTGCCGGTCTGATGACAGTCGTCGCGGATCACGTCGGCCAGCGTCTTGCGGGGTTCCACCGTCGCGCTGTAATCGCGCCCGTTGATGTTGAGACTTATCTCGACCTTGTCAGCCATGTGTCCTTACCCCTTCGCCGCATCGTCGAGCGCACGGCGTACCATCGCGCGTACCAGGTCGCGCCGGTAATCGGCCGTGTTCTGCGCGTCTTCCATCGGATCGACCGCCCTGGACGCGGCATCCGCCGCCGCGTCGAACGCCGCCGGCCCCGCCGCCTGCCCGTTCAGCGCGGCCTCGGCCTCGGTAATCCGCCTCGGCCGGTCCTCCGCCCCGCCGAGCCCGACGCGGGCATCCGCGATCCTGCCGTCCACCTCGCGATAGCACACGACCGCCATGGCGATGGCGAAATCGCCGGCCCGGCGGCTGAATTCCTGAAAACCGACCTTCGCGTCCATCGGCAGCTTGGGGATGCGCACCTCGGCCAGCAGCTCGTCTTCGGCCAGCGCGGTCGACATCACCCCTTCGAAATAGTCCGCCGCCGGGATGAGCCGTTCGCCGCCCGACGATTTCGCGACCATCGTCGCATCCATCGTCGCCGCCACGGCGCACCATTCGGACGCCGGATCGGCATGGGCAACGGAGCCGCAGAACGTGCCGCGCAGGCGGATCGGCAGATGCGCGATCTTCGCCACGACCTTGGTCAGCAGCGCGCCCGTCGGGCAGGCGCAGACCTGCTCGTGAAACGCCGCGTGCCTGACCCGCGCGCCGATGGCAATGACATCGCCCGCGGTCGAGATTGCGTCGAGCCCCTCGACATTGTTGATATCGATCAGATGCGGCGGCTTGGCGAGCCGGAACGCCATGGTCGGCACCAGACTCTGGCCGCCCGCGAGGATGCGCCCGTCCTCCGGCGCGTACTGCGCCAGCAGCGCGACCGTCTCATCGACGGTCGTCGGCGCGTGATAGGTAAAAGCGGCGGGTTTCATGCGTTTCTTTCATGTTTATCGGAGGCGCATAAATGCCCCAGAACGGCGGGCGCGTAAAGGGTGGGGGTCGCCGCTTACCCAACAACATTGATTTGTCATGCCCGGGCCCGGACCCGGGCATCTTGTGCGGACTGGAGCGAAATCGGCAGGAGATCGCCGGGACAAGCCCGGCGATGACGAACATGATTAGGGCGTCCGCGTTCCCTAAACCCGGAAGACGTCGCCGCGCTTGCGGCCCTGATCGACCGACAGGAACAGCTCGTCGAGCGGGATCTCGCGGCGGATCATTCCCTGCTCGTGGGAGTATTTCACCATCTGGGTCAGCAGGTGGACGTTCTTTTCCGTCATGCCGTATTCCCACGGGTCCTTGCCCATCAGCTCTTCCTGCTCCTCCCACGCCTCGCGATACCAGGCGAGCGGCACGATGCGCGGATTGACCATGCGCTTCATGGCGAGCGCCTTGGCCTCGTTGAAGGCATGGAACAGGTTGATCGGCACCCAGGGGTGTTCCTCGACGATTTCACGCTTGATGCCCATCACATGCATGATCGGGAACATCTGCGTGCGCCGGTAGAACTCGATTTCTTCCTGCTTGAAATTGGGGAACAGGCGGCCGACGCGCGGGTCGCCGTCGACGATCGGCTGGATCAGGTCGGGATGCAGGCAGGCGTCGATCTCGCCATCCATCAGCATCTGCTCGCAGGTCTGGTCGTCGGCCATACGGGAAAGCTTCAGCCCGGGCGGCGGCTCGAACTCGATGCTCTCGTCCAGCTCCGCCAGCCATTCGCATTCGCGGTGCGGCACGCCGTACTCGTGCTCGAGGATGCCGCGCATCCAGAGCTGCGCCGAGGACTGGTACTGCTTCACGCCGATCTTCTTGCCGATCAGGTCGGTCGGCTTCTCGATCCCCTTGGTCGTGTTGATAAAGATAAAACCGTGGCGGAAGCGCCGGTGCAGGAACACCGGGATGCCCTCGAACGGCAGGTCCTGATCGCGCGCCACCAGGTAGGAGGATGACGAGGTTTCGGCGACGTCGAAATCCCGGTTGCGCAGGAACCGCCAGTGCCGCGTCGTCGAATCCATCTTGGTCAGCACGTTGAGCTCGATGCCGTCGGGCTGCACGCTGCCTTCCTTGAGGGCGCGGACGATCTCGTAATCGCCCATCGCCAGGGTGAGTTTCAGTCTGGCCATAATTTTTCCGTTCTATCCGTTATCTTGAACTGTCGCCCCGGACTTGATCCGGGGTCCAGTCACCGGTTGCCTCTGGACCCCGGATCAAGTCCGGGGTGACAACCGAGCGTGTCATTAACTTTCGTGCGTTTCCCGCCCCCGCAATATTTCCCGGATGCGCTGCGGCGTCACCGGCAGCCTTGTAATTGCGCCGGGGATGCCGAGCGCCTCGTCGATCGCGCCGGCGATTGCCGCGCCTGCGCCGTTGATCCCGCCCTCGCCGCCGCCCTTGAGGCCCAGCGAATTGTGCGGGCTCGGCGCGTCCTCGGTCACCAGGCATTCGGTATCGGGCGCGCAGTCGAGCGTCGGCAGCAGATAATCGGCGAAGGTCACCGCCAGCGGATTGCCTTCCGCGTCGTAGGCGAACTCCTCGTACAGCGCGCCGCCGATCCCCTGCAGGGTGCCGCCAACCAGCTGTCCTTCCAGCGTGTTCATGTTGACCGCGCGGCCGACATCGTAGGCGACCAGAAAGCGCTCGACTTTTATACCGCCGGTATCGGGGTCCACCTTCGCGACCGCAAAATGGATGCCGTAGGGGAAGGTGGTTTCGTCGGTGGTGTGGAATCCTTCGGTGGCGAGCGCATCGCCGCGACGCCTGGCGATCTCCCCCAACGTCACCGATGCGCCATCCGGCTGATCGGCGCGGAACACCACGCCGCCCGCGATATCGAGCTCGTCGGGTTCCGCCTGCAACAGCTCCGCCGCCGTCCCCAGCGCCTTTTCGCGCAGCAATACGGCCGTTTCATGCACCGCGCTGCCGGTCATCACGGTCGCCCGCGCCGCATGCGCGCCGATGCCGTAGGGGATCGCATCGGTCTGGCCATGCAGCACGCGGACGGCCGACAGCTCGACGCCCAGCGCCGCCGCGCAGATCTGGCCCATCGTGGTCTCGAAGCCCTGGCCAAGCGACGCGCCGCCGGTCAGCACGGTGACGGTGCCGTCCTCCCCGACGCTGATACGCGCGCCGTCCTTGGGACCGCGCCCGGATTCCTCGACGAACACGCCGATGCCCGCGCCGACCATCTCGCCGTTCGCCCGCCTTGCGGCGAGTTCGGCCTGCAGTTTGTCCCATTTCAGGTAGTCGAGCGCCTTGTCGAGCAGCAGCGGATAATCGCCGGTATCGAGCAGCAGGTTCTCAACCTCCGGCTCGTCGAAATCGATGGAGAACGGCATGTCGGCGGCAGTGATCAGATTGCGGCGGCGCAGCTCTATCCGGTCGATGCCCATCTCCTCGGCCACGGCATCCATCAGCCGCTCGCGGATGAAGGTGCTCTCGAACCGGCCCGGCGCGCGGTAGGTCGCCGCCGGCGCCTTGTTGGTGAGCCGCAGATGGCACAGCGCGCGATAGGCCGGCACCTTGTAGGCGCCTGTCATCATGCACATGGTGCGGTTGGGCACGTTGGCCCCATGGGTGCGGATATAGCCGCCCTGGTCGTGCCAGAACTCGACATCGATGCCCTGGATGACGCCCTGCCCGTCGACCGCGATGCGGGCCCGGTGATGCTGGTTGCGCCCCTGGTTGGCAGCCATCATGTGTTCCTGCCGGTCCTCGATCCACTTGACCGGACGGCCGAACCGCTTCGCGGCGACCAGCACCAGCACGTCCTCGGGATAGAGCTCGCCCCTGATGCCGAACCCGCCGCCGGTATGGCCTTCATGCAGCACGATTTTGTCGGGATCGATCCCGAGCATGCGGACCAGCGTATCGCGGTTGCGGTGCGGTACCTTCGCGGCGCCGTAGAGCCGCAGCGTTTCGGTCTCCGCTTCCCACACGCCGAGCGCACCGCGGCATTCCATCGGCACGCCGGAATGACGTCCGGTAAACAGATCCAGATCGATCACCCGATGCGCGCCGGCGAACGCCGCCTCGACGTCGCCGAACGTATGGGTCATCAGCGCGGCTTCCGACGACAGGCCCGGCTCGAACTCGCCCGGCTCGTCGTCGCCTGACGCAATGACGCGCAGCGGCTCGACATCCAGCTCGATCAGCTCGGCGGCATCCTCGGCGATATAGGGATCTTCGGCGAACACGGCGGCCACCGGGTCGCCGACATAGCGCATCCGGTCGCGCGCCAGACAGTGCTGGCGGAACGGCTTCAGATTGTCGGCCGAGCGGTCGGCGCGGAAATCGATCGGCGGCAGGTCGGCAATGTCGTCATGCGTCCACACCGCGACGACGCCCGGCAGCGCTTTCGCCGCCGTCGTATCGATTGACCGTATTTCGGCATGGGCCCAGGGCGCGCGCAGGATGCGCATGTGAAGCTGATCGGGAAAATCGATATCCGCCGCATAACGTCCCTGCCCGGTAATCAGCGGCCCGTCTTCCAGCCGCGGCAGCCGGTCTCCCAGCGCAATTTTTTTCTGTGTCGCCATGGGGGATAGATGCCTGAAGACGGGCTGTCCGTCAAAGGGGCATGGAGACCTCTCCCGCAGCAGCAGGGGATTAACCCCCTCCCCGACCCTCCCCCAGAATTGGGGGAGGGAGTCTCCATCCGTGTCTCCGCAACGAAGGGGTCCCCTCCCCCGCGAACGGGGGAGGGTCAGGGAGGGGGCAGAGTCCAGTCATCCGCCGCCTTCCCCCCTCCCCGCATTGCCTGTATCTCTGTCGCAAACGGATCAATCAGGGAGACATTGCCCATGGCGGCGATATCGCGGCTGGAACCGACATTGGGGCCGGACCATACGGGTCTGGTGCTGTTCGACACGCTTAACGGCTATCTGCATTCGGGCAATCCCGAGAAAGAGCGGTTTCTCGCCGAGTGCAACATCCTGGAAAACATGACCCGGCTGCTGGAAGGCGCTAGGGCGGCGGGGCTGACGACTTTCTACCCGATGGGGGCGCATGCGCCGGGCGACGTGGACACGGTGGCGCGGCTCACCGATACCGACATGGAGCTGCGCCCGCTGACCGATGCGGCGCCCACCATCAAGCCGGGCTTTCACAAGGACTCGACCGCCGCCGAGATCGCGCCCGAGCTGGCCCCGGCGGACGGCGACGTGATGATCCCCAAGCATCGCTGGAACTCGTTCTTCCAGACCGATCTGGATTTCAATCTGAAAGTGCGCGGCCTCGACACCATCGTCATCGCCGGCGGCTCGACCGATGTCGGCGTCGCCTCGACCCTGTTTGCAGCGCGCGATCTCGATTACGGCATCGTGGTGGTGTCGGATTGCTGCTATTCGCAGCGCGGCAACAACAACGAATTCTTTCTCGAGCGCGTGTTCCCGCGCATGGCAAGGGTGATGACCACCGACGAGACGGTGGCGCTGATGAAACAGGGGGCGGAGAAATCGAATGGCTGATATCAGGACCGAAGACCTTACGCTCGCCGGCGGGCTGCCGGCGCGGATCGCCTATCCCGCAGACCGGGACGGCCCGGCGCCCGGAATCGTGCTGATGCATGAGCGCTACGGGCTGGTGCAGCACACGCTCGATCTCGGGGTGCGCTTCGCCGAGGCGGGCTATGTCTGCATCACGCCGGACTGTTTCTTCCGCCATCCGGATCAGGAGGCGCTGCATGCCGGCGACGCGCGCTACGACATCACCGACGACGAGGCGGCGGAGCATCTCAACACCGCCTGCGAAAGACTGGAATCGATGGACGAGGTGCTGTCCGACTGCATCGCGGTCAAGGGCGTATGCCAGACCGGCCGCCATCCGCTGGTGCTGGCCGCCCGCCGGCCCGTCGCTGCGGCGCTGGTATGGTACGGCGCGGCGCAGGATCGCGAGTGGGAGCAGACCGATATCTACCCCACGCCCCTGGCGGACATCATTCCGAAGATCGACTGCCCGGTCTTCGGCTCGTTCGGCGAGGCCGACCACATGATCTCGCTCGACCACGTGAAGCATCTGCGTGACTGTCTCGAGGAAAACGGCAAGACGTACGAAATCCACGTCTATAAGGGCGCGCCGCATGGCTGGCTCAACGACACCATGCCGGGCCGCTACCGCCGCGCCCAGGCCGAAGCCGGTCTCGCGGCGCAGTTCGCCTTTCTGCAGCGCGTATTCTCGCCGGCCTGGGACCGGTCGACGATCAGCTGGGATTTCCACTGCGAGTCGGGCGCGGATTACGATTTCTCTAAGAACGTGCGGATGGAGTGACGGGCAGGGTTAACATCCGCCGATAAATCAATCTCGTCATCCGTCATCACCGGACCTGTTCCGGTGATCTCCCGTCAACTGAGCTCCGTTCGGCGCAAAATGCCCGGAACAGGTCCGGGCATGACGATCTGAGAGAGAACGGAATCGCAGCTTCCCTAGCCATCATCCCATATTTGGGATAAATCCTGTTTACGGTACGGAACGGCGAACAGGGACGATATTTCCATGACCTCTGCGGTATTCGGCAGCGCGGTGAAGCGGGTGGAAGACCCCGCGCTCTTACGCGGCACGGCGAAATTCATCGATGACATCAGGCTCGACGGGATGCTGCATGCGTCCTTTGTCCGGAGCCCCTTCGCCCATGCAAAAATCGGCGCGATCGACGCGTCCGCCGCGCTGGCGCTGGAAGGCGTTCATACCGTCATGACTTTCGCCGATTTCGAGGCGCAGCTGGTCAATCCGGAGCTGGTCGTAGGGCTGCCGAGCCCGGCCTACAAGGAAGACCGCTCGCGCCCGGCGCTGGCCCACACGGAAGCCCATTATGTCGGCGAGCCGGTCGCCATCGTCGTCGCCGCGACCCGCCATATCGCCGAGGATGCCGCCGCTTTGGTCGAGGTCGAGTACGACCCGCTGCCGGTCTGCGCCGACGCCAAGGCGGCTCTGGAGCCCGGCGCGCCGCTGGTCCACACCGACGCGGCGCATAATTTGTGCGCCGAGTTCAACATGCAGTACGGCAATGCCGATGCGGCTTTCGCCTCCGCCGCGCATACCTATTCGGAGACGCTCAAGATGCATCGCGGCGGGCCCCACCCGATGGAGTGCCGCGGCTGCGTGGCAATGCATGACGAGATGGTGGACGAGACCACGCTGTGGTCCTCGACCCAGATGCCGCATTCGCTGCGCACCACCTTTATCGACATGACCGGCCGGTCGGAAAACTCGATCCGCGTCGTCACGCCGCATATCGGCGGCGGGTTCGGCCCCAAGCTGGTGGTCTATCAGGAAGACATCATCGTCAGCCTGGCGACCAGGATGATCGGCCGCCCGATCAAATGGATCGAGGACCGGCGCGAGCATTTCACCATCACCACCCAGGAGCGCGACCAGTACTGGGAGGTCGAGATCGCGGTGGACGGGGACGGCATGATCCAGGCGATCCGCGGCGGGGTGATCCACGATCATGGCGCCTATACCGCGCGCGGCGTGAACCTTGCCTATAACGCGGCGGAAACGGTGACGCTCGGCTATGTCGTGCCGAACTACAAGATGAATGTGCGGGTCGCGCTGACCAACAAGGTGCCGGTCACGCCGGTGCGCGGCGCCGGACACCCGCAGGGCACCTACGTGATGGAACGGCTGATGGACCGGGTCTCGAAAGAGCTCGGCATCGCGCCAGAGGAAGTCCGCCGCCGCAACATGGTCCAGGCCGACCAGATGCCCTACAACACGCCGCTGATGACGCGCGGCAATACGCCGATCCAGCTCGATAGCGGCGATTACGTCCAGTGCATGAAAGATGCGCTGGAAGCCGCCGATTACGCCGGGTTCCCGGCGCGTCAGGCGGCGGCGCGGGCCGAAGGGCGCTATCTCGGGCTCGGCTTCGCCAATTTCGTCAAGGGCACCGGGCGCGGCCCGTTCGAGATGGTCACGGTTCGCATCGGCCCGTCGGGCAAGATCATGGTCTATTCCGGCGGCACCGAGATCGGCCAGGGGCACCTCACAATGCTGTCGCAGGTGGTCGCCGAACAGTTCGGCGGCGACATGGACAGTGTGGTGGTGACCGACGCCGATACCGGAAACACCTCGCTGGGAATCGGCACGTCGAACAGCCGCCTGGCCTGCATGGCCGGCACCTCGGCCCATGCCGCGGCCATAAAAGTCCGCGAAAAGGCACTCAAGGTGGCCGCGCACATGCTGGAAGCGTCCGAGGAGGACCTCGAAATCGAGAACGGCGAGATCCGCGTCAAGGGCGTGCCGGACCTGAAGGTCAGGCTCGGCGACGTCGCCAAGGCGGTCGCCGGTACGCCGGGCTATGCGCTGCCCGGCGGGATCGAGCCGGGCATGGAAGCGACCGAAACCGTGGTGATGGATTCGATGACCTATGCCAGCGGCACGGCGGTCGCCGAGGTCGAGGTCGATGTCGAGACCGGCCATGTGGAAATCGTCAATTTCGTCATCGGCCATGACAGCGGCCGCATCATCAACCCGATGATGGCCGAGGGTCAGGTAATGGGCGGTGTCGCCCACGGCGTCGGCAACGCGCTGTTCGAATGGATGGGGTTCGATGAGGACGGCAACCCGATCACCACCAATTACGGCGAATATCTGCTGGTCTCCGCGCCCGAGATGCCGCACGTCACCATGGTGCATCACGAAAGCCCGTCGCCCGTGAACCCGCTGGGCGTCAAGGGCATCGGCGAATGCGGCGGCGTGCCGACCCCGTCGGCGCTGGTCTGCGCGGTCGAGAACGCGCTGGAGCCGTTCGGCGTGCATGTCACCGAAGCGCCGATGACGCCGTCGGCGCTGCTGGGGATGATACAGGCGGCACAGGGCCGGTCCTGATTTTCGCCGGCGCGAAATGACCATCCGGTTCGACGAGATCGGCAACCGCCTGAAAGCCTTTCGCCTTGCCTCGGGGATGAGCGCAGACGAGGTCGCGAGGCGCATCGGCATTTCCCGCACCGCGCTTTACCGGTTCGAGAAGGGCGAGCTGGCCAAGATCGAGACGCTCGAGCGGCTGTCGGAACTGCTCGAGGTGTCGGTGCCGACCCTGCTGGGCGTCGGCGTCGAATATATCGCCTCCGCCGTCGCCTTCTTCGAGCGCATTCGCCAGATCGAGGAAGAGTGCGATCACATCACGGTGCTGGCCGGGCCGGTATCCTATTTGATGGCGTCGGACGCGTTCGACGAAACGCTGGAGGACGTGCTGCGCGAATCGATCCCCGGCGAAGCGGAGGACCGGCGCGGCATCCTTCGTCAGCTCGGCGAGCTGATGGACATCCTGCGGCAACGGCGCGCGGCCTACGCCGAAAACCGGCCGGGCGTGCTTAACCTGATCTCGGGCGCGGAGATCGACCGCTTCCTGCGCAACGGGCTGGTCGGGCGGCTCGACCTGGAGCCCGACGTGCTGGCCGCGCGACGGGCGCGGGCGCGGGACGAGGCGCGGCACCTGGTCCGGCTCATGGAGGAACAGCCGATCGGCGTACAGATCGGCATCGTGCCGGGCGCCCTGCCCCACACCAGCTTCCAGATCTTCCGCGAACGCGACCGCCGGATGCTGGCGCTGTCGCCCTTCCGGCTCGGCGAGCAGCCCAATATCCATGCCGGCATCGCCATGATCACCTCGGCGGAAGAAGCGCTTTCGCTCCACGAGCAGGCCGTCGAGGACATGTGGCGGCGCGCGCTCAAGGGACCGGAAGGCGCGAAATTCCTGCGCGACCTGATCGACCGCAATCGATGAAACCGCACAGGCGGTTGGGCGACAGACGCCCCCCTCCCAACCTCCCCCCGCTGGCGGGGGGAGGAGCACGACACGGCACCTCATTGAGGTTTCCTGCACCCGTTGGGGAGATCGAATATGTACGCATCCCCTCCCCCGCGAGAGGGGGAGGGTCAGGGAAGGGGCGATGAGTCTCGAAGACGCCCTCGCCCATCACCGCGCCGGACGGCTGGCCGAGGCGGAAGCGGCTTACCGCGATGCGCTGGCGGTGGAGCCCGGCAATGCGGGTATCCTGCATAATCTCGGCGTCGCGGTGGCGGAACAGGGGCGGACGGAGGAAGCCCTCGCTCTGTTCGATGCGGCGGTCGCCGCGGAGCCGTCCTACGCGTCGGCGCATTTCAACCGGGGCGGTGCGCTCAACGGGCTGGGACGGCTGGAGGACGCGGCGGAGGCGTATCGTCGGACCGTCGCCCTCGAACCCGACCATTACGCCGCACACCGCGCGCTCGGCTTTCTGTGGATGGCGCTGGGAAGGCGCGACCGGGCGATGGATCATTTCGCCCGCACCCACGAGTTGCGCCGCGGCGACGACCGGCTGCCGATCGCGCAGGACTCCCTGACGAAAACGACGCGCGGCAAGCTGGAACACGACGCTGCGCAGTTCCGCTATCTGGCATCGCTGGGCCGGGACAAGGCGCGCTGGGACACGCTCGCCCGGGCTTACGACGCGGTCGCGAAGGACATTCCGGAAACCGGTATCCATAGGCTGACCGAGGCGCAGTTCGACCTGCTGGGCGACAGCTACAACACGCCGTTCTACCTGCGCCCCGCCCCGGAACTTCCCGGCGCGACTCTGTCCGACGCGATGACGGCAACCGGCGACCGCGACATCGTCACCATCGACAACCTGCTGTCCGGGCGCGCGCTCGCCCTGCTGCGCCGCAATCTGCTGGAAAGCACGATCTGGACAGACTTCACCCATATCGACGGGTTTCTCGCCAGCTATCTGGAAGACGGGCTGGCGTCTCCCCTGCTGCTGCAGATCGCCGACGATCTGCGCGCCGCCATTCCCGACCGGCTGGGAACGCATCCGCTGACCCAGGGCTGGGCGTTCAAGGGCATACGCGGCAACCAGCCGATCGACCTCCACGCGGACGATGCGGCGGTCAGCGTCAATTTCTGGATCACGCCCGATGGGGCCAACGCCAGCCCTGAAACCGGCGGTCTCGATATCTGGCGTACGGAGATCCCGGACGACTGGGAGATCACGGATTACCGGAACGACATCGCCCGCATCCGCGAGCGGCTCGCCGCCAGCCCGGCGGACCGAGTGACGATCCCCTACGCCGACAACCGCGCCGTACTGTTCGAGTCGCGGCTGTTCCACGGCTCGAACGCACCCGACTTCCGGCCCGGCTACAAGAACATGCGGATCAACATCACGCTGCTGTTCGGGGTGGGTGAAACATGACTATCCGCTCGTCATGGACGGCGCAGGCCGACCATGACGGAATGGGTGGAACAGAAATCTGTAACAAAAATGGAACAAGTCTTTATTTTGTTACAGATCCATGCTAATCACCCGCCCATGATCTGGCGGAAAATCAGAGGCTGAAAGCCATGACCGACCTTAATCCCGACGACAACTACGCCGCCGCCCCGGTGCGGGTTGGCGGACCCGACCCGTGGCCGGACAGGCCGGCGGGCGAGTTCCTGTGCAATGTGCTGTCGAACGACTGGGTGAACGACGAGTACAAGCTGATCGTACTCGAAGCGCCGCCCCGTGCGCTCAACGCGAAGGCGGGGCAGTTCTACCATCTGCTGTGCCCGTCGCCGGACGGCGCCGAGGTGTGGATGCGCCGGCCGATGAGCGTCTACCGGTTCGACAAGGGCACGTCGCAGATCGAGTTTCTCTACAAGTGCGAGGGGCGCGGCACGCAGGGCATGGCCCTGCTGGAGCCGGGCGACGAGTTCAACATCTTCGGCCCGCTCGGCATCGGTTTCTCGCTCGATCCGGCCTGGAAGAACATCGTTGTGCTGGGGCGCGGCGTCGGGCTCGCCACCCTGGCGCCGATTTCGCAGCTTGCCTCCGACTCCGGCGTCGGCGTCACCGCGATCCTGAGCGCGCGCAATCCCGAAGTGGTGATGTCGCGCGACCTGTTCGAGAGCTTCGGCGCCGAGACGATTTCCGTGGTGGATTCGGACGGCAGCAGCGACGTCGATAACGTCGAGGACATCATCGAAAAACTGATCGCCGAGGGCAAGGCGGACGCGTTCTTCACCTGCGGCTCGAACCGGCTGCTGAGCCTGATGAAGCAGCTCGGCGCGAAGCACGGCATCCCGGGTCAGGTGGCGATGGAGCAGATCATGGCCTGCGGGCTGGGCGCCTGTTACATCTGCGTCCGCACCTTCGAGGTCAACGGCGAGCGCACGCTGCGCCGGGTGTGCCGCGAGGGACCGGTATTCGATATTCAGGAGACAGTGGGATGGTAGACCTTACCGTCAAGATCGGCGACGTCACGATGCAGAATCCGGTGACGCCCGCCTCCGGCGCGTTCTCATGGGAATATGCCGATGTGATTGACCTTAACCGGCTGGGCGGGCTGGTCGCCAAGACGATCTGCCGCGAGCCGCGCCTCGGCAACCCGACGCCCCGCATGGCGGAAACCGAGGCGGGCATCATCCAGTCGATCGGGCTTCCCGGCAAAGGGATCGAGTATTTCCTCGACCACATCGTGCCGGAATACGCCAAGTTCGAGCCGCCCCTGATCGTCAGCTGCTCGTCGGAATCGATCGACGATTTCGCCGAGCTGGCGCGCGAGCTCTCGGTGCCGGACGTCGACGTCGTCGAATGCAATATTTCCTGCCCCACCCGCAACACCACGGGCGGCAATTTTTCGATGCATGAAGATCACACCAAGGAGGTGGTGGGCCGCATCCGCGAAGCCACCGACAAGCCGCTCTGGGCCAAGCTGTCGCCCAACGCGGGCGACCTCGTCTCCATCGCGCTGGCCGCGGAAGAGGCGGGCGCCGATGCGCTGGTGATCGCCAACACCTTCCTGTCGCTCAAGATCCGCACCGACAATTTCCGTCCTGCGCTGGGCAACAAGTTCGGCGGCATGGTCTCGCCCGCGCTCAAGCCGATCGTGCTGCGCATGGTCTACCAGGTGGCGCAGCAGGTGAAGGTGCCGATCATCGGCATCGGCGGCATCACCAAGGCCGAAGACGTGGTCGAATACATGCTGGCGGGCGCCACCGCGGTGGGCATCGGCTATGCCGGGTTCCGCAACCCGACGGCGCTCACCACCATCATCGACGATCTCGAGGCCTGGTGCGACGAGCGCGGCATCGCCAAGGTCACCGAGCTGATCGGTGCGATCCGCGACGACGACATGGACATGGACACGCTGTCGGCCGCATCGGCGGGGGTGTAACGCCTCTCCGGGCCCGATATCCCGGGCCCGCGTCGCAGATCAGTTCGCGCGCTGCTTGGGCAGAAAATCCGGCAGCGGTACTTTCAGCAACGGTCCCGAATTTTCTTCCAGATCGGCGTCCGTCCGATAATAGAGCGCGCCGTTCCCGCCATCCTTCAGCGCACCTGTATTGTTGTCGGCCACCGATTTAACCAGCCGCCAGACGGGAAGTCGCAGGTCGTTGGCGGCCGGTTTGCGACCGGGTAGCTTGACCGCGAACAGGGCGGAGAACAGGTCCCGAAGATCCCGGTCTGTCAGCTTGCCGGCGTTTGCTGCAATGGGAGCAACGGGTGATATCCGTGAACCGTGATCTCCATGGATGACGATGATTGCGTCGTCATAAACATTCTGGCGCTTCAGTATTTCGAAAAGCCTTCCCAGCCGTGAACTGACGCAGCGAATCTGGTCGAAATAGAGCCGGTACTGCCTCTCTCGGTCGGCCTCGGTATATTCTTTGGCGGTCTGAAGAAAAGCGTTTTTGACGCCGTCCCACGCGAACATCGGACGTCGCACGACGCAGTTAGCATCGAGGCTGTAGGGTTTGTGGGGATCGAGCAAGTGGCCGAAAATCATGTCCCCCGGCCGTGCCCTCTCCGCCGCGGCGAAAATTTTGTGCCAGGAGGGGAGCGTCGCAATCGGCCCGATATGCGGCGACCATCCGGCAGAGGAAGGAAGCGGAACACCCGCCTTTCGCGCCGTTTCGGCGATGGACAGGTATAGCTTGCTGAATTCCCTCATAAGGAACGAAAGCTGAAAAAACTTCGACATCAGGATCAGGGAGCGTTCCAACGGGCTGGCGATGACGTATTTGAACCCCTGTATGTTGTCGTACCGGTACAAATCGCATCGAACGATTGTCGCTTTCCCGCTTCCGCAGAGATCGATCCAGGTGTTCTCAAACACCTGGATCCGGTAGCCTTTTTCCGACAGGGACTCGAAATAGCGGTTTGAAACGAGCAGGTTTTTCGACCTGAGGCCATCCGGATCCGTTTTCCAGAAATCGTTTGGCGTTTGTGTTTCGACGAAATTCAACGAAGTCGACACGGAATCCAGGGTCCAGACATACGGGCTGTAGGCCGACCGAAAAACGGTAAACCCATGATCCAGATAAAACCTCTCGAGCTCCGCTTTTAGGGCCGAGCCGCCCGCTATGTCGGTCGGGATGCCGTTTATTCCGATATGCTCATCGAGCACCAGATGAATAAGGAGCGGATCCCGGCGTTCCGCACCGGGTCGAGCGGTTGCACCCGACGGGTCTGAGAACTGATCGAACAGCGCCAGGACAGCGGTACTCAACGCAACCACGACAAACACCGTCGAGAGGATTCGGTGCGCGTGGCGTCTTATGATCCAGAGCACGACGATTATCGCCAGAACCTCGGCGAGCATCGCCTTGCCGAACCAGCGAGGCCACTGGATCTGAATATCCGCCGCCAGCAGCAGCAGAACGGTGTACACCGGCCAGGCGACCCGGAAAGAACCGGGACGCACGAAGATCGAAAACAACCCGCCGACGGCGACAAAAGCGCCCAGAGAAATCAGCGATTCAGGGGCCCAGAATTCGTATCTGTGGTGACGCAGAAAAACGAGAAAGGGAGCCGACAGGATAGCCGATACGGCCAGAATAAAAAGAAGCCGGTCCGACGAAGACCCCGTTTCCGGATTTCCGTCGCTCGTCAAGACGGGGACCCCGACCGCTCTTTTCGTCTGTACCGGAAAAGCTTCCTGCCCCTGTCCGTGACCTCGAGTTCCTCGACGATCTCGTTGTTCGCCGTGAGGGCTTCCCTGAACTTCTCCTCGGTGTAGTTCGGAAAGATATCCTTCCGCAGCGCCAGGAGCTCTCCGACCATTGGGTCGGATTTGGGGACGAATTCGATTACTCCGTCCGGCGCGAACCCGGTAATCCAGTCGACCAGCCGGTCGAGCGGTATGTTCTTGCCGATCGCCAGATGATGGATGAACGCGAGCGCCACCACCGCATCGGCGGTGGCCCGCCGGCTGAGGCTCATCCGCTCGCTTTCGTTCCATCCCTGGCCCGGCGACGGGTTGGCCGCATCGAGCAGAAGCGGCAACAGGTTCAGCTTCTCTTCCCGCGCGCGCATGAACAGGGCCTCGATGGCGCCCTGGTCGAAATCGAACCCGACGACGTATCCGGCGCCGTTTTCAAGCATCGCCTTGGAAAAATTGCCCGTATTGCAGCCGAGGTCCCAGGCCATCGCCGGCCTGACGTCGCGCGCGAACTTTCCGACGAACTCGAGCTTGCGCTCCGTTTCCCCGGACGAGTAGCTATGCGTTCTGGCGTAATCCTGCCAGGTCGTTTTCCCCGATTTTTGGGGTTCCAGCCCCGCGATCCAGCCGCGCAGCTTGCTCAGCATGTTCCGGTAAGCGGCGCGGGGAAGACCGGCGCGCGAAATATTCTTGCTGAGTTCCTTCGTGTCGGCGCGCGTCACTGACGACTGAAAGGCGCTCTGCAGGATCACGTGGCAAAGAATGTTCCACGAGAACCGGTGCCGCCACCGCAGCAGCCGTTTCAGGTCTGCGGACGAGATCCCCTCAAGCGCGCCGCGATACCAGTCGTTGTGCGGGACGCCGAAGAGCGACCGCAGCAGAAGCGGGTTCAGGAACTGCTCGATGAACTGCTTGTGTCCGGCCCATATGTCCCCGTCCGAATAGCGGATGAAGGAAAGGCGGTCGATGAATATCGGATTCGGTCCCCGAAACTGGATGTTGTAGGCAGTCGCGTCCGACAGCGCGACATCGTGATCGAGCGCCCGAAGCTGGATATCCAGATGCAGCAGCGCCGCCTCTTTCAGGGCATGAAACGGCCATTCGTAAGGATAGGAAATAAACGGCAGCCTGGGATGCTCCAGGACATGACGCAGGCCGGGCGACTCGATGCCGAGAACGTCGTCCGACACCTTGCGCGATTCGACGACCAGCCCGTCGCCGACCAGCCCGTCCATCAGCCCGGAGGCTTCGACATGGTCGAAATCCTCGGCGGCGGGAGCGTTTACGGTGCGGAAAACGCGGCCGTCCCGGACGAATACCTGCCCGCCGGGATCGCGGAATGAGCCCGGATCGAGTTTCGGATCGGTCATTTCGGATACGGTTTAGTTGGCGTCGCCGTCGGTAATGTCCGGCTTCTGGCGAGAGAACATCATCTTGAACTTGTGCCAGTACAGTTTGAGGACAACGGCCGCACCGGCGATTCCGCCCAGAAGAATCTGAATGATCATGGAGCCGGTGCCGGGATCGAGATAGGCATGCCCCGGAAAAACGGGAAAAACTGCCCAGACCAGACCGAGAACCAGAGCTAAACGAATCGGCATGTTCGCCTCCAAAACAGCAAAATCCGGCAAGCGGAAAGCCGAATTCTTATCAGGAATATGTAACAATTCCGTCACCGAATTGAAATCCCTTGAATAAGGCGGGCCTGGGAGGTCGTCAGACAGACTCGTTTCCGCCGTCGCCCCGCCCGTCCGCGGATACGATGGCGATCGATATTGGCGGCATCGCAAGGGCGGACAACGTCGTCGTCGAGGGGCCGGCGCGGTGTCCCAACATGGCTTGAGGGACTCTGACCCCGCCCCCCCTGTCCTGCCGGCCTTGTCCGATTTCCGGCGGCGTGCCACTTTCGGCGCATGACCGATAGATTCACGCTCGCGCTCGACCGGTACGACCGGCATTTTCCCTTCTTCGACGGCACGCTCGCCATGCCGCCGGGCATCGATATCACTGTCCTGCAGGCGGGCGAGACCAACCCGGAACGCGATGGCGCGCACCGCCACAAGCGAATGCTGGGCGGAAACGAGTTCGACGCCGCCGAAGTGTCGTTTTCGTCCTATTTGATGGCCTGTGCGCGCGGCATGGAATTCACCGCAATTCCGGCCTTTCCAAGACGGCTGTTCAGCCAGACGCAGATGTATGTGCGGGCCGATTCCCCTATCGATCACCCGTCCGAACTGGCGGGGAAAAGGATCGGGCTGCAGTCCTTCCAGACCACGCTCGCGGTGCTCGCCAAGGGCGATCTGTCCCACGAATACGGTGTCGACCTGCGCGGCGTCCACTGGATCGCGCGGGCCAACGAAACGGTGGCGTTCGAACCGCCCGAAGGATGGACCATCGAATCCGTAGCGGCGGACGCCAATCTGGGCAAAATGCTGGCGGCCGGCGAGATGGACGCGCTGTTCCTGTCGCGTGTGCCGTCCACGCTGGAAGACGGGCGGGTGCGCCGGCTGTTCCGCGACCCGCGCGCCGCCTGCGCCGATTTCTACCGCCGCAACGGGTTCTTCCCGATCATGCATGTGATCGCGATTTCGAACGAAGCCGTGGCGCGCAACGCAGACCTGCCGCGCATCCTGCTCGATCTGTACGAGCAGGCGAACGCGCTGTCGGCGCAGTACATGGACGATCCGGGCTGGTCGCGCCAGCCCTGGGCGCGGCTCGCGCGCGAGGAACAGGAAGCGGCGCTCACGGGGGATCTCTGGCCGACGGGAGTCAAGGCCAACGCGGCCAACATGGAACGGTTCGCCGGCTATTCGCACGACCAGGGGCTGACCGACCGCGTGCTGACGGCGGCGGACCTGTTCCACGCTTCCGTCCTCGACAGCTGACGCAAATTCGTTTCGGCCGGCGCAGTTGCGGTGATAGGATTCTGCGCCGGATACGCGCTCGAACGGTCCCGGGTAGCGGAGATGGTGCTGCGCCATAACACAGGGGTTCACATGAATGTGCCGCTGGCTCGCCTATAGCGGTCCGTCGATCCCGCTCGACGCAATCCTGTTCAAACCGGACAATTCGCTGATCCGGCAAAGCCTGTCGGCGCGCCGGTCGCGGTCGGTCACCAATGGCGACGGATTCGGCGTGGGCTGGTATTCGGACCATCCCCATCCCGGCCTGTTTCGCGACATCCATCCGGCCTGGAACGACGAAAACCTGCGCAATCTCGCCGAACAGATTCGCGCCAACCTGTTCTTTTCGCATGTCAGGGCCTCGACCGGCGCGCCGACGGCGCGCGCCAACTGCCACCCGTTCCGCCACGGCGAATGGCTGTTCATGCATAACGGCCAGATCGGCGGCTTCAACCGGATCCGGCGCGATCTCGCGTTCGCGGTCAGCCCGGAGCTTTATCCGCAGATCGTGGGATCCACCGACAGCGAGCTGTTCTTCCATCTCGCCATCGGCGAAGGGCTGCTGGACGATCCACTCGGCGCGCTGGGCCGGGCGACGCGGCTCGTCGAGGACATGGCGGATGCGGCGGGGGTCGACGAACCTTTCATGCTGACCGCGGCCGCGACCGACGGCAGGACGATCTACGCCGTCCGATACGGCAGCGGCGGCGACGCGCCGACCCTGTTCTTCGGGCACAAGCTGCCGGCCGTGGAGCAGACGCGCGACGGAATATTCCGCGACCTGGCAGGCGACGAGGCAGCGGTCATCGTTCTGTCCGAACCGCTCGACGACGCAGAGTCCGACTGGACCGAGGTGCCGCCGGGACACGCGGTGATCGCCGCGGAAAACCGCGCCTATACGGTTCCGTTCGAAGCGCGCTGACGCGAACGGCCCCGGCCTCCGCGACGGCGGGGGCGGCTCACAAACCGGTAATGGCGAATATGACTACTGGACGGGCTTCAGATTGCCGGCGGCCATGCGGCCGTTGCGCCCTTCGACGAGATCGAATTCGATCTTCTGACCTTCGTCGAGGGTGGTCAGGCCCGCCTGCTCAACGGCGGAAATGTGAACGAAGGCGTCTTCCCCGCCGCCGTCCGGTACGATGAAGCCAAACCCTTTGGTCGGGTTGAACCATTTGACTGTTCCGACAGGCATGTCTGTCTGTTCCCTTTTGCTTGTAACGAATTCCGGGGCGACCCCCGCGAGCACTCAACGCCCCGATCGCCCGCAACGGCAAAAGGGACGCGCCACGCCTTCAGCCCTCCTACTCCGGGGCGAAACCTCAGGCAAGCGAAATTATTAAGACGACGCGCGCCGCGATCCGCCGGAAGAACCCTTTTCGACTGGAGCGAAGGCTTCAGCGGCCCTTGAAGACCGGCTTGCGCTTCTCCATGAACGCGCGGCGACCTTCTATGTAATCCTCGCTCGCCATGCAGGCATCGGTGGCGGCCTGGCAGGCCTCCATGTCGCGATCTTCCGGGTCCATCAGGATGTTCTGGATATTGATCTTGGCGTTGTAGATCGAGAGCGGCGCGTTCTCGGCGATCATCATGCCGATCTCGGTCACCGTCTTCTTCAGCTCGTCGGCCGGCACCACCCGGTTGATCAGCCCGATACGGAGCGCCTCCTCGGCGGAAAAGCGCCGCGCGGTATAGAGAATTTCTCGCGCATAGGCCGGCCCGACCAGGTCGATTAGCTTGCGGATCCCGTCGAACGGATAGCCGATCGACAGCCGCGCGGCCGGGACGCCGAACTGCGACCCTTCGGCGGCGAAGCGCATGTCGGCGTTGAGCGCGGTCCCGAGTCCGCCGCCGAGGCAGAATCCCCGGATCATCGCGATCAAGGGCTTGTCGAGCCCGGTCATCGCCGCCTCGACCTTCGCCGAGAGCGCGTGATAGTCGGCGATCTGTTCGGGCGACGAGCGCAGCTTTTCGAATTCGGAAATGTCGGCGCCGGAAACGAACGCCTTGTCGCCCGCGCCGGTCATCACAACCGACCGCACCGAATCGTCGGCGGCGAAGTCTTCCAGTATCTGCAGGATCGCGTGGCGCATGGCGACCGACAGCGCGTTGCGCCGTTCGGGATTGTTGAAAATCATCCAGCCGATGCCATCCGACTTTTCGGCCAGCATGTTTTCCGTATCGAGCTTCATGTTCTTTTTTCCTCTTGTGATGCGGTCCGCCCCCCCAGGGGCGATGCCGCGTCAGCGACCTGACGAACTCAGAAAGGGAGCGTCCCGACGCATGTGCCGGCCCTAGATAGCGCCTGCGTCGCGCAACGCCGCGATCTTCGCCGCATCGTAGCCGAGTTCCGCCAGCACCTCATCGGTATGCTGGCCGATATCCGGCGTCGGCGTGCGGATTTCGCCCTTCGCGCGGCTCAGCTGAAACGGCTGGCCGACAAGGCGGATATCGCCGAGACGCGGATGGGTGACCGGCCAGGCGATGCCGAGATGCTGCACCTGCGGGTCTGCGAAGCATTCGTCGACCTTGTGAATCGGCCCGCACGGCACGCCGGCCTCGTTCAGGATATCGACCCATTCGCCGCTGGTCTTCGTCTCGGTAAAGGTCGAAAGTTCGGCGTTGAGATCGTCGCGGTTGGCGCGCCGGTCGTCGACGGTCAGATACTCCGCCCGTTCGATCAGCGCCTCGGCGCCGAGCCCCCTGCACAGCCGTTCCCACATCTCCTGCCCGCCGGCGGCGATGTTGATGTGGCCGTTCTTCGTCGGGAACACGCCGGTCGGGATCGATTTCGGATGGTTGTTGCCGGCCTGTCCCGGCACATTGCCGCTGACCAGATAGCCGGCCGCCTGGAAATCCATCAGCGCGATCTGCGATTCCAGCAGCGACGAATGGACCCACTGCCCCTCGCCCGACACCTCGCGCTCGAGCAGCGCCACGAGGATCGCCATCGCCGTATTCATGCCCGTGGTCAGGTCGGCGATCGCCGTGCCGGCGCGCACCGGCCCCTGGCCGGGAATGCCGGTGACCGACATGAACCCGCCGAGCCCCTGCGCGATCTGATCGACCCCGGGGCGCTTGGAATAGGGCCCGTCCTGGCCGAACCCCGAGATCGAGCCCAGCACGATGCGCGGATTGACCTTCTTCAGCGACTCGTAATCGATGCCGAGCCGGTTCTTCACGTCGGGCCGGTAGTTCTCGACCACGATGTCGGCGTCCTTCAGCAGGTCGAAGAACAGTTCCCGCCCTTCCGGCGCCTTCAGGTTGATGGTGATCGAGCGCTTGTTGCGGTGCAGATTCTGGAAATCCGGCGCGTCGCGCTCGCCGCTATAGCCGTCATCCCCGGCGTTCGGCTGTTCGATCTTGATGACGTCGGCGCCCCAGTCGGCGAACACCTTGACGCAGGTCGGTCCGGACCGGACCCGGGTGAGGTCCAGCACCTTGAAGCGCGAAAGCGGCAGGTTCGAGTTGGCCATGGCGGAGCCCTTCGATTGAGGTCGGTTGCTGCTGTGCGCGAGCATACACCGTCGCGACAGAGGGAAAAAACCCCCGGAGAAACCCTGCCGCCGGCGTCCTCCCCGCGCCTCTGTCGCAACCGGACGCGCCATGGTAAGGCACGGCATGAATTCACGTCTCCCCGACGGCGCCCCGCCGCCGAAATTCATCTTCCCGCTTCTCGCCGCGATCACTTTCATCGCGCCGATGGCGGTGCACATGATGATCCCGGCGCTGCAAGCGATGCAGACCGACCTTGCCGTCGGGCAGGGCCTCGCACAGGCGACGCTCGCCATCGTGATGGTGGCGATGGCGTTTTCCACCGTGGTCTATGGCGGGCTGTCGGACCAGTGGGGGAGAAAACCGGTGCTGCTGGGCGGGCTGGCGCTCTACGCCATCGGCTCCGAGCTGTCCTATGTCGCACCCGATATCTGGACGCTGCTGGCCGGCCGCACGATGCAGGGCATGGGCGCGGGCTGCGGCGTGGTGCTGGCACGCACCATCCTGCGCGACGTGTACGGCATGGACCGGGTGGCGCAGATGATCGCCTACCTGACCGCGGCCTACGTGATGGGACCGCTGATCGCGCCGCCGCTCGCCGCGCTGGCGTTGCCGGTGTTCGGCTGGCGCTTCCTGTTCGTGGTGTCGACCACGCTCGGGCTCGCCCTGCTGCTGCTTGCCGTTCTCGTCCTGCCCGAAACCCACCGCCCGGCGCGTTCCGGCGGCGGCATCGTGCGGATCGCGGCGGAGACCTTCGGGACCTACGCGCGACTGCTGCGTATCCGCCGTTTTACGGCCTATGCGCTGATTCCGGGTCTCGAATCCGGAGCGTTTTTCGCCTGCGCCGCCGCGTCGCCTTTCCTCGCCATGGGGGCGCTGGGCGTATCGCCCGAGGAATACGCGCTGTGGTTCCTGATCCTGCCGGGCGGCTTCATGCTGGGGAATTTCATCTCGGGGCGGATCGGCAACCGCGCGCCCATCGACCGCATGACGGTGCTGGGCTCGTCGCTGTGCCTGTTCACCGTCATGGTCATGGGGGCGGGCATCCTGACCTTCGGCCTGTCGATGGGATGGCTGATGATCCCGATGGGGTTCATGGGGCTCGGCCAGGGGCTGTGCCTGGCCTACGCCCAGGCCGGCACCATGCAGGTCGACCCGGCCTATGCCGGCAGCGCGTCGGGCGCGGTGAATTTCGGCCAGCTGTTCTTCGCCGGCGTCGGACAGCAGGTCGCGGGCCTGCTCGCCGACGGCTCAGGCCTGCCGGTGGTCGCGGTGATGCTGTTCTTCACCGCCGCCTCGGTCGCGTCTGCCGTGGTGGCGGCGCGGTCGCGATAACCGCTGCCCTCCCCCGGACCGGGAGCGGGAGAGGAAAATTCAGGGGGGAAAGCTAAGCCGCCTCGACGGCATCCTCCACGTCCAGCGGCGTTGACGGGGTTATGCCCTCGACCGTCACGCTCTTGAGGTTCTCTCGATAGAAAGGCGGGATGGTGCGGCCCTGCTCGTCATAGACCCAGAGGCGCAGCAAATGCCGCTTGCGTTCGGGCTCGGGCCAGTCCTCGAAGCCGCGGCGCGAATGCAAGGTCACGTGGTTGTGCAGGATCTGGATGTCGCCCTGGCGGAATTCCATGTCGAAGGCGAGTTCCTGCACGGTCTGCTTGAAGGCGTCGAGCGCGGCATGCTGTTCCGGCGTGTAATCCGCCGGCGCGCCGTCGAGGCCGAGCGCCTTGTAGATATGGGTCGAGACGCCGCGCCCCGCGAACCAGCCCTTCTCGAACGCGAAGACGGGGTATTCGTACCACGGCGCCTGGCCGGGCGAGACCTCGCCATGCATGGTCCAGATGAAATCCTTCACCAGCTGCGCGACATGTTCCGGGTGGCGTTCCAGCAGCGTGTTATAGAGCGTCACCGTGCTGGCGATACGGCTTTCGCCGCCGCTTTTGGCGGGCTGCAGGCACATCAGCGCGACGTAATCCGACCGGTCGGAATGGAACCCCATCGCCGCGCTGCTCATATAGCCGCGCGTGTTGCGGTCGGAATAATCGCCGCCGATATCCTTGACGTGGCCCAGCAGATGCCCCTGCGCGTTCTGCGACAGCGCCTTGCCGAAATGAAGCCCCAGCCCCCAGAAGGCGAGCGCGGATTCGGCGCGCGAATAGTCCGCCACCGGCACGCCGCGGATCAGGAAAAACCCGCGCCCGTTAAGCAGCTCGTCGCGCAGCGCCGCCAGGCCGGGACCCAGCACCGGCAGCTCGAATTCTTGCCGCGTCACGTCCTTGATATCGATGCCGCGCGCCGCGTTGCGCTTTACCGCGCCCGTCAGATCGTCGATTTCCGCGCCCGACAGCTCGTAAATCCAGTCGTCGCTGGCGGCGAGGTCGGCCGGCGTCCAGTCGGCCGGATCGACCAGCGGTTTCATCGGCTCGGCCGGCTCACGGCGGCGGTTTTCGCTCGGGCGGAAAGGCATGGCGGGGTCTCCGTTATCGGCTCGCGACATTATAGATCGCATCACCGGAGGACATAAAGGCTTCCGCAACCGAATAAAATCGCTTGCAAAATTTCCGTCAGCGCCTATCTTGCGGACGCGTTTCGACGTCGACGTTGCTTTCTTGATAACACGCTACGGCGTTTAGCCGGATTTCTTCTCCGACATAGCGAACGTAAATCCGGGCCCCGCACAGGGCGGCGCTCTTCCAACCATGTCGTGAAAGGAATACTTCATGCCGACAGGTACCGTTAAATGGTTTAACCCGACCAAGGGTTTCGGTTTCATCGAGCCCGAGGACGGCTCCAAGGACGCTTTCGTTCATATCAGCGCGGTAGAACGCGCCGGTCTGTCCGGTCTGCGCGAAGGCCAGAAGGTCAGCTACGAGCTTCAGGCCGGCAAGAACGGCAAGCAGTCCGCGGAAAACCTGTCCGTCGAGGACTGAACCGCTGACAGCGACAACGAAGGCCCGCCAAAAGCGGGCCTTTTTTGTTTCCGAGCCCCGACAGACACGGAACGACGATGGCCAGAAGACCGAACTATAATTTCGAACGGCGCGAGCGCGAAAAGGCCCGGGCGGAGAAAAAGGCCAAACGCCAGGAACTGAAGCAGCAGCGTTCCGACGAACGCAAGGATGTCGACGCCGGGACCGACGGGACGGCCCCGGACGACGCGAACGAGCCGTCCTCCGATAAACAGGACTGACTGGCCGGACTGACTGGCCGGACTGTTTGGCGACGACCGGGACACGCCGGTCCCGGAAAGGCGCGCTTATTCCTGTGCCGCCTTCTTTCGCGCCGCCGTGACGCGCGTCAGCCACAGCGACGATGCGAAGATCACCGTGCCGCCGATCCAGGTCCAGATATCGGGGAACTCGGCAAAGAACACCCAGCCGAACATCGCCGCCCAGATCAGGCGCGAAAAATTGAACGGCAGCGCCACGGTGGCGTCGGCCGCTGCCATCGAGCGGTTGAAGGCGCGCTGGATGATGGTGCCGAGCCAGCCCAGCAGAACCATCCAGGCAATCTCCTCCCAGGTCGGCGTCACCCAGACGAAAACCATCGGGACCGCGGCGAACACGATGTGCGACGCGAACAGGTAGAACGCGATGGTGTCCGACGAATCGTGGCGCAGCAGCGTCTTGATCAGCATGGCGACCGAGGCCCCGACCAGCACCGCGCCGATCGCGAACAGCAGGCCCGGATCGAACCCCGCCATGCCCGGCCGGATCACCATCATCGCGCCCGCGAAACCGGCAACGGCCGCCACCCACTGCATCGGGACGGTGCGTTCCTTCAGGAAGATCACCGCGAAGATCGAGCCGATAATGGGCATCAGGAAGGTGATCGCCGAAACGTCTGCGATGGGGGCATAGGCCAGCGCGGCGAACAGGCACCACATGTTCACCGACGACAGAAACCCGCGGACCACGTGCCGTCCGGGCTGCGCCGTATGCAGCGCCGCCAGCCCCGACTTCCACAGCCACGGCAGCATGAAGATCAGCCCGAAGAAATTGCGGAAGAACGCCATCTCGAATACCGGCAGGCGCTGGGCCAGATGATGCACCACGGCGCCCGACGCGGCGTAGCCGAACGCGCTCAGCGTCATCCAGAGACCGCTCTGCGCGACCGGCGGCAGGGCGTCGAACCGGCGGGACAGCGGCGCGAACGGGGCGAAAGGGCGAAACGGCATGGGCGATGTATAGACCCGTCCGCCGCATCGCGCATCCGCCGAAAGACCGCCGGACGGACCGTCACGCCAGGCGACTGATTTCGCTTTGTCGCCGCCCGGAGCCGCGCCATACTTTCCCCGGAGATTTGGGGGTTCTCGAGGGAGCCGGGTCATGCGCGTACTCATTCCGTTATGTCTCGCCGCCATTCTGACGCTGCCCGCGTCGGCGGCCGATCTGAAGGTCGATCTGGAGCTGGCGCTGGCGGTCGACGTGTCGCGCAGCGTCGACGACGAGGAAGCCGCCTTGCAGCGGAGCGGCTACATCAAGGCGTTCCGTCACCCCAGCATCATCGACGCCATCAAGTCCGGCCCGCTCGGGCGCATCGCGGTCACCTATTACGAATGGGCCGGATATGCGCGCATCCGCCCCGTGGTCCC
Organism: Rhodospirillales bacterium; assembly: GCA_038116945.1. GTDB lineage: Bacteria > Pseudomonadota > Alphaproteobacteria > MPNO01 > UBA2964 > JAYOEY01. Next base: position 213,540 of record JAYOEY010000003.1, read on the forward strand.
GTGGACCGTCATCAGCGACGCAGCCTCGGCGGAGAGATTCGCCAGGGCGCTGGAAACCGACGAGCCGGACCAGGGCCGCCGGACGTCGATTTCCGGGGCGATCGATTACGGCGTCGCGGCGTTCGAAAATAACGGGGCCGATGGGCGCCGCCGCGTCATCGACGTTTCGGGCGACGGCGCCAACAATTCGGGCGACCGGGTCGACGCCGCGCGCGACCGCGCGGTCAAGGCCGGCGTCACCATCAACGGGCTGCCGATCGTCAACGGGCGGGCGACCATGTCGGGCTGGCGTCAGGTCGAGGACCTCGACCTGTTCTACCGCGACTGCGTGATCGGCGGTCCGGGCGCGTTCTACGTGGTGGCGAAGGATTTCGCGGACTTCCCGCGCGCCGTCATGCGCAAGCTGATGCTGGAGATCGCGGGGCTGACGCCGCCGCCGGACAACCCGTCGCCGAACAGGCTGCTGTGGAAGGCGCAGATGAAGGCACCCCGCAAGGCCCCGCCCTGCAATGTCGGCGAAATCCGGCGTCGCCAGCGCTGGATGGGTTCGGACGATGATTTCGACGACAACAGCGTTCTGCCGCAATCGCCCGGCGCACTCCCGGCGCCGCCCGGCGCCATCCGCCCATAAGCCGCCGATGCGCCTGATCCCGTTCGCGCTCCTGTGCTTCCTCGCCATCGCGGCGCCGGTTCGGGACAGCGGCGCCGCCGAAGTCGCTGTCGATCTTGAGCTGGCGCTGGCGGTCGACGTGTCAGGCAGCGTCGACGACGCCGAGGCGCAGCTCCAGCGCGACGGCTATATCGCCGCCTTCCGCCATCCCAGCATCATCGACGCCATCTCGCACGGCGCGCACGGCCGGATCGCGGTCAGCTACTACGAATGGGCCGGGTTCGGCCACATGAAGCAGATTGCCGGCTGGACCCTGATCGACGGCAAGGCGGGGGCCGAAGCCTTCGCCAGAAAGCTCGAAGGCGAACCGCCGCAGACCGCGCGGCGCACCGCGATTTCCGACGCCATCGATTACGGCGCCGCCTCTTTCGACAATAACGGCTTCGCCGGAAGGCGGCGCGTGATCGACATCTCGGGCGACGGGGCCAACAACTGGGGCACGCCGGTCACGGAGGCGCGCGACCGCGCGGTGGCGAAAGGCGTCGTCATCAACGGCCTTCCCATCGTCAATGACCGGCCGGGACCGTCGGGCCGGCCGCAGATTGCGCGGCTGGACCTGTACTATCGCGACTGCGTGATCGGCGGGCGCGGCGCGTTCTACGTGGCGGCGAAGGATTTCAAGGATTTCCCGCGCGCGGTGCTGCGCAAGCTGATCCTCGAAATAGCCGGCAGGATGCCTCGGGAACCGCTTCTCCATCGCGCCCAGATGACGCCGCCCGCGAAAGCGCCGCCCTGCGACATCGGGCGGCGGCGCGGGTTCGGCGCGTGGGACGACGACGAGATATACTTTTTCTCGCCCCGCCGGCGGAATCCACGGCCCTGATCCCGCACCGGAGTGAAATTCGCCCCGAACGCCGCCGTTAGGACGATTTTAACCCCCGTCTGAAAAATACTAGCGATTTCAATTTGTTGCGGATAATCTGCGGCTGCGGCAACCGGGAGACCGATTTTGAACTCTGATGCTGAACCGGAGACGGTTCACAGCCGCGAAAGCGTGCCTCTGGTCGTCGACCTCGATGGGACGCTGACGCCGGTCGACACGCTACACGAAGCGCTCGCGAAACTGGTTCGGGACAGACCGGCCAGGATGCTCGCCATACCCGGCTGGCTGGCGGAAGGCAAGGCAGTGTTCAAACGCCGGGTGGCGGATGAGGTCGCGGTCGATGCCTCTCTGCTCCCCTATAACGAAAAGGTGCTTGAGGCCATCGAGACGGCGCGCCGCGAAGGCCGCACGGTGGTTCTCGCCACCGCCTCCGACAGGCGCACCGCAGAGGCGGTCGCGACGCATCTGGGCGTGTTCGACGACGTCATCGCCACCGAACACGGCGTCAACGTATCGGGCGCCGCCAAGCGGGATGCGCTGGTCGACAGGTTCGGCGAGGGCGGGTTCGACTATATCGGCAACGACGCAAAGGACCTGCCGGTCTGGAAGGCGGCGCGGCGCGCCCTTCTGGCCGACGCCGGCGACAGCGTTACCGAAGCCGCAAGAAAGGACCACCCGGACGCGCGGACCGTGTCTTCTCGCGAATCTTCCCTGCCGTGGCTGATCCGGGCGGCGCGGCCCTACCAGTGGTCGAAGAACGTCCTGGTTTTCGTTCCGGTGCTGAACCCGATGCACCTGTCGGTGCAGCATTCTCTCGAAGCGCTCGCCGCCTTTATCTGTTTCTGCGCGGCGGCATCGTCGATTTACCTGATCAACGACATTCTGGACCTCGAAGCGGACCGGCAGCATCCGCGCAAACGGAACCGCCCCTTCGCATCGGGGCGTTCGCCGGTCTCGCACGGGCTGGCGGCGGCGATCCTGCTGTTTTCAGGCGCGCTTCTCGGTTCGTGGTTTGTCGCGCCGATATTCGCCGGAGCGCTGCTTCTCTATGTCTTCATAACCATCAACTATTCGATCTGGATGAAGCGCTATGCCCTGCTGGACGTCGTCGTCCTGGCGGGGCTCTATACCATGCGGATCATCGCCGGCGGTGCGGCAACCGGCGTGGAGCTGACGCTCTGGCTGCTGGGATTTTCGATATTCCTGTTCTCCAGCCTGGCCTTCGCCAAGAGATATTCGGAAGTCGTCGAACTGCTCGACGAAAACCGGCCGGAAGCGCCCGGGCGCGGCTATCGGGCCGGGGACCAGAATGTGCTTATGGCGATCGGCGCATCGAGCGGCATGGCCTCCGTCCTGACCCTCGCGCTTTACCTGAACAGCACGACGGCATCGGGGCTCTATTCGAATCCGGAATATCTCTGGATCATCTGCCCGCTGCTGCTTTACTGGATCAGCCGCATCTGGCTTGCCGCGCAGCGCCGCAGACTGACTGACGACCCCATCGTGTTCGCCCTGTCCGACAGGGCATCGCGCGCAATCCTTGCAGCGGCGCTGGTCCCGATCGCGCTGGCGTTATGGCGTTAGGCCAGTTGAACCGCACCGGGTGGGGACGGCTCGATTTCGGACCGCAGACCGTCCTTCCCTACGATCACAGGTTCGAGGCCCTGCCCGACCTGACCGGCCGAGCCGGCCTGCCTTCCATGCTGCCGTTCGGCAACGGCCGTTCCTATGGCGACAGCTGCCTCAATACGGGTGGAGCGCTGGTCGATTGCAGGCGGCTCGACCGGTTCGTTTCGTTCAACGGCGAGACCGGCGTCATGCGCTGCGAAGCCGGCGTCCTGTTCGCCGACATCCTCGCCATCGCCGTACCGCGCGGCTGGATGCTGCCGGCCATGCCGGGAACCAAATTCGTCACGGTAGGCGGCGCGATCGCCAACGACGTCCATGGCAAGAACCATCATCGGGCGGGCACGTTCGGCTGTCATGTCCGTCGCTTCGAGCTGCTCCGGTCGAACGGCGAACGGCTGACCTGTTCACCGGACGCGAACGGAGAACTGTTCCGCGCCACCATCGGCGGTCTTGGACTCACCGGCCTGATCACCTGGGCAGAGTTCCAGCTTCGCCCGGTTGCAACGCCCTTCCTGCGGCAGCAGGTCATCCGCTTCCGCAATCTGGGAGAATTTTTCGACCTGTCGGCAGAGTCGGACGAGGAGTACGAATACACCGTTGCCTGGATCGACTGCCTGTCGCGCGGCGCGGCGCTGGGCCGGGGATGGTTCATGCGCGCAAACCATCTGGCTGAGGCGCCGGCAGACCCGCCGCGCCCGCCCGGCCGGAAACCGGGCATTCCCTTTTCGCCGCCGGTCTCGCTGATCAACGGGCTGAGCCTCCGGCTGTTCAATTTCGTCTATTACCGGAAGCAGCGCGAAGACGTGTCGGAGGGCCCGGTCCATTACGATCCGTTCTTCTTCCCGCTCGACTCGATCGCGGACTGGAACCGTATGTACGGACCGAAGGGGTTCTACCAGTACCAGTGCGTCCTGCCGACGGATGGCGGCCGGTCCGGCATTGCGGACATTCTGGACAGGATCGCCGGCTCGGGCACAGGCTCGTTTCTGGCAGTCCTCAAGATGTTCGGCGAGCGGCAGTCGCCCGGTCTGATGTCGTTTCCGCGCCCGGGCGTCACGCTGGCGCTCGATTTCCCCAACCGGGGCGGAAAGACACTTGCCCTGCTGGACAGCCTCGACGAGATCGTCGTGGCTTACGGCGGTGCGATCTACCCGGCGAAGGACGCCCGGATGCCGCCCCGCCTGTTCGCCAGCGCCTATCCGCGCCTCGACGAATTCTCGCGCTATATGGACCCGTCCTTTTCGTCGTCTTTCTGGAGACGCGTTGCGGGCAAGGGACAGGGAGGAACAGAATCATGACGGGAAGTTCGAATGATCCGGTCCGGAACATTCTGATGTTCGGCGCCTACTCGGCGATAGCGGCGGCGACTGCGCGACGCCTCGCACTGGACGGCGCGCGGTTCTTCCTGGTGGGACGCGACCGGCAGCGGCTGGAATCGATGGCCGACGACCTGAAGGTACGCGGCGCGGCCGACACGCATATCTGCACCGCAGACCTGGAAGACCGGGCGGCGCTGAAAACCGTCGTCGACGGGGCATTCGCAGCGCTGGAAACCGTCGATCTTGCGCTGATCGCGCATGGCACGCTGCCGGACCAGGCCCTCTGCGAAGCGGATCCCGACCGCACGTTCGACGCGCTGAATGCGAACATGCTCAGCCAGATCGAGCTGCTGACCTTGATCGCCAACCGGATGGAACCGCAACAGCGCGGTGCGATCGCGGCGATTTCCTCGGTCGCCGGGGACCGGGGACGGCGTTCCAACTACGTGTACGGCACGGCCAAGGGCGCCCTTTCCATTTTTCTTCAGGGGCTGACCGGCCGGCTGGCCGGAGCCGGCGTTCACGTGCTGACGGTCAAGCCGGGATTCGTCGATACGCCCATGACGGCCGCGATGCCGAAAGGAGCGCTGTGGGCGACGCCCGACCGTGTCGCTTCCGATATCGTCCGCGCTCTCGAACGCAGGAAATTCGTCGTCTACACCCCGTGGTTCTGGTGGATCATCATGGCCGTCATCCGCAGAATACCGGCCGGTATTTTCCACAAGATGAATCTCTGATCCCGACGACGCCCATCCGATGTCCTCCATCCTCAGAGCCGCCGTCCTGATCTACAGCGCACTGATCTGCGTCTCGATCCCGCTGACGTCGTTCCTCGCCAACGACGACCACATGTATCTGGGCGCGGCGCACCTCGTCGGGCGATGGGACCTCTACAGGGACTTCTCCTACGCCCAGACGCCCTACATGCCCTACGTCTTCAAGTTCGCCTTCGATGCGTTCGGCGGGCTGATGTACGTGCATTATTCCCGGATCGTCGAGGCGCTGATCCTGATCGGGATCGTCGGTCTGACGTACGGGATCGCATCCAGACTGTCGGGCAACAGATGGTACGGGGCGTTTTCGGTGTTCCTGCTGGTCGGCCTGGGGGTATTCCAGGACACCATCCATTTCGCGCGCAATTACAACCTGGCGATGCTGCTCTGCCTGGCGGCGATATATGTCGTCGAGCGACGGCGCGACCGGCTGAACGGTGCGACGCCGTGGTTGCTCGCCGGGCTGTTCTCCGGCCTCGCGGTCGGCGTCAAGCTGACCTTCCTGACCTTCCTGCCGTTCTTCTGTCTGGTCGCGCTTATCGAAAAGGGCGTTTCGAGGGACGGAATCCGTCTGATCGCCCTGTACGGGCTGGGCGTCGCGGTGGCGTTGCTGCCGGCCCTCTACGTGATCTACCGCAGCGGTTTCGAGGTTTCGTTCTTCAATTTCCTGGCTTTTTTCGACGTCAACATCCGCTACCGGACCGAAACGAATTTCGAGGGACCGATGGCGTTGCCCGAGAAACTCCAGTTCGCCCGCCAGATCCTGATCCGGAGTTCGCTCCTTGTGCTGCTCGTCGGGTATCAGGTCCTGAGTTATTTCTGCAACCCGAGGCCGGTGACGCCGGGAACGGACAGGGCGCTTCTGCAATACGTCCTGCTGGTTCTGGCGACGGCCCCGATGTTCCTCCTGCCGAGCCCCGTCTGGACGGGATATTTCAGCATGTTCGTGCTCGCGCTGGTGCTGTTCTCGGCGCTGATGTTCAGCCGGCTCAACCTGCCGGAAAGGCGGCCCGTGGCGACCCTTGCGATCGCGGTCTGCGGCATGATGCTGTTCACCAATGTCCTGCTGGATGCGCGCCGGATCGGGGGGCTCGCGAATTCCGAAAACTGGCTGGGATACAGGGTCCACAGGATCGCCGGTAAAATCCGCGACGTCATTCCGCCTTCCGACCGGAAACGCCCTGTCGCCACGGTGACGCCGATCTACGCGCTGGAAGCGGGGCTGCCTGTTTACCGGGAACTCGCGACGGGGCCGTTCTATTATCGGGTGGGCCATCTTCTGACCGAAGACCAGCGCTCACGGTACGCCATCACCTCGCGCGACGATCTCGCGCGGCTGCTGGATGCGACCCGCCCGTCGGCAATCCTTGTGGGCTACGAAGAGGAACCTGTCGAAAAACCCTTCGTCGATTATGCGACGTCGCGGGGTTACGAGGTCAGGACCGCGCTTGACGGCGGCGGCACCCTCTATACCAGAAAAGCCGAATAGTGCGCCCCGGAGACCGCTGCCCGTCCTCGGGACACCCGACGCTGGACTGAACAGGCCGTGTACCACCATCTAACCTACTACACGATATTGTGCGCCTTCTGGGGCCTGCTTGTCTGGCGGATGGCCCGGATCGACGGACCGGACCGGGACGGGATCGACGCGACACCGCTTCTGATTATCCTTGCCCTGATCGCCGCCCGCTGGCCGACCCTGCTGCTGAACGAACAGATCAATCCCGACGAAAGCCAGCGCATCGCTCTCGCCCTGCTGTTCCAGCACGATGCCGTTCCCTGGCGCGGCGCGGACCCGACGACCGGCGGACCGCTGAATTCCTATATCCTGCTGATTCCGGCTGCTTTCGGCCTGACGCTCGACTACGTCACCGCGCGCGCGGTGGGGCTGATCCTGATCATGGTTTCGGCGGTTTGCTGGTACCTGACGGTCTCCGGATTGCGCGACCGGTTCGTCGCCTGCTCCGCCGTTTTTCCGGCGGTGACGTTCCTGTGCTTTTCACAGCATCACAACTACACGCATTACAGCACCGAAATCCTGCCGATGACCGTCCTGTCGATCGCGGCTCTGGCGGTCGGCGGTCTGAACCGCGGGGCGGAATGGCGGCTGTTTTTCGTAGGCCTGCTGCTGGGCGCTGTGCCGTTTACGAAGCTTCAGGCGTCTCCGCTGGCGGTAGCCGGGTTTCTCATAATCCTGCTGTGCGCGTGGCGGGTGCGCGGCCTGCCTTTTCTGCGAAGCGCCGCGACCATGACGCTCGGCGGGCTGATCGTCCCGGCGATGTTCGGCATGACGCTGGCGGCGACCGGCAGCCTCGAAGATGCCTGGAATTCGTACATCCTCAACAGCCTGTCGGTCAGCACCGTTCAGCTCGGTCCGCTGGACTTCGTGTACTGGGTCGTGGGCTACCCGCCGTGGAAGAACCCGACGAGTTTCGGCCTCTATATCGTTCTGCTGGGGCTGATCCTGCTGGCCGGAACCGGAAAGGATCATTTGCGCCGCCTCGCTGCCGGTCCCCGCTTCTGGGCGACGGGGGGCGGCCTGGCATTCGCGGCCATGTCCGTCTATGTCGTCTGGAAGCCGGGCATTCTTTTCTTTCACTACCTGTATCTGGCGCTGCCGGCGATGGTCGTCGTCCCCGCGCTGACGATCGCTCCGGAAGGTTCCGACACGCCGTGGGATCGCTTCTGGCGCGCCGTCCGCCACAGGGTCGCTGGACGGGGAATGCAAAGCGCCGCCGCGTTCGTCCTGATCGCCGCCGCCGCGGGCGCCCTTGTGTCGGCCGTCCGGCCGCCGCCGGAAGAATTCGAACGCATCGCCACGCAGAAGCCCGACCCTGTCGTCGCTATCATTCGCGCTCTCGCAAAAGACGATGCGCATTTCGCGGTATGGGGTTACATGCCGCAATATTACGCGATTACCGGCATCCGCCCGACCACCCGCGATGCAATGGCGCAGTGGCAGGTCCGCGAAAGCGCCCTCAAGGAATATTACCGGGCGCGCTATCTGCGCGATTTCGAGAAATCCAGACCGAATGTCATCGTGGACGCGACCGGACCGGGAAATTTCCAATTCAAGGATTACAGGCCCGTCCCCATCGAAACCTTCAAAAGGCTTTACGGGATTGTTCGCACCGATTACGTCCTTGTGGCGACGGTCGCGCAGTGCGCCACGCCGCATACCCGGTTCTTCGTGAGCCGACGACGGCTCGCGGAACTGGGCGTCGAGCCGGAAAGCCTGCCGATCGGGCCAGCCTGTTTACGGAACGGGAAGGACCTGGCGGAATTATTGGCTCGGTTCAGATAGAATTGGCGGGAACGAAATCATGAAGGGCATCATACTGGCGGGCGGGGCTGGAACGCGTCTCTATCCGGCGACGCGGAGCGTTTCGAAACAGCTCCTCCCGGTTTACGACAAACCGATGGTCTATTACCCGCTGTCGGTGCTGATGCTGGCCGGCATCCGCGACATCCTGCTGATTTCGACGCCGCGCGACCTGCCCCGTTTCGAGGAAATGCTCGGCGACGGTTCCGATTTCGGGATCGCGCTCCGCTACGCCGAACAGGCCGAACCGAACGGCATCGCCCAGGCCTTCCTGATCGGCGCCGACTTTATCGGCGACGAGCCCGTGACGCTGATTCTCGGCGACAACATCTTTTACGGCCAGGGTTTCGTGGACAAGCTCAACCAGGCGACGACCAGGGAGACCGGCGCGACCGTTTTCGCCTACAAGGTACGCGACCCCGAGCGCTTCGGCGTGGTGGCGTTCGACGAAAACCTGCGCGCCGTCTCGATCGAGGAGAAGCCGGCGCAACCGCGATCGGACTGGACGGTAACGGGGCTCTACGTATACGACAACGACGTCGTCCGGATCGCGCGGGACATGCAACCGTCGGCGCGCGGCGAGCTGGAGATCACCGACGTCAACCGCGCCTATCTGACGCGCGGCGACCTCAGCGTCGTTCTGCTGGGGCGCGGCTTCGCCTGGCTCGATACGGGGACCCATCAGAGCCTTCTGGACGCCGGTCAGTTCGTTCAGGTTCTCGAGGAACGGCAGGGCATGAAGATCGCCTGCCTGGAGGAAATCGCACTGGGCCGCGGCTGGCTTGGCGCTGAAGACGTTGCCCGAACAGCGGCGACCATGCCGAATTCGGATTACGGGGCGTATCTGATGCAGCTGATCGAAAACAGGTAGCCCCGGTCGCCCCCGGCATCAGATCTCGACGATGCCGCCATACATCTCGACTTCGCGGATGATGTTGTGCCAGCGGGCCAGCTCCTTGTACCAGTCGAGCGTGATGGTTTCGATCGTCTTGTCGATCCGGTCGTTTTCGAGCGCGTCGCAAATCTCGGCGACTCCGTCCGCAGCGGTCATTTCGGTCCTGTAGCCGAGCGCCTCTATCTTGTCGAACCCGACCCGGTAACTCCGGACGTCGGGATCGCCGTACCAGTCGATCTCGACATCCCGCGGCACCAGATCTGCGACGATTTCGCCCAGCGGACCGATCTGGTACGTGTTGCCGGCGGACCCGACATTGAAAACCTGTCCGTTCACCGCATCGGCATCCGCCTCGAGCATGAACATCTGGGCCCGCGCCGTATCGCGTACGTGAACCATCGGCCGCCACTGGGTGCCGTCTCGCATGAGAGGCAGCTTGCCGGTCTTCCATGCGCCGAACGTCATTCCGTTGATCGCCAGGTCGAATCTCATGCGCGGCGAGAGCCCGTAGACCGTCGCCTGTCGAACCACCACCGCGCAGAAATTCTCGTCCGCGAGCGGCAGGACGCCATGTTCCGCCATCTCGTTGGCCCGCGCATAAGTCGTCAGCGGGTTCGTAGGGCTGGTTTCGTCAGCGATAACGCCCTGCTCCTGAAATCCGTAGATGCTGCAGGAGGACGGCAGGACATAGCGCTTCGCGCCTGCCTGTTTCGCCAGTTCCGCCGCGCGCACCCGGGCGTCGCGGTTGATCTGCATCGTGGCGTCCTGGAACAGCTCCCCCGAGGGATCGTTGGAAATGGCGGCAAGATCGATCACCGCATCGACACCGGCGAAATGCTCGACGGTGAGTTTCCGGCTGTCCTCGACCACGACTTCGAGACCGTCCCTGTCGGGCAGCAGATGCCGTCCGAAGAAGAACCGGTCCACCGCCCGCACGGCGAAACCTTTTTCGAGCAGCAGCGGGACCAGCGTCGTCCCGATATATCCGCCGGCGCCGGTCACGAGGACTGTCGTCATGAATTCAATCTCCGGGTCTTGAGTGCGGCCACTGTATAGTCCAACGACATTAAGAAAGCATCTTCGAATGCAGGCGAACGGGTCTCCGGTTCAGCGGGGGTTGCGGGTGACGGTCGCCAGGAAGTGGGACGCGGTCATGCTTTCGACGGTGACGGTTGCGCCGGCTTCGCGGAAATAGTTCAGCTTGTCGCTCGAACGGGGGGTGCCGTAGACGTAGAATTCCCGGTTGGCTTCGAGCAGTTCCGCGTCGGTCGCGGTCCTTCCGGGAACATTGCAGCATTTCCTGAACAGCGGAATCGCCAGCCCGGTTACTTCGCCTTTCCGTCGGGGCAGATAGACCAGCCGGTCCCTCAGCCCCTCCGGGGCGTAATAGATTGTCGGCAGAAAGTCGAGATTATCGAGGAGAACGATCGGCGCATCCTTGTTTGCGGCGGAATTCATCAACCCGTAACGGCGCATGAAATGGGGACTGTAATTGCTGACTTCGTAACCCGTCGTCGGCTCGATAACCGTGGGATTTCGCGCCAGATGAACAGACCCGACGAAGATCTGCACGACCAGCAATGCCAGCGCGCCGGCCGCCGCCGCAGGCCGCCGACGCAGCCCCAGTCCAAGAAGACAGCTGAAACCGGCAACGGCCGGCAGCCCGTAGCGCGACATGAAGGGGGCGCCGGTCACCGCCGCCATGGCACAGGCGACCGCCGGAACAAGCAGGAAAGTCGCCAGCGCAACGTATTCGTGACCGGGAACCCGTTGCCGGTCGCCGCCGCCGGCCTCCCTGTCCGGAACAAACAGAGCAAGCGCCAGACCGCCGAGCAGAATGCCGAGGGCCGGGGCCAGATAGGAACGGTAGGCGTCGAACAGTTTTGCAACGGACGCGTCGAATACCGTCGTCTGTATCTCGTTGATCGCCGCCAGCACGGACGTGAGAAGGATGAAGGACGGAAAAATGCCTGCCAGCGATACCGCCAGCGCAATCCAAACCGGCCAGTCGATCCTTTTCCGTTCGACCGCCCGCCAGAGTTCGCCCATCGCCAGCGGCAGACCAAACAGCACGCCGTAGGCATGAGTCAGCATGCCGCATGCCAGAAACACCGTCAGGCCGATCAGCGCCCACAGGCGTCGCTCCGTCCGCGCCGCGACGAGCTGCCAGCAGACCAGCGACAGGCCGCCAAACCCGAGAAGCGCGCCATAGGCCCGCGCCTCGTAGGCGTACCAGTAAATGCCTGTGGCGAAGGGGAACAGGAGCGCAACGAAAGCGGCGAATACGGGCGCCCGAACTGACACGAACCGGTAGAGACACAGGCAAAACACGCCGAAGCCGACGATAGATGGCAGTCGAATCTGCGCCGGGCCGGCGCCCAGCAGCCGTTCCGAAAGACGGGTCAGTTCGTAAAACAAAGGCGGGTTGAAATCGGCCTGCATGAGAAGCGCCTGCCAGGTGGCGTCGAAGCCGGGCAATCGCGACAGGTGAACCGTAAAGAACTCGTCGAACCAGAAAAGCCTTTGCGTGGCGAGATACCAGGTGACCACACCGTAACCGACGACAAACCCGCAGAGCAGAAAGGGGGACAGCCTGCCAATCAGCGTCGAAAGGCGTTCAAAACGCGTCTTTCCGCATTGGCCGGGCGATGGTGTCTCGGTTGTCTGCATCGGCGAACTGAACCCGGAAGCTGCCAGAACCAGCCGCCCGAAAACGACTCGTCCACGAATTACTCATTATTCGTCAATTAGTTCGACATACTGTACACTTATTGAAACGGCCATAACCACTTAAACTAAAAACCCCGAGAGAAGTTGCTTCAGTGCAGTCGACGGAAGCGGTTACAGCAATGGACATTTCAATCGTTGTCCCCGTCTACAGGGCCGAAAATTCGCTCCGTATGCTCCATCAGGAGCTCACCACCGTGCTCGGCGGCATGAATGTCGAGTACGAGATCATATTTGTGGAGGACAATGGCGGGGACCGGTCATGGTCCGTCATCAAGGAAATCGTTGCCGAAGACAACCATGTAACCGGCGTAAAACTCAGCCGCAATTTCGGGCAGCACGCCGCTACCATGTGCGGCATCGCCAGAGCGCGCGGCGACTGGATTTTTACGCTCGACGACGATCTCGAGCAGCTGCCGGAATTCATTCCGCAGATATACGAAAAAGCGCAGCAGGGCGTGGACCTTGTATATGGCGTTTATACCGAACGGACGCACAGGATGTGGCGGAACATAACCTCCAACCTGGCGCGCTGGATGTTCCGCATGGCGATCCCCAACATCAACGAACATTATACCTCTTACCGCTGCATCCGTCGGGAAACCGCCAGGGAGCTGACCAATTTCGATTCGCCGTTTCCTTTTATCGACGGGTATCTTTCCTGGATCACCAACAACTATACGACCGTCCAGGTGACGCACGGCGAGCGTGTTCAGGGTCGCAGTTCGTACACGTTGGGACGCCTGTTCGCTCACGTAATCAGCATTTTCGTCACTTTTTCCGATCTGCCGCTGCGTCTTGCCAGCTGGCTTGGCCTTTTCATGTCGTTCATCGGGTCGATCTGGTTCGCCGTCATCATTCTGGGACGCGTGTTTGGCCTGATTACAGTCAGCGGGTTTGCGTCCATCATGGGCGGCATCGTGCTGTTCGGCGGCGTCCAGCTATTGATCCTCGGCATCATCGGCCAGTATCTAGGCCGGATGAATTTTCGCCTGTCAAAGAAACCGCTTTACCTTATCGGCGAGGAAATCAGCGGGGACTGAAACGGCGATGGAAAAGATTATCGTAATTGGTGGAAAGGGTACGGCGGTCAATCTGGCGCTTTCCATTCAGGACGCACGCATCAAACACGACGCGCCCCAGGAACTTCTTGGCTTCGCCATAGACGACCCCGAACTCGGTAGCGAAATTCGGGGGATCCCGATCGTGTGCAACACCCGCAACATTATGGAAAAATTTCCCGAGGATGACATCCGGATACTGTTCTGCCTGTATCGGCCCGACGTTATCCGCGAACGCATCGGCTTATTGGCCAGTTTCGCAATTCCGGAAGAAAAGTTCGCGCGCTTCGTGCATCCGCTGTCCTATGTCGCCTCTACCGCGCGGATCGGGCCCGGGTCGAGCGTTCTCGCAAACGCGACCGTCCAGGATAACGTCAGGCTGGGCTGTCACTGCATTGTCAACGCGAATGTCGGGATCGAACACGACACGACTATTGGAGACAGTAATTTTATCGCCGCCGGCGCCTGCATCGGGCGCAATGTTTCGACAGGCACGGGCGTCTTCATCGGCCTCAACGCATCCGTCCGAGAGGAAGTCTCGCTCGGCGCGTACTCCATTCTCGGGATGGGGTCGACCCTATTGTCAGACCTGCCACCTGACGCCACGGCGTTCGGCAACCCGGCCAGAATTCAATCGTGCTGACCGTCTTCGAGACGCGCGCCGCGACCGTCCTCTTCAATCTGATTTCGTCTCAGCCGGCGGACCGCTGTTACATTGTCCCCGCCAACGCCTGCCCCATTGTCCTTCTGCTCGTTGCAAAAGCGCGCAGGGACTTCATGATCGTCGACATCGATTCCCGACTCCTTTCCATCCGTCGCGACCGGGTCCTAGACATCGTAAGCCGTCAGGCGTCCCGTCCGTTCGGCCTTGTCTACATACGCCCCTACGGAACCGATGCCGATCCATCAGCATTCTTTCGCGAGGTGCGGGCGCTAAGACCGGACACGCTGATTGTCGACGACAGATGCTTGTGCGCGCCTGATTTCGAAGAAACACTTACACCGGAAGCCGATGCCGTCGTATTCAGTACCGGCCCCAGAAAAGTTGTCGACATGGGGTTCGGCGGCTTTGGCCGGATCAGGGACGATGTACCGTACGCTTCCCGAACCCTGCCGCTCGACGGGCCGGATTATCCCGATATCGAAGCCCTGTTCCGGGAAACGTACGATCTGTCTCTGGCGGAGTCGGACTGGCTCGGCACAAACCGTCCCGTCATGGCGTGGCCGGAATATTCTGTAGAGGCAGTCCGCAGGCTCGGCAAAGTCCGCGCCCACAAGGAAAGGATCAACCGGATCTATGACGCGCTGATCCCCGACGACGCCAAACTGCCGCCCGAATTTCAGAAGTGGCGATACAACATTCTGGCGCCCAACAGGACCGAGGTGCTTGAAAAAATCTTCGCGGCGGGGCTTTTTGCCGGATCGCATTACCAGCCGCTCTCCCGCGACCGGCGAGAGTTCGAAAACGCTTACGCGCTTCATGAGAAAATTATAAATCTTTTCAACGATTTCCATTACACCGACGAGAAAGCGGAAAAGACCGCGTCGATCATTGCAAATTGTCTCCAATCCCCGCCCTGAGCATTCGGACCAAAAACCCATGAAGCGCGTTGCCATCCTTCAGTCGAACTACATTCCATGGAAGGGCTATTTCGACATCATCCGGAAGGTGGACCTGTTCGTCTTCTACGACGACGTCCAGTACACCAAGAATGACTGGCGCAACCGCAACATGATTGCGACGGCAAAGGGGCCGCAATGGCTCACCATCCCGTGCGGCACCGACCTGAACCGGCTCGTCTGCGAGGTCCGCGCGGACAAGGCGCCGTGGCGGCGCAAGCACTGGGCGTCGATCGAACAGAACTACCGGAAAGCTCCGCACTGGGACTATTTCGCACCATATCTTCGGGATTTCTACGGCAGGGAATGGGAGTATCTGTCCGATCTGAACCAGACCTTTATCCGCGATGTCAGCAGGAACGTCCTGGGCTTCGGCACCGAATTTGGCGACTCGCGGGATTATGGCCTTTCGGGCGCGAAGGGCGACCGCGTCCTCGATCTTCTGAAACAGACCGGCGCCACGCACTATCTCTCCGGCCCGGCGGCGAAATCCTATATCGACGAGAGCGCCTTCGAGCGCGAAGGCATCGCGCTCGAATGGATGGATTATTCGGGGTACCCCGAATACGACCAGCGCTTCGCGCCATTCTCCCACAACGTCTCGATCGTCGATCTGATCTTCTGCTGCGGCCCGGATGCTCCGGACTATATCCGGCGCGAAACAGCGCCATGACCGCCGCGCCTGCCCACGGGATGATGACCCGGCAGTTCGTCCGCTACGTTCTGGTCGGCGTCGGCACCAACGGCGCCGGCTACCTCGCCTATCTGCTGCTGACCTGGGCGGGTCTCGAATACAAGCTCACCATGACGATCCTGTACGCCTTGGGGATCGGGCTTTCCTTTGCGCTGAACAGGAAATGGTCGTTTGGCGAGTACCGCCAGAAACGCGGCGCGCTGCCGCGTTTCCTGATTGCCTATGGCGGGGGCTGGGTATTCAACTACGCGATGCTCGCGGTGCTGGCGGATCATTACCGTTTTCCCCACCAGATCGTTCAGGCGATCACCATCTGCATCCTTGTCGTTGCGTTTTTCCTGCTGCAGCGATACTGGATTTTTCGTCCGGAAAAGGAACCGACGCGCGATAGCGACGCGACCGACCGAAGGAGCCCGCACGAATGAGCGAACGAACAACGGGGATCTGGTCGGCCTTCAGCATGGCTCGCGTCTATAGCGGCTATCAGGCGCTGCTCGGTGCGCATCGGGTCCGACGACTGCTGGTCGATGAGTTTATCCGGCCCGAAGCGGGAAACCGGATTCTCGATGTCGGCTGCGGCCCGGCGGATATCCTGGAGGCGCTCCCGCCGGATATCGAGTATACCGGCATCGATCACAGCGAGGCCTATATCGAAAAGGCGCGCAGCCGAAACGACCCGCGTGCGACGTTTTTCGTGGAGGATGCGGCAAATCTCGTTCTGGAAAACGCCGGCGCATACCAACGCATCATCGCGACCGGCCTGCTGCACCACATCGACGACGACGCATCCGTCGCTTTCTTCGAAACCTGCCGCAAGCTCCTGGCACCGGGCGGCTTTCTCGTCACTTTCGACGGCGCCTTTACCGAAAACCAGAACCCGGTCGCATGGTGGCTGCTCAGGATGGACCGGGGAACGTTCGTCAGAACGGCGGACGAGTATCTGGCGCTCGCCGCGCCGGTATTTCCGAAGACCGCCGTCGTGACCAGAACGGACCTGCTGAGAGTTCCCTATACCCACGCTATAATAACGTGCGAACGCTGAGGGGCCGCACCCTGCACGCAAAACCAGAGGCAAGTTCTCAATGTCCAGCCAGAACATCCCGTTTAACCGTCCGCCGGTCACCGGCAGGGAGACCGCGTACATCGCGGAAGCGATCGCTTCCGGCCATATATGCGGCGACGGCGCCTTTACGAAGAAATGCCAGCAGTTCATGGAACAGCGGTTCCGCGCCCGCCGGGCGCTGATGACCACCTCCTGCACCACGGCTCTCGAGATGTCGGCGCTGATCGGCGGTATCGGACCGGGCGACGAGGTCATCATGCCGTCCTACACCTTCGTGTCGACGGCCAATGCCTTCGCGCTGCGGGGCGCGAAGATCGTGTTCGTCGACTGTCGCCCCGATACGCTGAATATCGACGAGACGCTGATCGAAGCGGCGGTCACCGAACGGACGAAAGCCATTGTGCCGGTCCACTACGCGGGCGTCGGGTGCGAAATGGACGAGATCTGCCGGATCGCGAAGGATTGCGGCGCCATCGTCGTGGAAGATGCCGCCCAGGGCGTCGATGCGACCTACAAGGGCGACTATCTCGGCACCATCGGCGATTTCGGGACCTACAGCTTCCAAGAAACCAAGAATTTCGTGTGCGGCGAAGGCGGCGCGCTGCTGGTCAACAACCCCGACTTCGGGGACCGCGCCGAAATCGTCCGCGAAAAGGGCACCAACCGCAGCCAGTTCTTCCGCGGCGAGGTCGACAAGTACAGCTGGGTCGATATCGGCTCGTCCGCCCTGCCGTCCGACATGCTGGCCGCGTATCTCTACGCGCAGTTCGAAGACATGGACGCGATCACCGAAAAACGCCGCGCCCTGTACCAGCGATACAGCGCCGGACTGGCAGAACTCGACAAACAGGGGATGCTGACCCTGCCGACCATCCCGCAGCATTGCGCGTCGAACTACCACCTGTTCCATATCCTGCTCGAAGACCTGGAAACGCGAACGCGGCTCATTGCCCACCTGAAGGAAGACGGCATCCAGGCCGTGTTCCATTACGTGCCGCTCCACGAATCGCGCGTCGGCGAAAGCATGGGCTATCGGCGCGGCATGCTGCCGGTCACGGAACGGTGCGGCAACACGCTGCTGCGGCTGCCGATGTTTTACGGCCTGGGGCTGGACGAAGCGGACCGGGTCGCGGATTCGATCCGGCGGTTTTTCGGGAAATGATGCGTTGTCCGAACCCCGGAAACCGATGCCCGCGATAGATAAGATAGCCAGCAGGCTTACGCTGAGGGACGGCGTCTGGGTCGCGACGGAACGGTCCGGCATTTCCTATCCGGACGAGGGAAACGATGCCTGCTATCAGATCGAGGATTCCTCATTCTGGTTTCACCATCGCAACAACTGCATCGTCGCCGCGATGCGGCGTTTCCCGCCATCGGGACCGGTCTTCGACATCGGCGGCGGCAACGGTTTCGTCTCGAAGGCCATCGAAACTGCCGGTTTCGACCCGGTCCTGGTCGAGCCGGGCGAAACCGGGATCGTCAATGCGAAGACCCGGGGCCTCGGAACGATCGTCCACGCCACCCTTCAGGACGCCGGTTTCCGCCCGTCGAGCCTCGCTGCCGCCGGGCTGTTCGACGTCGTCGAACATATCGAAGACGACCTGGGTTTCATGGAAGAACTCCGGACCTGTCTGCGCCCCGGCGGGCGCGTCTATCTGACCGTGCCGGCCTATGATTTCCTGTTTTCCGACGAGGACGTCGAAGCAGGCCATTTCCGGCGCTATACGAAACGCACGCTTTCGAACTGCCTGGCGAAGGCCGGGCTGGACATCGAATTCGCCAGCTACTTCTTCGTCGCCCTGCCGGCGCCGATCTGGCTGTTTCGGACGCTTCCCGCGAAGCTGTCGCGCAGCAGACCGAAGAAAGAAGCGCTGGTATCCGCGTCCGAGCACGTCGTGCCGTCGCCGTTGCTGGGTAAAATGGTGGATGCGGCCTTTTCCTGGGAGGCGCGGCTGATCGCAAAGGCCGTTTCCCTTCCGTTCGGGGGAAGCTGCCTTTTCGTCGCCCGCAACCCGGGATGAAGACGCGGGCCGGGAAAATTCATAGGATTGGGACGAGGATGCCGGCGAATGCCGACATGAAGACTTATCGGGGAATGGATCCGGGAGAATGACCGACGGTCAGGGACGACAGTTCTTCTCGTTTCTCGTGGTCGGCGGCACCGCCGCGATCATCAACCTGTTGACGCGCATCCTGTTCAGCCAGGCGGTGATATACGAAATCGCGGTCGTGCTGGCCTATGTCATCGCCATGACCTGCGCCTTTCTGATGAACCGGCGCTTCGTGTTCGACGGCAGGGACGGCGACACGCGCAGCCAGTATTTGCGGTTCGCCATCGTCAACTTGCTGGCGCTGGCCCAGGTCTGGCTGGTCAGCGTCGGCACCCTTCGGATGATCTTCCCGGCCATCGGCTACACCTGGCATGCCGAGACCGTGGCCCACGCGCTCGGCGTCATGAGCCCGGTTATCACCAGCTTTTTCGGCCACAAATACTACACGTTCAGAAAATAGCCCCGAAGCCCCCGAAATTTCCGGAAGCGAGGAAGAATTCCCATGGCGTCACCCCTCAAGCTCTCGCTCGCGATCGAACGGTACGACCGTCACATCCCGTTCTATGACGGCACCGTCAAGGTGCCGGACGGGATCGAGCTGTCGGTCAGCCAGGTCGGCCAGAGCGTCACGCTGCGCGACGGCACGCGACGGCACGACCGGGTGATGAGCGGCGAATTCGATATTGGCGAATTCTCGATGTCGAGTTACCTGATGGCCAAGGGACGCGGCATCCCGATTTCCGGTATCCCGGTCTTTCCCCGCCGCCTGTTCAGCCAGAGCCAGATGTGGGTGCATCCGGATTCGAACCTGTGGCACCCCAGGGACCTGATCGGCAAAAAGGTCGCGCTCAGCTCGTTCCAGACAACGCTCTCGCTGCTCGCCAAGGGCGACATGAAATTCCATTACGGCGTGCCGTGGGAGGACATCCACTGGCTGCTCACCTCGCACGAGAAGGTCGAGTTCGAGCCAAAGCCGGGCGTGAAGATCGATTTTATCGGCAACCGCCAGGACCTCGGCCGCATGCTGGAGGCGGGCGAAATCGATGCCTTTTTCCTGCCCCACCCGCCGACCTCGGTGATGACCGGCGAGACGGCGGCAAGACGCCTGTTCGCCGACTGCCGGGCGGAGGAAAGGGCCTATTACGAGAAACACGGCGATTTCCCCATCATGCATATCGTCGCCATCCGGCAGGAGCTGGCGGAAAAAGAGCCCTGGCTGGGACATGCCGTGATCGACATGTTCAACCATGCCCGCGACCTGGCCGAGAGCTATTTCGAGGACCCCAACTGGTCGCGCCTCGCCTGGGCGCGCCACGCCTACGAGGAAGAGCGCGCCTTGTTCAAGGGCAACCCGTGGCGCAACGGGTTCAGCGAAAACCGCGCCAATATCGAGCGCTTCATCAAGTATTCGCACGACCAGGGGCTGATCGACGCGCCCTACGCGCCGGAAACCCTGTTCATGGAAGAGACGCTGGATACATGAGCGACAACGGGAACGATTTTGCGGGACGGTTGAGAGCGCACGCCGTACTGCGAAGCGAAACAGGCGTATCGACCGAACAGCGCTGATTTTCGACGTCGACAACATTTGCGGGAAGGACCGGTTTTATGTCGTTTGCCTGGGTCGAAGAGCTGGTAAAGGCCACCACGACATGGGGCCTCGGCGCGCTCGGCGGGCTTGCCCTCGTGGTAGCCGGCGTCGTTATCGCGCGTCTCGTGCGGGAAGGGCTCCGGCACGCGCTTGACCGGACCAGCCTCGACAGTCAACTGGTCGGGCTGCTCGTATCGATCATCTACTATTTCGTCCTGGCTGTTGTCCTGATCGCCGCCTTCGGGGTCATGGGAATTGAAACCGCTTCCCTGATCACCATTCTGGGCACCTGCTCGCTGGCGATCGGGCTGGCGCTACAGGGTTCCCTGTCGAATCTGGCGGCGGGAATCATGTTGCTGGTATTCCGGCCCTTCCGCGAAGGAGACTTCATTGAGACCGGCGATTACACGGGCCACGTCGAAGAGCTGGGCGTATTTTCGACAAAACTCCGGACCCTGCGGAACATCTGCGTCATCATACCCAACAGTTTCATTTCGCAGCGCCCCCTCGAGAACTGGTCGCAGAACGGCAAGTGCCGGCTCGATCTTTCTATCGAAATCGCAATCGGCAGCGACCTGTCTGCGGCCAAGGGCTCGATAATCGGCGCCCTGGAAAAGGACGCCCGCATTCTCGGGGAGCCGGCGCCCTTCGTCGGTGTTTCCAATTTCGGGGACAGCTCGTCGCAACTCACGATTCGGCTCTGGTGTTCGATCGACGATTACTGGTCATTGCAGGTCGAACTGCCGGAGGCCGTGAAGGATGCCGTCGAAGCCGCGGGCGGCGCCATGCCGACACCGCAGCGCGAACTCATGATCCTGTCGCCGGAGAACGCCCTGCCGACTGCGGCCCGGTAGCGAGCCGTAAATCGAAAGCCGGTTATTTCTCGCCCACCACCAGGAACTGCTTGCCGAGGATTTTCCAGGCGAGCGGAAAGTTCAGGTAAGCGCGAACAAGGAACGGGCTCGGCGGCAGGCCGGACTTGAACGAATAGGGCAGGAAGCGGTCGTGGCTGCGCCGGATGCTCAGCCGGGCGGAGGCGAGCGCCTCCTCGACCGCCTTTTCGGTCAGGGCGAGATTATGGTCGATGAAATCCCAGTATTCTCCCCGCACGAAGGTGATGTTGGGGCCGAGGACGACAATGCGCCCGCCGGGCTGGAGTATGTCGCCGAGGGCCTCGAACAGGTTGACCACGTCGGACTTGTCCTCGAGATGTTCGAGAAAGTTCGACAGGAAGAACAGCGTCGGTCGTCCGTGCGGAAAATCGGCGGCGGTGAGGTCCTCCGCCGCCTTCGAAATGAAATGGACGCCATCGGCAATCGATGCGCTCTTGTCGGCGACCTTGTCGACGCCATAACGGGTCGATTGCGTCGCCGAGTTGATGAATTCGCCGTTGCCGCAGGCGACGTCGGCCACGATATCGTCGGGCCGGATGATGCCCGCGCCCGAAAACCAGTGAATGATTTCCCGCCACACCGCGATCCGTACACTGTTTTCCACCGACGCGAACCGGTAGGCGTAAATCCGGGAGAGCTGTTCCTCGGACATCGACATGGAAGAAATCCCCTAAACGGACCTGTCGCGAAACGATTCTGGCGGCGTCATCTTATGCGGCCCCGGCGTCGCGGGCCATCCCCCGGCCGAAATCGATGCTTTCCGAAATGCCCCGATCCTCCGGATAGTAGTAGGACGTATCGGCCACCCACAGCCCGTCGATCACGCCGGTGACGGGCGGCAGCCGGTCCATGTGGCCTGGCTCGCAGACCGGCTGCGCGTGGCGGTAGCGGCTCGCGCGAATAGCGATGAAATCGTCGTCGGCGAGGTCCGGATTGATCTTCTTCAGATAGCGCCTGACCTTGTCGAGAAACGCCTCGTCGGGCTCGGCGAATTTGGGATGGTCGCCCGGCATGTAGAACGGCACGTAGACCACATGATCGTCGAGCGGGCGCAGATTGGTGTATTCGACGAGCCCGGGAATATCCATCTCGGGGTCGTTTGTGTTGAGCCAGAAGAAGCCGGTGACGGGACGCTTCAGCCTGGCGATCACGCAGACCACGGCGACGTTCTTGAGCGATTGATATTTATCGAGAATTTCCGGCGGCAGATCGGGCAGCAGGCGCGGCACATAGGGCAGCGGCACGGTGCTGATGACCCGGTCGAACGGCTCGACCGCGCCGCCCGCCATCTCGACGCCCGTCACCCGGCCGCCCTCGATGACAATTTTCGACGCGGGCGACGACAGGCGGATCTCGCCGCCATGCGCCTCGATATCGGATTTCATCGCCCGCAGCAGCGTGTCAGAGCCGCCTTCCAGATAGCCGAGCTTTTCGCGGAACAGATCGTAGCGCGAGCGGCCGATACGGCGGATGCGGGACCAGATCCAGGCCGCCGATATGCAGTCCCCGAGCTCGTAGAACTTGTAGTCGAACAGGCGCTGCCACAGCACCTCGTACGCCTCCTCCCCCACCCATTTGCGAATCCAGTCGGTCGCGCGCAGGCCGTCCAGCGGCTTCCAGTCGTCGCGTTTCGACGCGAGAAAGGCATGCAGCCCGTAACGGAACTTGGCGATCAGGCTCAGCCCTTTGAATTTCAGCAAGGCCGTCGGATTGCCCCATGGCTGGAGCATGCCCCGGTACCAGTAGCCCATGGTGGTTTCCACCCAGTGCATTTTTTCCGAAAGCCCGAGCTCGTCGAGCATTTGCAGAAACCCGGCGTCGGAAATGCAGTGGAAATGGTAGTAGCGCTCGATCGTCAGGCCGGAAAAATCGAACGCCGCCGTCATGCCGCCGACCCGGTCGTCGGCCTCGAACAGGACGGGCGCATGTCCGTCGCGGGCAAGCTGCCAGGCGACGGCGAGACCCATCGGCCCGGCACCCAGCACGGCGATGCGGCGTCGTTCGGGATTATCCGCCATCAGACCTCCGGCCCCGACAGTGCGCGGCCGCTACGGAAAACGGAGCGAGGCCGGGTCAGCGGGATATCGCGCCCGCTGCCCGGCCGCGCGATCCCTATTTCGGCAGGATGCAATGTTTCGCGAAATCCTTGGCCTCTTCCGCGGTCCACTTGCCCTTGTCCTTTTTCTTCAGCTGTTCGCACCATTCCTTGCTGCCGACAGCCGGCGAGCAGGCGGCGACGAGCGAGAAGGCGCCGAGAAGGAGGAACGCGGAAAGGACGATTTTCTTCATGTCATGAACTCCAGCAAAAACAACTCCCGTTCCTCTCATATCGCTTAGCGGGATTCCGGGCAATTCGAATGAAAACCGGTCCTGCAATCGCCGCCCTACGCAATTTCGGGCGGCCGGAAGGCAAACGCCGTTTTGAACGACTCAAGCGCCTGGATGCGCTGCCACCAGCCGCCGAGTTTCGGCCGTTTTACCCAGTCGGTCAGACCCGGCATGTCGTTGGCTTCGAACCGCTCGATAAACGGCGCGACGCTGATATCGGCCAGCGACAGGCGGTCGCCGCACAGGAACGGGCGATCCGCCAGCACCGTCTCAAGCTCGTCCAGCACTTCGGCAACCCGCTCTTCGGCGAACGCCATGTCGGCTTCGGATACGCCGTCCTCCAGCCGCTTTTTGAGAAGCGCCCGCTTCTCCTCGGTCGCCTGATCGTCGAGCACCTTTTTCAGCTGCTCGGGCGTCATGCCGTCGAACCGTTTATGGCGCCCCTGTCTGATCCAGGAGACCGTGTTGATATTGCGGTGCAGCACATGTTCGATGCGGTCCATCAGGATGCGCATCCGGGCGCGCTCATACGGGTCGGCCGGCCGCAACGCGGGTTCCGGAAAGACGTCGTCGAGATATTCGATGATGAAGTTGGATTCGTACAGCACGCGCCCGTCATGCACGATGGTCGGCACCACCCCGTTGGGGTTCAGCTTGAGGTATTCGGGATCGAGATTGTCGCGCTTCGCGAGGTCGAGATGCACGCTCTCCCACGCCACGCCCTTTTCCGCCAGCGTCATGCGCACCCGCTTGGAACAGGTCGAGGTCACGCCGTGATAGAGTGTCAGCATGGCGATCCTCCGTTCGTCCGGGTTTACAGGCGTCCGCCGATTTCCGGCGAATCCGGCCCATAGCGCAGCGCCCGGAAGATATTCCTTATGACCTCGCCGCCGCGGACATTTTGATGCGGCGAAACGAATTCCCACACGATGTCGCCGTCGGGCGCGACCTCGAACAGCCGCCCGTGACGCCCTTCGCAGATGAAGGTATTGCCGTTGGGCAGGCGCTGGGCGCCGCTGATGCGCGGCGAAAAGAACGTATCGACCGGCGAGCCCTTGTATTCCCAGACGGTTTCCCTGGTGTCGGGATCGATCTCCAGCACCCGCGAATGTTCCAGATTGACCTGCTCGCTGCCGTTGGCGAACAGGGTGATATGGCCGTTGGCGAGCCGCCTGGGGTCGTGCTGGCCGCCCCATTTGCGGTCCGACATTTCCCACAGAAGATTACCTGTCCTGCGATCCACCAGGGCGACCAGGTCGAGGTCGCGCCAGCTCACCAGGATGTTGCCGTCCGCCTGCACGAAACAGGCGTTGGCGTGGGCGTATTCGTGGCGCGGCCGGTTGGGGCGCTGCGGGTATCTTTCGATCGGGAATTTCTCGAGCATTCGCCATTCCCAGACGATCTCGCCCGCCGGGTTCACCTCGCGCAGCACGTCGAAATAGACGCCGCCATCCTCGTGCTCGCTGCCCGGCAGGCCGCCGATTTCCGGCAAATCCTCGGTCGCGATCAGCTCCCACGCGAGGTAAAGCGTGTTGCCGTTGGGCAGCCGGTTGAAATCGTGATGCTGGGTCGGGTCGGTGTAATCCCACAGGATATTGCCGTTCCAGTCGAGCTCCAGCAGACGGCCGCCGCGCGGCGCAAAGGGCGGACCTTCCGGCGTCTGGCAGCTCACCAGCAGATTGCCGCTGGGCAGCAGCTGGCCGTAATTGCCCAGAATTTGCGGCAGGTCCCATTTATGGACGACCTCGCCTGCCATATCGATCAGGAAGACCTCGCTGCCGTTCGACGGCGCATACAGCGAGAACCCAGGAAACGCCCGCGCCGGATCGTGTTCGGTGACGCCGAATCTCAGAGGCCGCATGCTATCTGTCCTTTCCCGGTTCGCGTCAGGCAGGGCAGCCTATCGCATCGTCCGCCCGCAGGGAATCGTGCCGCCCGGACCTACTCAGAATTCCAGCACCACCTTGCTGTAGACCGGGTGGTTGAAGGTCTCGTCGATGGCGTCGGCGAAGGGCGTAGAGGAGACGCCAAAGATGCCGGGCCAGTCGATCACCTCGAACTCGTCCTTCGCGGTCAGCGCTTCGAGCTGCTGGGTGGTAAAGGGCGGATCGCGATCGAACAGCGCCCACAGCCACAGCAGGAAGCGGAACAGCACGTAGGGGATTTTCACGATCAGCGCCTTCGCGCCGGTCGCCCGCCTGATCTCGCGGATGATGTCGATATAGTCGATTTTCTCATGGCCGGAGATGTTGAACACGCCGACAGGGCCGCGCTTTTCGATGCAGCTCGCGATGATGTCGCTGAAATCGCCGGCATAGAGCGGCTGGCGCATATAGCGCCCGTGGCCGGGGATCGGGAAAACCGGAATGCGCTTCATCAGCCGCGACAGCCAGCCGAGATGCTTGCGGTCGAACCAGCCGAACATCAAAGTCGGGCGCAGGATCGGGCACGGTATGCCGCTCTCCAGCACCATCTTTTCCTGCGCCGTCTTGGTATCGGTATAGAAATCCTCCGCAACGGAAGCGACCACCGATGACGACACATGCACCAGCCAGGGCCGCGCCGCCTCGTCCATCGCCAGCAGCGCGTCGAGGATGATCCGGGTGGAGGCGACATTGTTGCGCTCGAACGCGCCGTAATCGATGCCGCCGATCTGGGCCTGCAGCATGACAACCGCATCGGCCCCGTCGAGATGGGCAAGCCAGTCGCCCTTCTCCGCCAGATCGACCTCTTCAGCGACGATATCGGGATGCGTGTCGCGCAGGACGGCGAGATTGGCGTGGTGCTTGTCGAGCACGACGATGTCGGCATGGCCGCGCGCCTTGAGCCTGGCGACGAGGTTCTGCCCCACCAGCCCGGCCCCGCCGAAGAGTATGATCTTGCTGTCTGTCATGGAATCGTCCCGTGCTTCCCCTCACCCCGCCGCGAACCGGTCGCGGTCGTGCGGACGGGTCAGGTCGACGACCGGGCCGCGCGGCACGATGCCGTTGCCGCCGATGGGGCCGGCAGGGGCGCACACCTGACGCTTCATCGAGGCCACGTCGCTGACCGCGTCGATCCCCGGGGTCTGGTACAGATCGCGCAGATAGTTCGACAGGTTCGGATAATCCTCGAGATGCCGCAGATTGCACTTGTAGCCCACGTAATAGATCGGATCGAACCGGATCAGGTTGGGATAGAAGCGCCAGTCGGCCTCGGTCTGCCGGTCGCCGCACAGGTAGCGCCGGCGCGACAGCAGATCGTCGAACTCGTCCAGCGTGCCGAACAGGAGCTCGATCGACCGGTCGTAAGCGTCCTGGGTCGATGAGCGGCCGCTGCCGTTCACCGCGTCGTTGACGCCCCGCAATACCTTCGCGTTCATCGCGTCGATCTCATCGCGCAGCGCCTCCGGGTAAAAGTCGGGCGTGGGCCCGGCAATGCCGCCGAACTCGGTATTGAACATGCGGACGATCTCGGCGGATTCGTTGTTGACCACGGTGCAGGTCTTCGAGTCCCACAGCACGGGCACGGTGATCCGCGTGGTGCAGCCTGGATCGCCCAGCGCATAGATCTCGTGCAGGTAATTCGCCTGCGCGCCGGCGCCCGGCACAGTGTGGGGCCCGTCGACGAAGGCCCAGCCCTGGCCGTCTGGCGCCTGCTCCGTGTTGACCAGCTCGATCGCGCCTTCGAGCTTCTTGAGCACGCGGAAAATCGCGGTGCGATGCGCCCAGGGACAGACGATGGAAGAATAGAGGACGTAGCGCCCGGCCTCGGCCCTGTAGCCGGAAGAACCGTCGGCGGTGATCCGGCTGCGATACTGCGAGGGCTTCTTGACGTACAGCCCTTCGTCGCTCTCCGTGAGAACGTCGTCGAAAGTCCAGCAACCGTTCAGAAGATGACCCATGCCCAATGCGCCCGTGTCGTGCGATCCCGCGTTCCGACGCCTGTCGGCGGCAGATACTCCGCGCCGCTTATACAGCGGCACGGTAAAAACGTGAAATCCGGTCGCCGGCTTCAAGGCGGCATGGCGGCGAAACACAGGCGCCGCCGAAAGGGGGAAACTGGCGCAAGGCTGTGCGGTTGCCGTCATTATGGTTAATATCGCGGTTCAGTACGAGGCGTTCCCGGGGAAACGCCGAATGCCTGTAACGGCGTATACATGCAACCGGCGCCCCGGCGCCTGGGATTGCAGCCGGTATCCCGTGATACGGGCTCAACGATCGGGGAGGCATTTGTCATGCGGCGCATCAGGTACATGCGAAATCTCACGACATCGAAGCGGTGCGGCGGGTCGGCACGATCATCCGTCCTGGCGGTCATGGTCTGCGGCGCTCTGCTGTCGGCCTGCGCCGGACCCAGCAACGAACAGATCGCGGCGCTGGCGAACACAGGGATCGCGTTCTCGAAACAGGTGCCGGAAGTCTACGACTACGCGTTCCAGCACGCCGCCCTGCGCGAAAGCGCGGATCTGCTGAAACAGCGGGCAGACATGCGGAAGCTCGGCGCGACCGACGGTTCCCGCCTTGAAACGAGCTACAGGAACCGAAAGGCGGCGCTGGCGGAGCGGCAGGATGCGTTCGGCAAGATGATCGAGCATGCGGCGAAGCTGGAAGCGTACTTTTCCGCGCTGCAGGCGCTGAGCTCGGGAAAAGCGGCCGAAGACGCGGCCGGCACGGCGGACGGAATCGCATCGCAGCTCGGTGCCCTGTCGTTGGATTTCAAGGCCATCAAGGTGGGGAGCACCGCCCAGTCGAGCCTGTTCAAGCCGGTAACCGCGCTCGCCGTCTCCAGCTTTGCCAACGAGAAACTGCAGACGCATCTCAAACAGCATGCGAAGTCGGTGCACGAGGCCATCGCGCTGCAGCGATCGATGTTCAAACTTCTGCTCGAGCAGGAAAGGACGCGCAGGAAGGCCCCTCACGACGTGGCGCTTCAGCAATCCCTGAAGAACCTCACGTCGGAGCTGCCGGCCGACTGGACTCAGCGATGGGTGCAAAGTTTCGATTTCAGACTGCAATCGACGCCGGTTTCCGTGGCGGAAAAGGCGACGGGCGAGCTGGAGACCGCCTTCAAGCAGCTTGTCGAAACCGGCACCGGAACGCTCGCGCAGGTCGAGCGGTCGATCGTCCTGATCGACGCCATCGTATCGATATTCAAGGGAAACCCAACGGGAGCTGATCAATGAACGGGCAGGCGACACCCCTCACGGACCAACAGAAGGCGGCAGCGCAGGCAAAACTCGGCGCGGCGCTGATACAGCTTGCGGCCGCCAAGGCGCTGCTCGACAACGACGATTACCGGTCGGGCCTTGGTAACGACGAGAAGCTCAAGGCCATCAACAGCTCTCTGGAACTCGGCGACGAGATCCTCCGGATCGAGAACGCCCAGATCGCGGACCTCGTCGCCGACGCGGACGCAAACATCGAGGCGCTTGACGGCGCAACGAGCGACCTGGGGAAGGCGCTGACCGAACTGAACGATTTCAACCGCGTGCTGAGCGCCGTCAGCAGCGTCCTCGGTATCGCCCTGAAATTCGTCGCGCCGGTCTGAAGCCCGATCCGGGGCAGGGACGCGCTGAGAAAACGCAAACCGGGCCGGACGGCGACGGTTTCCCGGTCACGCCGTCTCGAACCGCCGCCAGAACCAGGCGCAAAACCCGCCGGTCAGCGTCCAGAAAACGGCGCTGACGACGATCGAGGCCGCGGCGAAATGCGCCGAGAGTTCGGGAGGAACCGCGCCGCCCATTGAAGCGGGATGGGGGGCGCCGACCAGGTGGGGGAGGACGAGAACGAGCAGCCCGGCGCCTTTCCAGTGCTCGGTGAACACCATGAGGCCCAGCCCGAGCGCGGCGCCGGAGACGGCGCACACCCACCAGAGCTGCCGCGCGCCGAGTTCCGCCGCCATCGTCCCGGGAAGTTCCGGCGGCAGGCCGAGCCCGGGTGCGAGCGTGAACGCGACGAACCCCGCCGCGCCCCAGAGGACGCCGATCCCGGTCGTCACCGGCCGGCCGCTCAACGCCATGCCGGCGACGATGAGAAGAGCGAATCCGACCCCGAGCAGCATGTTGGCGAGCGCCGTGTAGAGCGTCCGTTCGATGCCGTCGGCGGGCGTCCAGCCCTCCGGCTCGCCCGCCGCGGGAGCGATCGATTCAGGCGCCGCCGGTTTGGCGCCGTTCCGGAGATGATGGTCGCCGGCAGACGCGCCGTGACTGTGCCCGTCCTTTCCGCCGCTTCCCTCGAAGGTCTCGGCGTGCAGGATCAGCGGCGTCGTCGTCACGCTCTGAACGCCCGTGACCAGACCGCCCGAGATGAGCCCGGCAGCGACCGCCGCCAGAAATATCCGTCGAAACATCGATGAGTCCCTCCAGCTGACCGCGTCGCCCCCGTCGCGCCGCGTCGCGGCGGAAAATGGTGGGCCCGGCAGGACTCGAACCTGCAACCAGACCGTTATGAGCGGCCGGCTCTAACCAGTTGAGCTACGGGCCCGTCTGCCTCGCGCCGTACCGGCGATCGGCAGGGGATTCCAGCGCGCAAAAAGACCCGATCGCGCGCGCCGGGTCAAGCGGAACCGGCGCCGATCAGCCGCCTTCCCCGATATCGCGACAGCGCCCTTTCGTCTGCGCACAGGACCGGTTTGTCCCAATTCAGAACGCAAAAAACGACAAACTGTCGAAAAACTTTACACAATTGCATCCGTGGCGATACGGCAACTCCGTAACCCCCTGAAACCGAACAATTTAAGTTTATTGGCATGAGACTTGCATTAATAACGGTTGGGTATACCCGGAACATGAACAAAAGATGAACCTGAAGCTCGCAAGCGCCCTCGTATCGATGATCGTCCTGTTTTTCGGGATGGGCGCGCGCGCCATCACGATCGATGCTTTTTCGGCCGCGCAGAGCCTGTTGGCCGGCTATGGCGGGGCGACGAGCGTCAGTTCCGCTGTCGAGGGACCGGGTGTCCTGGGCGGCGAGCGGGACGCCAGCCTCAATCTTTTCTCCACGCCAGGGGCCACGGTCGCGATCGGCGCCGGCGAGGACAACGGCCTGCTCTTCTCCAATGTGGGCGCGGGGGCGTCCCTTACGTTGCGCTATGACGGCACCGGCGCATCCGGACTCGGCGGCATCGATCTGGCGCAGGGCGGTTTCCAGGATGCCTTCAGCCTGGTGGTCTCCATGCTGGACATCCCGATCGATTTACGCATCTCGGTGGAATCGACGGGCGGATCCTCGGCGCTCACGAAACGGGCGATGGGAGAAATTTTCGGAAGGCCGACGGAAACGCTGACGTTCGAATTCGACGATTTCATTGCGACTGGCGGCAACGGCGCGAATTTCTCGTCGGTCACGGCGATCCAGCTCGACGCGATCAGCCTGTATGGCGGCACCGATCTGTCGCTTGGCGATTTCAGCACCACCAGCCTCAACCCGCCACCGCCGCGCCAGCTGTTTCTGTTCGTGACGGAGCAGGACACCATTCCCGTGCCCGAACCCGGCACGGCGCTGCTGTTCTGCCTCGGGCTGATCGGCCTGTTCGGCTATCGGTCGGGATATTTCGCCCGGCGGACCTGACCCCTGCCCCTGCATCCCCTTTCGGCGTTCCGTGAGCGTCACGCATACGGCGTTCCGTGAGCGTCACGCATAAAAAAACGGGCCGGAATGTCCGGCCCGTTTTCGGTCCGGCGTTGCCCCCGCCGGATGAATTCTCCCTACATCCCGATTTTTTCCGCTTCCCAGGCTTCCTCGGTGATGTCGAGCGTCTTGTGGTCGTGCGTTTCGATCAGGCATTCGCGGGTGCCGAACCCGATACCGTTGCCGGTTATGCCCTTGCAGTAATCGTACATCCGCTTGGCGAGACCGCGGCCCGGATGGCCGGGGCCGATCGGCCCGCCGAGAGAGGCATCGTTGCCGTGCCCCCCGGCGCGCCCGGACCCGGCGGACGCATCGGCCTGGGCCGAGCCGCCATAGAGCCGCTGCCAGACATCGCCGCCGCCCATGTCGTCATCGCCCAGCAGCCCGTCGACCAGCGCGTCGGCATCCGCCGGCAAGGCGTTGATCAGCCGGTTGAGCGTGGCCACCGCCACCGCCTCCACCGAGTTCGGCGGCAGGCGCGCATCGACGATCTGGCGTTGGGCGCCGGTGACACGGGCGATTTCCGCCTTGCCGAGCGGCTTGAGCTCGGCGCCGGACTGCACCGGCACGGCGGCCGACCGCTCGGTGACGACGAGCGCCGGCGCGACGCCGCCGAGGCTTTCCACCGCGCTTTCCGGGATGCTGATCCGCACCGCATGGAACGCGCGGATTGCCGTGATATCGGCGGCATGGGTGATCGCGACCTCGCGCCGCTTGCCGTCCCGTCCTTCGACGCTGAGCGTCAGCGTCGTGCCGGGCCCCGGCTTGTAGGCGCGCCCGCTCTGCGGGATGCGGCGGTCGGCCTGCATGCAGAAGGCGCTGAACTGGGCCGAACACAAGCCGTTGTCGCACTGCAGCGGCACCGGCTCGTGCGTGGCGACGAGCCCGAGGATCTGCGGCGCGGCGGACGCGGCGCCGGCCAGCGCGACGCCGGCGGCGAAAACGGTCAAACCCGTAACGGAATGGAGAAGACGACGACGCATGGCTGTACCCCCTTTTCGGTTGCTCCTGAATCGGTTGAGCATGTCGGTCGCCATAACTATGACGCGGCGATTCCGGCCCGTCCACAGCTTTTGCCATCACGAATATGTGGGAATGGGGAGGGGCCGACGGGCGTTGCCCCTCCCCCGCACCAGACCGGTCCCTTCACAGGAAGGGCGCCTCTAGGGACGAAAGCGCCGATTCTCTATTTCTGAATACGTCACGAGCGGCCTCGCCCCTGCAACCTCCCGCCGCGCATTCAATCTTCATTCCACCGAAATCGGGGCGGGTTCGCGGCGGGCTCGAATTCAATACTTGGAGTCGAAAGCTATTTTGGCATTCTCATCAAGTTATTTAGGAGAAGCGCTGCCAGATAGTTTATCAGCCCGAGCATTTCGTCCGACGGTGATTGGCATAGACAACATCTCAAGCTAACGTCACTGAATGGCTTATTGCGTATTCATGCTTCATCCAGATTCCATTTACGACGACAGTCCGGAGGAACATTACCAATTCCCAAAGATGTATCTTAGCCGTGCACGTGAGGCGGCCGGGGACTGGATCGTTTATTTGGAGCCGACAAAAGTTCGTAATTCGCGGGGCTATTTTGCTATCGCGCGCGTGCAGGAAATTATTCCCGACCCCAAAGCAGAAAATATGTTTCTCGCTGTGATCAAACCGGGCAGCTATCTCGACTTTGCCCATCCGGTTCCGTTCAGTGACAAGAATGGCCCGATCGAACGCGGGTTACTTAATGAGCAGGGTAAGTTATCTGGCCGCGCTCAGTCCGCTGCCCGTCCGATCTCCCCTAACGATTTCCTACGTATAGTAGAAAAGGGCTTGAAAGACTCCGAGCAAGTATCGACGCATCACGACACCACCGAGGTCGCGCCGGATCTGGCTGAGAACCGAGCAATTTATACTCCCGAAACGGAACGTGACCGCCTCAAATACATGACAAGTCGCATCGTACGCGACAGAGCATTCAGGCAGCTTGTCCTTCGTGCCTATGACGCACGCTGCGCCATTACGGGTCTGAAGATTATCAACGGTGGCGGGTGGGCCGTAGTCGAAGCCGCCCATATTCGGCCAGTGGACCAAAATGGCCCTGATATCATAAATAACGGCATCGCGTTGTCAGGCACTGCTCACAAGATGTTCGACCGCGGTCTCATCAGCATTTCGGATGACTTTGAAATTCTCATCTCACGCCAGGTCAACGATGTCGACAGTTTAAAAGCCTTCGTAAATGAGGATGGCCGCGCTCTTGTGCCATCGCGGCCGGCTGATCAGCCACATCCGCGCTTTCTTAGTTGGCACCGTGAATACCGCTTCAAATCGTGAGGGCAAGAGAAGACCAAAGAACCTGAATACGCGGTTAAAGCGATAGCAGAACGAAGATAAGAAAAGGGTCGGCATTGCCGACCCTTTTGGTTCCCGGATCAGGTCCGGGATGACATCCGAAAATACAACTCACGTATCCAGGAACGACCTCAATAACCGGCTGCGGCTCGGGTGTTTCAGCTTGCGGAGCGCCTTGGCCTCGATCTGCCGGATGCGTTCGCGGGTGACTGAGAACTGCTGGCCGACCTCTTCCAGCGTGTGGTCGGTGTTCATGCCGATGCCGAACCGCATGCGCAGCACGCGTTCCTCGCGCGGGGTGAGCGATGCCAGCACCCGCGTCGTGGTCTCGCGCAGATTGCCCTGGATCGCGGCGTCGAGCGGCTGCACCGCGTTCTTGTCCTCGATAAAATCGCCCAGGTGGCTGTCTTCCTCGTCGCCGATCGGCGTCTCGAGGCTGATCGGCTCCTTGGCGATCTTGAGCACCTTGCGCACCTTCTCGAGCGGCATGCCGAGCCGGCCGGCGAGCTCCTCCGGCGTCGGCTCGCGGCCGATCTCGTGCAGGATCTGGCGGGACGTGCGGACCAGCTTGTTGATGGTCTCGATCATGTGCACCGGAATGCGGATGGTGCGCGCCTGGTCGGCGATCGATCTTGTGATCGCCTGGCGAATCCACCAGGTGGCATAGGTCGAGAACTTGTAGCCGCGGCGGTACTCGAACTTGTCGACCGCCTTCATCAGCCCGATATTGCCTTCCTGGATCAGATCGAGGAACTGCAGGCCCCGGTTGGTGTATTTCTTGGCGATCGAGATCACGAGGCGCAGGTTGGCCTCGACCATCTCCTTCTTCGCGCGGCCCGCATCGCGCTCGCCGCGCTGCACGTCGCGCACCAGATCGCGGAACTGGTCGATCGGGATGCCGACGCGCTCGATGGTCTCGCACACGCCGGCGCGGAGCTCGTGGATCTCGTCCTTGTGGCGCGAGGTGAACTGCTTCCAGCCGCGGTCGGACAGATGGCTGACGCTCTGCAGCCAGCGCGGGTCCATCTCGCGCCCGTAATAGTTCTCGAGGAAGCTCTCGCGCTTGACCTTGGCGCGCGTCGCCAGCCGCATGAGCTGCGCTTCGAACCCGACCAGCTTGCGGTTGTGATCGTAAAGCTCCTCGACCAGCACCTCGATCGACGCGTTGTTAAAGCGCACGCCCTGAAGCAGCTCGATCATCTCGGCGTCGAGATTGGCGAGCCGCGTCTGCGACGCCTTGGGCATTTCCTCGCCCGTCTTGATCGCCTCGATCTGGCGTTCGCGCAGCTTCTCGATCTTCCGGTACAGATCGGCGATCTGGCCGAACGTCTCGAACACCTGCGGCTTGAGCGCCTCTTCCATCATCGAGATCGACAGGTTGCTCGCGCCGTCCTCATCGTCTTCGTCGTCCTCGTCGGACTCTTCGTCCTCGTCGTCCTCCGGCTCCTCTTCCTCGGCCGGCTTTTCGGCGAGGATCGAGTGGTCGACCGGCGGGCCGCCATAGGTCGCGTCGAGATCGATCACGTCGCGCAGCAGCACCAGGTCTTCCTTCAGCGCGTCGTACCAGCGGATCACCGCGCGCTGGGTCAGCGGGCTGCCATAGAGCGCCGCGATCATCTTCTCGCGCCCGGCCTCGATCCGCTTGGCGATGATGATTTCGCCCTCGCGCGACAGCAGCTCGACCGAGCCCATCTCGCGCAGATACATGCGCACCGGATCGTCGGTGCGGCCGAGATCCTCGTCGCCCGAGGAGGACTCGCTCGATTTTTCCTTGCTGTCGGAATCGTCGTCGTCCTCGACGTCCGCGTCTTCGTCCTCGACCACGTTGACGCCCAGCTCCGACAGGCGCGACATCACGTCCTCGATCTGTTCCGAGCCGACCTCTTCCGAGGGCATGGCGGCGTTGAACTCGTCATAGGTGACGAAGCCGCGCTCCTTACCGGTTTCGACCAGCTTCTTGACCGCCGCGTCGACCGAATCGATCAGCGGGCCGTCCTGCGTTTCGGCCTCGCCGTCGCCATCGGAATCGCTGCCCTTGCCGTTGGCTTTCGCCTCGGCCGCGCTTTCCTCCGCCTTGGCGTCGGTCTTTACCTGTTCCAGATCGTCAGCGGCGCCGCTGGCCTTGCCATTCGTCTTGCCGCTGTCCTTGCCGTTCGCCTTCTTCGCGGCGGCGGTTTTGGCCGATGCCTTCGTTGCGGGTTTGGTTGCCGTCTTCGCGGCCGCCTTCGCCGCCGGTTTCGCAGTGCCATTGGCCTTGGCGCCATTCGCCTTCGCGGTCGGCTTGACGGTCGGCTTGGCGGTCGACTTGGCGGTCGACTTGGCGGCGGATTTCGCCTTTGCCGTCTCGGCGGTCTTCGGCGCGGATTTGGCGGCCGATTTGGGAGAAGCCTTCGAGGTCGTGGCAGCCGACGCGGCGGCGGATTTAGAAGCCGCCTTCTTGGTCGCCGGCTTCTTCGCCGCGCTCTTCGCGGATGCCGCCTTGGCGCCGGAAGAGGCGGATTTCCGCACCTCGCTCACCGCGGTCGCGGCGGCTGCCGCGCGCCGGCGGGTTCCGGCCGGCTTCGCGTTTTTCGCGGCGGCGACCTTCTTTTCGGCGGCTTCGGTCTTTTTCGAGGATTTTCCGGTTGCTGTTCTGGTAGCCATTCCCTACTCGCGCTCCGTCTTTACCAACATCCCCAGTTCACAGGAAACTGACCCGGGCCGGCGGCGTGCTGCGGGCCCCGGGGGCGTTATGGTCAAAAAACTATGAAGATATGATTTCAAAATCGTACCCTCTATACAGCATTTTTTTCGCAAATCCCAGCTTTGGCTGAGAAATTTGCCCGATGCCGCAAACCCGCCGGAACCGGCCGTCCAGCCCTGCTTTCGGGCCGGTCACAGGCTCTGGCGGAAACTTTCCATCGCGGTCGCCCGGCATTCCTGCAGGCGCGTGAAATTCTCCTCGCTCGGGTCCGCCCGGTAGCGGCGCTGCGCCTCCGCCAGGCGGATTCCCTGGATCATCTCGACGATTCCGGCCCGCGCGACCGCTTTCGCGGCCCCCGGCGTCGCCATTTCGTCCTCCATGTCCCCGCTCGGTACCGCCCCTTCCGGAGACGAAAGGGAAACCGAGTGTATCCGGGCATCCGGCGCGAACGCCGCGTCCAGCGCGTCGCCACAACCGCTGTCCCTCAAGTGGCGTTTCGCGCCCTCGGTGTCAAGCTCTGGCTGGGCGGCATGCAGATTCAGCATCTCCCGCCGCAGCCGGTCGAGCGCCGTATCGGAAAATTCAAGCGTACCAAGGGTTTCCGCGAACTCATCGAGCAGCGGCCAGCGCGCCACCAGCGTTCCGAGCAGGGCCTGTTCGCGGCGGCGGTCGGCGGCGTTCTCGGGCAGCCGTTCCGCCAGGCGCGCAGATGCCGCCAGCTGGCCCCGGTCGCCGCCATGGGACGCGCGACCGCCCGACCCCTGGCCGGGCCGGAAATTCGAGCGCATCCGCCGCGCCTGCCACTGGATGTCCCGCAGCCGCGACCGGAAGGCGCTCAGATACTGGTACTGGACCTTCTTTTCCGGGATCTCGAAGGCCCGGGCCTCGAGCCGCGATTCCAGCCCGGCGATGCGCTCCGGCGTGTCGAGCGGCCGGTCCTCGGCCTCCATGTCCCACACCACCGCATCCAGCGGCCGCGACTCGGCGAGAATTTCCTCCATCGCCGCAGCGCCCCTGGCCGCGATCAGCGAATCCGGGTCCTCGCCCGCCGGCAGGCTGACGAAGCGCAGCGACCGGCCGGGCTCGAGCAGCGGCAGGGCGCGTTCCGCTGCGCGGTAGGCCGCCCGCCGGCCGGCATTGTCGCCGTCGAAACACAGGATCGGCTCGTCGGTCATGCGCCACAGCAGCCCGATCTGGCTTTCCGTCAGCGCGGTGCCCAGCGGCGCGACCGACGCCCGGATGCCGGCCCGGACCATGGCGATCACATCCATATAGCCCTCCGCCACCACGACCCGGCCTTCCTCGCGCGCCGCCGGCCAGGCGGTCGCCATGTTGTAGAGCACCTGCCCCTTGTGGAAGAGCGGCGTATCGGGCGAGTTGAGATATTTGGCCTGCTGGTCGGATTTCAGCGCCCGCGCGCCGAACGCGATCACCCGCCCGCGCCGGTCGGTGATCGGGAACATCACGCGGCCGCGGAACCGGTCGTAGGTCTGCCCGCCGCCCTCCGGCCGTATCAGCAGCCCGGCCTCGACCAGCATCGCCTCGTCGATCGGCCCGCCCAGCAGCGCCGTCTTGAGCGCGCCGCGCGAATCCGGCGCATAGCCCAGACGGAACCGGGCGATCGTCTCCTCATCCAGCCCCCGCCCGGCCAGATAGTCGCGCCCCTCGCTGCCGCTGAGCGACCGCTCGAAAAACGCGCAGGCCGCTTCCATCACGTCGATCAGCGACGCCCGCGCCTTCTCCCGCTCGCGCTCCTCCGGCGTCGTCTCCGGCACCTCAAGCCCCGCCTCCCCCGCCAGCCGCTCGACCGCCTCCGGGAAAGACAGATTCTCCGTCCGCATCAGGAATCCGAACTGGTCTCCATGCGCCCCGCACCCGAAACAGTGGAAGAACGCCTTGGATTCATTGACAAAAAAGCTGGGCGTCTTTTCGTTATGGAAGGGGCAGAGGCCGGTGAACTCGTTGCCCTTGCGGACCAGCCGGACGCGACGGCCGATCAGCGCGGCGAGACCGACGCGGTTGCGGATTTCATCCAGAAAATACGGCGGAAAGGCCATGGGTTTTTTACCCCGAAGTCGGCGCCGGCCCCCTCCCCCTCCCGGCCACCCACAGGATACTCGCGATGGGTGGCCGGGAGGGGGAGAGGGCTGGCGCGATACCGTTCAAGCCTAGCGCAGATCGAGGGCGGGAGTCAGCCCGCGTTGAGGCGGTCCTTGAGCAGCGCGCTGGCGGCGCCGAAATCCATGCAGCCGGCGTGACGTTCGCGCAGCGCGGCCATGGCGCGGCCCATGTCCTTGAGCCCGCTGGCCCCGGTGTCGGCGACCACGGCGGCGACCGCGGCGGCGATCTCGTCGGCCGACATCTGGCGCGGCAGGAAGGACTGGATGATCTCGATCTCGCGGGTTTCCTGCTCGACCAGGTCGGCGCGCCCGCCCTTTTCGTACATCTCGATCGAGTCGCCCCGCTGGCGCACCATGGTCTGCAGCACCGACAGGATGTCCTGGTCGGAGATCCCGCCATCGGCGTCGTCGCCGCCCTTGCCGCGCGCGGCGATCTCGCGGTCCTTGATGGCGGCGAGAATCAAGCGGAGCGTCGATGTCGCCACCTTGTCGCCGGTCTTCATCGACTCCTTGAGAGAGCGTGTGATGTCGTCGCGCAGCATGTGTGAAGTCCCCCCTTCGGGTGAAGGCGCAGGACTCTAGCGGAATCGTTTTTTAAAGGCAAGCAATGTCGATTTTGTAACCCTTTGATATCGTTATATTTTATAACAGACACCCGACTTGACCGGGCCGCCCGAACCCCGTATCAAACCGGAATAAGTGCAATGTTGCGTGCCATGTTCGCTCGCGCGAACGCGCATGTTAATTGTTCCGGCCCCCTGCCCCACCCGGCTCCCCACAGAATCCTCGCGCCGGGTGGCCGGGTGGGGCAGCGGGCCGGCGCAGCAATGAGCAAAGGACTCCGATGCCCGACATCCCGCCCAGACCGAAAAACGCGACCGCCGCGCTGGCGCTGGCCGACGGCACGGTGATGTGGGGCGCTGGCATCGGCGCCGAGGGCACGACGGTTGGCGAGGTGTGCTTCAACACCTCGATGACCGGCTATCAGGAGATCCTGACCGACCCGTCCTATGCCGGGCAGATCGTCACCTTCACCTTTCCGCATGTCGGCAATGTCGGCACCAATGTCGAAGATATCGAGACGGTGACGCCGGCGGCGCGCGGGCTGATCCTGCGGCGCGACATCACCGAGCCGAGCAACTGGCGCGCCGACCGGCACCTGGATGCGTGGCTCAGGAGCCATAACCTGACCGGCATTTCGGGTCTCGACACCAGGCGGCTGACGCGGCGCATTCGCGACGGCGGGGCACCGTCCGGCGCGATCGGGTTTGCGGCGAACGGCAATGTCGATATCGACGCGCTGCTGCGGACCGCAAAAGGCTTCCCCGGGCTCGCCGGGATGGACCTCGCCGCCGAGGTGAGCTGCCGCCAGGCGTATGAGTGGGACGAGTCGCTGTGGACGCTCGGCGCGGGGTACGGAAAGCAGACGTCGCCCCGCTTCAACGTGGTCGCAATGGATTTCGGCGCCAAGCGCAACATCTTGCGGTGCCTGGCCGATGCGGGCTGCGCCGTGACGGTGGTGCCGGCCGATGCGAGCGCCGACGACATCCTGGCGCGCAGGCCCGACGGGGTGTTCCTGTCGAACGGGCCGGGCGACCCGGCGGCGACCGGCGAATATGCCGTGCCCACCATCAGAAAGCTGCTGGCCGCGGACGTGCCGCTGTTCGGCATCTGCCTCGGCCACCAGATGCTGGCGCTGGCGCTGGGGGCGAAGACGGAGAAGATGCATCTCGGCCATCGCGGCGCCAACCACCCGGTCAAGGACCTGGCGACCGGCAAGGTGGAGATCACCAGCCAGAACCACGGCTTCGTCGTGACGCGCGAGAGCCTGCCCGGACAGAACGGGAAGGACGGCGAGTTCGGCGGCGTGTCGGAGACCCACCATTCGCTGTTCGACAGCTCGCTCGAGGGCATCAGGGCGGACGCGAAGCGCGCCTTTTCCGTGCAGTACCACCCCGAAGCCAGCCCCGGCCCGCGCGACAGCCACTATCTGTTCCGGCGGTTTACGGAGATGATGGGGGCGGGGTGAGAGGGGCGACTAGCGGCTTTCGTCACATCAACTAGTCGTTCTCGGGCGTGACTCGAAAATTCGTCTGACACCGCGCGAATAGCTAACGGCTGTTTTTGAGAGCCAGCACATTCAAGCTTCGCTCAAATGATGGGCGAATGCGTAATTAGAAAATCTACCCAAATGATATAATGTTGACGTTCAGATAGGCCAGCTCTTGGAGACAGACGAGGGGGCACAATGCTGATCGAACGAGTTGTAATCCAGAATTTTAAAGGCCTGAAAAACGTCGAACTTCAGTTCGCCGGAAACGCAACAACCATTGTCGGCGACAATGAGACGGGTAAATCCACGATTTTGGAGGCCATCAATCTCGTTCTGACAAAACAGCTAAACCGACGCGATGCCGGGTACGAACTTCATCCGTTTCTGTTTAACCAGGGGGCGGTGAGCGCGTTTCTCGACAAGATTAAATCCGGTGAGAGCGCTGAACCGGTCACGATCCTGATCGAGGTATATCTGGCGGATGATGACCGGTTTGCCCGCAACAAGGGGACAAACAATTCCAGGGGAGACAACTGTCCCGGCGTCGCCCTAAAGATCGAGCTCGATGATCGTTTCGGCGCTGCATACGCCGAATACATCAAGGACACGGATCGCCTGACGATGATCCCGGTGGAACTCTATCATATCGATTGGCGCGACTTTGCTGGCGAAGCGCTTACGCTGCGCTCGACTCCGTTGCGCCCAGTCATGATTGACCCGAGCGCCCTTACATCGAACTACGCGGCTAATCGGTACGTGGTAGAACTGGCAAGAGATTTCCTGTCCGATGCTCAGCAGGTAGACCTCGCGCTTTCTTACCGGCAGATGCGCGAAGTATTTCAGAGCGATGACGGCGTCAAAGCAATCAACGAAGAACTCGCCGGTAAGAAGGGTATCGTAAGCGATCGCGAGTTATCGGTTGCGCTAGACATGACAGCGCGTGCCAGTTGGGAAAGCAGCGTCACTCCCCATCTGGATCAGCTACCACTGAGCCTCGTGGGCAAAGGAGAACAAACAGCTATAAAAGTGAAGCTGGCACTGGAAGCCAATGAAAAATGCGACGTGCTGTTGATCGAAGAACCGGAGAACCATCAATCGCATGCCAACTTGGCAAAGTTGGTCAAGCATTTGGCGGACAGATCTGCCGACAAGCAGTTGATCATCACGACGCATTCGAGCTTCGTTCTTAATAAGCTCGGCGTCGACGCGACGATGATGTTCGACGGCCAAAATGGCGTGACGCTTGGCGACCTGCCCACCAATACGCGTGATTATTTTGTGAAACTCCCGGGGTATGACACATTGAGGATGGTCCTCGCGCAGAGGTCGATCCTAGTCGAAGGCCCTTCGGATGAGCTCATAGTTCAAAAGGCGTATATCCAGAAGCACGGTAAACTGCCCTTGGAAGATGGCGTAGAGGTCATATCCGTAAGCGGACTCGCTTTCAAACGCTTCCTGGACATCGCACGGCTTTTAAGCCTCGACGTTTGCGTTGTGACGGACAATGACGGCAAACCGGATAAGGTCATAGAAAAATACGCCGATTATTCCGGGATTGAACGCACCGCGATTTGTTTCAGCGACAACGATCTATTGCCCACGCTTGAGCCGCATCTCGTAGACGTAAACGGGCGTGACCTCCTTAATCAAATTTTGGGAACCGACTATGGAAACGACACAGCCTTGCTAACCCATATGGCCGCGAACAAGGCAGAAGTAGCGCTTAAAATTTTTGAATCCGATGTAGAGATTCATGTGCCAGCGTATATAGCCGATGCCGTCCGATAACTTGATTACAGTTGCCTCGGCCGGCTCCGGCAAAACGTCCGCCATTGTAGGTGAGGCCGGAACGTCCCAAGAGCGATCCGCGCTCGTGACCTACACGACAAACTCGACCGCAGAGCTACGAAGCAAGTGCTATGGGATGCTTGGTTGCGTGCCAGAGCATATCGAGGTTTCAACGTGGTTCAGGTTTTTGCTGCGTCATTTCGTTCGGCCGTATCAACGCGAATTGTATGACTGTCATGTTCGAAAGCTTTTATTCGTCCAGGGTCGTTCAAAGCCCTATGTCAAGGAGGCCGACACGGATCGGTTCTACTTCGGCGCTCCAGGCGAAATTCTAAGTGACAAGATTGCCCAATTCGCGTGCAAGCTAATCGATGAAAC
Source organism: Rhodospirillales bacterium (assembly GCA_038116945.1). Taxonomy (GTDB): domain Bacteria; phylum Pseudomonadota; class Alphaproteobacteria; order MPNO01; family UBA2964; genus JAYOEY01. The sequence continues at coordinate 255,974 of JAYOEY010000003.1, forward strand.
GGACAGAATGCCGATTGCCCGTTTGGAAAAGATATTCCAGCGCATCTATATCGATGAAAGTCAGGATCTGGCGGGATATGATTTGGAACTCATTGACCGCCTTCTAGATACGGAGATTTCCGTTCGTTTGATGGGCGATCACCGGCAGGCAACATATTCAACGAATAGCAGCCCGAAGAACAAAGCGTATCGCGGACACAAAATCGTCAACAAATTTTCTGAGTGGAGTGATGCGGGCCGTGCGAAACTAACCTACCTGAACGAAAGTCATCGTTGTATCCAGCCTATTTGCGATTTCGCTGACGCGCTGTTCCCTGACTTCCCTAAGACCCTTTCACGCAACGAGACAGTCTCGGGCCACGATGGCGTGTTTGCAGTTCGAACGCGCAACGTAGAGAAATACATGGCGACATATAAACCTCAGACACTGCGCTTTGACCGAAAAACAAACGAGGTACCTGGCAATCCGCTGAACTTCGGCGAAGCTAAGGGGATGACATTCAAGCACGTTCTGATCTTTCCTCATCCAAAGCTTCGGACCTATCTTAAAACAGGCAAGTTGGCAGATGCTGGGGCTTCGCTAGCAAAAATCTATGTCGGAATAACACGTGCAGAACAAAGCGTTGCATTTGTTGTTCCCGATAAAGCGGCGGACTACATCGTACCGGTTTTTGAACCGGAGTTAACTCTTGTTCCGGGGGCAACTGAAACCGCCTTATGAATTAGAAACGATACGTTGCGTATAAAATTGATGAATTGCAGGCGGCACTAGATTGCCGGGTCTGGGCCCGGCAATGACGAGTTTTTGTTAGGGAACGAGTAGGTGCTCTGGCTTCAACAGCGCTCCCTCCCCCAATGTTGGGGGAGGGTTGGGGTGGGGGTTACTGCGGTGAGTGCGGGCGGTACGAGATTGCCGGGTCCCGGCCCGGCAATGACGAGCCTGGGCGCTCCCCTACTTATCCACCCCGCCCCAGATCTCGTTGGCGAGATCGACGATCATGCCGAGCTTGTCGAACTGTTCCTGTTCGGAGATCAAATTGCCGATGGCGTTGGATGAAAATCCGCACTGGGGCGACAGGCAGAGCTGGCTCAGATCCACGTATTTCGCGGCTTCCTCGATGCGCTGTCTGATCTCGTCGCGGCTTTCCATCTCGCCGCGCTTGGTGGTCACGAGGCCGAGCACGATCTTCTTGTCGCCCTTCGGCACGTAGCGCAGCGGCGCGAACCCGCCGGAGCGCTCGTCGTCATATTCGAGGAAGAACCCGTCGACATCGGTCAGGTTGAACAGGTGATCGGCGATCGGCTCGTAATCGCCCTCGGCGAACCACAGGCTGCGCGCGTTGCCGCGGCACAGATGGACGCAGGCCGCCATGTCGTCGGGGCGGCCGCCGATGCAGTCGTTGATCAGGGCCGCGTAAGTACGCGGCAGCTCGTCCGGGTCCTCGCCGCGGTCGCGCGCATCGGCGCGCATCTTGCTGTCGCACAGATAGGCGAGGTTGGTGTCGTCGAACTGGATATAGCGGCACCCGGCATCGGCCAGCATGCCGATCTCCTGCCGGTAGAGCGCGGCCAGGTCGGCGAAGAAATCCGCCATCTCGGGATAGGCGTCGCGGGCGATCGCGTCGCGCCCGCCGCGGAAATGGGTCATGGTGGGCGACGGCATGGTGACCTTGGGCGTGGTGCCCGGCCCGGCGACGGAGGCGAGGTATTTGTAGTTCTCCACCCCGATGCCTTCGGCGGGGAGCGCCATTTTCTTCGTGATCTCCACCGTCAGCGGCACGGCCTTTTCGCCGCCGGCCTTTGTCTGCTCGCCCTGGGCGAAGGCGCTCTTCAGATTGAAGTTGGTCTTGATGCCGTCGATCCGGTCGATGAAATCGAAATGGAAGCTTTCGCGCCGGTATTCGCCGTCGGTCACCGACAATATGCCGGCCGCCTGCTCCTTCTTCACGATGTCGGCGATACAGGCGTCTTCCGCCGCGCGCAGCTCTGCGTCGGAAATCCTGTCGGCTTTCCATTCCTCGCGCTTTTCCAGCAGCGAGTCGGGGCGCAGAAAACTGCCGACATGGTCGGCGCGAAACGGTCCTTTCATCGGGCGATCTCCCTTATCTTCGTTGTGCGGAAGGTGTAGCCCATCGGCGCGCCCTTTGCCACCGGGGACGGGGGGCGCGCGTTCCTTCAAACTCAATCGTCATTACCGGGCTTGACCCGGTAATCTGGTGCCAAGGTCGCCCGAACAGTTGACCTTGCTTGTTATCTTGAGATTGCCGGAACAAGTCCGGCAATGACGGCTGTTATGATGAAAGGAACCTCCCCGCCCGGGACCGGGGGAGGATTGAGGAGGGGGTCGACCCGGGCAGGGCACGGAAATTGGACATTCCGGGCCGGGCTTAATAGGCTCCTCCGTCAGGGTGCGGCGAGGATCGCCGCCCCGGTGCCACGATTACGCAAAAACAGCAGGGAGCAGTTTCATGAGTTTACGCATTTCAATGGCCGCCTTCGCCGCCCCATTGGCCGCCGCGGGCGCGCTGGCCGCGGGCGCGGCATCTGCCGCCGGGTTCTATGACGGCAAGCAGATCACGCTGGCGGTTTCGGCGGGCGCGGGCGGCGGTTACGGCTCGGTCGCCCAGATCGTGACCAAGCACCTGCCGCGCTTTATCGAGGGCAATCCGACCATGGTGCCGACCTACATGCCGAAGGCCGGCGGGCTGGCCGCGGCGAACTACATCTACAACGCCGCGCCCAGGACCGGCACGGTGATCGGGCTGCTGCGCAACGCCACCGCGTTCGGCCAGGCGATGGGATCGCCCGGCGTGAAGTACGACGTGCGCAAGATGGGCTGGATCGGCGTCACAGGGCCGATCGTCAACGTGCTGGCGGTGCGCAAGGATTCGCCGGTCAACACGCTGGAGCAGATGAAGAGCAAGGAAGTCGTGCTCGGCGGCACCGGCAAGCTGGGGACGCTCTATACCTTCCCGACCGCTTTGAACGCGGTGCTGGGCTACAAATCCAGGATCGTGCTGGGCTATCGCGGCACAAGCGACGTGCGCGGCGCGCTCGACCGCAACGAGGTGCAGGGCATGGTGCAGCCCTGGCCCAACTGGCAGCGCAGCCATTTCCACAAGCAGAAGCTGGTGAACTATGTGGTGCAGTTCGGCTTCAAGCGCGAGCCCGGCCTGCCCGATACGCCGACCATGATCGAGCTGGGCCGCAATGCCGACGAGAAGAAGATGCTGCGTCTCGTCAGCTCGCCGGGCATCACCGGGCGTAATTTCGGCCTGCCGCCGGGCGTGCCGAAGGCGCGTCTGATGGAGCTGCGCAAGGCGTTCAACGCGATGGTCAAGGACAAGGCCTATATGGAAGACATGAAAAAACGCAAGCGCATGATGGCGCCGCTGACCGGCGAGGAACAGGCGGCCCTGTTCGAGGAGGTGCTGAGCACGCCCAAGCCGCTGGTTGATCGCATCCGCGTCGCACTGGGATACAAGAAGTAGAAAAGACGGCAACAGCCGGCGTTTAGAGCGGGGCCCTGCGGGGTCCCGCTTTTTTTGTGACGAAAGAGCCCCCCTCCTTACCTCCCCCCGCAAGCGTGGGGAGGGGCTTCAGACAACGCAGCCTGCAATCCCCTCCCCCAATATTGGGGAAGGGTCAGGGAGGGGGTTAACGGTTGAGGGGGTAAACCCCGCCGCTTGCTGGATATCCCGTTCGACGATTACGCTATCCGCCTATAACGAACGGGGAGACTCAGGAAATGTCAGACGGATCGCTGAACGGTAAAATCGCGCTGGTCACCGGCGCGGGACAGGGGATCGGCAAGCATGCGGCGAAAACGCTGGCCGAGGCCGGCGCGGCGGTCGCGGTCGCCGATCTGAACGCGGAGACCGCCGCGGCGACGGCCGCCGAGCTGGATGCGATCTCGAAGGCGATCCCGGTCGCGGTCGATGTACGGGACGAGGCCGCGGTGAAGGACGCCATGGCGCAGGCGGCGTCCGAGCTGGGCGGGATCGATATCGTGATCGCCAATGCCGGCATCGTGCCGCATTTCCGCTGGGGGCTGCCGTCCTGGCCACGCGTCGCCGACATGGACGAGGAATTCTGGGACCGGGTGATTCGCACCAATTTGTACGGCACGTTCTTCGCCGCCAAGCACGCCATCCCGCACATGCGGGCGCGCGACGGCGGCCATATCGTGACGCTCTATGGCGGCGGCGGGCTCGGCGCGCTGGCCTACATGACCACCAAGGATTCGATCCGCACCTTTACGCGGTTCCTGTCGGACGAGGTGAAGGACGACAATATCTGCGCCGTCACCTTCTCGCCGCGCCTGCCGATCGCCACCGAAACCGCCCCCGACGAAGCCAAGGAGCGCATGCCCGGCCCCGACGTGCTGGGTCAGGCGTTCGTGCTGTGCGCCTCCCTGCCGATGAGCGAGACCGGAAAGTGCGTGGCGATCGAGGACGGCAGGCTGGTGACGGAAGGGCCGCGGGAGGGGTGAGGTTCGGCGCTCGGGGACGTCTTTCGCTTCCGCGGCCGAGACCCCCGGCCCGATTGTCTTGAATTCGGTTCGAGACGACCCTACCTTTACCGCATGCGAATATTGCCGCAGACCTCTGGCAGGAACGCGCCGTCGCCAGGACGGCTGGCCTTTTTGCTGATCCTGATGCTGGCGGTCGCGACCGGTCAGTTTTCGTTTGCGGCCGTCGCCGATGCCGCCGGGATGCACGGCCATTCGCATTCCGAACACGTCCTCGATAGTCTTGATCCGGACGGTCATGGGCCGGACGGGCATGTTCCGGACGGTCACGGGCCGGACGGGCATGTTCCGGGTGAAAACAATATGGCGCCCGCTCACTGCGGCGCGTCTTCCTGCGCGCAGCACTGTTCCGCGCGCCTCGCCGCGGGTCCGGAATTTGACGTTTCGTCTTCCGTTCTGCGTCTGCAGGCGACGGACCTCCCGCTGCTTCGATCGCTCTATCTCGACAGCGATCCGCCGGTCCCCCGAGACGGCTTCTCCCGCACTTAAGCGACTGGCGCAGATTCGCGGTTCCGACGGATCCGGTTCCCCGGCCGAGCCATGACGCCGACGGCGCTCATTGCGCCGGCGGAGCCTCTGCAAGTCGCCTGTCCCTGCATTCGAAAACACGGAGAAATCACCATGCGTCTCTCACGAAAACTGAAACCGGCATGCGCTTCGGCGGCTGCAATGCTCCTGGCCCTTTCCGCATCCTCCGCCGCCTTCGCCGCAGGGCAGCACCGGGGCGGCCACGGGCATTCGTCCGGAGGGCACGGCCACGCCGAGGCCATCGGCGAGCCGGGCAAGGCATCGGCCGTCTCGCGCACCATCGACATCGTCATGATCGACAACCGTTACATGCCCGAGAAGGTTTCGGTCAAAAAGGGCGAAACCGTCCGCTTCAGGATCACCAACAAGGGCGAGTTCGTGCACGAATTCAACATCGGCACGGCGGCCATGCACAAGGCCCACCAGAAGGAAATGGCGATGATGTTCGAGCATGGCGTGCTGGAGGCGGACAAAATCCATCGTGACCGGATGAAGATGAAAATGCCCGACGGGCACAGCATGGAACATAACGACCCGAACAGCGCGCTTCTGGAACCGGGCAAGACGGCGGACATCGTCTGGAAGTTCCCGGCCGACGGGACGCTCGAGTTCGCCTGCAACATTCCCGGACATTACGAATCCGGGATGACGGGTCCGATTACCCTTGAATGACATCGGGCGGAGCCCCCGGTCGCGATCGGGGGCTGTTCCCTTCATCGACACAGAAGGAGATTGACGATGTCCCGTCAAATGCACCTGCCGCTGCCATTGGCCCTCGTGGCCGCAGCGGCGGCGTTTTCGGTCCTGGCGACCGCGCAGTCCGCCACATACAACCTGACGGTCGACCCGGTAAAAATCGACACGGGCGATTTCGTAAGGGAAGGGGTCGGCTTTAACGGCGGGTCTCCCGGCCCGGTTCTTCGCTTCAAGGAAGGCGAAGAGGTCACCATCAACGTCACCAACAACCTCAGCGAAACCACCTCCATTCACTGGCACGGGCTCATCGTCCCTTTCCGGCAGGACGGCGTACCCACGATCAGTTTCGACGGCATCAAGCCGGGCGAGACCTTCACCTACAAATTCCCGATCGTTCAGGCCGGCACCTACTGGTACCACAGCCATTCGGGATTCCAGGAACCCGACGGGGCCTACGGCGCAATCGTGATCGAGCCCAAAAAGCCCGAACCGTTCCGCTACGATCGCGAACACGTCGTACAGCTCGCCGACAAGCATCCGCACAGCGGACACCGCATCATGCGGAACCTCAAGATGATGCCCGACTACTACAACCGCATGCAGCGGACGGCAGACGATTTCTTCAGCGATGTCGCCAGAAAGGGGCTGGGCGCGACCCTGTCGGACCGCGGCGACTGGGGCGACATGCGCATGATGCCGACCGACATCGAGGATGTGCAGGGCTTCACGCCACTGATCAACGGCAAGGGACCGAAACAGAACTGGACCGGCCTTTTCAAAAAGGGCGAACGCGTCCGGCTCCGCTTCATCAACTCGTCGGCGATGACCTATTTCGACATCCGCATACCCGGACTGAAAATGACGGTGGTCAATGCGGACGGCAACAATGTCTGGCCGGTCCCCGTCGACGAGTTCCGCATCGCCGTGGCCGAGACATACGACGTGATCGTGCGCCCGACCGAGGATAAGGCCTATACCATCTTCGCCGAATCGATGGGCCGCTCCGCCTTTGCCCGCGGAACGCTGGCGCCCGGAGAAGGGATGACGGCCGACATCCCGCCTATGAGAGACCGGCCGCTTCTGACCATGGCCGACATGGGCATGGCGCACGGTCATGAAGGCCACGGATCGATGTCGGGCATGGATCACGGCGCCATGAAGGGCATGGATCACGGCTCTATGGGCGCCAAGGGCGGCATGGGCGGGATGGACCATTCCGCGCACGGATCGATGGGATCGAAAAAATCCGATCCGTTCTACGCCCCGGGAAGCGGGCTGGCACCGTCCGCCGCCAACGGCGGAAAGTTCCTGTCCTACAAGGACCTGAAGGCCCAGAAACCGCTCTACAGCCACCGCGACGCGACGCGGGAGATCGAAATCCGCATCACCGGAAACATGGAGCGGTACTTGTGGACCCTGAACGGCGTCAAGTATCGCGACGCCGAACCCATCCGCCTGACATACGGCGAACGGGTCCGGTTCAAGTTCGTCAACGAGACCATGATGACCCATCCGATGCATCTGCACGGCATGTGGTCGATCCTCGATACCGGCGCCAGGAAATGGAACCCGATCAAGCACGTGGTCAGCGTCTCGCCGGGGACCACCGTCTACATGGAAACCGAGGTGGATGCGCCCGGCCAGTGGGCGTTCCACTGCCACCTGTCCTATCACGCCGCTGCCGGCATGTTCCGGAAAGTCATCGTGGAAGGCGGGCCGAAACCGGCGAACGCCGCCGGGAAGAAGGAGACCCGGCGATGAAGTTCCGGACTCCCGCTATGGCCGCTGTCCTGGCATCCGCTCTCGTCGCGGCTCCGGCAATCGCCCAGGAGACCGGCTTCATCGCCTACGGATTGCAGCTTGAGGAGCTGGAATACCGAAGAGGCGACGCGGCCGAGGACCTCGCGGTCTGGAACGGAGACGCCTTCATCGGGAGCGATGAAATTCGTCTCCGATGGCTGGGGGAGGCCGAATACGACCTCGAGGCGGACAGGTTCGAAACGATGGAAAATCGACTCGTCCTGCAAACGCCGGTGTCCGATTTCTTCGACGCGAAGGCCGGGCTGCGCCTCGATTCGCCGAAAGGCAAAAGCCGCTGGTATGGCGTCCTCGGGATCACCGGGCTTGCAAAACAGTGGATCGAGATTGATGCCGATATCTTTGTCAGCGAGATCGGCGACGTGTCCGCCCGGCTCGATGCGGAATACGAGATGCTCCTGACCAACCGTCTCGTCCTCACCCCGTCGGCGGACATCGACTTTGCATTCTCGGACGACCGGAAGATGGATGTCGGAACCGGGTTGAGCAAAATTGAGATCGGGCTTCGCCTCAGCTACGACCTCGTCGACCGGGCCGTGTCGCCTTATCTGGGGCTGGTCTGGGAACGGAAATTCGGCCGTACCGCCGATATCGCCCGCGAAGAGGGAGAGGATACCGACAGCTGGTTTCTCGCTGCCGGCATGAAAGTCATGTTCTGAAGGCCGGTTCGGGACGGGCCCGCAGAGACCGGGCCGTAACATTGTTGCGGCCCGGCTCAAGCGCCATCGGGCGCCTTTGGATCATATGAAATCTTCCGGCAGGCGCGCCGCAGCGACTTGCCCAACCGGTGACGAACCGATGAAAAACGACCAACTTTCACTGTACCCGCTGTCAGGAGACAATTGATGACCATCCCATCCAGACGCCTGTTCCTCAGAATTGCCGGAATCGGCCTCCTTACAACGTTTGGCCAAAGCGTGTCCGCGGTTGCCAGAGCCCCGGCGGCCGCGTTGCATCTGTACAAATCGCCTTATTGCGGATGTTGCCAGGCGTGGGGGCAGCATATGCGAGGGGCCGGATTCAGTGTCGTGGAGACGAACGTCGAGGATCTCGATCCCCTCAAGCAGCGGCTTGGCATTCCCCCGGAGCTTCGCTCCTGCCATACGGCGACGGTCCAGGGCTATGTGGTTGAAGGCCACGTGCCGGCCAAGGATGTCCTGAGAATGCTGTCCGAACGGCCGGCGGCCACGGGGCTGGCGGTACCGGGCATGCCCATTGGCTCCCCGGGAATGGAACAGGGACAACGCATCGATCCCTATTCCGTCGTTCTCTTCTCTCCCGACCGGAAAACCATATTTTCACGCTACCGATAATCCGGATTGAAAAGACGGTTCCGGTTTTGGCCGCATCGGGTGGAATCGGCGGGAGAGGGGTGAGGCGACGGCCCCAATACCTATCGCGACGGCGCCTGCAATTTCAAAACCGTTTCGGCAATCCTGCCTGCGCCAGAACCGCGTTCGCGGTATGTCGGGACTTAATGGTTACCTGAACGGGGAAGTGGCGGTTTGTTATCGGGCTTCGCCAGATTTCGTGCGAACCTTTACCCGGTCGCACCACTTCGCACCCAGCATCGCGGAGAATGCGTTTGAGGTCCCGCGTATAGTTCGCCATCAGGCGACAGCGCGGGCCGTCGTCAGATGATCGAAAATAACGCTATAAGGGATCGCCGACCCGGAAACACCGTTGAGTTCGAACAGGTCAGGGATGACGCTCTCCAGAAGATCCAGCATCGATGCAGGCGTATCCGCCTCGACTGAGAGGCCGGGTATATCGGTCTGCGCGACGAACCAGACGTTTGCCTCCGCATCCCATTCGGCCTTGACGAAATAGGTGCGCTCGGGTGCATTTCCATCCATCGCGAAGGCTCCTTTTCTCCTGTGCGCGCGGCAGCGTGGCGCAAAGTGCGTTAAGCAATTCATACCATGAACCGGGGTGACCGTCTCGACAAATGCCCCTCACTCGGGCAGCCGCCCCTGTCCACCTACCCCACCCGCCGCTATCATCCTGACAGAACCTAACCGACAGAGAGGCGCCCCATGGAGTTCGGGCTGTTTTCCAATGGCGAGCGCGGTCGCGATATCGCGCGCGATACGTATCAGGAGGATCTGGACGAGCTGATCCTGGCCGACCGGCTTGGTTTCTCGGAGGCGTGGATCAGCGAGCACGGCACGTTCCTGTCGTGGGAGAAGCCGGACACCTTGCCATCCGCCGACCTGCTGATCTGCAAGGCGGCGGCGCTGACGAAGAACATCCGCATGGGGCCGGGCATCCGCCCGCTGCCGTTCTTTCACCCGATGCAGGTCGCGACCGACGTGGCGGTGTGCGACCATCTGTGCGACGGGCGCTACATGGCGGGGTTCGGGCTCGGCATCGGCACCGGCAACGGCCAGCGCGGCGAGCTGCCGGGCGACCGGCGCGTAATGATGAACGAGGCCATCGAGCTGATCCTGAAATGCTGGACCGCCGACGAGCCGTTCGACTGGGACGGCGAGATCTGGCAGGGCAAGGACTGGCATATCGTGCCGCAGCCGCTGACCAGACCGCGCCCCGAGGTCGGCATCGCCGTGTCGAAGACCGAGGGCACGCTCGACCTCGCGGCCGAGAAGGGCTTCCTGCCGCTGCTGTCCTGGCCGGCGCCGACCGAACAGATCGCGCAGATGATCGGCTGGTACATGGAGAACGACAATCCACATAATCCGCCGAAGAAGAGCCGGGTGCGGGTCTCGCGCGCGGTGTTCGTCGCCGAGACCGACGAGGACGCGTTCCGCGCCGTCGGGAACGTGCAGTTCGGCTCGCCCGTCACCAGCGGGCGGCTGGACCATTTCATCCCCGAGGGCGGCTCGCGCGACGATCTGACCATGCGCAACCTGATGCGCAAGGACGATTTCCTGATCGGCAGCCCGGACACGGTGACTGAAAAAATCATGCGGTTCTGGGAAGCGACCGGCGGGTTCGGCACGCTGCTGCTGGCCTGCGGCCGCGACTGGGGCACATGGGAAGAGCGGACGCGCTCATGGACGCTGTTCATGGAACAGGTCGCGCCGCGGCTCAAAGGGCTGGACGCGGACGCCTGAACAGACAGCCTTTTCCAACAACCCGTCACCCCGGCCCTGAGCCGAGGTCCATGCCAGATCCAGTCACGCAATATCCGGATACAGATCCCGCCACTCCGGATTGTCCTCCTCGATCAGATCGATTTTCCAGGCCCGTCGCCAGCGTTTGAGTTGTTTCTCACGCGCAATCGCGGTCAGCGCCAGCGGGTGGGTTTCAAAATACACCAGCGTTTTTACCCCATATCGGCGTGTGAACCCCTCGACCAGCCCCGCTCGGTGCTCATAGGTGCGGCGAACAAGATCATTCGTGACGCCGATATAAAGCGTCCCGTGCTTTTTGGCGGCAAGCATGTAGACATAGAAAGCCATCGACCGAGCATGGCGCGACGATGGATCCCGGATCAAGTCCGGGATGACGGTAACGGAGTGTGGCGATAGTTCGTACACATTGTTCAGGTCAGAGAGGACAGGATGGATGCGTTGAGTGGAATCAGTCTCAACCCGTCACCCCGGCCCTGAGCCGGGGTCCATGTTGGGATCAGGGCACCCTTCAGGGGTCTGTGGCGAAGACCGATGACGGCCTATAGTTCTCGCCATGTCTTCCGCCCTCACCCAGCCCATCCTCGCCCTCCTCGCCGAGGGCGATCCGCTGTCGCCGGTCGTGATGACGGCGCGGGAGGTGGCCGAAAAGACCGGTCTTGCTGACGAATCCGCCATCGAGCGGCGGCTGCGCGCTCTCAACGCCGACGGTCTGGTGGAAGCATTCCACGAGCCCTATATCGCGTCCCGGTACCGTATCTCGCGCGCCGGGCGGGACGCCATGTCGAGATAAAATTCGGGGCCGCTCCCGGCCTCTTGAAAGGCCCAGCGGAAGGACCATTTACCGCTGAATTCAAAACCACGCCGCCGGGCTCTCCGGGACGGCGCGGGCGCACATGCGGGGCCCTTCATGAAACATCCTCCCTCCGACCATCCGGCACCGTTCGGCGCCGTACTCGGCGCCGGACCGGGCGGCGTCGCCGTCCACTCGTCGGATTACGACACGGTCGACCGGAACGAGTTGCCGACGCGGCAGGCCTTCCGGTCCTATGTCGACGGCGTCTATATGGGCCAGAAATGGCAATGCGTGGAGCTCGCCCGGCGCTGGATGTATCTCAACCGCGGCTACATTTTCGACGACATCGCGATGGCGTACGACATTTTCAACCTGCGCCACGTTCGCCGCATCGGGGACGGCGCGCTGCTGCCGCTGCACTCGTTCCGCAACGGCAGCGCGCGGCCGCCGGAACCGGGCGCGCTGATGATCTGGAACGAGGGCGGCGCGTTCGAGATCACCGGCCATGTGGCGGTGGTCACCGAAGTGCTGGGCGACCGGGTGCGCATCATCGAGCAGAACGTCGAGGACAGGATGTGGCCGGAGGGCCAGGGCTGGTCGCGCGAACTGCCGCTGACCCGCGCCGCCGATGGCGGGTTTCGCGTCGACTGCCCGCTGTCGGGGGCGGAAATCCTCGGCTGGGTGATCGAAACCGGCGACCCGGCCCATGCCGAGACCATCGCCGACCCCGACCCGTCCCTGTTCGCGCTGGTTCCCTGCGAAGCGGCGGTCGGGGCAAAGGCCGAGGCGGCGCTCCACGCGACATGGCTGGATGCGGCCGACCCGGCGGAGGCAGCCTTCATGCGCATGATGGGCGGCAGCCGGCTCGCCACCGATGACGCCAATCTGCATCGCTATTTCCGCATCGGCGAAACGGCATGGCGCGAAATCCGCCGGGCAACCAACGAGCTGCACCGCATGTTCCTGCACGCCACCAACCAGGTGCTGGAGAACGACGCGCTGCTGCAGCGCTTCAACATTCCGCCGGTTCTGTGGCCGCGAATCCACCAGTCCTGGAACAACCGGCGCAACCAGGCGATCGCCGGCCGGTTCGACTTCGCGGTCACCGAAAACGGCGTGAAGCTGTACGAGTACAATATCGACTCGGCTTCGTGCCTGATGGAGTCCGGGCTGGTGCAGGCGCGCTGGGCCGATCATTTCGGCTGTACGGAAGGCCGCTGTTCAGGCCGCGACCTGCACGAGGACCTGGTCGATGCGTGGCGCGAAAGCGGCGTCGACGACGTGCTGCATATCCTGCTGGACCACGATCTGGAGGAAACCTACCACGCGCTCTACATGAAGACCGCGCTGGAGGCGGCCGGCATCGAGTGCAGGATGGTCCGCGGCGTCGGCGGGCTGCAATGGGACGACGAGGGTTGGGTGTGCGATGCCGACGGCGAGCGCATCCGCTGGGTGTGGAAGACCTGGGCATGGGAAACCGCGCTCGACCAGATCCGCGACGAGCTGACCGACGACCAGACGGAGCTCGCACTGCACCACACGATCGACCGGACCGTTCACAGCCCGCGCATCGTCGACATATTGCTGCGCGAGGAGGTCATGGTGTTCGAGCCGCTCTGGACGCTGATAACCAGCAACAAGGCGCTGCTCCCCGTACTGAAATCGATGTATCCGAACAGCCGGTATCTGCTGGACACGCAGTACGAGCTGACCGACGAACTACGCCAGTCGGGCTATGTGGTGAAACCGATCGTGGGGCGGCGGGGCGAAAACATCGCGGTCTATAACCGCAGCGAAAACCTGATCGGCGAGACCGGCGGCCGGTTCGACGACCGCGACCAGATCTATCAGGAGCTGTTCCGCCTGCCGAAAATCGGCGGCATGAACGTACAGATCGGCACTTTCGCCATCGGCGGCTCGTTCAGCGGTGCCTGCACCCGGGTGGATGCGTCGCCGATCATCAAGGCCGAAAGCGACGTATGGCCGCTGCGCGTCGTGCCGGACGAGGAGCTGTAGGGCTCAGGCCGGGGCGAGAAGCGCCAGACCGGCAAGGATCGTCAGCCCCCAGAGGAGAGACATCCCGATGATGGCGGCGTTCCTGACGACGCGCCTCGTGCTGACGGACCTGCCGGTCATGTTGCGTTTCCCTTGCGGCCCGGATCGTTAAGCGCCGGGCTCATCGTCACCCTACGCCCGCCGGAGAACGGGGTCAATTCAAAATATTATCGTAAAAACAACAACTTATAATATTTCTGCCGACATGAAAAACGGGCCGCAACCATTCATGCAATCGATTGTTTGCGGAACCGCTTCCGGATACAACCGAACGGGCGCGGCCACCTGATGCCCCCTACGGGTAGCGCGAGAATTCCTGGCCTTCCTTGACGCAGAATTCGAGCAGGAACGGCCTGCCGCTTTCGGTCACGGCGACGGCTTCCTTTATCGCATCGACGATATGGGCCGGGTTGTCGACCCGGTTGGACGCCACGTTCAACCCCTCCGCGACCTTGGCGTAGTTGCCGCCGATATCCATCGAGTTGAACTTGTCGTCGGAAATCTTCAGCACGCTGCGTTCCGCCGCCATGATGCCGTTGTTGAACACGATGGTGAGCGTCGCGATGCCGTTCCGCGCCGCCGTCTCGATATCGAGCCCGGTCATGCCGAACGACGCGTCGCCCATCAGGTTGATGCAGAGTTTCCCGGGGGCGGCCAGCTTGGCCCCCATGGCGAGCGGAAGCCCGTAGCCGAGCTGGGTCGACTTGCCCCATCCGATATAGGAATGGGCGCGCGTGGTCTCCCATGTCGGCAGGAGCTGTTCGCGCGGGCTGCCGGAATCGTGGGTGATGATGACGTTGTCGCGGTCGACCGTCCGCATCAGGTCGCGGATCACGCGGTACTGGTTGATCGGCACCTCGTCGGAATCGAAATGGCTCGACCAGTCCTCCTGCCATTCCTTCTTGACCGCGGTCACCCCGTCGCACAGATCGCGCAGCGCGCCTTCCGACGCCGGGCCGCGCTGCCGCGCTATTTCCTCGACCAGCGCTTCGATCACCAGCGCCGCGTCGCCGACGATGCCGAGATCGACCGCGTAATCTTTGTTGATGTCGCCGGCGTCGTTGGTCGCATGGATCACTGTCTTGCCGGGCGGCATGGCCGGCCCGAAAGACGTCTTGGTCAGGCTGGAGCCGATGGCCATCACCACGTCGGCGCGGCCCATGAATTCGGCGAACATCTTCGAGCGCGACCGGGTGGAGGCGCCGAGCGCCAGAGGGTGGTTCTCGGGTATCGCGCTCTTGCCCGGGTTGGTGGTGCAGACCGGCGCGGGGATCAGCTCGGCAAGATGAACCAGCGCATCGCCCGCGCCGGCGTAATGCACGCCCTGCCCCGCCCACAGCACCGGGTTCTTCGCCGCCAGCAGCATGCGGGCGGCCTGCGCCACCGCATCCGGATCGGGTGCCGAGCGCAGGACCGGCACCGGCGTGTATTTCAGCTCGCCCTCGAATTCCTGGTCCCAGAGCTCCACCGGCACCTCGAGCATGGTCGGCCCGCCCTTGCCGCTCCGCATCGCCTGATAGGCGCGCCGCAGCAGGTCGGGCAGTTCCTGCACCGAATGCGCCATTGCGCCCCATTTCAGGACGGATGCGTAGGAATGGACGGCGCGAAAGGTCGGCTGGATATACTGGCGGTCCAGGGGATGCCCCGCGGGCACCATGAGCATCGGCACGTTTTCGCTGAACGCCTGAGCGACGCCGGCATAGGCGTTCTCGATCCCCGGCCCGTGCTGGGCGGCGAATACGCCGTTCTGACGCCCCTGCCTGATGCGCGAGAACCCGTCGGCGATGCCGACCCCGACCCGTTCCTGGCGGCACAGGATGGTCCTGATATCGAGCGCCGCGCAGGCTTCGATCAGCGGGTTGCGCGGGTAACAGGACAGAAACTCCGTCCCCTCGCGCCGAAGAATTTCCGCAACTATGTCCGCGCCGTTCATGATGTCCGCTCCCTGGAAATGCCGGTTCTGATTTGCCCGAAGCGTGACAGGCGGCAAAGAAGGCGTAAACCCCTCTTGCCGCGAATTAGGCCCCGGATCATCGAGCCGGGAGAGTGCGTCAGGGAGAATTCAGCAGAAAACCTTCACAAACAAACCGCAGGCGCCCGCAGGACAAGACGGCGCGCGGGTCACGTTCCGTCGGCATCCGGCAGACATCGCCGGATCGTCGCCATCAGCCGGACGGGATCGAACGGTTTCGAAGCGTAGTCGTTCATGCCCGACGCAATGTATTTTTCCCGATCGCCGACCATCGCATTGGCGGTCAGCGCGACGATCGGAATACGGGATTTTTCGCCCGACAGGCTCCTGATCTCTCTGGTCGCGTCGATGCCATCCATCACCGGCATATGCACATCCATGAGCACCACGTCATAGAACCCGTCCAGAACGGCCCGAACGGCGTCCTTTCCGTTCTCCACAACGTCGATGCTATGGCCGGCATCCTCCAGAACCGCCACCGCGATCTCCTGATTTACCGGGTTGTCTTCGGCAAGCAGGATCTTCAGGGGCCTGTCCGCGGGGTCATGCGACGCCCCGTCGGCCGGCGCCTCCAGGTCGACAGGCGCATGAGGAATGGCGGTCGATATCCTGCAGGGGATCGTAAACCAGAACGTCGAGCCTTCGCCGGGTTTGCTGTCGACCCCGATTTCTCCCCCCATCAGCCCGACCAGGTCCCGGCAGATCGCGAGCCCGAGCCCGGTGCCGCCGAAAACGCGCGTTGTCGACGTATCGGCCTGGGTGAATTTTTCGAAAACAGCTTCCTGTTTTTCCGGCGCGATTCCGATTCCGGTATCGGAAATCTCGAATCGCAACAGGCATTCCGCCCCCCCGACGGGGCGGTGCGAGACGGCGACGGCAACGCTGCCGGCGTCGGTAAACTTCACCGCGTTGCCGACCAGGTTGATCAGCACCTGTCTTATCCGGCCGGGATCGCCTTCGAATGCCGACGGCAAATCGGGCGCAAAATCGATCCGGTAATCCAGCCCCTTCGCCGCCGCCAGCGGCCGCGTCACGGACTCGGCATCGCGCGCCAGCGCCCGGAGGTCGAAAGAGGTGATTTCAAGCCCGATCTGACCGGCTTCAATCTTGGAAACGTCGAGCAGGTCGTTCAGCAATGCGAGCAACGATTCCCCTGACTGCTTGATGCGCTGCGCATAGTGAGCCTGTTTGCCCGCGAGTCCTGTCTTCAGGAGCAGGCCCGTCATGCCGAGAACGCCGTTCATCGGCGTCCGGAGCTCGTGACTCATGGTCGCGAGAAACTCGGATTTCGCCTTGCTCGCCTGTTCCGCGGCGACCATCGCGGCGCCCAGCTCCCGATTGGTTTTCTCGAGCTCCGCGGTACGCTCGGACACGACGCCTTCCAGATCGTGCCGGTAGGAATCGAGTTCGCGGTCGCGCTCCTCGATGTTCCGCAACATGTCGTTGAACCCGTCGACAAGCTGACCGATCTCGTCGCCGCCGTGCTTCTCCATCCGGATCGAGTAGTCCCTGTCGTCCGAAACCTGTTTCATGTGCTCGGTCAGCTCGCGAACCGGTCGCGAAATCACACCGGCGGTGAGGATCGCAAGAAACCCCGATGCGACAATCAGAAGTACGGTCAGCGTCGCCCCCAGAACCAGGCTGTTGAGCAGCCGGTCGCGAACGTCGTGCAGATTGACGAACAGATGCACGCGACCGATGGCCTGACCGTCGAGCACGACAGGTTCGCTCAGGTTGATCCCCTGGCCGTCCAGGATCGCACGCCAGCGCAGCTGGTCGCGGTATGACCCTGAAATATTCCCGGACACGCCATGATCCAGCCCGCCATGCCCGTGCCCGCCGCCCTGAACATGGTGCCGGTCGTTTCTGAATTCGGCGAAGACCCGGTCGCCGGCGTCGTGAATAAAGACTGCATTGACCGACCGGATCGTCGAAAGGGACGAGAGCGTGCCGCGCGCCGCCACCCTGTCCTGGAATGTCAGCGGAGCCACGACGTTCCTGGCGACGACCTCGATCAGCCTCCGGTGATCGTCGACGATGCTGCGTTTCAGGTTGAAGTAATCGACCATCGTGAACGCGGCGCCGGACAGCAACAGACCGAGCGCCGAAATGCCGACGGAAAGCAGGATCAGCTTCGTCCTGATGGAACTGTTGCGCAGTTTCGTCGCCGGCATCATCGCTGTCGTTCCGTCTCGACGATCCTGCCGAGTTTCAGCAATTGCGAACTGACGCGGAGTCCGGAGCGGTGCGCCGCTCCTGCATTGATCGCAAATCTCACTCGGCCTTCCGACACGAACAGCCCGATAACGCCGCCTCGCTCTGCGAACCCGTCGATATCGCTGACTGTGAGGAGACCGCGGCCGATCGTTCCCCTGGAAATTTTCGACAACGCATGACGGTCGTCGGGACCGACGAACAGGACATGGCATCCACTTCTGTCCGGCTTTTTCAAGCCCTGCAGAACCTGAATGAGACGATTTCTCGCCATCTTTCCGCGCAGCGCAGCCAGCGCCCCGTTCAACGCTCCGCCCTCTGAAACGCACAGTTTTATGGGCGTGTCGGCAGCGCCCCAGATCTCGGGCGGCCATTCGACGAACTTGATGAAATTATAGACAAAGGCCGCCTTGACCTGGTCCTCCCTGGCGCCCGACTGGGCGGCCGCCGGCGCAATAATCGCGCCGACTGCAATGGCGGCAGCCGCCAGAACCCGGAATATGTTGAAAAGGCTGAACAAGACGATCTACCGGCCCGGGTCTCAGAACCTGACCTTTAGCTGGCCGTAGAACGCGCGTTCGACCTCGGTTTCCTTGGTTCCCAGAAATTCCGGCCGGAACTCCAGGTGCCTGCTCTGCCCCAGATTCTGGCCGACGACCGACAGTTCGACATTCTCGTTCGGACGCCAGGCGAGCCGGAAATCCGCCGTGGCGTAACCGCTGACGGTGCGCTCGGAAAGCCGGTCGACGGCGCGCAATGTCCCGTCGAGCTCCAGATTCCTGCCAATATCGAACTGAGCGGTCATGCCCAGCTGATGACGCGGATCGCGGTCTTCCGCAGCTTCGTTCGAAGCAACACCCCTGCCCGGATCGCGGCGGAGTTCAAGCTCGAAATAGGTATAGGACGCTCGAATTCGCAGCCAGTCCCGAACCCGCCAGTCGGCGCCGACTTCGATGCCATAGGCCTCTCCGGACATGTAGTTGGCGAAGGTCAGCGGCAGTACGAGGTGCAACGGCGCAGGCGTCGCCTCCAGAAACGATGCGCCGGGCTCGGTGGTCAGAAGATTGTCATAGAGGTTGTAGAAGGCAGCGATATCGATGCTGAGCGACGGCTGCGGCCGGGTCTTGTATCCCAGCTCGAAGGCGACCAGCTCCTCGGACTCAACATTGGGGCTGCCGAATACCCTGGACTGGACAGGAAGAGCGGCTGAGACGACCGACGAGTTAAAGGTGACCGCGTCGGCAGCACGCGACGGGGTGCGAACGGCGCGTGACACCGCGGTCCACAGGCTGTTCGTCGGGTTGACCTGCCACAGGGCGCGCGCCGATGGCTGAATTTCGAAGCCGGAAAAGCTGTTGTGTTCGAACTTGGACCCGAGGGTGACCTTGACGTCATCCAGCACGATGATTTCGTCCTGAACAAAAGCGCTGAACAGGTGATAATTATCGTGGCTGGGGTTGAACGACACATCCACCGACTCATCGACATCGTCCCGGCTGAACCGATAGCCGAGGCCCGCGATGACGTCGTGATTGTCGCCGAATTTCTGCCGCCTTTGCGCCTCCAGATCGAAGGCGATGGTCGCCGTATTGGCGTGATACTCACGCCGCACGGCCCGGTCGAAATAGCCCTGCAGCATCGTCTGAGAGTCGTTCTCTCCCTCCTGTGTCCATCGTCCAAGCAGAAACTGACCGTTGACGCTGGCGTCGTTGCTAAACGTCGTCGTGAACGGCGCCGTCAAGGAGGGAGCGGCGACGAACTGCCCGGCATTGCCGGTATAGATCTCGCTTTGCAGCATCAACGCGCCGCCGCGCACCGACCGGTTGTCATAGCGAAACCCGCCGCGTTGGATATCCCAGTCGTCGGAACCGTCCTGTCCCGTCGCCAGGGGGCTGTTGTCCCGCTTGTGATGTTTGACGAAGGCGCGGATATGCGAGGTCTCATCGAGCGCCAGACCGTGCCTGGCGGAAAAGCTGCCGCGCTCTTCGGTGCCGGCGATCGCCGATATCTGGGTTCCCCTGGTCTTTGCCGCGCTCTTGGTGATGATATTGATCACGCCGTTGACGGCGTTCGCACCCCATATCGTCCCGCCGGGACCGCGAATGACCTCGATACGTTCGATATCATCAAGGAGCGTGTCCTGAACGTCCCAGAAAACGCCCGAAAACAGAGGGGTGTACAGCGTTCGACCGTCCCGGAGAACAAGCAGCTTGTTTGAGAAAAGCCCGTTGAATCCCCGCGCGGTAATCGCCCATTTGCTTGAATCGATGCGGGCGACATTGAGCCCCGGCACGTTGCGCAGCAGTTCGGGAATCGACGTCGCGCCGGACCGGCGGATATCTTCGCTGGTAATGACATGGACGGCTGCGGCGGATTCGGACACGCGCTGCGGTTTCTTGGAAACCGACGTGACCTGAACATTCATGAGTTGTTCCAGCGACAGCCTGGTCAGGTCGGCAACCTCCTCGGCGGCGCGCGCCTGCTTGACCGGCAGAACGAGGTGGACGGCGAGAAGAAGCGTTGCTGGCATGACGACAGCCCTGCACAGCGGCCGCAGGCCGGCAGGGAGGTTACGCGGCCTTACGCGTGACGAATTCATTGACGTCTCCGGTTGACGGGAAAACCGGCGTTTCTCCCGGAATCCCCTTATCTACAAGGTTAACAATTCATCGCCATAATTCGTTAACCAATCG